>DASUWU010000021.1:0-24589 GCA_036378315.1 Streptosporangiaceae bacterium | reverse complement strand
TTCAACCTGCTCATGCACAGCGACGGGACCGAGCCAGCCGCAGGCCAGCCGGCCGCCGAACTGGCACGCTGCCTCACCGAGCACTTCACGACCAGGGTGGCGAAACGTTACGGCACCGGCGACCTCGATCCCCCGAACCGTCTTGTGTACCTCCTCGACCACGAGTACACCGAGCGCGGCCTGAGCTGGAACCGGCTCAAGGGCGCCGACACGCAGCGGGCGGTGCTGCTGCGAGCCGCCGCGGATCAAGCCGACTGCGAGGCGGTGCTGGCGCTCGCCGAAGTCAAGGAAACCTGGGATTGCGACCCATCCGACGACTACGGCTACTACGACGAAGACGACTCCGATCCGGACGACTACGAGCTCACCGAGCTGATCGACTCTGACATCAGCCTCGGCTGGTGGACCGGCCCGTCCGGCAAGGGCGGCGAGTCGATCTCTTTGCACCTCCCGGACTCCGAGGTGTGCGCGACGACCCCGTCTGCGGAACTTGAGCCCTGCCAGTCCGAATACGAGGGCTACATGGGCAACTACGGCAACACCATGGACCGCTGGTACCGCCGGGCCGCCGTGGTCGTGTGGCCACTGGAGCGGGCGTTCGCGGCTCGGGCCGAGGCGTCGGCATCGTGGGCGCTCCATGAGCTGCGAGACCGCATCAACGCCGGCGACCTGACCGGCGCCCGGGCCGCGGCGAAGTCCCTCGCCCCGTTCTGGGACAGCACCGCGGGCGCCAGGCCGCCGCTCTTGGCCACCGCGCTCAACGTTGCCAACAGCCTGGACGATCCCGTGGCCGCCGCCCTGCTACTCCGTCCGTTCCAGATCGAGTCACTCGCGCCCGAGCATGCGACCGCTGCAGCGGACCTCCTCGCCCGTTACGGCGAACCATGGACCAATACCATCATCGACGGCTGGCTGGGATCCGGGCGGTCATGGGCATACCAGGGTGACGCGGATCGGCTGGGCTGGATCGGGTCGCTGCCCCTGCTATGCGATGCGCTGCTCGATACCGGTGCGCCCGGCGCGGCAGCCGCCCGCCGCCTCCTGGCCGCCTCCTGGCGCTGGCTCGGCGACGAGATCCGTCTCTGGGTTGACCAGTCGCCGGCCAAGCAGCGTGAGGAACAACTCGATCTGCTCGGCAAGCCACTTGCCCGCATGCTCGAAGCCATCGCCGTCATCGGCGAAACCACGTTGCGGGACGTGATCCTCGATGCCCTTCGCGAACACGGCGACAACGTGCTCGCCTGCCTCATCGGCGCCCTCAGAACGTCCACGGGGCTCTCGCAAGACAAACAGCGAGCCTCGGGCCTAGACATGCTCGCTCGGGACTGCGCGGAGCGGCTCAGCAAGATCATCGCTCGTCCCCAGCGCGACGAAGACGACTGGTCGATCCCCTTGCCGCACGGCTGCGACTGCGAACTGTGCGGCACGCTACGCGAGTTCCTCACCAGCAGATCCCGCCGATCCTACGAATGGCCGATCGCCAAGGAAAAACGGCGGCACATCCACACCCGGATCGACACGGCCGAACTGCCCGTCCGTCACGAGACCAAGCGGACTGGCAGCCCGTACACCCTGGTCCTGACCAAGACCGGCGAACTCTTCGAGAAGGAGCGACGGGCACGGCGCCGCGCCGTGACGGACCTCGCGTGGCTCACCGACAACAGCGAACTCGCCAACCAGTCTTCGGCTCGCTTCGAGTGAGTGACGGCTCCCCCGGCGGGCGGTTGGCTTTCGGTGTTGTTCGGGCAAGTTGTTCGGGCAATTGGATGCATGGCGGCGCGTTGGCCGCCCGCACCGGGCCATACGTCCCCGGGCACGACTCTTAACGAGGTAGCTACGCTTCGATGGCGATTACTGTCGGCAGGTCGGCGAAGCGGGCCTTGGCGTCGCGGCTGAGGATTGCCCGGCCGGTTTGTGCCGCGTGTGCGGCGATGATCAGGTCGTGCGCTCCGCGGGGGGTTCCGGTTCGCCGCGTGTGGGCGATCAGGCGTGCGTGGTGGGCGGCGGTGGTGTCGGTGTAGTCGAGTACCTCGACTACTGAGGTGATCGCGGCGAGCGCACGGGAGCGGTCCGCGGCCCGCGCGGCGGAGTCGGCCAACTCGATTCCCACGCGGTATTCGGCGACGGTCACCGCGGCGATGGCGAGTTCGTCGTCGTCGAGAGCAGTTCGGTCGACGGTGCCACGTTCGTAGGCGATGAGGATGTTGGTGTCGAGGATCAGGCGTCGGCCCATGGGTCGGTCTCCTCGGTGGTGAGCAGGGCCAGCGCGTTATCGATGTCTGCGACGAAGCGGTCGTCGGGTGGCGCGATGCCGTCTAGCGCGGCGCGTAGGTCGGCGCCGGTGCGCCGCCGGGGCGGGCTGATCTCTGCTACCGGGTGGTTGCCGCGGGTGATGGTGACGGTTTCGCCGTGCTCGATCGCATCAAGCAGGTCGGAGAAGTTCCGGGAGGCTTCGGTCGCGGTCATCGTCCTCATGACACGATGATATCTGATAATCAGATTCGGTGTCGGTCTCGTCGCTTGCCTACTCGGCTCCAACTGGGTCGCCGCGGACGCGACGCCGATGGCACTGCTCCACCATCAGGGCCAACACGACCACCGAACGCCTCCAGCAACGGGTGAGGTACCCAAAGATCACGCGACCGCGAGAGCCTCAGGGCTGAGTCGCGGACTTTAACCGAACGTACGGCATTCGTGCAGCTCAGCGCCAAATTAGGCAGTTATAATGGTTCGAAATCGCAGGGAGCCGTCTGTACGGCCGACCCTCGACTAGCATGATCGCGGCCGGATAAAGTTAAGCGCTCGGCGGCAATGGCAATGTTTCGGATAGAGCGATAGAACTTGGGCAAACGGTACTAGTCCGGCCTCGGTCACTGACCGTTACCCCAAATTTTGGGTCATGGGGTGCGACCAGAAGATCCGGGTGGAGGGTTGCCTCGACCCGGATCTCGCTTTTCTCGGGATGGTAGGTCACCGGATGCCGAGTTGGTCGTAGACGTTGTGGCGGTCTTCGGGTTTCGCGTCGTGGAGGATGGCGACCAGTCCGCCGGGCGTGGCGATGAGACCGTCGAGGCGGTACCCGCAAGAGCGCGGTTCGCATTCGTCAAAGCGGCCTCGCCCGCGTGCGAGCCGGGGGCCAGGGTGGATCTCTAAGGCCCCGTCCGTCGCGAGCGGCGACGCGCAGCGGGACAGCGGGACTTTGGGACACACCGTCTAGGCGAGGTGTTCCACGGCGCCGCTTCGAGAGGTGTCGTAGCCGCCGAGTGCGTGGATCGTCGACCGCAGGGTGGGGTCGCGTAGCGCGGCGATGAGCGGTTCGGCGGCGGGGAGCGCCTTACGGGTGAGGATGATGTCGAAGTCTTCCCAGGTGAGGGGGATGAAGTCGAGATCGAGGGCGGTCGCGGCCGCGCGTACCGCGAGGCCCGTGTCGGCTTGGCCGCAGGCGATCGATATGGCGACTTCGAGGTGGGAGGCGGTGTTCGGTCCGGTGACGGTGGGGGGCGGGATTCCCGCGTCGACGAGGAACCGATCCAGGAGCACACGGGTGCCGGTGCCGGGCGGGCGCTGCGCGACGCGCAGGGAGCGCAGGTCGCCGGGGCCGGCGATGTGGTGGGGATTGCCGCGGGGTGTGAGCAGCCCTTGTTCGCGGCGCCAGAGGTGGATGATCGAGGGTTCCCGGCCGCGCAGCAGGGCGCGGGCATACGGGCTGTTGCTGGTACCGGATTGGTGCCGCAGGTGGACCGCCGCGGCGTCGGCGGTGCCGCGCCACAGTCCGGTGAGGCCGTGGAAGCTGCCGCGGGCGCCTGAGGTGAGGATGCCGGGCTCGGTGTGGCGCAGCACGATGTCGAGGCCTGGGTCGTCGCTGCCGGCCAGGCGCAGGGCGGGACGGCCGTCGAGCAGGTGCTGCGCGGCGGCGACGCCGTCTATGGCGACTCGGGAGCGGCGGCGGTTGGCGACGTCGATGACACCGGCGTCGGCGAGGTGGCGGTAGGCGCGGCCGATGGTCGAGCTCGTGGTGTTGTGTCGCTGTGCCGCCTCGCGGACGCTGGGTAGTTCTTGCCCAGGTCGCAGCACGCCAGCGGCGATATCGCGGGCGATGCCGTCGCTGACCTGAACATATGTCGTCACGTTGCCGGACTCTAACCGGCAGGGTCTCCGGTTGGGTAGGCGCGCCCTTGATCTCGCGGGTCTCTGGCTGTTCTCGCCGACTTCCGTTCCTGTTAGGCTCTGGCCCGTTCTGCACCAGTCCAGAAGGAGACAGAGGATTGGGCCTCAGATTCCGTCGGGGTTCGCTGGCTGTGGCGGCGGGGCTCCTGCTCGCGGCGGCGACGGGCTGCGGCAGCGGCAAAGCGAGCGGCGGCAAGGCGAGCGGTGGCACGCTGATCGTGTTCGGCGCCGGAACGCTGGCGCGCCCGTTCGCGGCGGAGCTACAGGCCTTCAAGAAGCAGAATCCCGGACTGACCGTCCGCTCGCAGTTCGGTGGGAGCGGCACCATGACCAAGAACATCACCGAGCTCGGCCAGCCGGCCGACGTGCTTGGCGTCGCGGACTACTCGCTGATCCCCAAGCTGATGTTCACCGGCGCCAAGCCGTATGCGACGTGGTACACCGGGTTCGCCTCGAACCAGATCACCTTCGCCTACACCGATCACAGCAAGGGCGCCGGGCAGCTGACCGCCGCCAACTGGTACAAGGTGCTGGCCCAGCCCGGCGTACGGATCGGCCGGTCCAACCCGGCGACGGACCCGTCCGGCTACCAGACCCTGCAGATGCTCCAGCTCGCGCAGGGCTACTACCACGACCCCACCCTGTCGGCGTCGGTGCTGAGGAACTCGCCGGACTCCACTGTCGTGGGGACTGAAACCTCCTTGCTGGCGGCCCTGCAGTCCGGCCAGATCGACTACCTGGCCATCTACCGGTCCGACGCGCTGCAGCACCATCTGCGTTACGTCGCGCTGCCCAGCCAGCTCAACCTGTCCGACCCGGCGCTGGCCGCGACCTACGGCAAGGTGGCGGTCAAGGCCGGGTCGCTTGGCACGTTGACCGCTAAGCCGATCATCTACGCCCTGACCGTCCCGCGTACGGCCCCGAACGTGGCCCTCGGCCAGAAGTTCATTGCCTTCGTGCTCGGCCCGCAGGGCCAAGCGATCATGAAGAGCAACGGGTTCATCGTCAGGTCGCCCGCCCTGGCCAGCGACCAGGGCAAACTGCCCGCCTCGCTGAGACCGTTCACCCAGCAATGGCCCGGCACGGGCGGATGACTCGGGCGCTGATGGCAGGTGCTCGGGGCCGGCCGTCCAGTGGTCGACCGGTGATCTGGTTCACAGCCGTCATGTGGCTGCTCGGTGGTCTGCTCCTGGCGTTCATCACGCTGCCGATCCTGCGGCTGGCGACGACGGCGTCGGTGGCCGACCTGCGCCAGGCCGTCGCCATGGCCGAGGTCCGCGACGCGACCCTGCTGAGCATGCGGGCGGCGGCGATCACCGCCGTGATCGCCACATTGTTGGGCGTTCCGCTCGCCTGGCTGCTGGCCCGCCGACGCTTTCCCGGCCGCGGTGTCGTACAGGCCGTTGTGGACCTCCCGCTGGTCGTGCCGCACACCGTGGCCGGGATCGCGCTGCTGTTCCTGTTCGGCCGCACCGGATGGGTCGGCGGGGCCGCCGGTCACGTCGGCGTTTCCTTCTTCGGGTCGCAATGGGGAATAGTGACCGCGATGCTGTTCGTCAGCGCCCCGTTCGCCGTCAACAGCGTCCGCGTGGCGATCGAGGCCATCGACCCGCGGCTGGAACGCGCGGCCCGCGGTCTGGGGGCCACCCCGTGGCACGCGTTCCGCCGGATCACGCTGCCGCTCGCGCTGCGCGGCGTGCTGACCGGCGCCGTGCTGGTGTACGCGCGCTCGATCAGCGAGTTCGGCGCCGTCGTGATCATCGCCTACTACCCCGCCACCGCCCCGGTCGAGATCTACAATCTGTTCCTGCAGTCCGGTCTGACCCAATCGACATCGGTCGCCGTGGTCCTGTTGATCGTCTGCCTGGCCACTTTCCTGGTACTCCGCACGCTCGCCTCCGGCCGATTGCTCACCCGGTTCGACGGTGCCTACAACTGACCAGGCACCGGGCCGGGGCCTGAGCCTCCGTGACCTGGCGGCACGAGCCGGTACGTTCGACCTCGGCCCGATGAGCTTCGACGTATCCGCCGGCCGGGTCCTGGTCGTGCTCGGCCCTTCCGGCGCAGGGAAGACCACGCTCCTCGAGGTCATCGCCGGGCTGCGTCCCCACCGTTCCGGGCGGATACTCCTCGGCGGGGAGGACGTGACCCGCCTCCCGCCAGAGCGGCGCCGAATCGGCATGGTCTTCCAGGGCGGCGCGCTTTTCCCGCACCTGTCGGTACGGGAGAACGTCAGGTTCGGGCCGCGCACCCGGGCTCAAGCATCCGCCGACGCCGCCGACGCTCTGCTCGACCGGCTCGGGATCACCCACCTCGCCGACCGCTCCCCGCGTTCACTCAGCGGCGGCGAACGCCAACGCGCCGCCCTCGCCCGCGCGTTGGCCACCCGCCCCGACCTCCTCCTCCTCGATGAGCCGCTTTCCGCGCTCGACCCGCCGACCCGCGAAGAAATACGCGCCCTTCTCCAAGAACTCCTCTCCGGCCTGCGGATCCCCACCATCCACGTCACCCATGACCGTGACGAGGCACTGACCCTCGGCGACCACCTCGCCGTCGTCGCCCACGGCGCACTCCGCCAGACAGGACCCACCCAACACGTCGTCGACAGACCGGCCGACCACACCGTCGCCCGCCAGGTCGGCTGGACCGAGCTCGGAGCCGGGACCGCCAGGCACTCCACCATCCAGTTGGGCGACCTCAACTGGCGGGATACGAGCCGGCCGGGTCCGTCCGAAGCCGTGCGCGTGTACTACCGGCCCGAAGACGTACTCCTGCGACCACACCCGCCGGACGAGCCGGCCGGCATCGAGCTCACCGCCCGGGTCGAACAGATCACACCCACCAGGCCGCTGGCCCGCGTCACCCTCGCCTCCACTCCCCCGGTCACCGCCCTCCTCCTGCACCGGGAGATAGACCGACTGAGCCTGCGCACCGGCGCAGCTGTCCACGCGACGCTCCCGCACGCCACGCTACGAATCCTCGCTGGATAACCGGCATTCCCCCGCCGCCGGGAGCGCTGCGGGATGGTGGCAGCGGGAACCTCTGACTGTTCGAGGGGGGCGCTAAGGTCGCCGCATGGAACAGCGCATCAGCCTGGTCACGCTGGGGGTTTCCGACGTAGCGCGCGCCCGGGCCTTCTACGAAGCCCTGGGCTGGCGGGGACAAGAGGTCGAAGAGACCGTCTTCTTCCAGGCGGGCGGTCTGGCCCTGGTCTTGTGGGGCCGCGACAAACTCGCGCGGGACTGCGGGCTGACGGACGGGGCTGCGGACGGCTTCGGCGGGATCGCCTTGGCGCACAACGTACGCTCCGACGCCGAGGTCGACGAGCTGCTCGCCGCCGCGGAACGAGCCGGAGCCACCATTACCAGCCCGGCGACCACCAACGCCGTCGGCTTCTACTCGGGCGCCTTTCTCGACCCGGACGGCCACGCCTGGGAGATCGCACACAACCCCGGGTTCCCGCTCGCCGCGGACGGGTCGCTCACCATCCCCGACTTCGGCTCGTCTTAGTCAGCGGATTCTTCTGCCGGTCTCGGCGCACGAGTAGCCGCCGAGGGCTTCGACCTCGTCGCGGAAGTCGGTGCGGTCGAGCAGGTCCCACAAGGGAACGAGCCGGTCGTCGGTGAGGCTGTCGGTCCGCAGGACGAGGTCGTAGGGCTCCTGCGCGACGGGGACGAAGTCGAGGCCGAAGGCCTGGGCGGCGGCCAGGATGCCGAGTCCGGCGTCGGCTCGGCCGGCCGACACGGCGGCGGCCACGGCCAGGTGGGTATGCTCCTCGCGGGTGTAGCCGGTGAGGTCGGCTGAGGCCATGCCGCGCCGCGCCAGTTCGTGGTCGAGGAGGGCACGGGTGCCCGCACCACGCTGGCGGTTGACGTAGCGCAAGCCGGGCCGGGTGAGGTCGTCGATCTTCGCCAACTCGTACGGGTTACCCGGGGCGACGATCAGGCCTTGGTCGCGGTGGACGAGGCGGATCACGGCGACGTCGGCCCCGAGCAGCCTGTCCACATAGGGGAGGGTGTAGTCGCCGGTAGCCGGGTCGAGCAGGTGGGAACCCGCGATGTGGCACAGCCCGTCGCGCAGGGCGACCAGACCGCCGAGGGAGCCGACGTTCGACGAGGCGAGGGTGATCAGCGGGTCTTCCGCGCGCAAGGCGGAGGCGGCCAGATCGAGCACGAGGTCGTGCGAGCCGATCGCGACGATGGTGCGGTCGATCTCGCCGAGGCCGCGCAGCAGCTCGACCCGCACCTCATCGCCGGCGTGGTGCCCCTCTACGCCGGACGGCACGACAAGCAGCCCGTCGGCCCGTACCAGGGAGGTGAGTACGCCCGCACCGCGCGGCAGCGGGGTGGCGACCACACGGTCGCGGACCCGGCCGAGCCGGACGCGGACCCAATCGTCCATGCCGATGGCTGACGGGAGTTTCCGCGCGAGGTGTGCTGTGGTCGACGGGCGTTCACGCGGGGCGGCGCCTTCGAGTTCGGCGAGCAGCGGGGCGGCGAAGATGTCGAAGGTGAGCGCGGCGGACACCGGGTAACCGGGTACGCCGATCACGGGGGTCCGGTCAACGACGCCGAGCACGACCGGGTGGCCGGGGCGGACGGCGACGCCGTGGACGGCGAGCGTGCCGGCGCCGGCGACAACGCGGGCGGTGTAGTCGTCGCGGCCGGCGCTGGAGCCGGCGATCAACAGAACCAGGTCGGCCGCAGCGGCCGCCGACCTGACCGCGGCAGTGATGACGTCCGGGTCGTCGGGGACGATCTCGGTGACGTGGGTCTCGCTGCCCACCTCGCGGGCCTGGGCGGCGAGCATGAGCGAGTTGGTGTCAGGGATGTCGCCCGGCGCCAGGGTGGCGCCGACGGGGCGGATCTCGTCGCCGGTAGGGATGATCGCCACGACCGGCGCACGCCGCACGGCCACCTCGACCACACCGGCCGCCGCGCATGCGGCGATGTCGACGGGCCGCAGTCGGTGGCCCTCTGGTAGCAGCAGTTCGGCCGCGCTGATGTCCTCGCCGATCGAGCGGACGTGGTGGTAGGGCGGGACGGCGGCGTAGATCTCGGCGTGATCGCCGACAAGGTGGACGTGTTCGCGCATGACCACGGCGTCGTAGTCGGCGGGTAGCGGGTCGCCGGTGTCGACGACCTCGAAGTCGGTGAGCCGGACCGGGGTGGTCTCCGCGGCGCCGACGGTGTCGGCGGCGCGCACGGCGATCCCGTCCATGCCGGCGGAGTCGAACGAGGGTGAGGATCGCAGGGCCCAGACCGGTTCGGCGGTGACCCGTCCGACGGCATCGCCGACAGGTACCCGCACCACCTCGACCCGCGCGGGGCAGCCGGCAGCGGCGCGGGCGTCCCGCCAGCCGGTGTGGGCCTGGGCGGCGGGGACGTCGGACACGAACGGGCTGTTCATCGGTACAGCGTCACATTTACCTCGGTGCCGGCGTCGAGCCCGGTGGCCGGTTCGGGCACAACCACGTAGCCGTCGGCGCGGGTGAGCACGGACAGCAGCGCGGACGGGCCGAACACCGGCTCGGCGACTCCGTCGCGCAGCCGTACCTGGACCACGTCGAGCCGCCCCGTGGCCGACGCCAGGTTCCGTGCCAGCCGTGCCCGGGTGCTCGGTGCGGGCGGCGGGTCCTCGCAGCCGGCCAGCCGCCACAGCAGCGGCACCCCGACCTGGCCGAACACGACCAGCGCGGACAGCGGGTTGCCGGGCAGCCCGATCAGCGGAGTGCCATCACAGTCCGCCAGCAGCGTCGGTTTACCAGGCTTGATCGCCAGACCATGGCACCAGACAGTGCCCACGTCGGCGACCGCCCCGGCCGTCTCGTCCCGGGCGCCGACCGACGAGCCGGCGGCGACGACCACCAGGTCGGCGACGGGCAGCACTTCGGTGAGCTTGTCCTTCAACGCACGTGGTTCGTCGCCCACGATGCCGGCGATGACCGGCGCGCCGCCCGCGTCGGCGGTCAGCCCCGCCAGCGCGGAAGCGGTCGCATCCCGCACCTGCCCGATCGACAGTTCCGCCGTGCATGGTGGGACGACCTCGTCACCGGTCGAGATGATCGCCACCCTCGGCCTGGCGTGCACGGCGACCGACGTGACACCGGCCGCGGCCAGCAGCCCGAGGTCGGGCGCGCGCAGTGGGCGGCCGGCGGGCACCAGGGGCGCGCCGACGGCCACGTCATCGTCCGCGCGTACCAGTCCGCCGCCGGGCGCGACGGCGCGGGTGACCTCGATGGTGCCGGGTACGGTCTCGGCGGTGTATTCGACCATCACCACGGCGTCCGCGCCCTCGGGGAGCACACCGCCGGTCGGCATCGCGACGCACCCGCCGGGCCGCACGACGACGTCCGGAGCCGCGCCCATGCGCACCGCGCCGAGCAGGTCCAGATAGGACGGCAGACCGTCGGACGCCCCGTAGGTGTCCGCGGCCCGTACCGCGTAGCCATCCACAGTCGACTTGACGAAGCCGGGCAACGCGCCCGGCGAGGTCACCACGGCGGCCGGCACCCGGTGCAGCGCGTCGGCGAGCGGCACGTCCTCGACGGGCGTGCGGTGGTCAGGCCGGAAACCAGCGAGTGCCTCCGCGACCGTGCGGGCGGTGAAGAACTCCCGACCTGTCAACGGTTCGGCTGCTCCGTCGCGCCCCGCGGACGGGGTTGCGGTCTGGCCGCGGCGCCGCCCTTGTCGAGTCCGAGCACCGAGACCACGGGGCCGAGCGCGACCTGGCCAAGGCCGCAGATCGACGTCTTGCGCATGGCCTCCTCCAGCCGCAGGATCTGCGCCCGCTTCCCGTCGTCCAGCGCCGAGGTACCGGTGTCGAGCTGGCCGCGGAGCAGCGTGTGCGCCTTGGCGGACCCGACCCGGCAGGGCACGCACTTGCCGCAGGACTCGTCGCGGAAGAACCGCAGCACGTTCGTCGCGGCGGCCAGCAGGTCGGTGCCCTCGGCCATCACGACCAGCGCGCCGGAGCCGAGCATCGTGCCGGCCTCGGCAAGCGGGCCGAAGTCAAGCGGCAGGTCGAGTTGGTCGGGGCCGATGAAGTTCGACGACGCGCCACCCGGCTGCACCGCACCCACGGCGGCGCCGCCCAGCACGCCACCGGCGACGTCGATGAGCGTTCTGACGGTGGTGCCCATCGGCACGCAGTACACGCCCGGGTTCTCGACGTGCCCGGACACGGCGAAGAACTTCCAGCCCACCGACTCGCCCAGCCCCTGGTTGCCCCACCACTCGGCGCCGCGCCGCAGGATGATCGGGACGTCGGCGAAGGTCTCCACCGAGTTGATCAGCGTCGGACGCCCGTGCAGCCCGTAGTTGCCGGGGAACGGCGGTTTGTTGCGCGGCTCGCCGCGGTGGCCCTCCATGCATTCGAGGAGCGCGGTTTCCTCGCCGAGGATGTACCCGCCGGGCGATACGAAGATCTCCAGCTCCAGCCGCCGCCCGGACCCGCAGGCGTCCGGGCCGATGACGCCGGCGCCCCTGAGTGCGTCGATCTCCGCGCGCAGCACGCGTTCCTCGGGGCTGTACTCGTGCCGGATGAAGACGTAGCCCTGCTCGGCGCCGACCACAGCCATGCCGAGCAGCAGGCCTTCCAGCACCAGGTGCGGCTGGTCGGCGAGGATCTGGCGGTCTTTGAACGTGCCGGGCTCTGACTCGTCGGCGTTGCAGATCGCGTACTTGACCTGGTCGTCGGCGTGGGCGACCAGCTCCCACTTCTTGCCGGTGGGGAACCCCGCGCCGCCCATGCCGCGCAGCCCGGATTCCGACAGCGTCGACACGATCTCGGCCGCGCTCAGTTCACCGGCGAGCAACGCCCGCAGCGACCGGTAGCGCTCGTCGACCGTCGAACCCGCCGGGTACGGGTCGTTGGGCCACGGCTCGGTCCGGCGAGCGGCCGTCGCCTCGGCCACCCCGGCTCCGCGCGCGGATTCGACCAGCGCGTCCACGTCGGTGACCGGGGCGGGGTGCTCGTTGACGTCGACGGCGGGCGCCACGTCGCAGCGGCCCAGGCAGGAGACCTCGACCAGCTCGACGTCGGTGTCCTCGCCGAACCGCTGCTTGATCGCGGCGATCCGGTCTTCGCCGCCGCGCAGCCAGCACGACAGGTCGTGGCAGACGCGCACCGCGACCTTCGGCGGCGGCGTGGTGCGGAAATGTGGATAGAAGGAGATGATCCCTTCGATCTCGTACCGCGGCCGCCGCGCCTCGCGGGCCAGCTCTTCCAGTTCCTCGCGGGGCAGCCAGCCCAGCCTGGCCTGGATCGCGTTGAGCGCGGGGATCAGCGAAGGGCCGGGGAACTTGCCCGCTCGCGCCTCGACTCCGGGCACCCAGCGGGCTCGGGCGGCGGCCGCGCGTTCTGGGCTGAGGGTCATTCCGCGGCTCCCAGGCTCGCCGGATCGGTGACGGGTTCGGTGACGTGTTCGGCGCCGAGTGCCTCGACCTGCACCGCGCAGAACTTGAACTCGGGGATCTTGCCGTACGGGTCGATCTCGTCGATGGTCAGCAGGTTCGCCGCCGCCTCCCGGAAATGGAACGGGATGAAGCAGTTGCCCAGCTGCTCTCGGTGTGAGATCCGCACCCGCAGCTCCACCACGCCGCGGCGGGACCGCACCCGCACCTGCTCCCCATGGCTGAGGCCGCGGTCGGCGGCGTCCTTGGGGTGCATGTACACCTCGGCGACCGGCGAGATCGTGTCCAGCGCGTAGGAGCGGCGGGTCATCGACCCGGTATGCCAGTGCTCGAGCAGCCGACCGGTGTTGAGCACCAGCGGGTATGTGGCGTCCGGGAGTTCCTTGGCTGGCAGCCACTGCGCGGGCACGAGGTGCGCGAGCCCGTCGTCGGTGTTGAACCGCTCGTCGAACATCACGATCGTGCCGTCGGAGTGGTCCGGGTCCTGGTTCGGGTAGAGCTTGCCGGAGAGGCCGAGGTTCTCGTGCTTGAGGTTGGCGTAGGAGGGCATGAGCGCGACCATCTCGTCGAAGATCTCGCTCGTCGAGGTGTAGTGCCAGTCCAGCCCGATCCGCCGCGCGATGTCCTGCACGATCTCCCAGTCCACCCGGGCCTGGCCTGGCGGGTCCAGCACCTTCCGGCCCAGCTGGACGCGCCGGTCGGTGTTGGTGTACGTGCCGTCCTTCTCCAGGTAGGACGAGGCCGGGAGGATGACGTCGGCGAACTCCGCCGTCTCGGTGAGGAAGATGTCCTGCACCACCAGGAAGTCCAGCGCCGACAGCGCTTTTCGGACCTTGTTGATGTTCGGGTCGGACAGGAACGGGTTCTCGCCCAGCATGTACATGCCCCGCACGCCACCCGGCTTGAGCACCGAACCGATGATCTCTGTGACCGTGAGGCCGCGGTTCGGGTCGAGCGTGGCGCCCCACGCCTCTTCGAACCGCTCGCGGGTGCCGTCCTTGTCCACGCCCTGGTAGTCCGGGTAGAACATCGGGATCAGGCCGGCGTCGGACGCGCCCTGCACGTTGTTCTGGCCCCGCAGCGGATGCAGGCCGGCACCGGGCTTGCCGACGTTGCCGGTGATCGAACACAGCGCGATCAGGCAGCGGGCGTTGTCGGTGCCTGTCGTGTGCTGGGAGATTCCCATGCCCCAGTAGATGACGCCGGCCTTCGCCTCACCCCACACGCGGGCGACTTCGCGGATCAGGTCCGCGTCCACGCCGGTGATCTGCGCGGCGCGCTCCGGCGGGTAGTCGGCGACCGTGCGAGCGAGCTCGTCGTAGTTGGACACCCGCCCGGCGATGAACTCACGGTCGATCAACCCGAGCCGGATCACCTCATGCATGATCGAGTTGTAGAACGCCACGTCGGTGCCGGGCTTGACCTGGCAGTAGTAGTCGGCGTGCTCGGCGACCGTGCTGGCGCGCGGATCGACGTAGATCATCTTCGTGCCTCGGCGGCGGGCCTGCTTGAAGAACGAGCTCGCCACCGGGTGGTTCGCTGTCGGGTTCGAACCGGTGATGATCACAACGTCGGCGTTCGCGACGTCGCCGTAGGTCGTCGACACCGCGCCCGAGCCGACGCCCTCGAACAACGCCGCGACCGACGAGGCGTGACACAGCCGGGTGCAGTGATCGACGTTGTTGGTGTTGAAGCCGGCACGGATGAGCTTCTGGAAGAGGTAGGCCTCCTCGTTGGAGCACTTCGCCGAGCCGAACCCGGCGATCGCACCCGGCCCCAGGTCGGCATGGATCTCCTTGAGCCTCCTGGCGACCAGGTCGAGGGCCTCTTCCCACGTGGCCTCTCTGAAGTAGGGCATGACCTCGTCGTAGTCCACGAGTCCGCCCGGCTTGCGGCGGCCGTCACGCCCCTTCTTCTTCCCGCCTCGGCCACCGCCGCTGCGGTTGCCACCGCCGCCGCCGCGACCACGGTCGTTGAATCCGCCGTCGCCGTCACCCCGGACGTCCGCCGACAGCGGACCCTTGGGGTAGGCGGAGTCGATCCGGATCAGCGGCTTGGTCAGCCGTTGCGGGGAGGCGGCGTAGTCCCAGCCGTAGCGACCCTTCACACACAACCGGCTCTTCGACCCGGGCTGGTCGCGTCCCTCGGCGAAGGAGATCGCGCCGCGCTCGCGGTCGACGTAGTAGGTCAGCGCGCAGCCGACGCCGCAGTACGGGCAGACGGTGTCGACCGCGTCGAGCCGCTCCCGGGGCTGGATCGGGATGTTGTTGATGGCCTTGTTGGTCAGCGCGCCGGTCGGGCAGGCCTGCACGCACTCGCCGCAGGTGACGCACGAGCTCTGACCCATCGGGTCGTTGAAGTCGAACGCGATGAGGGTCGAGTACCCCTTGCCGGAACGGCCGATGACGTCGTTGCCCTGGATGTCGTCACACGCCCGTACGCAGCGGTCACACAGGATGCACGCGTCGTGGTTCACCTCGATGACCGGATTCGACAGGTCGACTCCCCGGCCCGAACCGCACGGCAGCTCGGTGGTCTCCTTGGCCACGTCGAACTCGTCGGCCAGCTCGAGCAGCACGTTGTCGCCGGTCTTGGTCTGCTTCGGATCCGCCGCGCGCGCCGGCTGGTCAGAGATCAGCAACTCGGTCAACGTGGCCCGGTTCCGCCGGATCTCCTCGGTGTCCGTCTTGACGGTCATACCGTCCTCACACGGCCGCACACACGCCGCGGCGAGCACGCGGCCGCCGGTGTCGACCACACACATCCGGCACACAGCGACCGGATCGTAGCGCTCGTCGTGACACAGCACCGGGATGTCGACGCCCACCTGTTTCGCCGCGTCGTAGATGGTGGTGCCCTCGGGCACGGTCACCGACCGGCCGTCGATCTCGGCGGTTACGGTCCGCACCGACGTCTCCGAATGGTCAAGAGTCGTCATCGTCGCTCCGTCCTACTTTGTATACAACATACCGGCGAGCCCGTCGGCGTGGTCGTGAGGCCGACGCTAGGCCTGCAGCAAGAGATCCGCCAGATCGGTTTCCGCCAGACGGCCATCCTCATCGAGTCCGCGCGCCCGGTAGTAGTCGGCGACCATGGCCCGCAGCCGGTCGGTGGTCAACGCCGCGGTGCGTCCCGACCCCAGATCCAACGGCGTCTCCAGCATCCGGGCGGGGAGGGTGTCATCGGTCGCGGTGGCGCCTTCCCGCAGGTTGAACGCCCGTTTCGCCCGTACGATCCGGCGGGCGGCGGCGCGGAGCTCATCGGCGTCGAGGTCCCAACCGGTGACCAGCGCGAGCAGCCGCGCCCACTCGGTGAACGGGTCGTCGAACACCCCGCGCAGGAACTTGCAGAGGATCATCGAGTCCATCACCGCCGCCCGGTCCTCGGTGTCCACCGCGGCCGCGACGTGCGGAGAGCCGCCGGCGAACCGGTCGACTTCGCCGGACAGGTCCGCCTCGTAGGCGCCGGAACGGTTGTGATCGGCGCCGCGGGCGTTGACCGCCAGACCCAGCGCCATCGACTGCAGGCTACGTGGCTCGTACCCGGGCATCTCGAGGCCTTTGACCTGCGCGGCGAAGTCGATCGAGCCGTGCCCGACCCGTGCCGCGGCGCGGCGCGAGCCCTCGGCGAGCAGCTCACCCACCCCGGGCGCCCGGGTCCCGATCTCGTCCAGCGCCCTGAGCAGAGCCGCACCGTCGCCGAACCGCAACCACGGCGCGTCGATCAGCCCGCGCTCGACGCACTCCATCGCCCAGGCGATCGTGCCGCCCGCGGAGATCGTGTCGATACCCAGTTCGTCGCAACGGGCGCTGGCGGCGAACACGTCGTCCGGGTCGGCCACCCCGCACAGCGGCCCGAGCGCGAAGACGTTCTCGTATTCCATCCGCTGGCTGCCGCCACCCTTACGGGCGTAGATGTGCTCGCAACCGATCGAGCATGACGCGCAACTCTTACGTGCGACCCCCCGCATCTCGTGCAGTTCCTCGGCCGCAAGACGAGGCGCGCCGGAGAAGGTGGCGGCGGTGAAGTTACGGGTCGGCAACGTGCTCACCGCGTTGAACGCCAAGAGGTTCGCCAGCGTGCCCAGCTCGCGGTACTTCGCCGTCGCCGGCCCGAAACTGCGGCTACGCAGGTCACGGGCGGCGGCCAAGACGCCCGCCTGGTCGGCGACATCCACCTTGGTGGCCGCTTTCACCAGCACTGCCTTGATCTTCTTCGCACCCAGCACCGCACCGAGGCCACCGCGGCCGGCGTGCCGGCCGTCATGGCTGATCGTCGCGTACCGCACGCCCCGCTCGCCCGCCGGCCCGATCGCGGCGGTGCGCCATCCCCGCCCGTACCGCGCCTTGACCTGGGCCTCCGCTTTGGCGGCAGGCAACCCTGCCAGCTCGGGGGCGGGTTCGAGGCGCGGCCCTGCGCCGTCGATCAGCAGGACCGACAGCTCGTTCGCGCGGCCCTGGATGACGATCGCGTCGTGTCCGGTGAGCTTCCCGGCGATGGCGAACTGGCTGGACGCGAGCGCGTCCGTGAGCAGCCCGGTCAACGGCGACTTCGCGACCACGGCGAACTTCGCACTCGTGGTCAACGGCGTCCCGACCAGAGACGAGAACACGAACGCGAGCGGCGCCTCCGGCGCGCACGGAGCCACCCGCGGCGGTGCGAGCCGGTGCATGAGCCACGTCCCGAGCCCGACACCACCCAGGTACGCCCGCAACACCTGGTCATCCAGCGTGAACGGGGTACCGACCGCGCGGTCGCCATGCACGTCCACGACAAGCGCCCGCCCGAAGAAACCACCTGGCGGCATATGTCGACTGTAAGCCCTATCCGCCGGCGTCCGCCGACAGGAAGGAGACGGTGTCGCCCGCCACCAGCGGCAACCGCCCGTCCTTGGTGACCTGATCGCCGTTGACCGCGGCCACGACATGCCGGCCCACCGTCAACCCGACCGCATCGGCCGCGTGCCCGACGGTAGCCGCCCGCACGGTCGTCGGTCGGTGTCCGCCGCCCTTGGCCAACGCGCCGAATCGCGCCACCGCCACCTCCGGCGGCATCCGGTCCCGCGCGGACCGGTACTCCTCCGGCGTGTTGACGTTGACCACCGACAACAGCTCCGGGTCGTACTTCGCCACCGCCGCATCGGCCAACAAGGCACCGTCGTCCAACTGGGCCACCGCACAATGCTTGAAGATCATTCCCGGCCGGTCGTTCCCCTGCCGGAGCAGATCGGCGACCAGCCCGGCCAACCCGGTGCGGTAAGCGGCGGCCAGCGGCTGCCGGAATCCCCGCGCGACCGGCAGCACCACGTCGAGGCCATCGCCGAGCCCGCGCAGTACCCGCCGTACGAACGCGGGATGCAGAAATGGCAGGTCGGTGGAACAGACGAACGCCGCCTCGACACGATCCTCGAGCGCCGCCAACCCCGCGGCCAGCCCCTGCATCGGGCCAAGCCCCTCGACAGGATCCTCGACGACCGAGACCCCGGCGGGCAGCTCGGGCAGTTCCTGCCCGGGGGCGGCGACCACGACCACCGGCCCGTCGACCGACCGGGCCATCACCCCGGCGGTCCGGTACAGCAGCGTCGACCCGTGCCATTCAAGCCCGGCTTTGGCCGCCCCCATCCGGGTGGACCGACCACCAGCAAGTACCACACCACCCGCGCTAACCACCCGTCCAAGGGTAGTCAGCGCACTGTTCTCGCCGCCCTTGAGGACGGCGACGGGGTCGCCCAGTCTGGTGATGAGACCCTCGATGTCGTCGGGAGACATGGCACTCCCCGCCCCGTCCCAACATGCGAAGGTGACCATGCACGAGGTGAAAGCGCTGCTCCGTGAATACGACCGCGCCCGGACCTACACCGACCAGTTGTGGAAAGACCTCAGCCCGGACGAAGTGACCTGGCGGCCGGAGGAGAACTCCAGTGCGATCGGCTGGCACCTCGGCCACCAGGCACACGTCGCGCACTTCATGGTCCGCAACCTCACGGCCGCCGAGCCCAGCCCCGACCCCGAGCTGGACGGCCTCATGGACTCCGCGCAGCCGGAGCGCTTCCGCGGGGCGCTGCCCACCATCGAACGGCTCACCGCCTTCCGCGAGACCGTGGCCGAACGCGTGCACGCGCGGATGAACGACATCGCCGGCGGACGGGTCGCGGCGCCGACCCAGATGGCGATCGTCGCCACCCACCTGCTGACCGCCCTGATCAACCACGAGTACCAGCACGACCAGTGGAT
Organism: Streptosporangiaceae bacterium; assembly: GCA_036378315.1. GTDB lineage: Bacteria > Actinomycetota > Actinomycetes > Streptosporangiales > Streptosporangiaceae > CALAED01. The sequence continues at coordinate 5,775 of DASUWU010000021.1, read as the reverse complement.
CGGCGAGGTCCGCGCCGGCCCCCTCGGTCACGCCCTTCCCCCCGACCCGGACACCGACCGGGTGTCCCGCCTGGACGGCTACCTGGTGCTCAGCCCTCTGATGTAAGCGGCGCTCACGGCCGGGGGCGTGGCGCGCGGGCCAGGCCGGTCTGGTAGGCGAGCACGACGAGTTGCGCACGGTCGCGTGCGCCGAGCTTGGTCATGGCGTGGTTGGCGTGGGTCTTGACGGTGAGCGGGCTGAGCGTGAGCTGGCGGGCGATCTCCGTGTTGGACATCCCGTCGGCGACCAGGGCTATCACCTCGCGCTCGCGGTCGGTGAGAGTGGCAAGCAGCGGCGAGGGGCGGACCGGCTCGTTGTCGTGCAGCGTGAGGTACCTGGCGATCAGGCCCCGGGTGGCGGACGGCGAAAGCAGCGCGTCACCGCGGGCGACCGTGCGGATCGCGTCGATCAGGGCGTCCGGACGCGCGCCCTTGCCGAGGAACCCGCTGGCCCCCGACCGCAGCGCCTCGAAGACGTACTCGTCGACCTCGAACGTCGTCAGGATCAGCACCCGCACCCCGGTGAGGCCGTCCTCGGCGGCGATCCGCCGGGTAGCGGCAAGCCCGTCGAGACCCGGCATCCGGATGTCCATCAAGACGACGTCGGCACGCGCCTCGCGGGCGACCCGGACCGCGTCGTGGCCGGTGGCCGCCTCACCCACTACCGTCAGCCCTGGCGCACGGTCGATCACCAGCCGCAGGCCCGCGCGGACAAGATCCTGGTCGTCGGCGATGACCACCCGGGTCGGCGCGGCGGCGGATGCGGTCCCGGTCACGAGGCCTCGATCCCGGCGGCCCGCAGCGGAAGCTCGGCGACCACGCGGTAGCCTCCCTCAGGCCCTGGCCCTGCCGACAGCCGTCCGCCCAGGGCGGCCACCCGCTCTCGCATGCCTACGATGCCGTGCCCGTCGGGCATGCGCCGACTGCCTTGGGGGACCACTTTTCCGTCGTCCTCGACAGCCAGCCGCAACGCCCCAGGGGCGTACCCGAGCCGCACCACCGCGGTGTCGCAGTCGGCGTGCTTGCGGGTGTTGGTCAGCGACTCCTGTATGACCCGGTAGGCGGTCAGCTCCACCGCCTCGGGCAACGGCCTGGCCTGGCCGGTCACCACACGGGTGACCCGCAGGCCCGCGCCGGCGAATGAGCAGATCAGTTCCTCTAGCTGGTCAAGCCCCGGCACCGGCTCTTCCAGCTCCGCCGGCTCCCCTGGCTCTCCCGGCTCTCCCGGCTCTCCCGGCTCCCCGCCGGGATCGCGCAGCAGTCCGACGGTCAGCCGCAGGTCCTCGAGGGCTTCCGCGCTTGCGCGCTGGATGTGCGCGACCGACTCCCTGGCCTGCGACCGGTCCTCGTCGTCGAGCAGGCAGGTCAGCGCGCCGGCCTGCACGTTGATCAGGGCGACATGATGCCCAACGGCATCGTGCAGTTCCCGTGCGATCCGCAGCCGTTCCTCGGCAACGCGACGGTTCGCCTCGTCCTCCCTGGCCTGCTCGGCGCGCCTGGCGCGCTCCTCGGCTTCGGCGACGTAGGCACGGTGGCTACGGGCGGCGAATCCGGTGGTCACCGCCAGCGCCGCCCACAGCAGCACGACGAAGCCGGTGATGCCGGGATGGGTGATGAGCGAGGCGGTGAAAAGCACCGCCTTGACGACGACACCGACCGCGAGTGTCCGGCCCTGGCTGTCACACAGTGCCACTGAGTACAGCACGTAGAAGACCGCCGGCAAGGTCAGCGGGTAGGCCATACCGTCCGTCATCAGCACCACCGACCCGATGACGGCGACCGCCATGGTGCCGATCGGAAACCGCCGCCGCGCCACCAGAGCCGCGTAGACCAAGATGAACACCGCCCAGCTCAGCGGCTGGTGAGAACTCAGCGCATGCCGGACGTCGGCGGGGATCGTCACCGCCGCGAACAGCACCATCGACATGATCGCCGAAAGCAGCAGCAGCTGCTGCCTGGCCATCAGCCTGCTCCAAGCACTCGCCCACATACCAGGACTGTAAGCAACCGCCCTCGCCATCCGCGACTGTCGGCGGCAGTCCTACTGCCAACGCAGTAGGCGAAGCCGCAAGCCGCACCCGATGGCGCGGTAACGCCGTGGGTAATCGCTACGGCTGGCCGACGACTGGGGGAGCCGAAACCCAGACGATGAGGAGCCGAACCGAAAGGAATGGAGGATCATGCGAACTCTTGCGCGCTGGCTCAAGCCACCGACACCCACGCAAGGCGACCGTGAGCTCACGACAAGTCCCCCAGCGCTCCACGACCGGTCAGACGACGCCGATCCGCGATCCGACCGGCAACCAGAACCGAGACGTGCGGGAGAACACCGACGGCGCCGCATCACCATCTCGACAACCCTTCTCGCGATCGTCGGACTGCTCCTCGGAAACGCGGCGATCGTCGACGGACAGGGCGCCGACGCCTCCGGGAACTCGACCCTGCATCTCGACGGCGGCGACCTCAACGTGAGCCAGAACGGACCACCCGACGCCCCCGCACTCGTACTGATCCACGGGCTCGGCGGCTCAACCCGCTGGTGGGATCGCGTGGTTCCGACATTGGCGACGTCCTATCGCGTCATCCGGATCGACCTGCTCGGGCACGGCCGGTCCGCCAAACCGGCCGGTGGTGGCTACGCGATCTCACAGCAGGGACGTCGGGTCGGCCAGGCACTGGACCGGCTCGGCGTCAAGCACGCCATCGTGGTCGGCCATTCCACCGGCGGCTACGTCGCCACCGCCCTCGCCGAGCAACGAGGCGATCTGGTGACCGCGCTCGCGCTCATCGACACCGGACCTCGCATGGACGCCTTCATCTCCGATGGGCCCGTCGGCAAGCTCATCTTCGTCCCCGTGCTGGGGCAACTACTGTGGCGACTTCGGACCGACGGGATTCTTCGCCGGAGTTTGAGCACCGGGTTCGCGCCAGGTTTCAAGATCCCGCAGCAGCTTGTCGACGATTTGCGCGGCATGACCTACCACGCGGTCACCGCGGCGTCGCACGCGTCCGACGACTACCTTCAACAGCGTCCGCTCCCGGATCGCCTCAAGGGCCTCGGCAAACCACTACTGGTGATCTTCGGCCAGCAGGAGCAGAGGTGGAGGCCCTCATCCGCCGCCCTATACCGAGTTGTGCCGGGCGCGGAGGTCGAGTTGCTGCCGCGTGTTGGACACTCACCCATGATCGAGGATCCGCAGCGAACCGCCGCCCTTCTCCTCGGCTTCACGAGTTCCGTACTCGGCGCTCGGTAGACGTCAACGACGTGGGCGAGCGCATCTGCTCGGTCCTCTGATGTAAGGGGGCGGCCGCTTGTTTTGGCTGCTCGGGGACGGCGGGCGGCGGTGGCGCTCGGGTTTACAGCGGAAGTGTGTAAAAGTAAGGGCCCGAGTGGAACGACCTCACACAGCCGGAGGCAGCAGCATGCGCCGTTTCCCGCGCCCCGCTCAGTGGCGGATCCCAACTCTCCTGGCGGCCGTCGTGGCCGCCGGTCCGCTGCTCGTCGCACCCACAGCCGCTGCGCAGACCCACCACGCCGCCCGCACGGCCTTCACCACCGTCAACCTCGTGTCCGACGTCGCGGGACAGGCGCCGCAGACCGACCCGCAGGTCGCGAACGCCTGGGGCATCGCGCTCGGCCCGACCACGCCGCTGTGGGTGAACAACCAGATCAGCGGCGTGTCGATCCTTTTCGCCGGCGGCGCCGCCGGCGTCACCAAGCAGCGCACCGTCGCCGTGCCGAACGGCCTGCTCACCGGCATCGCGTTCAACGACAGCTCCGACTTCCAGGTGACCGGCTCCGGCGGTACGCAGCCCGCGCGGTTCCTGTTCGACAACCTCGCGGGGCAGATCACGGCCTGGAACCCGACCGCGACCCCCGGCGACGCGGTGGTCGAGGCCAGTACCCAGGGTGCCGTCTACACCGGCCTGGCGCTGTGGCGTACGCCGCTCGGCAACTTCCTGCTCGCGGCCGACTTCGCCGGCGGGAAGATCGACGTGTTCGACAGCCAGTTCCGGCCGGTGACGCTGCCGGCTGGTTTCTTCTCCGACCCGGCGATTCCGGCCGGCTTCACGCCGTACAACGTGTTCACCGTCGGCGCCGACGTCTACGTCGCCTACGCCGAGCCCAGCCCTGAAGGGCCCGCCGTCCGCGGCCCGGGGCTCGGCTTCCTCGACCGGTTCACCGACTTCGGGCAGCGGCTGCAGCGGTTGCAGCGGCGCGGCGTCCTGAACGCGCCGTGGGGGCTGGCGGTCGCGCCGGCGAGCTTCGGCCAGTTCGCCGGTGACCTGCTGGTCGCCAACCTCGGCGACGGCCGGATCACCGCTCTCGACCCGCGCAGCGGCCGCGTCCGCGGCCAGCTTCGCGGCACGGACGGTCGACCCCTGTCGATCGACGGCCTGTGGGGCATACTGCCCGGCACCGCGACCACCGGCGGCGCCGACTCGCTGTGGTTCTCCGCCGGCCCGGACAACGAGACCCACGGCCTGGTCGGACTGATCAGGCCCGCCGGATAGCCGAGCCCGACTGGGGCCGGAGGAGACGCCACCCCCGCAGCCTCCGGCCTCGGTCATCCGGGTGAGCCACCGGACGCGCAGCGTCGCGCGCCATCCGCGCCGGCCGCCCCGAGCGGGCGGTGGAGATCCTCGAAGCCGGCCGGCATCTCGCCGGTTGGTTCACCGGGCGGTGACGCTCGCAGCGTCGATGCGGCTGAGTGGTAACGAGCTGTTAGTCGTTTCCGTAGTGGTAGCGGGCTTTGAGGATCTTCACTTCCTTGTCATCGGCGCGGTACACCAAACGGTGCTCGTCGTCGATCCGGCGGGACCAGTACCCGGACAGGTCGCCCTTCAGCGGCTCGGGTTTGCCGATGCCGGCGAAAGGGTCACGCTGGATCTCTCCGATCAACCGGGTGATCCGCTTGGCCATCTTCCTGTCCGAGCCGAGCCAGAACAGGAAGTCCTCCCAGGCATCGGGGTCGAAGTGGACGCTCCTCACACCTCACCGGCCAGAGCTTCCAACTCCTCCATGGTCTTGGCAATGGCCGGGCTGCTTTCCTTGTCGCGGGCGACGGCCTCCATCAGCCGCCGGGCGTTGGCCGGGGAACGCAACAGATAGATCGTCTCCTGCCAGGCGTCATAGTCCTCGGCCGACATCAATATGGCGTCCCCGCTCCTGGACGTGATCCGCACCGGAGCGTGATCGTCGTTAACCTGCTGTATAAGGGGGAACAGTCGCGATCGGGCCTCGCTGGCGCTGATGGTCATGCTTTCCCCGCTCCTCCGCCTGTGGTACGACTTAACTGTACCATACTCGTACGATAACTTGTACCGGGCGGTACGGCGGCGGCCGGGCTAATCCACGCTTGCCGGATCACCCCGTGAACCAAACGCCATGACTGAGACGTCAGCACAAGTGGCAATCATCACGTCATATATAGACGTGTGGGGCGGTGTGGCGTAGAAGCGGGGCTGACGAGTGTCGAACCAGAGCTCGCCGTTGGTGCTGTTCGACTTCTCGCTGGCCGGCCGTGACACCCAGGTGGGCACCGCGCCGTACCTCGACCCGTCCCTCGGCACCGACCGCCGCCCGGTGTACGACGCGGCCGCCGAGCGATACGCCGGGAGCCGGTTACGGTCGACGTCGACCGCATGACGACGGCGGAAACAACGCCAACTGGTATTACGCGCTCAACCACTTTGACTACCGGCTGGTCGGGCACAAGAATGGCGACAAGATCG
>DASUWU010000020.1:0-5734 GCA_036378315.1 Streptosporangiaceae bacterium | reverse complement strand
GGCGGCGGCGCAGACCACGCGGCCCACCGGGGCCACGCGGAGCCGGCGCGGGCTGTCAGGGTTACGGCGTCTGCACCTCGAGGTCGCCCGCCGCGTACAGGTCGCGCAGCGTCTTCTTCGAGAACTTCCCAACGGAGGTCTTCGGCACCTCTCCGACGAACGCCCAGCGCTCGGGGACCTGCCACTTCGCCACCCGGCTCGCGAGGAACTCCCTGAGCTCGGCGGCGGTCACGGCGGCGTCGGGGCGCGGAACCACGGCGGCCAGCGGGCGTTCCTGCCACCGCTCGTCCGGGACCCCGATAACGGCGGCCTCGACGACGTCGGGATGGGACATGAGGTGGTTTTCCAGATCCACCGACGAGATCCACTCGCCGCCCGACTTGATGACGTCCTTGGCCCGGTCGGTCAGCACGAGGAAGCCGTCCGGCGAGACCGTCCCGACGTCGCCGGTCCGCAGCCAGCCGTCATGGAACCGGGCCGGGTCCTCGTCCCTGTAGTAGGCCCCGGTGATCCAGGCGCCGCGGATCTCGATCTCGCCGACGGAGCGGCCGTCGCTGGGCAGCACCCTGTCGCCGTCCCCGACGACGCGCACCTCGAGCCCGCACATGTAGCGACCCTGCGACATGCGGTACTGCCACGCCTCGTCGCCCGACGATCCCACCGGCGGATGCGCCACGGAGGCCAGCGGCGAGGTCTCCGTCATGCCCCAGGCGTGCAGGATCCGCACGCCGAGCTCGTCGAAGCCGCGCATCAGCGCCTCCGGCACGGCGGAGCCGCCGCAGGGCACCAGGCGCAGGGAGGTCAGGTCGGAGCCGTGCTCGCGCGCGTACCGCAGCACGTCGTTCCAGATCGTGGGGACCGCGCCCGACATCGTGGGCCGCTCCGACTCGATGATCTTGACGAGTGGCTCGGCCTGCAGGAAGCGGTCGGGCATGACCAGCGCGGCGCCGGCCATGATGGCGGCGTACGGCAGCCCCCAGGCGTTGGCGTGGAACATCGGCACGACCGGGAGGACGATGTCGTCCTGGTTGAGACCCATCGCGTTGCCGGTGCAGACGGACATCGAGTGCAGGAACATCGAGCGGTGCGAGTAGACGACGCCCTTGGGGTTGCCCGTGGTGCCGCTCGTGTAGCACATGGCCGCGGCCTGCCGCTCGTCGATGTCCTCCGGCCAGTCGTAGGTGTCGGGGGCGGCGGCGAGCAGGTCTTCGTAGGAGTGGAGCTCCTTGCCCATGTCGGCCAGCGGGGACGCGTCGCCGGGGCCGACGACGATCACGTGCCGGATGGTCTTCATCTCCCGCAGCACCCTCGCCAGCAGGGGGATGAGCGACCCGTCCACGAGCACGATGTCGTCCTCGGCGTGGTTGGCGATGTAGATCAGCTGCTCGGGGAAGAGCCGTATGTTGAGCGTGTGCAGGACCGCGCCCATGGAGGGCACGGCGAGGTATGCCTCGAGGTGCTCGGCGTTGTTCCACATGAACGTGGCGACCCGCTGGTCGCCGTCGACGCCCAGCGCGCGCAGGGCGTTCGCCAGCCGGGCGACCCGGCGGCCGACCTCGGCGTACGAGCGGCGCCGCACGCCGTCCGCGGTGGCGGTCGCCACCTCCCGCGTTTCGTAGGCGGTCGTGCCGTAGCGCATGATCGTGGCGATGGTGAGCGGAAAGTCCTGCATCGTGCTGAACATCGGGCGCTCCTGGGGCAGATCTCCTAGAACCGGATTCTTATGGAGAAGTCGCTCATTGTCAGCACATTCGGGCTGGCTATGCCCGGCGTGGGCCGCCGGTCGCGGGTGTGTGGCGGCGTACGACCCTGAACGGGCCGCCCGCCCCGCCCGGCGCGAGCGCTTCGGCAGTACGCGTACACGCCGTACGTTCTGTACGTACAGTACTCAACTGGAACAACGTGGAACGAAGCGGGACGGGATGGGACAGCCCCGACGAGGGTGCGGCCTCACTTCCCGGCATTGGGGGCGACGTCCTGCTCGAGCTCGGCGTCGCCCCGCAGCTTCGCAACGGCCCGCGACACCGTGCTCTTCACCGTCCCCACGGTCACCCCGAGCGCCTCGGCGATCTCGGTTTCGGACATGTCCTCGTAATAGCGCATGATCACGGCGAGCCGCTGCCGCTCGGGCAGCCGCTGTAGCGCCCGGCCGAGCGCGTCGCGCAACTCGCTTTGCCCTGTGTGGTCATCGACTGGGAGATCCGGCAGCTCATCGGTGGGATAGACCTCGAGTTTGCGCCGGCGCCACCAAGAGATCCGCGTGTTTACCATCGCCCGCCGCACATATCCGTCGACGGCGGCGCGATCGTTGATACGGTCCCAGGCGAGGTATGTTTTGGCCAACGCCGCCTGCAGGAGGTCCTCCGCCTCCACATAGTCGCCCGCGAGTACGGCCGCGGTCCGCAGCAGCGCCGAGCCGCGCGCCGCGACGTAGTCGCGGAAATCCTCATTCTGAATATTGCTCATGTTTCACCCGACCCCAGGGGATTTCAGACCCTTGCGCGTTGGGCCGAAACCAGCCGACGATCAGAACACTCGCACGAAGATCGTAATTATGGATCAACACAAAAGTCATATTCGGGTCAACCGGGAGGCAAGATCCCCTACCGGGTACATGAACCTTCAACCGCATAGGCCGTTTATGCGGACAAAACTCGACAGTCCCCACCTAAGGGATAACCCTTGACATGCGGCACCACCAGTCGCATTGGTCCATGAGTGAAGTGGTCGGAGCGCCTCATGCCACAGTCCCCCATCGACGCCGCTTACCGGCGTCGCCTCCGGCAGGCGGTGTTCCCGGACGTGGAAGGTTCGGCACCGGATCAGGGCTGGCCCGCGGCGGTGGCCGGGCTTGTCCTCGAAGCCGGCCCGCGGCTGCTCGTCCTCGCCACCAACGATGGCCACGAGGTGCGGGTGGCGGTGTCCGAAAAGACATCGGTCTGGTACGCGGGAGCGGCCGCAACCTCGGCCCTCCAGCCCGGCCGGCGCGCCATCGTACGGCCCGCCGCCCCCAGGCCGTCCGCCGGCGGGCTGGCCTCCACAGGTTCGTCCGCCGGCGATCCGGCCGATGACGGCCCGGTTGCCGGCGAGGTGACCGCCGCCGGGTCGGCGACCGGCGCGATGACGGCGGACCGTATCTGGCTGGACATCGTCCGCGCGAACGGCGTCATCGTGGATCGCGGCCGGGCCACCGTCGAGATCGACGAAGGCCCGCACCGCGGCCGCACGCACGTGGTGATCCCGGCCAACGTGCTGAGCCACATCCTCGTGCGGCATCCGCACTTCGAGCCCGGATATCTCTTCGACGTCATCGGGATCAGGGCGGCCGACGGGCACGGTGTGGTGGCCGTCCGGCCCGGCGCGCCCCAGCCCGACTATCCCGCCGACCAGGTGCCGAAACGCCGCCCGGTCTGGCCGGTCCCGCACGAGTTTGCGGGGACGGCGACGTGGTTCAGCGCTCCGGGCAGGCAGGTCGCCTACCCGGCCATCGACCCCAGCGGCGGCGGCTGCCAGGCGCCGCCGAACGGCTGTGCGACCCTGCCGTACCTCTCTCTGGGCAGCGAGCTCGTCATCCGCAACGAATGCACCGGCCGGACGGCCACGATGCCCGTGACGCAGTGCGGCTGCACGGCCGCTCGCTTCTGCGACAGGTGCGTTACGTGTGGTACGTCCCCTCGCGGGCGAATCGTGGAACTTAGTCCGGCCAGCTTCGTCGATCTGGGTGGTGACCTCGACGAGGGCTGCTTCAATGTCACAGTCAGAGTGGGGTGAGTCATGGTCGAGACGTTCCGGGAGGCGCAGCTGCCGCTGCTGGCCTTCGTCCTCATGACCGCCTGTCTGGCCAAGCTCACCGTCCGCGACCCTGGGGACACCGCCGACCCCGGCACCATGACCGCCACCCTGCTCAGGCACCGCCCCGCGGTGGTCGTGCTCGCCCTCGTGGAGGGTGCGCTCGGCATCGGGCTCCTGGTCAGCGACCACCCGGTGGCCCGGTTCGGCACCGTCGTGGTCTTCTTCGTCGCCACCTCCGTGGTGTTCGAGCTGCGCGCCCGCAAGGCCGACGAGGGATGCGGCTGTTTCGGCGGTCTGAGCGCCACGCCGGTACGGCTCCGCGCCGTCGTGCGGGCCTTCCTGTTCCTGCTGACCGGGCTGGCCGTCGTCGGCCTCCCGGTCACGGGGTTCGACGTGATCCGGCACGCCACCGGGTGGCACGGTCTCGTCGTGGCCATCGAGATCGGCGTGTTCGCCGGCCTCTCGCCCGAGATCGGCGTGCTGCTGGCCCGGCGCCGGGAGCGGATCCCGTGCGAGCAACGGACCGTACCGCTTTCCGAAAGCTTCGCGACCCTGCACGCGAGCGAGCAGTGGCGGGAGCACGTCCCGCTGATCGTCACCGCCGACCCGGTCGACGTGTGGCGGGAGCTGTGCTGGCGCTTCCTCGTCTACGGCGGCCGGCAGGACGACGAGGAGGTCGAGATCGTCTTCGCGGTCTCCACCGAGGAGCGGAATCCCGCGGTAAAGGTCGCGATCGTCCGGCCGGACGACGACGACAGCGACACCGGGCCGAACCACATGTACGCCCTGTCCGTCTGACCGACCCTGGAGTCCTCGACCCGTCGCCGTGGCGGCGGTTCCGCAGGCACCGAATCGTTTCTGGGCCTATCTAGCGCTTTCTAGATCGACGCCTAGACGCCGTTAGAGAACGGCAGAGACCTCCGCGGCCCGCGTCCGGCGGAACTCAGGCGTGACACGGCCCGTTGGGCCCGGCATGAGCGCCTTGACCTGTCCGAAGTGCCACGGCCAGATGCGACAGTACGAGCGGAACGGCGTGTACGTGGACCAGTGCACGGAATGTCGCGGAATCTTCCTCGACCGGGGCGAGCTTGAGCGGCTCGTCGATGCCGAGGCCCGCTGGGGCGCCGGCTCGCCGATGGGGCCGGGCCGTTATGACGACGGTGACGACCGGGACGACGGGTGGGAGGGGGACCGGCGCGGCTCCGGCCACTACGGCGACTATCCCAAACCGCACCCCAAGCGGCGCAAGAAGTCCTTTCTGGAAGGGCTCTTCGACGACTGAACGGCCCGTACCTGGCGGGCGTCTGCGGTTCTCTAACGTTCTCTAGCGAAGAGCCTAGAGATCGATATACGAGGCTGGAAAAGCGCCGCCCCGCCCGACCCTAGGCGGGTTGGGCGCGGAGGAACTGGCCGAAGTGCGGCACCGTGAAGGCGACCAGGCCGCGCTCGGCGCTGTAGATCAGCCCCTTCTTGATCAGGCCGTCGCGGGCGGGTGACAGGCTGGACGGCTTGCGGCCGAGCTCCTCGGCGACCTCGGCGGTCGGGACCGGGTCGTCGCCGAGCATCGCCATCGCCCGCATGTAGTCGCGCTCGGCCGGGGTGGCCCGCTCGTACCGGCTGCCGAAGAACCCGACGGCGAGCTCGCTTTCGGCCTCTGGGGCGGCGACCTTGATGTCGCCGTCGGTGATGGGGCTCTCCGGCGCGACGTCCCACGCCACCTTGCCGTACGCCTGGACGAAGTAGGGATAGCCGTCGGCCGCCGCGTACAGCTCGTCGAGGGCCTCGCGGGTGAACGTCACCTGCTCGCGCTCGGCCGGTGCGAGCAGCGCGATGTCGGCGGCCTCGCGGTCGAGCCGGTCGATGCGGACGTACCGGAACAGCCGCTCGGAGTAGGACTTGCTCGCCGACAGCACGGCCGGCAGGTGCGGCAGGCCGGCCCCGA
>DASUWU010000019.1:0-16124 GCA_036378315.1 Streptosporangiaceae bacterium | reverse complement strand
TCGGCGCGCATGGGTTCCGTTGACATCCGAAGTCCCCACTCCGTATATTCGGAGTCTCCACTCCGCATATTACCGTGCATCGGGAGGCATCATGGCACTCACGCCTCGCGAGGTGTTCCTCGAACTCGTGTGGGGGGTCTCAGAAGGTCGCTGGGACGAGCTGCCCGAGCTGTACGCGGACCAGACCTGCGTCGAGCACCCGTTCTCGCCGTTCGGCGACAAACCGCTGCTCACCCGCGAGGACCTGCGCGAGCACTTTTCTGCCGGCAAGACGCTGCCGCCCCTTCGCCAGGAGCCGGCCAACATCACCGTGCACGAGACCGCGGATCCGGAGGTGATCGTCGCCGAGTTCGAATACCGGGGGACGACCGAGAGCGGTGAACCGTTCCGGGTCCCGTGCATCTTCGTACTCCGCGTACGGGACGGGAAGATCGTCGCCTCACGCGACTACATCGATCACATTTCCTCGGCCCGCCGCCGCGGCGGCCTCGACGAGCTCGTCGACGCCATCCGATCGTGATCGAACCTCACCAGGGCGGCAGGGCCGTCAGGGTTTGGGGGTGTCGGCGGGGCGACGGCGAGTGATCTTGGAGCCGAGCCAGACGATCGGGTCGTACCGGCGGCCGACGACGCGCTCCTTCATCGGGATCAGGGCGTTATCGGTGATCTTGATGTGCTCGGGGCAGACCTCGGTGCAGCACTTGGTGATGTTGCAGAAGCCGAGACCGTGGTCGGCCTGGGCGAGCTCGCGCCGGTCAGCGGTGTCGGACGGGTGCATCTCCAGCTCGGCGATGCGCATGAGGAAGCGGGGGCCGGCGAACGCCGGCATGTTGTCCTCATGATCGCGGATGACGTGGCAGACGTTGTTGCACAGGAAGCACTCGATGCACTTGCGGAACTCCTGCGAGCGGTTGACGTCCTGCTGCATCATCCGGAACTCGCCGGGCTTGACGCCGCCAGGGTCGAACGAGGGGATCTCGCGGGCCTTCGCGTAGTTCCAGCTGACATCCGTGACGAGGTCGCGGATAACAGGAAAAGTCCTGATCGGAGTGACGGTGATCGTCTCGTTCTCGTCGAAGACGGACATGCGCGTCATGCACATCAGCCGCGGCATGCCGTTGATCTCGGCCGAACACGAGCCGCACTTGCCGGCCTTGCAGTTCCAGCGGACGGCGAGGTCGGGAGCCTGCGTGGCCTGCAGCCGGTGGATGGCGTCGAGGACGACCTCCCCGTCGTTGACCTCCACGGTGTAGTCCCGCAGCGCGCCGGTGCCGCCTTCGCCACGCCACACCCGGAACTTCGCCTCGTAGCTCACTGCTCCTGCCCCTCCATCCGTACCGCCGCCGGCAGCTCCGCCTCGGTCAGGTACTTCCGCAGTTCGTCGATCTCGAAGAGCTCGATCAGGTCCTGCCGCATCGGCACCGCGGTCTGCCGGACCAGCTCGACGCCCTTGTCCCCGGCCTCGGCGGTCAGCCGGCAGACCAGGTTGATCCGCCGCCACTCGGCGGACATCGCCGGGTAGTCCTCCCGGGTGTGCCCGCCGCGGCTCTCCTGGCGTTCGAGCGCCGCCTTCGCGACGCACTCGGAGACGAGCAGCATGTTCCGCAGGTCGAGCGCGAGGTGCCAGCCCGGGTGGTACGTCCTGGCGCCGTCGCCGGGCGCCACCGGGTCGACGCTCACCGCGGCCACCCGGGGCCGGAGCTTCTCCAGCGCGGCCAGCGCCTGGACCAGCTCGTCCTCCTTGCGGATGATGCCGACCAGCTCGTTCATCGTCTGCTGCAGCTCGCCGTGCACGGCGTAGGGGTTCTCGCCGGTCTTCCGCTCGAACGGGGCGAGCGCCTCCGTGACGGCCGACGACAGAGCCTCCTCGGACACCGCCGGCCGGCCGGCGCCGAGCTCGTCGACGTACTCGGCCGCGTAAAGACCGGCCCGCCGCCCGAAGACGAGCAGGTCGCTGAGCGAGTTGCCGCCCAACCTGTTGGAGCCGTGCATGCCGCCGGCCACCTCGCCGGCCGCGAACAGGCCGGGGACGCGCGCCGCCTGGGTGTCGGGGTCGACCTCCACGCCGCCCATGACGTAATGGCAGGTCGGGCCGACTTCCATCGGCTCGGCGGTGATGTCGACGTCGGCGAGCTCGCGGAACTGGTGGTACATCGACGGCAGCCGGCGCTTGATCTCCTCGGCGGGCAGCCGCTGCGACACGTCGAGGAAGACGCCGCCGTGCGGCGAGCCGCGACCTTCCTTGACCTCGGTGTTGATCGCCCGCGCCACCTCGTCACGCGGCAGCAGCTCCGGCGGCCGCCGGTTGTTGTCGGGGTCGTCGTACCAGCGGTCGGCCTCGTCCTCCGTGGTGGCGTACTTGTCCTTGAACACCTCGGGGATGTAGTTGAACATGAACCGCTCGCCGGTCGAGTTGCGCAGCACGCCGCCGTCGCCGCGCACCGACTCGGTGACGAGGATGCCCTTCACCGAGGGCGGCCAGACCATGCCGGTCGGGTGGAACTGCACGAACTCCATGTTCAGCAGCGTGGCCCCGGCGAGCAGCGCGAGCGCGTGGCCGTCGCCCGTGTACTCCCACGAGTTCGAGGTGACCTTGAACGCCTTCCCGATGCCGCCCGTCGCGAGCACCACGGCCGGCGCCTCGAACACCACGAACTTGCCGGTCTCGCGTACGTAGCCGAAGGCGCCGCAGATGCGGTCGCCGTCCTTCAGCAGGCGGGTGACCGTGGTCTCTGCCCACACCTTGATGCGGGCCTCGTAGTCACCGAACTCGGCATGGTCTTCCTGCTGCAGCGCGACGACCTTCTGCTGGAGGGTGCGGATCAGCTCCAGGCCGGTGCGGTCACCGACGTGCGCCAGCCGCGGGTACTCGTGCCCGCCGAAGTTGCGCTGGCTGATCTTGCCTTCCTTCGTACGGTCGAACAGCGCGCCCCACGCCTCGAGCTCCCAGACCCGGTCGGGAGCCTCCTTGGCGTGCAGCTCGGCCATGCGCCAGCTGTTGAGGAACTTGCCGCCGCGCATGGTGTCGCCGAAATGGACCTGCCAGTTGTCGCGCGGGTTGACGTTGCCCATCGCCGCCGCCGCGCCGCCTTCGGCCATGACCGTGTGGGCCTTGCCGAACAGCGACTTGGAAATGATGGCGGTCTTCTTGCCGCGCAGCCTCGCCTCGATCGCCGCCCGCAGGCCCGCGCCGCCGGCACCGATCACGACGACGTCGTACGAATGCCTCTCGATCTCTGTCATTGGTGGTTCCTAGTTGAAAATGCGCACGTCGGAGAAGGTGCCATGCGCCACGAGCGCGACATACAGGTCCGCCACCACCAGCGAGCCGAGCGTGATCAGGGCGAACTGGCCATGCCGCTCGTTGATCTTCGACACCTGCATCCATGCCCAGTAGCGGATGGGGTGCTTCGAGAAATTCTTGAGCCGGCCGCCCACGATGTGCCGGCAGGAGTGGCACGACAGCGTATATCCCCACAGCAGGATGACGTTGACGACGAGGATGACGGTGCCGAGACCGATGCCGAAGCCGCCGTCCTTGCCGTGGAACGCGCGGATCGCGTCCCACGTGTTGATCAGCGAAATGAGGAAGGCGGCGGCCCAGAAATAGCGGTGCAGGTTCTGGCCGATGAGCGGGAATCGCCGCTCGCCCGTGTAGGACTTGTGCGGCTCCCGTACGGCGCAGGCCGGCGGCGCCGCCCAGTACGCCCGGTAGTAGGCCTTGCGGTAGTAGTAGCAGGTGAGCCTGAAGAGCAGCAGCAACGGCAGCGAGATCGCCGCGAACGGAATGAAGAATGGCGTTGCCTTCGGCAGGAACGTGCCGAACTCGGCCGCCTGACCGCACGCGTCGTTGAGGCATGGCGAGTAGAACGGCGTCAGGTAGTGGTACTGCGGTACGAAGAAGTCCGCGCCCATGAACACGCGGACGAGTCCGTACACCAGCCACGCCGTGAAGGCCACCAACGTGACGATGGGATAGTTGCGCCAGTTGTCCTTGCGCAGCGTCCGTTCCCTAATGGCGGCGCGCTCTTTGGCCGGCGCCGTGGCAGTGCTCATCTCTCTTGCGCTCCTGTGACTGGTACGCGCACGTTACGGCCGTCATGCGGCGGCAACAAAACCGCGCACTACTAGCGAAGCGACCTTACGCCACCAGCGTGGCACCGTGACACGCCACCCTGCGAGACCGGCGATGTGAGACTGCACACAAGCGCGCAATCGTTGATGTGATACTGCGCACAAACGCGCATCGGCCGGGGTGGCGGTCGTGGAGCCGGGCCGAGCCGGATACGGTGCCGCGCCCTCAGCCGCCGTCGCGGAAGTGCTCCGTGGCGAGGTCGTAGAAACGGCGGGCGGCGGCGGACAGGTAGGCGTCGTCGCGCCGGACGAGCCGAAGGGCTCGGTGGCAGTCCGGGGCGTCGATTTCCAGCCAGGCGACCGGCGGTCCCGAGGTGGCCCGACGGGCGACGGCGGGCAGGAGCCCGACGCCGAGCCCTGCGCTGACCAGACCGCGGATGGCCGCGGGCTCGTCGCCCTCGCACGCGATCGCGGGTTCGAGCCCGGCGCCGGCGAACAAGCGGTCAAGCAGGTCACGCTGCCAGTAGCCGGACCGGGTGGACACGAACGGCTCGCCGGCGAGTTCGGAGACGCGGACGCGTGACCTCCCGGCGAGCGGATGGTTCGAGGGGACGGCGAGGAGCACGTCCTCCCGGAGCAGTTCCACCGACCGCAGGTGCGGCCCGGTGAGCGGCTGTGAGGCGACGCAGACGTCGACCTCGCCGGCGGCGAGCCGGCGGAGCATCACCGGCGCCGACGACTGGCTCAGCCGGACGTTCACCCCGGGATGCCGCCCGAGGAAGGCGGCGAGCAGGTCGGCCAATGCCTGCAGATTCTCCGCGGCGATCGACACGGTGCCGTGCTCAAGCCCGGCGGCGTCGGCGACCTCGCGCCGGGCGGCGTCGAGCTCGCCGAGCACCCGGTCGACCCGGGCCAAGAAGAGAGCGCCGAAACGGTTCAGCCGGATCCTACGGCCGTTCCGGTCGAACAGCGGAACGCCGAGCTCGTTTTCGAGTCTGGAGATCGTACGGCTGAGCGACGGCTGGGCGACCCGCAGCTCCTCGGCGGCCCGGCTGATGTGCTCACGTCGTGCGACGGTCTGGAAATAGCGCAGGTGCAGCAGCTCCACTCATGCCTCCAGCGATATGAAGCCATGACATAACTGGACTTGGACGTTATGAGGAGGCCTTCCTAGCGTCAACGTCATGACCTCCTCCACGTCCGGCTCCACGTCCGGCTCCACGTCCGGCTCCCCATCCGTCTCCACGTCCGGCGCCACATCCGTGACAGCGCCCGCGCGGGGGTCCAGGGCGGGCCCCGCCGGGCCGTGGCTGACCCTTCTGGCCACGGCCGGCGGGCTCTTCCTCGCGGTGATGTCGACGACCGTCATCAGCGTCGCGCTGCCGTCCATCGGAGCCGATCTGCGGGCGGACGCGACGGACCTGCAGTGGGTCGTGGACGCCTACGTCCTGGTCTACGCGAGCCTGCTGGTGACCGGCGGAACCCTGGGCGACCGGTGGGGGCGGAAGGGCGCCTTCATCGGCGGGGTCGCCCTGTTCGGGCTGGGCTCGCTGGTGGCCGGGCTCGCCCCTTCGGTGCCGGTGCTGCTCGCCGGCCGGGTGGTTCAGGGGCTGGGCCCGGCTTTCCTGGTGCCGGGCAGCCTGACCCTCATCCGGCTGTCGTTCCCCGACGAACGCCGGCGGGCGACCGCCGTCGGGCTGTGGTCCACGAGCTCCGGGCTGGCGCTGGCCGTCGGGCCGGTGCTCGGCGGCGTCGTCGTCGCGGGCCTCGGCTGGCGCTGGGTGCTGCTGATGAACGTCCCGCTCACCGCCGCGCTGATCGTCCTGTCGGCCCTCGTCATCCCGCGACCGGCCCGTACGGCGGCCCGTACGCCGACCCGTAGGGCGGCCGGCACGGCGGCCCGTACGACGGCGCGTCACCGCTTCGATCACCTCGGCGCGCTGCTGACCACCGCCGGCGTCGCGGCCGTCGCGTTCAGCCTCATCGAAGGCCAGCGCCTCGGATGGAGCTCGCCGGTCATCGTGGGGGCGTTCGCCGCCGGCGTCGCGATCCTGATCGTCTTCGTGGTCTGGGAGCACCACAGGCCAGAGCCGCTGATCGACGTGTCGCTCTTCCTGAAACCCGCGTTCGCCGCCGCCAACATCGCGGGCCTGGTCGTCTTCTTCGCCTTCATCGGCCTGATCGTCTACCTGAGCGCGTACTTCCAGCAGGTTCAGGGGATCCCCGCCGATACGGCGGGACTCGACGTGGCGGCGATCGGAGTCGCCTTCGCCCTCGCCGCCCCCGCGTCCGGCCGGCTGGTCGGCCGGTACGGCTCCCTCCCGCCGATGCTCGCCGGGCTGGTCATCGGCGGTGGCGCCGTCCTCGGGCTGCTGCGGCTGGGCACGGCCACCGGCATTGGCGGGATCTGGTGGGACCTTGCGCTGGGCGGCTTCGGCATCGGCCTGTGCCTCACCCCGATGACCGCGACCGCGCTGTCGGCGGTGGGCGCCGCCCAGGCGGGCATGGCCTCCGCGGTGCACAACGCGCTGCGTCAGCTCGGGCAGGTCCTCGGCGTGGCGGTCCTGGGAGCACTCGTGTACGCCGGCGTCCCGCGCTCCGGCTCGGGGCAGCGGCTCCCCGCCGCGGACCGGGAGCTGTTCGTCGACGGCCTGCACCACGCCGTCTGGACCGCCGGCCTGGCACTCCTCACCACCGCGGTCGTGGCCGGCCTGCTCCTGCTCCCGGCCTACGACGCGCGGCGCCGCCGCCGCGCCGGGCGAGACGCCTGATGAAGGGCGGGTCGCCGAAGTCGTTGGGAGTCCGGACGCCTCGGCCAGGCTGCCGGCTGGACGCTCATCGCGCCGGCTATGCGAAGTCGGCGACGTGGTCTCTGGCCCACTGCTCGAACGGCCGCGCGGGCCGTCCGGTCAGTCGCTCGAACGTGTCGGTGACCGGCTCCGGGTGCGCCACCATCGCGCCGTGCGCCGCGATGATGGAGGCGACGGTGTCGGCGGGCATGCCGGGGTACAGCTCCGCTCCGGCCCCGGCCGCGTCGATCTCCTCGAAGCGCAACGACCGGCCGAGCGCGTCGCCGATGGCATGCAGTTGCTGGACCTGTGTCAGCTGCTCGGGGCCGGTGACGTGGTAGGCCCTGCGATCGTGCCCGTCCTCGGTCAAGGCGCGTACCCCGACCGCGGCCAGGTCGGCCTCGTGCACCAACGCGCGTCTGGCTTCGGGGTGGAACCAGCGCAGCACGTCGGATCGGCGGATCTGCTCGGCCCAGCGCAGCGTATTGGCGGCGAACCCGCTCGAGCGTACGAACGTGTACTCGGCCGCCGAGGCCGCGATCAGACCCTCCAGATGGGCGTGGGAGCCGAGGATGGTCCCGTCCGGCTCGGCGTGCCCGTCAGGCTCATCGGGAACGCCGAAGGTGGAGAGGTAGACGATCCGGCGGGCATGCTTCGTCAGCTTCGACACGAGCCCGCGCGCCGCATCGTCGGCCGCGATCGACGGGAAGACGAGGAACACCGCAGCGACGCCGTCGAGGGCGGCGGTCAGCGTGCCGGGCTCGGCGAGGTCCCCGCCCACGACCTCAACGCCCTGGCCGAGCATCACCGATGCTCGACCCGGATCGCGCGCCAGCGCTCGCATCTTCGCGCCGGTGGCGGCCAACTGCGCGACCACTTGCCCGCCGACCCGTCCGGTCGCTCCCGTCACCAATATCGTGGGCTTCTGAGTCACCTTGATCATCACCTTTCCCCGTCGATTTGTCGTCGTCGATCTGTCGTCGATTCGTCGTCGTCGATCTGTCGTCGATTCGCCGTCCGATTCGTCGTCGAACCTCCGAGGGCGGACGCTACGGGTTCAAGTGCACTTGAACGCAAGCGCGGAACACGACACGATCAAGGAATGAGCTTCGATTGGCATGTCGCCGGGCTCACCGTCGGCCAGGTCGCCGAACGCATGCGGATCGCCCCATCTGCCGTGCGCTGGTATGCCGACCAGGGGTTGCTGCCCTGCGAGCGGGTCGCCGGCAACCAACGGCGCTTCTTCGCCGACGTGCTGTGCCGAGTCGCGATGATCCGCGCAGCGCAGAAGGTTGGGCTCAGCCTCGCCGAGATACGCGAGGCCCTCGACGCACTCCCCCCGAAACAAACCCCGACACGGCAGGACTGGGACCGACTCGCCGCCCGGCTCCGCACCGTGCTCAACCAGCGCATCGACGAACTGTTCGCCGCACTCGACGAGATGACCGGCCCCGCGGAACTCGCGAGTTGTCCAGCAGGCTCCCAGCAGGCTCCTAGGGTCGGGGTAGCTCATATGCGTACGCCCCGGACGGCGTCGGACGGTCAGGAGCGGCCATGACATACCCACCAGACCGGCAGGGCCAGCCGGATCAGCCCGCCCAGCCGTACGGCCAGCCACCGCAAGGTGATCCGGGACGGCAGCCGCCGCCCGGCGTGCCGGGGCAGGTGCCGCGCGCCGCGCAGGGAACGCGGTCGCCGCAGCCACCGCAAGGCCCGCGACCCCCTGGACCTCAAGGACCTCAAGGACCGCTTGGGCCTCCGCCGCAGGGGCGACCTGGAGGTACGCGGCAACCCCCGCCGGGCCCGGGCGTCACCGGGTGGCCTGACGACGACTCACCTCCGCCGCCCACGAGGGGCTTCTTCGGCGCGCTCTTCAACATCAGCTTCGACCACCTCATCACGCCAAAGCTGATCAAGTTCTTTTACGTGCTGGCCCTGATACTGATCAGTCTGGGCGCGCTGACGATGGTGAGCTTCGGCCGCTGGGTCGCGCACCTGCACAACGGCGGCTTCCTGGGGGCGCTGATCATGCTGGGCTCGCCCGTCGCGTGGCTCCTCCAGATCGTGCTCGTGCGCCTGGTCATGGAGGCGTTCATCGTCCACTTCAAAGGCGTCGAGTATCTCCGCATCATGAAGGACAGCACCATGAAAGACAGCACCATGAAAGACAGGGGGATCGCACCCGTACGACAGAGCAGGCGGAGCCAGGAGTAAGGCATGCGGATCGCGCTGGGTCAGATCGTGGCCGACCCGGACCCCGGGACGAACCTCACGACCGTCAAGTCGGTCACCGAGGACGCCGCGGCGCGCGGCGCGCGGGCGGTCGTCTTTCCCGAGGCGACCATGGCGTGCTTCGGGATCCCCCTCGGCCCGGTCGCCGAGCCGCTCGACGGTCCCTGGGCCACGGCCGTACGCGCCATCGCCCGCCAGGCCGGGGTGGTGGTCGTCGCCGGCATGTTCACCCCGGCGCTGAACGGCCGGGTGACCAACACGCTCCTGATCACCGGCCCCGGCGTGGACGCCCACTACGACAAGATCCACCTCTTTGACGCGTTCGGCTTCGCCGAGTCCGCCACCGTCGCGCCCGGCCACCGGCCCGTGACCGTCGAGCTCGACGGCCTCACGCTGGGCGTGGCGACCTGCTACGACGTACGATTTCCCGATCTGTTCCTGCGACTGGCTGACGACGGCGCGGTGGCCGTGATCCTGCCCGCGTCCTGGGGCGCCGGCCCCGGCAAGGTCGAGCAATGGGAGGTGCTCGTCCGGGCGCGCGCGCTCGACAGCACGAGCTGGATGCTCGCCTGCGGGCAGGCCGACCCGCTGACGGTCGGCCGCGAGCCGATCGGCAGGGCGCCGAGCGGGGTCGGGCACAGCATGGTGGTCACTCCGTACGGCGAGGTGCGCGGCCGGCTGGGCGCAGAGCCAGGGCTGCTGATCGCCGAGATCGACGCCGATGAGGTACGGTCCGCGCGCGGCACGATCCCCGTTCTCGCCAACCGGCGGTTCCGCGGCGTCTTCGACACCACCACCGCCTGACCCGGCGGGTTAGGCTCGCTTCGACCGCACCACATCACACCTGAAGTCACCACCGATATTCCGAACGAGCGAGGCGCGAGGCGGGCTGTGGCCGAGTTCGAAACGCGGCGGGATCCCGGCGTCACCAACGCCGACCGCCGCCCCGCCCGACCGGGCGAGACGCGCCGCGACATGAACGTGCCGCCGGCACCGGCGGCCGGCGGGGCGCTGATCCGGCTGCCGAGCGCGCTGGCCGGCCGGTTCCAGGTCGTCGGCGAGCTGCCCGTCCAGGGCGCCGAGTCCGATCTACTGCGGGTACGGGACGCGCGCGGCATCGACCATGTCGTGAAAATCTACCGGCGGGGGTACGGGGCCGACCGCGAGGTCTGGCAGAAGCTGCCGATGCTCGCCTCGCCGCACGTCGTGCGGATCCTTGAGACCGGACGCGCCGACGACCGCGACTACGAGGTCATGGAGTACGCCCCGGCGGGCAACCTGCGCGCCCTCATCCCGGCCACCGGGTTCGTGCCCGGCCAGGTCACCGAGATGGTCGCCCAGCTCGTCGCCGGGCTCGACCACCTGCACCGCGCGGGCATCGTGCACCGCGACCTCAAGCCGGAAAACGTCCTGGTCGCGGGCGAGCAGCCGCTGCGGCTGGTCATCACCGACTTCGGGCTGAGCAAGGTGATCGAGCAGAGCATGGTCTTCGCCTCCTCCTCGCGCACCCTGGCCTACGCCGCGCCCGAGTCGCTGTCCGGGCAGGTCTCACCGGCCCGCGACTGGTGGTCGCTCGGCATGATCGTGCGCGAGCTGGCGACCGGGCGGCCGCCGTTCGCCGGGATGAGCGAGACCGCCGTGGTCGATCACCTCGCCACCCGCCCGATCGACAACGACGACATCGCCGACGTGCGGCTGCGGCTGCTCTGCCAGGGCCTGCTGGCCCGCGATCCGCGGCGCCGCTGGACCGGCGCCGAGGTGGCCGCCTGGCAGGACGGCGCCAGTCCGCCGGTCGCGGTGGAGCCCGCCGCACCCGCCGCCCGGGCAGGCGGCACGCCGGCCGCGTCCGGTTCCTCAGCGTCGCCTGGCCCGCCCGCCGGCACCGCCGCCGCGCCGGGCGCCGCGGGCCAGGCCGGCCAGGGGCTGCCGTTCGCCGGCCGCCGCTACACCGGCCGCGCCGAGCTGGCCGCCGCCCTCGTCGAGCACTGGGACCAGGCGGCCCGCTTCTTCTTCGGCCGCGGCGAGTCCGGCGAGGCATTCCGCACGCTGCGCGACTGGCTGGCCCAGATCGCGCGGTTCGACGACGGCCGTATCGAGCTCGTCGACACCCACCTCACAGGGCAGCGCCCCCCCGACGTGAAGCTGCTCCACCTCGTGCGCTGGCTCGACCCGTCGCTGCCGCCCCACTACCTCGGCCGGCGGGTCACCCTCGACGACCTGCCGGGCCTTGCGGCGCTCGCCAACGAGGCACCGCATCCCGACCACCGCACGGCGTGCCTCATCGGCCGGGCGCTCTGGGACCATGATCTACTGCCGGTGCTTGCCGGGTTCCACGGCCACGACGAGCTCGCCGAGGTCGGCGCCCGCTGGCGCGGCCACGTCGCCGCATGGAACGACCTGGCCGGGTGGCTGCGCACCAGGCTCCCCGAGCCGGTGGCGTCCAGGCTGCCCGACGCCGGAGCCCCCGGCCGCGACGAGCCTCCGCTCATCCTGCTCACCCTGCTCGCGCTGGCCGCCAAGCCGGTCGAGACCACGGCCATGCTGTCCCACGCCGCCCCGCGAGCCGGCGCCTCGGTGCGCGAGCCGGTGCCGTGGTACGCCTGGCTGGCCGAAAGCGCCCAGGGCGACCCGCTTCGCCTGCTGGCCGTCATCCGCACCGCGCCCGACGCCACGCTCGAGGCGGAAAGCTCCGTACGCCGGCGCGACGCCGAGCGGCAGCGGGCCGCCGACTTCGAACGTCACTGGGCGGAGCGCGAGCGGGCTCGCCTGGCCGGGCGGCCGGCGGCCATCGCCCGCGCCGTGCTCTGGATGCTCCCCGTCCTCGCCGTCTGGCTCGCCGGGAGCTGGCTGGTCGGCACCGGCGTGAGCGTTGAGCGCGGGAGCGCCGCGGCTAACGCCGGGGTCTACGGCGTGGGGTTCTTCGCGGCGCTGTCGGCGGTCGCCTGGGCGGTGCAGGTCGGTTGCGAGATCGTGCTCGCCGCCCGTCAGGGCCGCGACTACCTGGCCGTCGGGCCCTGGTCGTGGCTGGCCAAGGCGCTCGGCCTCGCCGGCCGCGGGCTGTCGGGCACGGCGCGGCGGGCGCGCGGCGGTCCGGCGGCGGGGCGGCGGGGCGGCGGGCGCGGGGTGGGCTGCCTGCTGCCGGCCGCCGGGCTGATCGCCCTCTTCTCGCTGACCGTCCTGTTGCCCGCGCTGCTGTCGATCTCGCGGGCGTTGTGGCTGCTGCTCATCGTGGTCGTCCCCGTCGCCCACGTGATCGCGGCGGGCGTACGGCAGCACCGGTGGCGGCGGTCGCACGACGGGGCGCGGCGGCAGATCATCGACGCAACGGAAGGCGGGGCGGCATGAGCCGCGACCGATCCCGCCGAGCGAGCGGAGTGGCCGGCCGAGGAACGAAGCCGTCCACGCAGCGAGCGAGAAGGGTGAATGAGCCATGAGCAGCGGCGTCGAGGCCGACATCGCGCTGGACGCCGCGGTGATCATGACCTTGGGGCTGAACCGGGCGCTCGGCCACGCGGCCGAGATCGGGGCGGCCGGGGCCGAGGCGCTCGCCAGGTTCGCCGCGGCACGGGCGGCGGCCAGGCGGGGCGAGCTGGACGAGCTCGAACGGTTCGACCGGGCGGTGCGTGATGTGCTCGACGCCAACGCCAGGATCATGGCGCTCGCCGAGTCGCAGCGGGCGGCCGAGGAACGCTTCGACGTCCGGCCCGCCGCGCTGCCCCAGCCGTTGACCGTGGACGCGCAGTCACCCGAGGAGCTGGCCGAATGGGCGGCGCGCACCGGCGCCGCGATCGTCGAGGCCGAACGGGCGCTGTCCGGGCGCATCGCCGAGGCCGTGGCCGGACGGCTCTTCCCGGCACCCGCCGCCGGCCTGACCACCGCCGTCGGCGGCGATCCCACCGCCGAAGCGGCGGCCACCCATGCCGACGCCGCCACCGACGCCGAGGCCGCCGGCGCCGCCGGCCGTACGGAGGTCGCCGAGACGTTGGCCCGGGTGATCGGGCGGCTGCCGCCCGACACCGCCGAGGCCGACTACCGGCACGTGACGGAGGCCGCCGAGCGTGCCGTCCAGGCCGCCACGCCGAGCGCGGCCGAGGGCTTGCTGACCGAGGTCAGGCTGCGCGTCCAGCGCGCCAACGAGAACACCGAACGGCGGCGCGCCGAGCTCGCCCGCGAGGCGGCCGAACGGGAGGCGCGCGAGCAGGAGGAGGCGGAGCGCCGGTACGTCCTCGACACGATTACCACGGCGTTCGCCGACATGGGGTACGACGTCGACGCCGGCTTCGAGACGATGACCGCACGCGACGGCGAGGTGTTCCTCACCCGTGACGAGTGGCCGCAGCATGCGATCAAGATGCGGCTCGACGATGCCAGCCAACTCCGTGCCGCGATGTTGCGCACCGAGCCGCCGCGCGGCGACGACGACCGCCGCCTGGACGCCGAGCGCGAGCAGCAGTGGTGCGCCGCGTTCGAGAACGCCCGCGCCCGCCTCGCCGCGGCCGGCGTGCGCTCGGACGTACGGTGGCGCCTCGAACCCGGCGTCCAGCAGCTCCCCGTCACCGAAACCCCACGCCGCGCCCGCCGCCCGGCGGCCACCGCACAACGGCAGCAGCGCCGTCCCGAATGAGGATCTTCTTTGGGCCGACCTTCCTACCGGCTCCCGACCACGCGAACGCGGCGTCGGCCCACTCCGGCAGGACCCCAGCCACGCGTATGTAGTCCGCACGGCCGCTCCGGCGCGTTTAACCCTGCTGGCCCGTTGCAGCGCTTCTTTGCTCCGGCTTCGCCCGATATAGGACCTTCTCCGGCTCAGCCAACGAATGTGGATGAATGCCCTGATTTACTATCATTATCATCGAATTAACCCCATGCCCAGACTGGCCAACCAGCCGGCAAAATGGCTTGTCTTTCGAACGCATGTGCGGTAAAGTATTCACAGCTCCAACAGGAGCCCGCTGGTGAAATCCATCGGACCATTCACGCCATTCGGTTGAGCGTGGGCCCTGCCGGCGTTTCTCCTGCGCGAGGTGTTGAGGTGTCCTTTCCCGCATCGCCGATTTCTCCGCCGTCGTGCGCGGCGGAGGCGTTGGCGATGGCCGAGGCCGCCTATGACTATCTCAACGCGGCGGATCTGCCGTCCTTGCCGATGGCGACGCAGGCGGAGTGTTTGAAGTCCTGGGCGCGGGTGGAGGCGAAACGGGCGGCGGCGGAAGCGGGATTGGTGGCCGCGTTCTGGGCGTCCGGCGGGGCGGCGGCAGATGGACAAAAGTCGGTGGCGGCGTGGCTGACGCGGTTCGGGCGGTGCACCAGGCCGGCCGCTCGCGGGATGGTGGCCGCATCCTTCCGCGTCCGCGAGCACCGGCACGTTGAGGGGGCGCTGGCCGAGGGCGAGGTCTCCCCGTCGTATGCGCGGTGGATCGGGGAGGCGGTCGGCCGGTTCGACCCCGCCGATCGGGACGCGGTGGAAGAGATCCTGGTGCAGGCGGCGGCGTCCGGGGCAATGGTGGAGGATCTGGAAAAGGTGGCGGTCGCGGCGCAGCGGCGGCTGTCGCCCGGCGGGGTCGAACGCGACGAGGCGGCCGCGCACGCCGACCGCGGCCTGACGTTGTCGAAGACGATCGGCGGTGTGGGGCGGCTGAACGGCGACCTTGACGCCGAAGCCACGGCGTTGACCCAGACGGTGATCGACGCCTTGGCGGTCAAGGCCGGCCCCGAAGACGACCGCACCGCCCGGCAACGCCGCCACGACGCCCTCGCCGAAGCGCTGCGCCGCCTCCTGGCCTCCGACCTGCTGCCCGAACGCGGCGGCGCCAAACCCCACCTCAAAGTCGACATCGACCTGGCCACTCTGCGCGCCCTGCCCGGCGCCCAACAAGCCGAAGACGCCTGGATCACCCAACGCACGACCGAACTGACCACCCGCCGCATCAACGGCGCCACCACCCAAGACCTCCTCGCCAACCCCTCACCCCACCCCCCGAACACCAACGCCGCGGGCTTCCCCGCCCCGGACCTCCCCGCCGACCGCCGCGCCGAGGGCCTCCCCGCCACGGACCACCAATCCGCCGACCGCCACACCGCGGACCTCCCCACCGCGGACCGCCGTACCGCGGACCGCCACACCGCGGACCGCCGACACACGTGCGCGGACGAGCCGAGCCTCCATATCGCCGACCCAGCGGGCCGCCTTCAGGCACACCCGTTGGGGGGACGCCTGTTCGAGGCAGGTACCCCTCCGATCCGGCCAGCCCCGCCGGGCACACTCCGGCCATCACCTGACCGGCCGGAAGACCCCAGCCTGGACGACCCCGGCTACGACGGCCCCAGCCTGGACGACCCTGGCTTGGACGGCACCGGCTTGGACCGACCCGGCGATGACGGCACCAGCTTCGACGGCCCCGGCTTCGGCCTGCCCTTCCGGCCCGCGGCGCCAGGGCTGGATGCCGGCGCGTCGCTGGCCGGCGTCGGACCCATCAGCGGCAACCTCGCCGCGGCGCTCGGCTGTGATTCCGTCCTGACCCCCACCGTCGTCGCCGCCGTCGACCGTGACGCGCTCGCCGCCATGACCACCACCTGGCTGCGCGCCCACAACCTGCGATCCCCCACCCGACCTGGGCATGACCGACCTGGGCATGACCGCCCGGCCGGATCAGGCACGCCCGCCCAAGCTCCGCACGGCCTGCCCGGCCGAGCCACACCCACTGGTCGCGTGCCCGACCCAGACACCGACACCTGCCAGGCATCCGGCCGCAGCGACGGCAGCGGTCACGCCAGCGGGCACGACTGCGACAACGGTCAGGACAGCGGCCACCTCAACAGCGACGACGGTGGCGGCGCCGCCGAGCCAGGGGCCGGGGCGGCGGCGGGCTTCGTGCGGCTGCAGGAAACCATGCTGCGGTGGGCGATCGAGGCACTGTCCGGGCCAGGCGGCCTGGCCTCCTACCTGCGCACCCAGGTGCTGGACGGACCCCTCAACGCCCCCAGCATCGTCCTGGACGTCGGCGCCGACACCCGCACCATCCCCGCACCACT
>DASUWU010000018.1:0-23281 GCA_036378315.1 Streptosporangiaceae bacterium | reverse complement strand
ATGCGGCGCCGGCCGAACCGGTCGGCGGCGAGGCCGAAGACGATCGCGCCGACGAACATGCCCATGAACGCCGAGGCGATGACCAGTGCCTTGCCTGTGGTGTCGAGCCCCCACTGCTCGGTGAGGACGGCGCCGAGCACTCCGCCGAGGAAGATCTCGTACAGGTCGAAGAAGGTGCCGAGCCCGACAACAACGATCAGTGCCCAGTGCCAGCGGCTGACCGGCAGGCGATCCAGCCGGGCAGCCGGCGACATGGCCGTGTCCGCATCTGCCCTGGCATCCATGATGACTCCCGGCATGAAACCACGCGCGTCCGCCGCTCGGCCAGAAAGCGTTCACATAATGAGATCAGGCTCGCGGCGGCGGTCCGTGCGCGAGCCGGCGGGTCACCACCTCGGCCAGCTGGACGGACTGCCGTACGGTGTTCTCGACGGCGTTGGTGGCCAGGAACTCGCCGCGGGTCAGGTCGCCGATGACGTACAGACCTTTGGCGAGCCGTCCGCGCGCGTCCGTCGCCTCGAGCGTGCGGAGGTCCACCTCGATGCCGCCGTGCCGGTGCGGCGCGGCCAGGCCCGTCCGGAGCAGGTGTGCCGTCAACGGGTTGGCGGCCAGGGAGCCCGGCCCGTACCCCGGGCCGGTCGCGTTGATGATGACGTCGGCGTCCAGCCGGCGGCCGTCGTCGAAGCGCATCCGGTGCCGCGCACCCGCGGGTTCGACCGTGGCCAGCGCGCCGCGGACCGTGAGCTGCCCGGAGTCCATCATCGCCAGCAGCCGCCCGGCCGTGATCGCCGGGAACGAGGCGATGCGCCCCGCCCACAGGGACAGATAGGAGCTCATGAACAGGTCGCGTCCTCGAAGGTCGAGGATCCGCCACAGCTCGGGAACCCACCGGACGATGGCGGCCAACACCGACTGCGCCGGTGAGTCGGCCGACTCCAGGTCACGGCGTAGTTCCGCGGGCGTGGTCGGCGGCGGGTGCAGGACGGCGGTCCAGTCGATCGGCCGTTCCTCGGCGGACTCGATCTCCCGGCCGATCACCTCGGCGACCTGCCGGAGCGTCGCCGTGCCCGTGCGGTGGCCGCCGACGAACTCCGGCAGCAGGCGCAGCCGCGGGGGCACGACGCGACCCTTGACGCCGGGCAGGCGCCCCGACCTGGACGCCATGACGATCCGGCCGGTGTGCCCGCGCTCGCGCAGCGCCAGCGCCGCGTCGATGCCGGTGAGCCTGGTGCCGACGATCCCGACCGTGTGGCCGGCGGGCACGTCCAGGGGCCCCCAGGGAGATCCCAGGAAGGACGGGCCGCCTTCCGCCGGGCCGTAGCGGCGGGACGGAAGGTGTCCCAGCGCGAGGACCACCGCGTGGTAGGCCGCCGACCGCCCGGACGAGAAGCGGCAGCACCACCCGCCGGCGCCCGCCGGCCACAGCGCGACGGCCCGTTCTGTCGACAGCTCCACCCGCTGCCCGGCAGCGCGCGCGGTGCGCAGGGTCTCAGCGAGCACGGCCTTGGCGTAGTCCCCGAACAGCCGGCGCGGCGGGTAGTCGTCCAAGGCGCCGGCGGCTTCGCCGCGGCCGGCCCACCAGCGGGCGAACTCTCTCTTGTCGTCAGGGGCCAGGCTCATGAGGTCCGTCCTGACGTTCAGCAGGTGCAGGTCGTACGGCGTGGAGAACGCCAGCCCGGGGCCCATGACGGCCGGATCGCAGACGTCCATCCGCACCTCGGCACCGGCCAGGGCGAGCCTGGGCAGCAACTGCCTGAGCAGGCTGACGCCGCTCGGCCCGCACCCGACCTGGAGCACCCGCCACGGACCCATCACGTCTCGGCCGCGGGGTCCGCTTCCACACCGTCCTTCTCGCCGAGCCGCAGCAGCGCCTCCCCGCTGATCCGGTACGTGGTCCATTCGTCGAGCGGCTCGGCGCCGAGCGAGGCGGTGAAGGCGATCGTGGGCTCGTTCCAGTCGAGGGTGGCGAACTCCAGCCGGCCGTATCCACGGCGTACGCACTCGGCCGCCATCTCGCGGAACAGCGCCCGCCCCACGCCGTGCCGCCGGTGTTCCGGCAGGACGAACATGTCCTCGCCGTAGACGCCGTGCGTGCCGGTCCAGGTGGAGAAGTTCAGGAACCAGACCACGAACCCGACGACGGCTCCGTCGATCTCGGCGACGTGGCCGAACAGCGCCGGCCGTTCCGAGAACAGCGCGTCGGACAGCTGCCGTGCCGTCAGCCGGCATTCGTGCGCCGACCGTTCGTAGGCCGCCAGGTCGTGCACCATGCGGACGATGGTCTCCACGTCCGATTCCTCGACCGGCCTGGTCGTCACCACCGGGACGGCACCGGCTTCCTGACGGCTGGACGGGACCGCGGTGCCGCTCATCGGGTCATCGGGGTCTCGGCCAGGTTCCGGTAGCGGATCTCGCCGGTGAACACCTTGCGGTAGAACGACCAGTACGAGGTCTCGACCGGGACCACCCGATCGGCGATCAAGGTGTGGAGCCGGGTGATCTGGGCCATCGGCACACCCTGGTGGTAGTGATGCGCGGTGTGCAGGTTGTTGTAGTTCGTGTACCACTGCGCGAACCGCGACGCGTTGATGGTCCGCGTGTTGGTCAGCACGTTGGCGTCGGTCTGGGTGTTGAGGCCGAAGTGCTCCGGTAGCTCGATCATGAAGTGGGCGGGCTCGGCGACGAGGACGGCCGGCAGCAGCCAGGCGAGCACGAACACGAGGTCGCCGGTCAGGAAGGTGTACGCCAGGGCCGCGACGACCGCCAGGCCGAGCAGCCGGTACTCACCGCGGATCTTCGCCGCGTCCAGCGGACGCGGAACGCCGCGGAGCGGACGGCCGGCGTAGGAGCGGACGACGTCGGCGCCGACGTTCCCGTAGCGACCGAGGTTGTACGCGGCGCGCAGGAAGCCGATGCCCTTCCACCGGTGCAGATCGCGGAACCGGTAGTTGAAGAACTCCCTGTTCTGCGGGGTTCCCAGGAAGGCGTGGTGACGCAGATGGTCGTGCTTGTAGTGCCAGAAGGAGCTGAGCATGAAGAGTCCGCAGATCACCCCGCACAACCTGTTCAGTCCGCGCCGGCGGAACGCGTGCTCGTGCAGGCACTCGTGCTGGAGTTCGATCAGATGGGCGTAGGCGAGCCCGAGCGGGACGACGGTGACGATCGCGACCCATCCGGGGCCCCAGGCGACCGCCGCCCAGCCCGCCGCGATCAGGGCGAGCGAGCTCAGGAACTTCCCTGCGAACCTGCTCGGCCTCTTCTGGAAGTGCTCCCTCGGCAGGGAACGCCGGCGATCCTCGCCCCGTACCGGTGCGAGCAGGGCGTCCTCGGTCGCGTCCAGACGGGCGATCGCGGCGTCGGTGAGCATGGGTACTTCGTTGCTGGCAGTCACTGCCCGGACCTCCATGACAGCAGCGCGAATCCGCTGCGGGCGCGGTAAAGAGGTTTCCGGTCCAGATATTCTCGATAATTCCGGACCGCCGATATAGGGCAAAGTTTCTCAAATACTGACTCACGTCAGAAAATCTGTCAATAAAGGCCCGGGAACATCGGTGAAAGAACTGTATACGAATAGCCCGCGTTATTCGCGCGCCCCCGCCCTGCCGTGGCGGGGGCGCTGAGGGGCGACCGGTCACGCCCTCCGGCGGAGCTGGCGGGACAGCACGACGGCGGCGATCAGGGCGGCGCCGTAGAAGAGCTGCTGGACGTAGTTGGCGGCGCCGTGCAGTTGCAGCCCGTTGACGCCCGTGGCGAGGAAGTAGACGGCGATCCCCACCCCCAGGGCGTTGAACCGTCCCGGTTTGAGCGTGGTGGCGCCAAGGAAGACGGCCGCGTAGGCCGGCAGCAGGTAGGGGGCGCTCGCCGTCGGGTCGGCCGAGCCCGTGGTGCCGACGAACAGGATGCCGGCCAGACCGGCGACCAGGCCGCCGAGGACGAAGCCGCCCCACCGGATCCGCGCCACCCTGATGCCGCTGAGCCTGGCCACGTCGCGGGACTGGCCCACGAACAGGGCACGCAGGCCGAGCGGGGTGAACGTGGACACATACCAGACGAGCATCATGAGGGCGAGGCCGTAGTAGAACTCGACCGGTATGCCGAGCATCTTCGTGGTGAAGGTGTACGTGGACAGCGACTCGCCGATCCCCGTGATCGTGTTCGATCCGGCCAGGAAGTAGATCAGCCCGGTGAAGACGCTGCCCATGCCGAGGGTCACGATCAGCGCGTTGGTGTCGCAGGTGACCACGAAGAAGCCATTGAGGCAGCCGGCGACCACGGCGACGGCCACCGCGATCAGGCAGGCGGGCAGGATGCCGACGCCGTGCCGGGTGTTCAGCACCCCGACCACCATCGCGGTGAGGCCCATCACGCCGCCCAGGGACAGGTCGAAGTCGCCGGTGAAGGAGGGCATGAGCGCGGCCAGCGCCAGCACGAAGAGGACGGCCTGCGAGCCGAGGATGTTCGAGATGTTGGACCAGGTCAGGAACAGGCCCGGGCTGGTGATGGAGTAGATGATGATCAGCACGATCCAGGCGACGGGCAGCGCGGCCCGTTCGGCCAGGACCGCGATCCCGCCGCCGCGCGCCGCAAGCGGGGCCCCTGGCCGCTGGCCGCCGCCGGCTCCGCTCGTGTCGGTGGCGGTCTCAGCCGTCGACATGGCGTCCCTCCATTCTCGGCGCGCCTTCCCCGCCGACCGCGGCGGCCTCTTCGGCCAGCACCGACGCCGCGTCGGTCGAGTAGTAGTAGACCGCCGAGCTGATCGCGTCCTCGGTCAGCTCGTCGCCGGACAGCTCGGCCCTGACCAGCCCGCCGGCCATGATGATCACGCGGTCGCAGACGGCGGCGAGCTCCTCGAAGTCGCTGGAGACCCACAGGGTGGCCATGCCGCCGTCCGTCGCAGTGCGCACCATCCGGTAGATCTGCGCCCGCGCCGCGACGTCCACGCCCTGCGTCGGCTCGTGCAGCAACAGCAGCTTCGGCCCGATCTCCAGCCACTTGGCCAGCACCACCCGCTGCTGGTTGCCGCCGCTGAGCTGCCAGGTCGCCGCGCCCGGGTCGCGCGGCCGCACGTCGAACCTGTCCAGCAGGTCGCGCACCAGCCTCCTGAGCCGGCGCAGCCGCAGCCGCCCGAAGGAGGTGTGCTCGTGGTTGACCAGGATGGTGGCGTTCTCGGCCACGGTGAGCGCAGGGGCGATGCCGTCGCGCCTGCGGTCGGCCGGCACCAGGGCCACCTTCCTGTGCACCGCCTCGAACGGCTTCAGCCGCGGCACGGAGGCGGTCCAGCCGCCCACCGTCATGCGGCCCGCCGCGCCGGCGGCCGACCCGAACAGCAGGTAGGGGACGTCTTCGGCGCCCGAGCCGAGCAGGCCGGCCAAACCGACGATCTCGGTGGCCCTGACGTCCAGGCTCACGTCGGCGACCCGACCGCCCCGCAGCCCCCTGACCTCGCACAGCGGCCGCCGCGCCGCCGGCACCGCCGCGGCGTCCCGCCGGTGGCTGTAGCCGACCCGCTTGCCGGTGCCGGAGCCGACGATGAGCTCGACCAGCCGCTCGTCGCTGACGCCGGCGAGCGCCGTCCGCCCCACCACCGCCCCGTCGCGCAGCACCACGGCCCGGTCGCAGACGGTGCGGACGGCCGACAGGTCGTGGGAGATGAAGACCACGCTGGCCCCTTCCCGCACGACGGTCCTGACCAGGTCGAAGAGGAACTCGACCTCGCTTTCCGGCAGGAACACGGTGGGCTCGTCCAGGAAGAGGATGGAGTGCGCCACGTCGCCGCGCAGCCGGTAGGCCCGCAGTTCCTCGGCGGCGCGCACGATGGCCACCAGCGCCTGGCCGACCGGGGGAAGCCGGTCGATGACCGTCGCCGGGTCGATGTCGACCCGGTAGGAGTCCAGCAGGTCGCGGATCTTCCTGTGCTCGGCGCGCCAGTTGATCGGGCGCCGGGAACGGACGCTGCCGGCCTCGGCCACCACCAGGTTCTCGGCCACGGTCAGGGACCTGGCCAGGCCCAGATCCTGGTGGACGAAGCTCAGGCCCAGGTCGCGGAACTGGCCCGGGGCGAGGGGAAGCGGGACCTGGCGGCCGCCCAGATAAAGCTCGGCGCCCGCTTCTGGCGCGTTCACCCCGGCCAGCACCTTCACCAGGGTGGACTTGCCCGATCCGTTCTCGCCCAGCAGGGCCACGATCTCGCCGGGGTCGACCAGGAAGTCGACGTCCTTGAGCGCGCGGAACGACCCGAACCGCATGGTTACGTGCCGCAGGTCGAGCACCGGCGCCGTGCCGGCCCCGGGGGTGGTCGCCGGGTCCATCGTCAGCCGATGCCCCAGAGCTTCTCGTAGCCGGTGACGAACTCGGTGCCGAAGCCGTTGTTCGGCTTCGCGGCCTCCGTGTAGTTCTTGATCGTGAAGAGCCTGGACGGGTCGCCCGCCTTGTCCGGCGACACCGGCTTGGTGCCGCTGAGCACCCGCAGCGTCTGGTCCATCGTGGCGTAGGCCCGCCACAACGCGGTCGGGCCCACGTCCGAGCCCATCGGCAGGCCCTTGCCCATCTGCAGGATGTACTCCGGCGTGCCGCCGTAGCACCCGTACAGCTTGACGTCGCGGCGGCCGGTGGAGCGGAGGCCGGCAGCCGCCGGCGGCACCTCGCCGTCGAAGATCGGGATGACCGCCTTGATGTTGGGGTTGCGCAACAGCGCCGAGCTGACCGCGGACTGCACCTTCGTGCCCCAGTCGGGCACGGGGATGTCGGTGGAGGTGATCTTGCACTTGGCGCAGTACTTGGTGATCTCCGCCCGCAGCGCCCGGTTGATGATCACGCCGTCGGGGACGTCGTTCGACGTGATCACGAAGACGTCGAACGGCTTGGCCCGGTTGTCCAGCAGCGCCACGTCGACCGAGCGCTGGAACATCTGCCCGTTGGGCACGTTGGTCTGCGCGGTCACCAGCGGCGAGGTCTGGGTGGCGTTCTCGTAGGTGTCGCCCAGACCGGAGTCGATGACGGCGATGCCCGCGTTCTTCGCCGCCTGCAACTGGGGTTTGATCAGGTTGGGATCGATGCCGCAGACGAGCACGATCGCGTCGTAGTGCTGGCTGATCGCCTGCTGGATGCCGGGGATCCAGGCGGACGGGCCGCCGCTGTTCTGGAAGTTCTTGCCCGTCATGCCGAACTTGCCGGCGAGCTTGACGATGTCGGCCGCGATCTGGTTGCAGACGGGGAGCTGGCTCGCTGTGGGCATCGCGAAGATCTTCTTGCCCTTCAGCTTGGACGTGTCGAAGGCCGGGCCGGGCGGGACGAACTTCGGCACGGCGCTCGCCTGCTCCACGAGGGACTCGAGCTGGCTGATCTGAGCCGCGCTGAGGTACTGGCTGGCGCCCGTGCTCCCCGCGCCCGCCGTCGGCCCGGACGACGAGCAGGCGGCGACGACCACGCTGAGTGCCACCATCACCGCGGCGACCGGACCGCGACGAAGGCGCCCGGCTCCGCGACCCGTCTCGTGGCCCGGCTTGCTGCTGTTCATCGAGCCCTGCCTCCTCGGTTCCCATCGAGGACAAGCCCGTCGACGGCGTTCACCCAGGGTGTTTGTCGGCAGTCCGGCTGTCAACGCGCATATCCACAGGGCGGAAGACTCCTTGCGTGCGCACGCCGCGTGCGTGTTTTGCTGGACGATCGAGGGCCGGTGACGAGGGCCGGCGGCAGGGAGCGCCTGGTGGACCGTTCGGTGACGATCAGTGAGCCCGGCCGCAGCACGCCGGTGTACGGCGAGTTCGACGTGGTCGTCGTCGGCGGCGGGCCGGCCGGCATCATGGCGGCGGCCGCCGCCGCCCGCACCGGCCACTCGGTGATCCTGCTGGAACGCTACGGCTTCCTCGGCGGCGCCGGCACCGCCGGCGGCCTCAGCACGTTCTGCGGCCTCCACGCGAAGGTGCACGGCGAGCACCGCCGGGTCATCCACGGCCTGGCCGACGAGCTGCTCGACCGGCTGGCGAAGCTCGACGGGCTGTCCAGGCCGCACCTGACCATCAACGACGGCATCCAGGCGCAGGCGTTCGACATCTCCGCCTACAAGATCGCCGCAGACGAGCTGGTGGTCGGCTCGGGCGCCAGGCTGCTGCTGCACACCCTCGCGGTCGGCGTGGTGATGTCCGCGCCGCCACGCCACGACGACACCATCGACGCGGTGCTGATCGAGTCCAAGTCCGGCCGCGCGGCGGTGCGCGGGCGGATCTTCATCGACGCCTCGGGGGACGCCGACGTGGCCGCGTGGGCCGGGGCGCCGTTCGAGAAGTCACCTGGCCTGCACGGGATGCTCTACCCGTCACTGATGTTCCGGATCAACGGGGTGGACGCCGAGGCCGCCGGGGACGCGCCGTGGCGTACGGTCGAGCGGCTCATGAACGCCGCCGAGCGCGCCGGCACGCATTCCTTCCCGCGCAAGAAGCCGATCGTGCGGCCGCAGCGCAACCCGCTCGAGTGGCGCGCCAACCTCACCCAGTTGAGCAATCCGGACGGCAGCGCCGTCGACGGTACGGACGTGGACGAGCTCACCCACGGCGAGCTGCAGGGGCGCCGGCAGGCTCTGGACGCGTTCACGTTCATCAGGGACAACACCCCCGGGTTCGGCGATTCCTACATCGTGGACATCGCGCCGCAGATCGGGATCAGAGAGACGCGACGCATCATCGGCCGCTACCGGCTGACCGAGGACGACGTCCTCGACTGCGCCGACTTCCCCGACACGGTCGGGGTCAACGGCTGGCCGGTCGAGTCGCATGTGGCCGGGTCGGTCGAGTTCCGGTGGCAGCGCGGCGAGAACCCGCGCGGCTTCAACCAGCTTCCGTTCCGGATGATGCTGCCGGACCGGGTCGCCAACCTCTACGTGATCGGCAGGTGCGCGTCGATGACCCATGACGCCCAGTCCGCGGCGAGGGTCACCGGGCCGTGCTTCGCCATGGGCGAGGCGGCCGGCACCGCGGCCGGCATCGCGCTCGGCGCCGGCGTGGCCTGCGACGCGATCGACGTGACCGACCTGCAGCGGCGGCTGGAACGGGCCGGCGCCTACCTCGGCAGGGAGGTGGCGTGACGCGCGCCGCGGCCGGCCGCCGGCCGCTGCGCAGCAACTTCGAGCCCGGCACGACCCGGTGGGCCATGCGCAGCGCGCAGTGGACGGCGCTCGGGCTGACCCCCGAGGACATGGAGAAACCGAAGATCGCCATCGTCAACAGCTCGTCCGGCCTGGCGAGCTGCTTCAGCCATCTCGACGGCATCGTCGGGCCGCTGAAGGAGGCGATCCACGACGCGGGCGGCATCGCGTTCGAGGTCCGCACGGCCGCGCCCAGCGACGCGATCACCAGTGCCGGCCAGGCGGGGCGGTACATCCTGCCCAGCCGGGACCTGATCGTCAACGACATCGAGGTGGCGGTCGAAGGCGCGCTCCTCGACGGGATGGTGTGCCTGTCGTCCTGCGACAAGACCACGCCCGCCCACCTGATGGCCGCCGCCAGGCTCGACCTCCCGACGATCATCGTGGCCTGCGGGTACCAGCCGTCCGGCACCTACCGCGGCGAACACGTCGACTTCGAGGACGTGTTCCGCTACGCCGGCCATGTCGCCACGGGCAGGATGACCGTCGAGGAGCTGGGCGAGATGAGCCGCTGCGCGGTCGGCGGCCCCGGCGTCTGCGCCGGCATGGGCACCGCGAACTCCATGCACATCGCCGCCGAGGCGCTCGGCATGGCCCTGCCCGGCAGCACCCCGGTGCTCGCGGGCGGCGAGAAGATGTGGCAGTGCGTCGCCGCGGCCGGGCGGCGCATCGTCGACCTGGTCGCCGAGGAGGTCAGGCCGCGCGGCATCCTGCGTGCCGGGGCCTTCCGCAACGCGGTCACCGCGATCCTCGCGATCAGCGGCTCGGTCAACACTCTGAAGCATCTGCAGGCGGTGGCCGTCGAGGCCGGCTGCGACGTGGACGTGTACGCGCTGTTCGAGGAGCTGGCGCCGCGGGTGCCGCTGCTCGCCGCGGTCAAACCCAACGGCGACCGGCGCATCGAGGAGTTCGAGGCGGCCGGCGGCGCGCTCGGCCTGCTGCACCGGCTGCGCCCGATGCTCGATCTCGCGCAGCCGACGGTGGCCGGCCCGGCGATCGGCGAGGTCGTCTCGGCCATCACCGCGGTGGACCCCGAGGTGATCCGCCCGCTCGCTGACCCGTTCGCCCGCCACCCCGGCATCGTCGTCATGCGCGGGTCGCTGGCGCCGGGCGGCGCCGTGGTCAAGCGCACGGTGGCCGACGACGGGGTGCGCCGGTTCAGCGGCCCGGCCAAGGTCTTCCGCTCCCGCGACGAGGGGCTGGCCGCCATCGGCGCCGGCGAGGTACGGCCGGGCCAGGTCGTGGTGCTCACCGGCCTTGGCCTGCGCGGAGCCCCGGGCATGGGCCTGACCTCCGCGTTCGTGTTCGCCCTCGACGGCGCCGGCCTCGGCGACCAGGTTGCCGTCGTCACCGACGGGCAGATGTCGGGCCTGGTGAACAAGGGCCTCGTCGTGGCCGAGGTCAACCCGGAAGGCGCGGTGGGCGGCCCGCTCGGGCTGGTCAGGGACGGCGACATCATCAGCGTCGACGTGGACGCCCGCACGATCGAGCTCGATGTGCCCGAGGCCGAGCTGGCCGAGCGGCGGTCGCGGCTGCCGGCGCCCGAGCCGCCGGCCGGGTGCGGCTGGCTGTCGGTCTACGCGCGCACGGTGGGCCCGCTCGGGCAGGGCGCCACCCTCGGCGGGTGACGCCCGCTCGCCCATTACCTCCACTATCCACCGTTGTAGAGCGCCGTGGTCCCGTCCGGCTTGATGATCTCCATCGCCGCCATGACCTTCTTGATGCCCAGGTAGTTGGACGGCGTGCGGTTCCACAGGATGCCCAGCGTGTTGATGTTCAGGTGCTGGAGCTGGTGCATCACCTTGGTCTCGTCCGTCGTGCCCGCCGTCTTCAGCGCCCAGGCGATCTCAAGCCCCGCGTCCCAGCCTTCCTGGCTGTTGTCGAGCTGGTTCTCGCTGGTGAAGCCGGCGGCCCGCAGCCCGGCGAGGTACTCACGCAGGCCGGCGGCCGTCTCCTTGGCCTCAGGCGTCGTCCCCTGCTCGGCGGCCGCCAGCCAGTGCTGCATCGAGCCGAGCACGTAGACGTTGTGCATCACCTTGGGCCCGCCGACCGCCGCGATGAAGCTCGGCAGCTCGCAGGCCGAGCACTCGGCGATCGGGATCTCCGGGTCCTGCGCGCGGATCGCCCGGATCGCGGTGATCGAGTCGGTCCCCGGGACGA
This sequence comes from Streptosporangiaceae bacterium, assembly GCA_036378315.1. Classification (GTDB taxonomy): domain Bacteria; phylum Actinomycetota; class Actinomycetes; order Streptosporangiales; family Streptosporangiaceae; genus CALAED01. Next base: position 11,982 of record DASUWU010000018.1, on the reverse strand, counting down.
GGCCGAGCAGGATGATCTGCGGTTTGGCGGCGAGCAGCGCGAGCACCTGCGGGGTGACGTTCGTCGCGCCGGGTTCGACGGTCTGCGTGGCCACGTGCTGGAAGCCGTACTGGCCGGCCAGCTGCTGCACGGCGGGCTTGTTGGCGAGGCAGACCGGCCCGCAGTTGTCCTGGATCAGGGCGACCCGCTGATAGTGCCTGGGCACGATCAGCTTCTGCACCGCGGCCAGGTTGTCCTCGTAGAAGACGTCGTAGAAGCCGGGGAATCCCCACGAGTTCAGCTGGCTCTTGGGATACCCGTTGGTCTGCCAGCCCGACGAGAGGCTGATGAGGATGGTCTTGTAGGCGATCGCGATCGGCAGCGCGCTGGCCGTGTCGGCGCCGGACTCGGGCCCCACGATGAACTTGGCGTGGTCCTCCAGGATGCACTTCTTCGCGATCAGCGCCGCCTGCGCGGGGTTCGACTGGTTGTTCACCACCTTGTACTTCACCTGGTGGCCGAGGATCCCGCCGGTGGCGTTGACGTGCTTGAAGAACGCCGTCGCGCCCCAGTTGTCCGTCTCGCCGATCTGCGCGTACACGCCGGACAGCGCGAGGTCTCCGCAGACCACGATCGGCGACTTCGCCGAGTCGCCGGACGACGAAGACCCGCACGCCGCCAGCAGCAGGCAGGCGGCGGCGGACATGATGAGGAGCGTCGAGCGGGCTATTCCTCGTTTCCCAAGTTTTCGGTACATAGCCGGTTACCTCACAATCGTTGATCACCCCCGACTGCCGATGGCTCCGTCAGCCCAACCCGATGAGCAATGAGGTCACCACCTCCGAGTTCCGGAAGCCGGCGGGATCGCCCTCGAAGACCAGCCGGCCGCTCGACAGCACGAAGATCTTCTCGGCGACCGAGGCGACCAGGTCGAGGTCGTGCTCCACGAGGAAGACGCCGGTCAGCTCCCCGACGGCGAGGAGCACCTCCTTGAGCCGCTCGCGCTGCGGCGTGCTCAGGCCGGACGCGGGCTCGTCGAGCAGCAGCAGCCTCGGCTTCGCCGCGATCGCGCGGGCGAGCTCGACCATCCGCTGGTTCTCCAGGGTGAGCGCGGCCACGTCCAGCCCGGCCACCGCGCGCATGCCGAGGTGGTCGAGCGCCTCCATCGCCTGCTCGCGCGCCTCCTCCAGCCGGTTCCTGACGATCCCGACGGAGAGGTTCGACCGGTGCGACTCCAGGCAGGCGACGGCCACGTTGTCGAGGACGGTGCGTCCCGGGATGAGATGGACGGCCTGGAAGGTGCGGCTCACTCCCAGGTGGAAGCGCGCCGCCGGCCGCAGCCTCGTCACGTCGTCGCCCCCCAGGACGACCGTGCCCGCCGACGGGTCGACGCTGCCGCCGATGACGTTCAGGAGCGTCGACTTTCCCGCCCCGTTCGGCCCGCACAGTCCGAAGACGCCGCGGGCGGGGATGGTCAGGGACACCGCGTCAAGCACCCGCAGGCCGCCGTAGTCCTTGTCGATCCCGACGCATTCGAGCAGGCTCGCCTTCGACCGGGCGGCGGCCTCCACCCGGGCCGCCCAGCTCGACCGGAACTCCTCCCCCGCGGCGCGCGCCGGCGACGGCGCCGAGGCGGCGGGCGGCGGCGCGGGCGCCGGGCCGGCCCAGACCCTGCGCAGCAGGGAACGCCCGATCCCGGCCAGGCCCTCCGGCTCGACCAGGAGGACGACGGTGATGAGCACGCCCTGGACGATGAGGATGTTGACGCTGACGAAGTTGCTCGCGCCGGAGACGTACTCGATCGCCAGCGCGCCCACGACCGCGCCCAGGATGCTGCGCCGCCCGCCGACGAAGAGCATCATCAACAGGGACAGTTCGGCGGTGGCGCCGACGAGCGTCGCCGGCACGAACAGCTGCGTCCCCGCGTAGACGGCGCCGCCGAGCGAGGCGAACATCGACCCCAGCACGAACAGTTCGAGCTTGCGCCTGGGCGTCGAGACGCCCATCGCGGCGGCCACGCGCTCGTCGACGCCGAGGACGTGCAGTTCGAGACCCACGTCCGAGGCCAGCACCCGCGCCGCCACGAAGATCACAACGCCGACGATGGCCACCGTGATGAGCCCGCCTGCCGCCGCGACCGTGCCGGGCGAACCGCTCGGCCACAGGCTGTCGGTCAGCGGCATGCCCACGGACCCGCCGAGGTAGCCGGCCGAGCTCAGATAGCCGGTGGCGATCAGCGGGAACATGATCGTCGCCACCGGAAGCGCCAGCCCCGCCGCCCGCGAGACGACCATGCCGAGGAGGCAGGCGACCACGCCACTGCCCAGCGTGACCACCACCGCGGCGGGCAGCGTCGGCATGCCGAGCTTGGTGTTGAGCAGCGCGACGCCGTAGGCGCCGAACCCCATGAAGACGGACTGGCTGAACGCGACCTGCTGGCTGAAGCCGATCTGCACGGCCATGCCCGCAGTCACGATCGCGTACGGGAGCGCGAGGACGAAGACGCTGCCGACGTAGCGCTGGGCGAACAGCGCCATCATGATGACGCCGGCGGCGACCACGACGCCGCTGGACGCGAGCGGCCCGCGCAGGGGATGGCCGTCGGCCGGCCGGAACGCACCCACCATGTCAGCCGCCCGCCGCCGGCTGGAGGCCCATCGCGCCCGGCCGGACCAACACGACGAGCGCGAGCACCGCGTACAGCAACGTCTGGCCGTACTGGCTGCTGACATAACCGCCGAGCAGCGCCTCCAGGATCCCGATGCCGATGCCGGCGGCCACCGCCCTGCCCGGCTTCTGGAAACCTCCGTACGCGGCGGCGATGAACCCGGTCACGCTGATCGTCGCCCCTGAGTTGAACGTGTACCCGGTGATCGGTGATTCGAGGATCCCGAAGACGGCGGCGAGAACCGCCGTCATGACGAAGATGATCCGGCGGTACCGCCGGGGGTCGATGCCGACGATGCGCGCCCCGAGATGGTTCTCGCCGCACGCCTCCATCGCCTTGCCGCTCAGCGTGTACCTGATGTAGGCGGTGAACAGCAGGCCGCTGGCGACCGCGCAGGCGAGGACGAGCAGCCCGGCGCGCTCGAGGTGCAGCCCGGACAGGAACGTCAGGGAGTTTCCCGCCCACAGGGCCGGCGCCGCGTGCACGTTGGTGCCGAACAGCACCTTCGCCACCCCGTCGATGAAGAACGACAGGGCGAAGGTGAAGAAGAAGATGATGACGATGCCCTCCTGGCGGCGCCTGCCGTCCTGGGCCAGGCGGAGGACGATCCGATCGTAGACATATGCGGTCCCCGCCGCCGCGGCAAGTGTCGCGGCGATCGCGGCAGGAAGCGACCAGTGTTTTTCCCGTACGAGGTTGTCGACGCCGAGCGCGCCGATCATCGCGAAGTCGCCGACGGCGAGGTTCAAAATGTTGGCCACCCGGTACCAGACAGCGATGCAGACGGCGAATACGGCGTAGATGGACCCGGTGACCAAGCCGGCGATGATGAGATTGCCGAATTTCATCCCTCTCCCTGCGCCGATTGCCTTTCGGCGGCGGTCAGACCACCACGCCGTTGCGGACTTCTATCTGCCGCGCGCAGATCCGCAAAGCGCGTTTGGGAGCCTCTTCGACGACGATGAGCGTTCTCCCGTCCTCATGGATTCGCGCCAGCGCCTCGTACACCCGTCCGCTGACCGATTCGGCGAGCCCCAGACACGGTTCGTCCACGGCGAAGATCTTGGGATCGCCGGCCAGCCCGCGGGCGATGGCGACCATCTGCTGCTCGCCGCCGGACAGCGTCCCCGCCTGCTGGTCGAGGTGGGACCGCAGCTCGGGGAACAGCTCGACGGCGCGGGCGAAGGCCGCGGACCTCCTGGCCTTCCTGATGCTGCGCGTCCAGCTGTAGCAGCCGAGGAGGATGTTGTCGGCGGCCGACAGCTGGGGATAGAGCTGGCGGCGCTCGGGGACGAGGGTGAGCCCCCGGCGCGACATCCACATGACGTCCCCGGCCGGTGCGGGAGCGTTGAAGATCTCGACCCGCCCGGACCTCGGCACCAGGCCGGCCAGGCCCATGAGAATGCTGCTCTTCCCGTTTCCGTTCGGGCCCACGATGGCGACGGAATCGCCTTTGCCGACGGTGAAGGTCGCGTCGTGGACGGCTACGACGTTGCCGTAGGCGACGGACATTCCGGTGACGCGGAGGGCGGGGTCATCACCGGCCACGTCTCCTCAACTCCGTCCTGCGATGATGAGGGGCAGCACCACACGGAGACATTCTTTCTGACGTGCGTTCCCCGAAGTGTAACTGTTGAGGCGGGCGGAAAAGAGCGGCCGAACAGACCGGAACCAACTGGAACCAATGGGTATCGGACGGTTATCACCGGATCGACGAGCGCTTCCGCGCGACGCCGCCGAAGAAGCTGTGGTAGACCTCGTCGCGCTGGATGTAGCCGTGCACGGCCGGACGCCATTCGGTGAGCGGCAGCCACCCGGGTTCGATCAGCTCCCAGTCGCCGAACCAGGTCAGGATCTCCTCGTCGCCGCGCCAGCGTCCCGAGCCGAGCGTCCCGGTGAGCAGCTTCTCCCCCTCGATGGTCGCGGCCCGCAGCTCGGGAACCTCGGGACCCGGCATGCGGAAGCTGGAGATGGCGAGATAGCTGCCGGCCGGCATGGCGTCGCGCAGCCGCGCGGCGATGGCGGCCGGGCCTTCGTCGTCCTCGATGTGGTGGAGGATCGCGAGCAGCAGCAGGCCGACCGGGCGGTCGAAGTCGATCAGCCGCCGTACGACGGGGTCGCCCAGGATCTCCGCGGGCCGGCGGATGTCCCCGTTGACCATCTCGACGGTCCTGGCGTCGGCGAGCAGCGCCCTGCCGTGCGCGCAGACGATCGGATCGTTGTCGACGTGGACGACGCGGACCTCGGGGTCGATCTCGTGCGCGACCTCGCTCACGTTTCCCTGGGTGGGCAGGCCGGACCCGATGTCCAGCAGTTGCGTGATGCCCGCCTCGTCCACGAGGTGGCGCACCACGCGGCGCAGGAACGCCCGGTTGGCCCTGGCTCCGCGCGGGGCCTTGGGCGCGATCCGCAGCGCCGCGTCGACGAACTCCCGGTCGACGGCGAAGTTGTCCTTGCCGCCGAGGAGGTAGTCGTAGACGCGCGCGACGTTGGGCTTGGTGACGTCAAAACCCCGCTGCCGTCCGGCCGGCCGGTCCGCCCCCTGCCGCGCCATCGGCGCCTCCGTGCCGCTCGAAACGGATCACTTGCGCGAAACCATATCCCCCCGCCGGAGGCTTGACCGCTCTATAGGGAAAGATCCCAGCTCACGTGGTCGCGGGTTACCCTGAAATCTGAGGAGGCCACGTCGACGTGCTGCGCGTGTCCCTCTTGGGGGAACAGACGATCATCCATGACGAGACCGGCGCCCGCACGCGTTCACCTCGCACGGTCGCCCTCGTCGCGTACCTGGCTGCCCACGCCGGCTCGCCGCAGGTGCGGCAACGCATCGCCGGGCTGTTCTGGCCGGACTCGACGGACGCCCAGGCGCTCACCAACCTGCGCCGCGAGCTGCATCACCTGCGCCAGGTGCTGGACGACGACGCCTCCCTCGTCGTGACGCCCCGCGACCTGTGCTGGCGCGACACCGACACCTGCCGCGTCGACCTCCGCGTCTTCGACGTCGAGCGCCGTGCCGCGCTCGCGGCGGCGGCGGGCGGCGACAACGAAGGTGTCCTCGTGCACGGGGCCCTGGCCATCGCCGAGTACAAGGGCGATCTCCTTCCCGGCGGGTACGACGGCTGGCTGCTCGATGCCAGGGCGGAGCTCGAACGTCACTGCGCGCACCTGTGCGATCTGGTGGGCGGGGCGCGGGCCAAGTCGGGTGACCTGGCCGGCGCGGTCGACGCAGCCCGCCGCCGGGTCGGGCTGCGACCGCTGGAGGAGGGCGGCTACCGCACCCTGATGCGGTGGCAGGCCGAGATGGGCGACCGGGCCGGCGCCGTCAGCACCTACCACCAGTGCGCTTCGGTCCTCGAGCGCGAGCTCGGCGTCCTGCCCGACCCCGCGACGCGGCAGGCGTTCCAGCGCCTGCTGGCCAGGACGGATCCGGCCGGCGACCGGCCGCGCGCGACCATCACGCCGGCGACCCGGCTCGTGGGCCGGTCCAGGGAGCTCGGCCTGCTCCACGACCTGTGGTCGGCGGCCGTCGCCGGCACTGCCGGGCTCGCGCTCGTCCGGGGCGGCGCCGGTGTGGGGAAGACCCGCCTCGTCACCGAGGTCGCCGACCTGGTCGGGCGGCAGGGCGCGGTGGTGGCGACGGCCCAGTGCTTCGGGTCGTCGGGGCGGCTGGCGCTGGCGCCGGTGGCCGACTGGATGCGCAGCCCGGCCGTGCGGGCGGGCGCGGCGGCGCTCGACGACGTGTGGCGCGCCGAGGTCGACCGGCTGGTGCCGGGCGCCGAGCGCGGGCAGCGCGGGGCGGGTACGCGGGCGATGGCCGACGCCTGGCAGCGCCACAGGTTCTTCGAGGGCCTCGCGCGGGCGTTGCTGGCCGTCGACCGGCCGATGCTGCTTGTCCTCGACAACATGCAGTGGTGCGACCAGGAGTCGCTGACGTTCCTCGGCTTCCTGCTGGGCCGGGCGCCGGGGGCCCGGATCATGGTGGCCGGCACGCTGCGCGACGACGACCCCGCCGAAGACCCCGAGCTCGCGGGCTGGACGGCACGGATGCGGGCCAGCCGGATGGTCACCGAACTGTCCCTCGGCCCGCTCGAGGTCGCCGACACGGCGCGGCTCGCGCGGGCGGTGTCCGGGCGGACGCTCGACGAGAGCATGGCGCACCTGCTCCAGGCGACGACGGGCGGTTTCCCCCTGTACGTCATCGAGGCGGTGCGCGGCATCGCCGAGCCGGCCGGCGCCGGAGCCGCCACCTCCGGCGCCGCGCCCATCCCCGCTCCGCTCGGCGATCTCACGTCCGTGCTGCGCAACCGGCTCGACCGGGCGACCGCGGCCGCCCGTGAGGTGGCCGGTCTCGCGGCGGCCGTGGGCACGGACTTCTCCCTCGACCTGCTCACCGAGGCGAGCGACCTGGAGGCGGGCGCCGTGGTGGAGGCGGTGGACGAGCTGTGGCGCCGCCGGATCATGCGCGAGTTCCGCGGCGGTTACGACTTCTCCCACGACCTCCTCCGCGAGACGGCCTACGAGCAGGTCAGCCGGCCGAAGCGCTGGCTGCTCCACCGGCGCGTCGCGCAAAGCCTGGAGCTGCTGCACGCGGGCGACACGGACGCGGTCTGCGCCCAGCTCGCCGAGCAGTACGCCCGCGGCGGCCGGCCGGACCGCGCGCTGGGCTACTACCGGCGGGCGGCCGACGTGGCGGCGGGCGTGTTCGCGCACGCCGAGGCGATCAGGTTGCACAAGGAGGCACTGTCGATCATCGCCGGCATGCCGGCCGGCAGCGCCAGGGACGGCAGGGAGCTTGCCGTCCTCGAGGCCATGGCGGCGCCGCTCAACGCCAAGTTCGGCTACGCGTCGCCGGAGTTGCAGCGGACGCTGGAGCGCACGGTCGCGCTGGCCGAGTCGCTCGGCCGCACCGACTCGCTGGTCAGCGGCCTGGTCGGGCTCTGGACGTCGCGGTTCGTCCAGGGCCGCATCGCCGACGGGTACCGGACGGCGACCCGCGCGCTGGCGCTCGTCGACCCGGACTCCGAGCTGAGCGCTCCCGCCCACTTCGGCGTGGGCGGGTCGGCGGTGAGCCTCGGGCGCCCCGCCGAAGGGCTGCGGCACCTCGGGCTCGCCGCCCGGCTGGCGGGCGGCGCGGTCTCGCTGATCGTCGGGACCCGGCCCGACGTGCACGCCACGGCCTTCGCCGCGCACGCCCAGTGGCTCCTGGGTCAAGACGGCGACGCCCTGGCCGGCTGCGCCGACGCCATCGCCCTGGCCAGGGCGATCGACCATCCCTACAGCCTCGCCGTGGCGCTGGCCTACGGCGGCATCACCCATCAGCTCCGCCACGACCTGCCCCGGCTGAAGGAGACCGTCGCCGAGCTGCGCGAGCTGTGCGGGCGGTACGGCTTCGCCTACTACAGCGAGTGGGGGTTGATCCTCGACGGCTGGTCCCGCCGGGACGGGTCGGGCGTGGCGCTCGCCCGGCAGGGCATCGACAGCCTGGCGGCGCAGGGCTCGCTCACCCGGATGCCGTACTGGTTGTCGCTGCTGGCCGACCTCGAGGCCCGCGCCGGACGGCCGGACGACGCGCGGGCGAGCCTCGACGCGGCGCTGGCCGCCGGCCGGGCGCGCGACGACCTGTGGTGGCTGCCCGAGGTGCTGCGGAAGCGCGCCGCTTACGACGACGCGGAGGGGGCCGCCGCCCGGCTGCGGTCAGCCGCGCGGATGGCCGGGGGGCAGGGCAGCACGGCGTTGCTCGGGCGGTGCGAGCGCGACCTACTCCGGCCCGAACGCCGCGGCCGAACGCTGCGCGAACGCCAGGGGTCCTAGCGTCCTGGCTGCTCCAAAAAAACGCACGGTAACAAGGGGGGACATACTCATGACGATCACATCACGCACGCCGGCCACACCGGGGAGCCCGGCCGGCGCACCCTACGACGAGCTGGCCGGCGCCCTGCGCGGCGACCTGGTCCGGCCCGGCGACGCCGGGTACGACGAGGCGCGCGCTGTGTACAACGCGATGATCGACAGGCGTCCGGCCGCGATCGCCCGCTGCCGCGACGTCGTCGACGTCATCGCCTGCGTGCGGTTCGGCCGCGAGCACGGCGTCGAGATCGCCGTCCGCGGCGGCGGCCACAACGCGGCCGGCCTCGGGATCTGGGACGACGCCCTGGTCATCGACCTGTCGGCGCAGCGCGGCACCACGGTCAACCCGGCCGAACGCACCGTACGCGTCGACGGCGGCTGCACCTGGGCGGACGTCGACCACGCCACCGTCGGCTTCGGCATGGCCACCCCGTCGGGCTTCCTGTCGTCCACCGGCGTCGGCGGCCTGACCCTCGGCGGGGGGATCGGCTACCTGTCCCGCCGGTTCGGCCTCACCGTCGACAACCTGCTGTCCGCCGACGTCGTACTGGCCGACGGCACGTTCGTGACGGCCAGCGAAAGTTCCCACAGCGACCTGTTCTGGGCGCTGCGCGGCGGGGGCGGGAACTTCGGCGTCGTCACGTCCTTCACCTTCCGCTGCCACGACATCGGCGAGGACGGCACGATCATCGGCGGCCCGGTGCTGTACGACTTCGCCGACACCGCCGACGTCATGCGCTGGTACCGGGAGCTGCTGCCGACCTTGCCGGAGGAGCTGAACGGCTGGATCGGGCTGATCACCATCCCGCCCGCTCCGCCGTTCCCCGAGGCGCTGTGGGGACGTAAGTCGTGCGCCATCATCTGGTGTTACACGGGACCGCACGACCGGGCCGATGAGGTGCTCGCGCCGATCAAGGCGTACGGCTCGCCGCTGCTGGTGGGGCTCCACGACATGCCGTTCACCGCGTTGCAGAGCGCCTTCGACGCCCTGTACCCGGCCGGGCTGCAGTGGTACTGGCGCGCGGACTTCTTCACCGAGATCTCCGACGCCGCCATCGACGTGCACCGCACGTTCGGCGCGCGGCTGCCGACCGGGCACTCCACCATGCATCTGTATCCCGTCGACGGCGCGGCCGGCCGGGTGCCGCCCGGCGCGACCGCGTTCGCCTACCGCGAGGGCGGCTGGGCGGGCGTCATCGTCGGCGTCGACCCCGACCCGGCCAACGCCGAACTGATCTCGCGGTGGGCCAGGGACTACTGGGAGGCGCTGCACCCGACCTCGGCCGGCGGCGCGTACGTCAACTTCCTGATGAGCGAGGGGCAGGACCGGATCAGAGCGGCCTACCGCGGTAACTACGACCGGCTGGCCGAGATCAAGAACCGCTACGACCCGGACAACGTCTTCCACATCAACCAGAACATCCTGCCCGCCGGCGGGCCCAACCCGTAGCCGTCGCCGGTGCGATAATGCGGCGATGCCCGATCCCTTCACGCCGCTCGGCGACCGGCCGCGCGTCGCGCTGGCGGCCTTGCCCACTCCGCTGGACCCGGCGCCCAGGCTGAGCGAGGAGCTGGGCGTCGAGGTCTGGCTGAAGCGGGACGACGTGGGGTCGATCGGGCTCGTCGGCAACAAGGTGCGCAAGCTGGAGTTCACCCTCGGCGACGCGCTCGACCGCGGCGCGGGGGCGGTGGTCACGCTCGGCGCGCCGCAGTCCAACCACGCCCGCGCCACGGCCGCGGCGGCCGCCCGCCTCGGCCTGGACGCGGTCCTCGTCATGCGCGGGGACGACCCCGGCGGCCGGCCGACCGGCAACCTCCTGCTGGACGCGATGTTCGGCGCGGAGATCAGGTACGCCGGCACCGACGACTGGGCGGAGCTCGCGGCGATGGTGGACGGGGCGGCACGGCGGCGCGGCGGGTACGCCATGCCGGCGGGCGGCTCCTCACCGGTCGGCGCGCTCGGGTTCGTCGCCGCCTACCGTGAGCTGCTCGACCAGCTCGACGCCGCCGGCCTGGAGCCCAGGCGGGTCTACCACGCCTCCACCTCGGGCGGCACCCACGCGGGGCTGGCGCTCGGGCGCGTGCTGGCGGGCCGCGGCCCGCGGCCGTACGGCTACGACGTGGGCCGCATCGTCGACGACCCGGCCGGCCTCGTGCTGCGGCTGGCGGGCGAGGCCGCCGCGCTGCTCGGCGCGGACCTCACGCTCTCCGGAGATGACGTGCGCCTCGACTTCTCCCAGCTCGGCGCCGGCTACGGCGCCTTCACCGACGCCGGCGTCGAGGCCATCAGGCTGGTCGCCCGCACCGAAGGCGTCGTCCTCGATCCGGTCTACAGCGGCAAGGCCATGGCCGGCCTCGTCGACGACGCCCGCGCCGGCCGGGTGGACGGCCCCGCGGTGTTCTGGCACACCGGCGGCGCGCCCTCGGTGTTCGCCGCCGGCTGGGGCGACCGGCTCTACAGCCGGGGGTCGACCGGCTCGGACTCCAGCGCGAGGACCGCGAACACCGCCTGATGCACCCGCCACAACGGCTCCTCGGCAACGAAACGGTCGAGGGCCTCCACGCCGAGGGCGTGTTCCCGCAGGGCGAGCGAGCGCTTGCGGCCGAGCGACCGGCCGCGCAGTTCCTCCAGGTGATCCAGGTAGTCGGGCCCGTAGATGATCCGCAGGTACTCGCGGCCGCGGCACTTCAGGCCGGGCTGCGCCTTCGCCGCCGCCGGGACGTCGAGCGGCTTGACGACCATGCCCTCGGCGCCGCCGGCCGTCAGCGTCTCCCACCACTCGATCGCCGCGCCGTCCGGCTCCGACAGGTCGGCGACGATCGACCTCGTCGGGGCGAAGAGCTCCGCGTCGGCCTCGACCAGCCGGTCGGCGACGGACAGGTGCCACAGGTGGTCGCGTGCCTGCAGGCGCTCGCCGGCGCCGGCGAGGACCTGGAACGGTGCCAGCCGCAGCCCGGCCAGGCCGGTGACCGGCCAGCAGTACCTCGCGTACGCGGCACGGAACAGCCGCGCGTTCGCGGCACGGCGATCGACGCGCGCGCGCAGGTCACCGACCGCAAGGCCGCGCGCCGCCGCCGCGCCAAGCGCCGCGGCCGCGGCCGGTAGCGCGGCCTGCGCGGCCGCGCCGGTGGCCGCGTACTGGGTCTTGATCAGTTCCGTGGCCTTGGCCGACCACGGCAGCAGCTCGCAGTCGAGCACGAGCCAGCCGGTCGACAGCTCGTCCCACAGGCCGGCCGCCCCGATCGCGTCCCTGACGCGGTCGAGCAGGCCGGCGGTCAGCGCCTGGTCGGGGAAGAACGGCCGGCCGGTGCGGGTGTAGACGGCGCCGAGCGTCCCGTCGTCGACACCGAAACGGGCCGCCGCCACCCGCGGCGACCGGCAGACGACCGCGACGGCACGCGATCCCATGTGCTTCTCCTCGCACACCACCCGCCGTACGCCCCGGTCCCGATAGCCGGCCAGCGCCTCCGCCGGATGCTCCAGGTGG
>DASUWU010000017.1:0-2083 GCA_036378315.1 Streptosporangiaceae bacterium | reverse complement strand
GTCGCGCTACGTACCGGTGGGATCGCCTTCGCCATGGTGACGCTGGCGTTCGCCCAGGTCGGCGCGATCCTGACCGCCCGCGACCCGGGCGGGTTGACCGGCGGCGAGGAGGGGCTGCCGCTGGACGCCTCGAAGCTGCCGTCGGCCTTGGTCGGGGTGGCGAATACCGTCAATCTGTACTGGCTGGCGTTGGCGTATCTGGCGCTCACCGTGTTCGTGGTGCACCGGGTCGCGGCGGCACCCGCCGGTCGGGTTCTGGCCGCGCTGCGCGACGACGAACGTCGGGTCGGCGTGCTCGGGCTCAACCCGTACCGGTTCAAGCTGTTCGCCTTCACGTTGTCGGGCCTGCTCGCCACGGCGGGCGGAGTCGTGTACGCGCTGCTGGTGGGCGGTGCGTCGCCGAAGGACGCGGCCTCGGACCTCACCCTGTCACTGTTGGTGATGGTGGTGTTGGGCGGGCCGGGCACCCGGTGGGGCCCGGTCATCGGCGGGGTTCTCTTCACGTACCTCGACCAGCGATTGACGGCCGTGGGTGGCACGTCCACTGTGGAGCATCTGCCGAGCGTCCTACGTGGACCGTTGTCGCAGCCGTTGTTCGTGCTCGGGGTGGTGTTCATTCTCGCCGTCTATTTCGTGCCGGGTGGTCTGGCAAGCGTCACCGGGCGCTTGCGACCCCTCCGCCGTTCGCTAGAGAACGGGGTGGCCCGTTCGGCGGAAGGCGCACAGGCCACGGGCGGTACCGAATAACCCAAAGTAATCGACTCTCATGCATTGATTTCCCGGTTTCCGCGCGCATACGCTCCACGGCAAGTCAACTCCCCTACCCCTGGGAGGGTTTCCTATGCGCGTCTCCCGTCGCATGGCCGGCATCGCCGTCGCGGCCACCGCCGCGGCGTCGTGGCTGGCACTCGCGAATCCGGTACAGGCGGCTCCGTCGCCGACCGGCGCGGCGCACGCCACTATGCACTCCTGCCCCGCCGCCCCCGGCGCCGCCGCGTGCCACGCGGTCGTGCGTACCGACATCACCCCGCTGAAGGGCGGCCAGCCGAACGCCACCCCGTCCGGCTACGGCCCGGCCGACCTTCAGTCCGCGTACAAGCTCCCGTCGTCGTCCGCGGGCTCCGGCCAGACGATCGCGATCGTGGACGCCTACGACGACCCGACCGCCGAGTCCGACCTGGCTGTGTACCGCAGCCAGTACGGCCTGCCGCCGTGCACCACGGCGAACGGCTGCTTCCGTAAGGTCGACCAGAACGGCGGCACCAAGTACCCGCGCAAGAACGGCGGCTGGGCTCAGGAGATCTCCCTCGACCTCGACATGGTCTCGGCGATCTGCCCGAACTGCCACATCCTGCTGGTCGAGGCGAGCAGCAACTCGTTCGCCAACCTGGGCGCCGCGGTGAACCGGGCGGCCGCGATGGGCGCGAACGCGATCAGCAACAGCTACGGCGGCTCGGACGCGGCGGACTCCAACTACGGCTCGTACTACAACCACCCGGGCGTCGCGGTGACCGTGAGCTCCGGCGACAGCGGCTACGGCGTCGAGTACCCGGCCTCGTCGCACTACGTGACCGCGGTCGGCGGCACCTCGCTGACCCGTGCCAGCAACACCCGTGGCTGGAACGAGACGGTGTGGAGCGGCGCGGGTAGCGGTTGCTCGAAGTACAACACCGCGCTGTCCGGCCAGGCGTCGGTCAACACCGGCTGCTCGATGCGCGCCGTCGCGGACGTGTCCGCGGTCGCCGACCCGAACACCGGCGTCGCCGTCTACGACAGCACCGCCTACCAGGGCCTGTCCGGCTGGCTCGTGTTCGGTGGCACTAGCGTCGCGGCGCCGATCATCGCCGCCGTCTACGGCCTGGCCGGCAACGCGTCGAGCATCGACAACAACTACCCGTACAGCCACGCGAGCTCGCTGTTCGACGTGACCTCGGGCTCCAACGGCTCGTGCTCCCCGTCGCAGCTGTGCACCGCTCGTACCGGCTGGGACGGCCCGACCGGCCTCGGTACCCCGAACGGCACCGGCGCCTTCTGATCCACCCGCTCCACCACCACCGGGGGGCCCGGCGCGCGACGCGCGCCG
>DASUWU010000016.1:0-9471 GCA_036378315.1 Streptosporangiaceae bacterium | reverse complement strand
CGCGGCGGCGCAGCCCACTCCCCCCTATGTCTGGTGAGGCGGCCAGGCTTGGCAGGCTCTGGCATGTGGGGAGCCCGTGTTGTCGAGGAACGCCTGACCGCCTCGCGCCCCCTCCCTGCACTCCACGTCTCGGGGGCCAGTGGCGTGGAGAGAAAGGCCAGCGTAAGCCCGTCCTCGCGGCGCCAGGAACACAGTCGCCACCCCGGCCAGCCAGGTGTGGCCCACTAGGGAGTAAACCCGCAGAAGTTTCACGTAGTTATCTATAGAGCCGAAACCTATCCCCGACTCACCAGCACGCCGACCCAGGTATGCGCTTTGCCGCCGTGTACATCGACCGGTAACCTATGTGCGGCCTTGCTGGCCCCAGGAGGCTTCGCCTAGTCCGGTCTATGGCGCCGCACTGCTAATGCGGTTTGGGTTTTCCGCCCATCCGGGGTTCAAATCCCCGAGCCTCCGCCACCACCAGCGACTTCCCCGAGACGCGTTCTTCGGGGAGATCGCTGGTTCCCGTTTCAGAGCCAGAGTGCGCACAAAGCGCGCACACGACAGCCAGCGCCTACAGACGCCCCCGGTTGGGGTGAGCTCGGTGCGGTCACCAAGACGAGCAGGATGGCGACGGGAACGCGCGGCGCGGCCTGATGGTCGCTTCCACTTGACGGGTGTGGCGTGTTCATGACTTCATGCCCTTACCCCCTCTTTACTTTCGGCTACGGGGAGTGCGCGATGGGTAAGCATGACAAGTCCAGCGGGGACGGGCACCTGCCGGGCAAGCCGATTCCGCCGCCGAGCAAGGACGGCGACAACACCGGCGGTGGCGGGACGCGCGGCAAGTGACCGCCGACGCTCTGATCAAGACGCTGACCGGCTCCGGGGACCTGACCCGAGACGAGTGGGCACGGGCGCTGCGCGCCGTGCCGCGGCATCTGTTCGTCCCTGACGTGGCGTGGGCGGCGTCGCACGGCCGCGACGGGTACCGGATCGACCGGCGCACCGACCCACAGGCGTGGATGGCCGCGGCGTACGCCGACCATCCCATCATCACCCAGGTCGACGACGGCGCCGGCGACGTCGGCGCCGGCGAGGGCGAGTTCACCTCGTCGCTTTCGGCGCCGGGCGTCGTCGTCGACTTCCTCGAACGGCTGGGCGTCTACGACGGTCACCGGGTGTTGGAAATCGGCACCGGCAGCGGCTGGACGGCCGCGCTGCTCGCCCACCGGCTCGGCTCGGACAACGTGGTGTCGGTGGAGATCGACCCGGAGCTGTCGGCGCGGGCGGCGGCCGCCCTGAAGGAGGCCGGCTTCTCCCCGCGGCTGGTCGTCGGCGACGGTGCGGCCGGCTGGCCGCAGGCGGCACCCTACGACCGGGTGCACGTGACCTGTGGCGTCACCACGGTGCCGTACGCGTGGGTGGAGCAGACCCGGCCGGGCGGGATCATCGTGCTGCCCTGGATGCCCGAATACGCCGGCGGCCACAAGCTCAAGCTGACGGTCCTGCCGGACGGCACCGCGGCCGGCCGGTTCTGCGGCGGCTGCGACTACATGATGATCCGTTCCCAGCGCTCTCCCGGCGCCGTCAGCCTCGACGGGGACGTGCGGGAGAGCGAGACGGCGATGGACCCGCGGCGGATCGCCTGGGCGTCCTGGGGCGCCGACGTGGCGATAGCCGGGATGCTCCCGGACGTGGCCGGCAGCATCAGCGACCACGGCGGACTGTTCCGGATGCGTCTATGGACCGCCGACTCCGAGGCGCTGGTGACCTGCTCGCCCGACCAGCCGACGATGGTGCGCGAGCGCGGCCCGCGTGACCTGTGGCAGGAGGTCCAGGACGCCTTCTTCGCCTGGGTCCGGCTCGGCGAGCCCGGCCGCGACCGGTTCGGGCTCACGGTCGGGCAGAACGGACAACGCGTGTGGTTGGACACGCCGGATAACACCATCTGATTCGGCGCTATTCGGATGCGACGCGAGGTGCTCACCGGTCTCGCGACCCGGCAGGGACGATGTTGACCACGCCAGCCGGGACGCCAGAGCTCCGGGCGGCGGGACCAGCCTAGGTCTTGGTCTATTCGGCCTGTTGGGGCTGGTCGGGCGGTGGAGCCGGGGTGGGTGGGCGGCGGGTGAGGGCGAGCGGGGTGAGGGCGAGCAGGGCGGCCAGCGCGGCGTAGGCGGTGGTGAGGGTGGCGACCGCAGTGATGGCGCCGGTGATGAGCGGGCCGCCGGCTTCGCCGAGTTCGCGGCCGATTTCGGCGGCACCCATGGTCTGGCCGAGCCGTTCGGCCGGGGTGGTGGCGGCGAGGGCGGCGAAGGCGAGCGGCGTGATGATGCCGGTGCCGGCACCGATGCCGATGGCGGCCAGCAGCAGCCCGCCGATGCCCGGGATGGTGGCGGCGGCGAACCCGGCCGCCGTCGCCGCGAGCCCAGCGGTGATTCCGGCGCGGGCGGTGATGCGGCCGGCGTCGAGGGCGCGGCCGGCTTGGGGTTGGGTGAGGGTGGCGCAGCCGGCCAGGATGGAGACGGCGGCGCCGGTGGCGAGCGGGCCGAGGTGGGCGGCCTGGCCGGACAGGGGCAGGAATCCGACGCCGGTCGAGATCGCCGCGGCGGCCAGGGCGAGCGCGGCGGTGGGCCGCAGGAATGTGCCCGCGGTCGTCCGGCGGGCGAGGGCGAGGAGCGTCTGGCGGGCGCGCGGGAGTGGCGGCGCGATGGGGACGGCTATGCCGGCCCAGATGGCGACGGCGGCCGCGACGGCGGCCATGACGGTGAACAGCAGGCTTAGCCCGTTGTGCCCGCCGAGGGTGACGATCGCGCCGCCGAGTAGCGGGCCAAGGGTGTAGCCGATGGTCTTGTAGAAGCCGTAGCTGCCGAAGGCGCGGCCGTGGCGGGTGGCGGGGTTGAGCCGGGCGAGCAGGGCGCCGGCGGCCGGGGAGAACGCGGAAGCGGCGGCGCCTTGACCGAGGCGGGCCAGCCACAGCAGGCCGGGCGTGTCGGCGAGGGCGAAGACGGCGGAGGCGGCGGCGAACCCGATCAGTCCGCCGAGCAGGACAGGGCGGCCGCCGATGCGGTCGGCCAGCGAGCCGAAGAGCGGCTTGAGGACGATCTCGGCGCCGTCGTAGAGCGCGAGGAGGCCGCCGAGGATCAACACCGACGCGTGCCGGCCGTGGGTGTAGGCGGCGAGGTTGGCGGCCACGCCGTGCGAGCCGAACGCAGTGGTGAACCCGGCCGCGTACAGCGGCCAGATCCGCCACTGCGGCGGGGCGGGCATGCCGCCGGGCGCCTTGATGGTCACGCGGCACCTCCTGACGGATGGGTGACGGCCGGAGCGAAGCCAGGCCGGCCCGCGACGATCGTGCGAGCACCGGCGTCGATCAATGGTGGCCTGCCAGGGGCTCGTGGTGGTCGATGCCGTCGTGGGGTTGGGGATCGGCGTGGACCGTCGCGGCGGTGAGGCGGGGGATGGCGTGAAGGAGGGCGTGTTCGGCGCGAACCGCGACGGCGTGCGCTTGGACGGCGCTGGCGTCGGCGGAGACGACGACGTCGCATTCGGCGCGCAGGTGGTGGCCGATCCAGCGCATGCGGACCTGGCCGAGGTCGATGACGCCGGAGGTGGCGCGCAGGGCCGTCTCGGCCTGGTCGATGAGGGTGGGGTCGACGGCATCCAGGAGCCTGCGATAGATCTCGCGGGCGGCCTGGCGCAGCACGGACAGGATCGCGATCGTGATGAGCAGCCCGACGAACGGGTCGGCCCGACGCCAGCCGAGCGCGACCCCGCCGGCGCCGGCCAGCACGGCGAGGGAGGTGAAGCCGTCGACGCGGGCGTGCAGGCCGTCGGCCACCAGGGCGGCGGAACCGATCGTTCGGCCGACGCGGATCCGGTAGGCCGCGACCAGTTCGTTGCCGACGAACCCGACCAGCGCGGCGGCGGCGACGGCGGCCAGGTGGGAGACGTTCTCGGGGTGCAGCAGCCGGTTGATCGCGACGTACGCGGTGGCGATCGATGAGGCGGCGATGCTGAGCACGATCGCCACTCCCGCCAGGTCTTCCGCGCGTCCGTATCCATAGGTGTAACGGCGGGTCGGTGGCCGGCGGCCGAGCCAGAAGGCGATGGCCAGCGGCAGAGCGGTGAGCGCGTCGGCCGCGTTGTGCAGCGTGTCCCCCAGCAGCGCCACCGACCCGGAGGTCGCCACCACCACGGCTTGGAGCGCGGCGGTCAGGCCGAGCCCGGCGAGGGAGATCCACAACGCCCGCATGCCCTGCGCCGAGGACTCCAGCGCCGCGTCGACCTTGTCGGACGCCTCGTGGGCATGCGGCCGCATCAGGTGGGTGATCCTTCCCCACACGCGGATCGCTCTGCTCCGATCCTGCCGGCCGTGTCCGTACGGATGCCGGTGTCCGGAGGGTCGGGCGTCATGTGCGTGGTGCTCGGGCATGGGTCCAGGATCACGCAGGACTCCCGTTGCGGCATCTCGACAATTACGCCGACCAGGCAGTTGCGAACGGATCGCATCCGCGGTGTGCTCGACGAGGCCGCCCCGGCCATGTGATGGAGACACGTCCACCGTGGCGTGCCCGAGGTGTCGACGGTTCGGGGGCTCCCGGCCCTGTACATGAGCCGCAGTCCCAGCCCGTGTGCCTCGGTTTGTTCGGGCTCGACGCCGCGATACGGTCGGGCCGCCGCCACCGTCGATCTTCCGGCTGTCCGTGTTGCGACTGTGACGGGAGGGCGCCTGCGCGCCATCCTTCACTACCAGTTACAGTCCCAATACGGAAGGACTTCTCACGTCATGAAGCGTGCCTACGCCCTGCTCGCCATTCCGTTCCTCGCCCTCGTGCCGGCGGCCTGTGGCGGTTCCGGTGACAGCAAGGATTCCGGCGGCGCCATGGGCGGCCACTCGATGGGCGCAAGCGCCGCACCGGCGGCTGGTCACAACGGCGCCGGTCACAACGACCAGGACGTCATGTTCGCCCAGATGATGATCCCGCACCATCAGCAGGCCGTCGACATGGCCAAGCTGGCCGCCAACCGGGCGTCGCAACCCAAGGTGAAGCAGCTCGCCGCGGCCATCCAGGGCGCTCAGGGCCCGGAGATCCAGCAGATGACCGGATGGCTGCGCGGTTGGGGCGCCGCGATGCCCAACGGTGGCATGGGCACGGGGCATGGCGCCGATGGCATGATGTCCGCCGCCGAAATGAGCCACCTCGGGAAGCTGTCCGGCCCGGCCTTCGACAAGGCGTTCCTCCAAATGATGATCAAACATCATCAAGGCGCCATCGTCATGGCCACGACGGAGCAGCACAGAGGTATGTCCAGCCAGGTCAAGGCCATGGTCACGAGCATCATCCGGTCCCAGTCCGCCGAGATAACCACGATGCACAAACTGCTGAACCAGTAGCCGAGGTGCCGGGACTCGGGGGCGGGCGGTCGATGGCGCCCGCCCCCGCTTGCACCATATGTGGTCAGGCCCGGTCACTACTTATGGTGATTGATTTCCTGCATGATCTGAAGAATGGCCCAGATCACCAGCTTGACCAGATCAATGACGGAGCGGGTCCGCCAGTACCGCGCGGAGAACTCTTCTCGTTCGGGCTGTTCGAGTGGCTTATGCATCCCAATCTCCCTCGCCGCGTGCTGGCTGTGCGAAGTCCTGCGTAACTGAACTTGTATTTGTCCGCCAGATGGAATGGGTGTCCGCATAGGTGAGCTGCGGACACCCCGCTGTTGTCCGCTCCACCAGGAGGAGCCGGCAAGTTCCAGCTCGTTCGGAAGCCGCTCGGATGACGACTCGTCCACGTACGGGGACGTCCGAGCGCCCACAGAAAAGACGCGCTGTTGTCCGCTGGACAGAGCCCGGACAATGCCCCGACCGGCGCGGACAACCATGATCGACATTTCACCTCTCGTGCTGAGCTGGTGGTTGTGCTAACTCCTGTACCGGCATTCGCGTCGGTAAAGTGCAGGAGCACCGTAGTTCGCACTCGCAGAGAGGGTCGGCATGTCGCGTAAGCCAGGCCGCAAGTGGGGGACGTTGCGCGGCGAGTACGTCGAGGTTTGCCAGTTGGCCAACGTCCTGCGTGATATCGCCGACGAGCGCATGGTGACAATTCGGTCTCTTGCCGCCCGGATGCCGTACGAACGCACAAAGATCTCGCAGAGCCTCAACGGCTCCACTAGGCCCGAATGGTCCTTCATCGAGGCGTTTATCGCCGCGTGCACAGGAAGCGATCAAATCGCGCGGGCTGTCCTGGAGCGCAAAATCCGTCCCTTGTGGGAGGCGGCGAGCCCGGGGCGGGCGCGACCACTGGCCGAGGTCACAGTCGCTCGCGGCGAGGCCGCCCACGCCGCCGTTCCGCCCGAGTCACGCGCGTGGGTTTCCGCGATGCATGACGCGGCCCACACACAAAACGTAGTCGTCCGGTTGCAGCAGTCGGTCAACCGTCATCAAGATCTGGCGGAAGGCCTCATGGGGATGATGGATCGGCTGACGTATGCGATCGAAAAGCTCACCGCTGAGCGCGACACCCTTCGTGCCGAACTCCACTCGCTCGCTGGTCTGGCCGACGATCTACGGTTGACGAGGCAGCGACTTGAGGACACGCAGCAACGCTTGAGGATGGCCGAACAGCTACAGGCTGAGACGTCGAAGCGGCTGGACGAAGCCCTGCACCAACTCAAGGAAGGCGAACGGATCAAGCGAGAGGCGCTCGCTCGCCTCGATCGGACTCGACAGAGGCTTGTCGCGCTCGAACAGCATGCGGGGGGAGCGATCGGGTCTCCAGAGACCGATCCTGACCCGGAAGATGCCATTCCGACCTTGATGGGCGAGACCGACCAGCACATCGCAGCCGAGATCTTGCGCCAAGTCGACGACGTACTCGACGAAGAAGCCGCCAATTTGGATGAGCTGCGCGCAGCGGTTGGCGATCCCTCGGCCCGACCACCAGAGAGACGTGCGTTGCCCGTCGGACGAGGCACGGACAATGCCGCCACCGGCGCGGACAGCATCGAACGGTACCGCTCCCTGGTCGAGGCCAGCTCCCAGGTCGTGTGGGTGACGGATGAGAACGGCCGGGTGACCGAGGACGCGCTCGCCGTGGAGCGGGCGCGGCTGTTCGAGCGCGAGCATCGGACCGCTGAGACGCTGCAGCACAGCCTGCTGCCCGGCTCGCTGCCTCAGCTGCCCGGCATCCAACTCGCCGCCCGCTACCACCCGGCGACCCGGTACGTGCAGGTCGGCGGCGACTGGTACGACGCGTTCGGATTACCGGATGGCCGGCTCGCCATCGCGGTCGGCGACGTCATGGGCAAGGGTGTGCTGGCCGTTGCCGGGATGGGGCGGGTGCGCAACGCGCTGCGCGCGCTGGCGCTCAACGACCCGCGCCCGGCGGCGGTGCTGTCCGGCCTCGACCGGCTGTTCAGCGCGACCGAGAACGAGGAGCAGTTCACCACAGTCGCCTATGGCGTGATCGCGCTCAACACCGGCGAGGGCGTCTTCAGCAACGCGGGACACCCGCCGCCGCTGATGTTGGTGGGCAAGAGAGTCGCACTGCTCGGGGACGGCGAGCCGGGCACCCCGCTGGGCTGGCCGAGCCAGCGGCGGCAGACGAGCTTCTCCGTCTCGCCCGGGAATGCCGTCGTGTTCTATTCCGACGGACTGGTGGAGAACCGTAGGCGAGGGCTGGACGCGGGGCTCGACGAGCTCGTCAAGGTCGCGGCCGACGCTTCACCGGACGTGGTGGCAGATCCCGAGCGGCTTGTCGACTACCTGGTCCGTCACATGCTCGCGGACTACGAGCGAGACGACGACCTCACCGTGCTGGCCGCCCGTCGATTATGAGGAGCGCCGATCACGACATCTCGGCATCCGCTGCCTTCGTGATCGCGCGACTCCCGCGGCAAGTCCCGGATGGTGCGGGGCGGGCACCGGTCAGGGCAGGTCGAGGCTGAACCAGACGCTCTTTCCGCAGACGGCGGCTCCGGTCGCGCGCAGCACGGTGGGCCAGGTTCCGCACCGCCCGCCGGAAAGGTGCTTGACGATTTCGAGCCCGCGGCCGGCTTCGCGCAGGTCTGGCAGGGCGGTGCCGGCGATGCCGTCGAGTGCCTGGTGGGCGGGGCCGGCCCTTCGCGGCAGCGCCGGTAGGACCGGCGAGGCGTCGGCGATCTCGCACGTGAGGGCTCGGTCGTCGCGGCGCAGCCGCATCTCGTACGGCGGCCGCGCGTGGCGGAGCGCGTTGGTCGCGAGCTCGGAGACCATGAGGACGCCGTCGCCCGTGGTCTCGGCGTCGAACCCGAGGGCGGCGAGAGCGGCGCGGAGGAGTTCGCGGGCGCGGCCCACCGCGGCGGCACGAGCGGGAAGCGACCACGTGTCAAGCTCGACCGCCCAGGGTTCGCCGGCGCGTCGAGCGGCTCCGCATGCTGCTGGCAGGTCGTCCGCGAAGTTCTGCACACACCCTCCTCTGCGGCGCCGGCAGGGCCACCGATCAGGCCTCGATCGGCAGTCCCGAGTAGTTCTCCGCGAGCTCCCGGGCGGCGGCCTCCGACGCGACGACGCGGTGTAGCTGGGCGAGCTGCAGCTGGGCGTCGAAGTCGTCGCCGTATCGGTGCAGCATCGTGGTCATCCACCAGGAGAAGTGCGTGCATCGCCAGACCCGCCGCAGCGCGGTGCCCGAATAGGCCAGCGCGAGTTCCTCGGAGCCGTCGCGCAGCCACGCCACGAGGGCGCGGGACAGCAGCGCCACATCGGCGACGGCGAGGTTGAGTCCCTTGGCTCCGGTCGGCGGGACGATGTGGGCGGCATCACCGGCGAGGAACAGCCGTCCGTGCCGCAATGGCGTCGTGACGAAGCTGCGCATCGGCAGCACGCTCTTTTCCGTGATGGGTCCCGTCCGCAGCCGCCACCCCGCGGTGCCCTCGCCGAGCCGGGTGGCGAGCGCCTCCCAGATCCGGTCCTCGCTCCACGCGGCGCTGTCCTCGTCCGGGCTGACCTGGAGATAGAACCGGCTGACGCGAGGCGAGCGCATGCTGTGCAGGGCGAACCCATCCGGGTGCCAGGCGTAGATCAACTCGTCCGTTGACGGCGCGACGGTGGCGAGCACGCCGAGCCAGGCGAACGGATAGGTGCGCTCCAGGTTGCGCCGGCCGCTGGCCGGCATCGCCTGCCGGCTCGGGCCGTGGAACCCGTCGCAGCCGGCGATCACGTCGGCGTCGACCCGATGCCGCCGTCCCTGGGAGTCGCGGAAGGTGAGGTAGGGACGGTTCCCTTCGATGTCGTGCGGCACCACGTCGTCGACCTCGTAGAAGGCGGGTCGCCCGGCGCGTTCGCGGGCGGCCATCAGGTCCGCGGTGAGCTCGGTCTGCCCGTAGACCCACACCGGGCGCCCGGCATGCCGCACGAAGTCGATGTGATGGCGCTCGCCCGGCCACTGCAGGTAGATCCCCCGGTGTTCCAGGGCCTCCTCGCTCAGCCGCTCCCCCAGGCCCGCC
>DASUWU010000015.1:0-35478 GCA_036378315.1 Streptosporangiaceae bacterium | reverse complement strand
CTCGAGGCCAAGGTCCACCTGTTCCTGCGCGGCCTGCCCAACCCCGTACGCTGCGCGGCCGACGCCGGGCATCTGCTGCTGGACGGCGCTTCGACCTGCACGGTGAGCGGCTGCGACGCGTCTGCGACAACGCCGGTCGGGGTGTGCCTCGGCTGCGGCCAGGACTACGACATGGAAAGCGACGAGCCCGGCGGGGCCACCGTCCGCTACGTCGCCCGGCGGCTCATCACCGACGATCCGCTGGAGGACCCCAAGCCGCGCAGCACCACGTGGTACCCGGCGCGGCGGTGCACCGTGTGCGGGAAGGACGCCCACGGCACGACTTGCCTGGGCTGCGGGGCGCCCACCCGTGAAGTGTTCGTGGCCACGCCCGAGCCGGGCCGTCCGCTGACCCGCTGCCGGGTGTGCGGGTACCTGCGGCCCAACGGCGGAGCCGTTCAGGAGTTCACCGCCCGTACCGCGGCCGCCGTCACCGCGGCCGCCTTCAGCCTCCACAGCGGGCTGGCCGAGCAGAGCGACGATGAGATGCTGCGCCGCCTGCTGGTCTTCGCCGACTCCCGGCAGGACACCGCGTTCCAGGCCGGGTACATCCGCGACCGATCCCGCGCCGTCCAGGTGCGGCGCATGATCGTCGAGGCGGTGGCCGCGCGTGCCCGGAAGGGTGAGCCGCCCGCCAGCTTCAACGGCCTGGTGGAGGAGGTATTCCGGCGTGGTCAGGCATCGGGCCTGTATGAGGACCCCGCCGGGCGGGATGCCCGCCAACGTGCTCTGCGGGTCTGCGAGTGGGATGTCCTGGGTGAGATCGCCAGCGACGAGCGGCGTCCACCCACCCTCGAACGCCTCGGCGTGGTCACCATCGGTTACCCGACCCTGGAGGCGCTCGACGATGCGGACCTGGCGCCCCTGATGCACCATCTCGGCCGCGACCCGCTTGCCGCCCGTTGGCTGCTCGCCCGCATCCTCGACCTGGTCCGGACCCGTGGCGGCGTCGCCCACGAGCTGTTGAGCGCTCGCCTGGACGCCACGATGGAGGCCGAGCTGGTGGCGGCGGGCGCCACCATGCGAGGCGGCAACACCGTGACCGGATTCGGCGACACCACGGTCAGGGCTCCCGGAGCGGATCCACTCAGCCTCGGCGCCCGCGGTTCGGCCGGCCGCATGGTCAAGATCGCCTTCCCGCTGGTCGCCAGCAGCGACGCTGTCGAGCGCGGCGCCCGCAGCGCGGTGGAGCTGCTGGCCCGGCTCGGCGTGCTGCGGGACACCTATGTCGGCGCGGGGCGTGCCCGTGTCCTGCTACGCCAGCTCGGTCCCCAGGAGATGGAGATCCGGCCCGCCGCATCGACGCTCTACCGGTGCCGGGCGTGCCGCATCGTCCAGCCGGAGCCCTCACCCAAGGCCCGGTGCACCACCTTCAACTGCATGGGACGGCTGGAGCCCTGGCACGGCGAACCCGACGACCACGAGCGGTTGCTCGTCACCGGCGACGCTCCTCTGGTGATCAAGGCGCAGGAGCACTCGGGGCAGATCCCGCTCGAAGAGCGGGAACAGATCGAGGAGCGGTTCAAGAACGGCGACCTGAACCTTCTGGTCTGCACCATGACACTCGAACTCGGCGTCGACCTCGGGCAACTCCTCGCCGTGATCCTGCGCAACGTCCCGCCCCGGCCCAGCAACTACGCCCAGCGCGCGGGGCGTGCGGGGCGGCGCGAGGAACGGGTCGCCCTCGTCGTCACCTTCGCCGGCGGGATGCCCCACGACAGCTACTACTACGCCCGCCCGGTGGAGATGATCCGCGGCGCCATCCGTCCGCCGTCCTTCCTGCTGGACAACCAGCGCGTCATCACCCGGCATGCGCGCGCCATGGCACTGGAACTGTGCGGCCAGGATCTACCGATATGGATGCGCCACCTGGTGACCGAGAACCCCGCCGGTGAACTCCAGGGCGTGGACGACGTCCGAGCCGCCCTGGCCGACGACGCCGAACGGATCGCCGAACGGATCTACACCACGTTCCGGCTCGGCCTCGGGCCCGACGACCTGCCGTGGCTGACCGCGGAATGGGCACGCAGCGTGGTCGACTCCTGGATCACCGACCTCGATCGGGCGATCGAACCGTACCGACTCCGGCAGAAGACCCTCATCGAGGAATGGACGCAGGCGGCCAGCCGTGCCGGTAGCAGAGAAGCGGCCGAGGCCCTGGCCAGCATCAGCGCCAGCCTGGAAGCCATGCGACGCGGCGACCGGAACCGCGCCTACGTGCTGTCCTACCTGGGCACCGTTGGTTTCCTGCCCTCGTACGCCTTTCCCACGGACACCACCACGCTGGTCTTGCAGCGCGAGTCGACCGAACTGTCCCAAGACTCCGTCCAGGCGCTCAAGGACTACGCCCCCGGACAGCTCGTGTACGCGCGAGGGGCCAAATGGCTCGTCGACCAAGTGGATTTCCGGCGCGCCAACCTGATCAACTCCGACGGCGTCGGCGCGCTGAACCACATCAACCTGTGCCCGCGGTGCGACACCGTGAACGCGCCGACCGACGCGCACTGCATGTCCTGCAACAGTGACGAGCTGCGCCCCCAGCTCAGCGTGCCCATGAGGGCCATGCGCGCCGCCCGCCGGCAGCGCATCACCGCCGACGAGGAACACCGCGCCCGCACGCCTTTCGACGTCACGCACCATCTCGGCGCCCCCAACACCGCCGAGACCTGGCTGTTCGAACGTCATAGCCTCGTCCTTCACTGGGAACGCGGCGCCGATCTGACCATCCTCAACCGCGGTCGCGTCGCCAAGCGCGGCGACAGCGAACGGTTCATCGTGTGCACGGGCTGCGGGCTGTGGTTCGACGACATCCCTGGCCCCAAGCCGACCCAGGCACAAAAGAACCGCGCCAAACTGCACGACGCGATCTGCACCAACCAGAGGCTCGAGCCGAGCGTGCTGCAGACCGACCGGCGCGTGGACTGCCTGCAGATACTCCCAGATCTGGAAGCCTTCGACATCAGCTCCGACCGCCTCGAAGAGTTTCTCGCCAGCACCCGCGCCGCCCTCGACCTTGGTTCCCGGATCGTCCTCCAAGCCGGTGAAGACGAGGTGGCCGGATTCGACTGGCCTCGACCGGACCCGGAAAGCGACGATGTCTCGCTGCGCCTGGCGGTGCTGTACGAAGAGGTGCCGGGTGGCGCCGGCTACCTGCGCCAACTCGCCGAACGTTTCGGGGAGGTCGCGGCCGCGCTCGTCCCGGTGCTCGACAACTGCTCGTGCGAGCGATCCTGCTACGCCTGCCTCCGTTCGTACGGAAATCAGCTTGAGGGCGATCTACTCGACCGGCACGTGGCAGCCGACTTCCTCCGCCGTTTCGTCGATGCACCCGACGTCACGGGCCGGCGAGTGCCGACCTACTCAGATGCTTTCGTCGGTCGGCCGCGCTCGGCCATCGAGCGTCGCCTGGCCATCGCGCTGATGATCCTCGGCGCCCCGCGTGGCCATGCCCAATACCCATGGGGCGATCGCGGCTCCACCGACGGAACCCCGCGACCCGTCACCGTCGCCGACTTCGCCTGGCCCGAACAGAAGGTCGCTGTCTTCTGCGACGGCTGGAAGCACCACAACACCCCAGAACGCCAAGAATCAGACAAAGCAAAACGTGACGCCATGAAGGAGGAAGGCTGGACCGTCCTGTCCTTCTGGGGAGGCGAGATCGTACGGGATGCCGAGCGCTGCGCGGCGGTAATCAACACTCACCTGACGAGTGACACACAGGTTTCGTAACCTGACTACAGCCAACATGGCCCCTACTCGCCGCTAGGAGCAAAGAAGCTCAGCAGCCGGTCACGGGATGAGGGCGGCCAGATTAGGCCGGTCAGCCTCGGCGTTGAGCTGCCACAAATGCACCGGGTTGATGCCGTCGAAGCGCTGCATCACCATACCCGACGGGATGGACCGGTCGGTGATAACCGTCTTCCCGTCTTCGAGCATGTACGGTGACTGTCTCCGTCAGCTCCCGGTACAGCCGCACGATCGGCCCAACGGAGGGTTCGGTTGTGACATGGACTTTCTCATCGGTGACCACGAGCTGTTGCGCGAGGTGATGCACGATGATGGACTTTCCGGCCCCACTGGGACCGTCCACGCTGACGAAGACGCGCCGGCGGCGATCAGAAGAGGGCCGGAGTCTCATCATCGCCCCCTTCCGGGGGATCCGCGCGGAGCAGCTCCAACGCTCCCGTCTTGCTCGCTAGTAGCACGAACATCCGGGCCGTTACCAGCACGTCATAGGTGGCGCGATGCGGGGTCAGCTCTTCGTCGATCCCGCCGGCCAGATTGAAGGCGTCAACCAGCGCGCCGAGCTTGTAGCTGCCTTGGCCGGGCAACAGTCGGCGGGCGAGCTTGAGCGTGTCGAAGACCTCGGGCGGCGTCCACCCGACCAGCTTGCGCCCCAGCACGTCCAAGTCAACGTGGGCGTTGTGCGCCACGATCGCGTCCGCGTCGAGCGTGCGCCGCACCTCGTTCTCGATGTCGGCAAACACCGGTGCGTCGGCCACGTCCCTATTGGTGATGCCGTGGATCCGGCTGGCGAAGTGCTTGATCGGCTCATCCGGTCGGAGCAGCCAGTTCACCGGCTGTCCGACGACGCCGCCCACGATGTCGACGGCGGCCAGCTCGACGAGGTCCGGTGGTTGCTGGCCGTTGCCCTCGACGTCTACCACCACGTACCGCAGGGTCGCCCAGTCAGCCATTCTCGGTATCGTCCTTCCATCCGATATCGGCCCTACCATGCCGTCGGGCGTGGTGCGGATGACGTACGTCGTGCACCTGGAAGCCGAGCGCGTGTTGCAGGTAGTACCGAGGTTGCTCTGTCGCAAGACCCGAGACGATGGCCGCCCGGTCAGTGATGTCGACCACCACCAGACCATCGGCCTCACGCAGGCCGGCGGCGACCTCCCGTATCCGCTGCACATTCGGTACGTGATGGGCGCTCCTGCACCGGTCGAGCTGGCTCATCGGGCAGATGTCGCACAACTCCTGGATGCCATAGTGGCCGTTGTAGTCCGGCAGTCCGTGTGCGTACGCCACGGCGCACGACGTCTTGCGAAACAGCGATTCACTGCCCGCAAATGCGGACAAGATCCGTCGCTCTAACGTCTCCGGCACGATCTTGCGCCGGGAGCCCGGCAGGTGGTGCGAGGCGGACGAGTCGGCCTGTAGGCCGGGTTCTGTGGCCCGCGTGAGCGGGCCGGCGGCCATCCATCTCGGGCTGCCGTTGCCGGCAGCCTCCAGCGGTCTACCCGCAGGCTCGGGCGGGCCGCCCTCGAACGCCTGCGCGGGTCCGCCGGAGCGGACCCTTCTTGACCTTGCTCCGGGTGGGGTTTACCGAGCCGCCCGAGTCACCTCGGGCGCTGGTGAGCTCTTACCTCACCGTTTCACCCTTACCCCCGCAGGGGCGGTTTGTTTTCTGTGGCACTGTCCCGCGGGTCACCCCGGGTCGGTGTTACCGACCACCCTGCCCTGTGGAGCCCGGACCTTCCTCGGCGGAGAACGCGGCGTCGCGCCGCGGCTCCGACGCGGCCGCCCGGCCGGCTCGTCCGCCGTACACCAAGGCTACCCAGTCCCCCGGACCGCCGCCTCGCGCACGAGATCGCCGCCCATCGGTTGCGTACATGGTTCGCATGTGGTCGGAGATGGCCGAACCTAGCAAGTTTGGGCGAGATCCCGGACGTTGCTTCCACGGGGCCACGAAGGGCGACGTTCGGTGGCAGTATGTGCGCGAGGAGGGCAAGGAAACGCGGGGATCGGCGAGACGGTGGAGCGCCTGAAGTTCAGCGCCGCGCTGCCGCGGCATCTCGCCGTCGCGACCCTGGCAGCGCGGCTCGCCGACATCGACCACGCGGCCGGCGTCCTGTCCGGCCGACCCGGCCGGGGTGAGCGCCAGGGCAGGTTCGTTGCGGCCTCAACTCGCTTTCGCGAACTCGACTTGCCTGGCGATGAAGAAGAGTTCGGCGCAGTCGGCCTCTGGTGGGAACCGCTCTACGACTCGGTGGTGGAGGTGCTGCCGGTAGGTCACTTCGGCCAGCCGCTGGTAGAGGTTCATGTCGAGCTGTCGCTGGGAGGAAAAGCAGTCCAGCGCTTTCGCCTTGGCTCGCAGAAGGTCGGTGTTGCCCATGAAGAACAAGGTCGGTTCGAAGCCGATGCTGTAGGGCGACCGGAAGTACCGGAGGTTCGCGGCCCCTCGTAGGGCTACGGCTGTTGCTTCGGCCCCAGTGGTGGCATGGTCGAGGTGCTGGTCGGCCGGATAGTGGGTGTAGACGATGTCCGGGCGGGTGTCGTTGAAAAGGTTGATCAGGGCGGCATTGATTGCGCCTCGATGATCGGTGAATCGGGCGTCGGGGATGGCGGAGAAGGTGTAGTCGGAGACGCCAAGCAGCTTGCCGGCCGCGAGGCATTCGTTCTGGCGGACCGGCGCGTTGCCCGGGTCATCGTCGCCGGTGGTCAGGCAGTGCACATGGACACGGGCGCCGTCGCGGGCATGAGCAAGTATGCGCATGCCCATCGCGATCTCGGCGTCATCCGGGTGCGATACCACGATGAGGATGGTCGTCACCTGGCCTCCTTTCTCCGTCAGCAGATGCGACACGGGCCGATGCGCGGGAGGGTTAAACGCTGGCGCGGGCGAGATCGCTGAGCGCGTTGCGACCGCGGTCGATGAGCACCGGTTCGTTCCTGGTCATGCCGGTGGTCAGGTAGGAAACGGCAAGGCGGGCGGTCAGCAGGACAAGAACGCGATGTTCCTCGGCGGTCGGCTCGCGTCCGTAGCCGGTGAAGAACGAGGTCCGCAGATCGGGGCGGGTCTGCCACATCGCTCCGTACAGCCACACCATGTCCTGGATGGCCAGGCCGTGGTCGGCCATCTCGAAGTCGATCACTCCGAGGTTCTGAGTGTCGGGGTTCCATAGCCAGTTTCGCGGGGAGTAGTCGCCGTGCCGGTAGACGAGCGGGAGCTCAGCGGCCAGCGCGGGCAGCTCGGTGGCGACGTCGTTGACGAGGCCGCGCTGGACGTCGTCCAGTTGGCCGCCGAGTTTCTCCAGGCAGGCGGCGGCTTCGCTGGCCTGGTGGGCCATTGAGGTTCTCAGCGCCTGCCGAGTGCCCGGCGGAACGGGTTCAGGGTGGCTGTGCCAGCGGCGCAGGAGCCTGCCAGCGAGTTCGTGGACGCGGGCCTCGATCGCGGGTGCGAGCGGCAGGTCCCGTACGACGCTCCCTGCCAGCGCAGTCGTCAGGATGGCTCGCAGGGTCGGATCCGCGGCGAGCATCCGGGGTGCCTGATCGGGGCCGAGTGCGGCGGCATGACGGTAGGCGTTCGTCTCGCGGGCGTAGCTGTCCTGCGAGGAGCTGAGCTTGACGTATGCGGCGGTGTCGCCTTCGAGATGCCAGACCTGTGAGTTGTCGCGATCCCAGGACGCGTCGATCGCGGTGGTCGCACCCGGCAGGTGGCGGGCGACCCAGCGGCGCAGATCGGCAGGCAAGGCGGCGGTGTCGCGCATCGTCGCGGTTCGTCTCCAATATTGCGATGACGTCGCGGGCATTCCCGTCTCGGCGACAAGGCCACGCGGGATGTCGATCGCCTTCACCGCGACGAGATCGCTCATCCTCTCATTTCCTGTGGTGGTGGCACGGGAGGACGCGGCCTCGGGGCGGCGTACGATCGCTGCGGGTCTGAGCGGTGCGGGCGGGTGGTGAGGCACCTCGGAGTCTCCCTTCAAAAGTGCTCAGGCAGCCAAGGCTCACGGTCGCAGGTGGCCTGGACGAGGTCGGCGATCGCGCACGGATCACCGTCCAGGCCGGCGAGGGCCGCCGCGGTCGCGGTGCGGTAGCCGCCGGAGTACCAGACAGCGATCTGGCGGTGGGTCAGAGTGCATCGGCTGGGAGCCGAGGACGGTTCCAGATCGGCTTGTCCGTTTTGGATCCGTAGGGTGTAGCGGGACGGCTCTGATGATGTGGTGTCGTCGGTGATCTCGATCGCGATTGCGGCATCGAGGTGCTCGGGCCAACCGCGCTGCCTGATCGCCGCGCCCAGGTCGAGGATGCGGATCATCCAGGGGTGCCAGTGCCGGGCCGTGGCCGAGCCGATGCGGTGCAGCCGCTCCAGAAGCACGGGCGTGGGCGGCAGTCCGGTGCGCTGGAAGAAGACGGTGGGGATCCGGCTGTTGTATCGGCCGAGGAAGGCGAGCATCGCGGCGGCCGTGTCTCCGGTCGAGGCCCAGAAATCGTGGACGACGACCTGCCGGCCTCCGGTCTGGTCGTGGCCGAACGCCACCGACAGCTGCCCGGACGGGTTTTGTCCGGGCAGCTGGAAGCGGTAGGTGGCGTAGTGGGGGTGCTTGTCCTGCTGCCAGCCCTCCCACCAGGCAGGCCGCCGCCAGGGCCCGTTCCATCGACCGGCGAGGTTCTGCTGCAGCTGGGTGGACGGCGGGTGGGCGCCGTGGATGATCTCGTATCCGGTGGCGTGGAAGCTGCGACGCAGCTCTTCGGTCGGGACCGTCCAGGTGAACGTCTGTGCTGGGGCGGCCCAGCCGAGGCGGTGCCCGTAGCCGGTGGAGGTGGTCCAGACGGTGGCCAGGACCGCTCCTTGGTCTTGGAGCGGACGGATCCGCTCGGTGAGCATGTGGGTCGTCAGGTGGCGGCCGCGTTCCTCGGGCGCGACGCATCCGCCCGCCATGCAGGCGGCGGGCACGAGGCGCCCCCCGAAGTGCTGGGGCACGAGCAGGCCGAGGCCGCCGGCCACGACCCGGCCGCCGCGCAGGGCGACCCGGGCGTCGGCGTGCGGGCGTAGGAGCGCTAAGTCAGGGATCGGGTGGCCGTAGCTGCGGATGGCCAG
This sequence comes from Streptosporangiaceae bacterium, assembly GCA_036378315.1. Classification (GTDB taxonomy): domain Bacteria; phylum Actinomycetota; class Actinomycetes; order Streptosporangiales; family Streptosporangiaceae; genus CALAED01. Next base: position 26,609 of record DASUWU010000015.1, on the reverse strand, counting down.
GTCGCAGTACTGGCTCCAGAGCTGATCGTCGGCGGGGACGACGTCCAGTTTGTCCTCAGGCACGCCGGTCTCCTTCGTTCAGTAGTCGGTGGAGTCGCGGACGCGATCTGCGTCGGCGGGCACCAGGAACGCGCGGGTGAAGGTGATGACCCGCTCGTCGTGCTGGTTGTAGCCGCTGGTGCGGCAGGTGACGACGCCCTGCTCGGGGCGGCTGCGTGAGCGGCGTGCGGTGAGGATTTCTGTTTCGGCGCGCAGGGTGTCCGCGATGTGAACGGGGCGTTCGAGCCGGAGCTCGTCCAACGCGAGATTCCCGATCGTCAGACCGCTGGTGCTGCGCACCGTGGCGCCCAGCACGATGCCGAGAGTGACCATCCCGCAGACCAGCGGCCGGTCCCGGCCGGTCGCCGCGCAGAACCGGAGATCGCTATGGACCGGGGCGGGGTTGCCGGTCAGAGCGAGGCTGAGGAGGTGGTCGGTCTCGGTCACGGTGCGGGCGGGCCGGTGCTCGATGATCTGTCCGACCACGAATTCGGTCAGGCCGTGGCCGACCAGCTCGCGGATCCGGTTATCGCCAACGATCCGGTAGCCGGACAGGAAGGAGTCGTCCATCAGGTCCCTCCCGGAGAGGTGCGGGTGGTCTGGGCATGCTCGATGACGGCGCGGGCCGAGGCGACCAGCGGCGGGCCGACCATCCGGCCGTCGCCGTCGGTCGAGATCCCTGCCGCCATGTCCGCGGCGCGGACCATGGCCCGCGCCTGGTGGAGGTCCTCGCGGGAGGGTTGGAAGGCCGCCCGGATGACGGGGAGCTGTTTGGGATGGACGGCGCCCTTACCGGTGAACCCGAGATCGCGTGCCTGCTCGGCCTCTCGCCGCAGCCCATCGGGATCGGCGAGGTCGAAGTAGGGCGAGTCGACCGCGGGAAGGCTGGCCGCAGCGGCCGCAGCGGCCAGGGCGGCGCGGGGATAGCCGAGGGCGTCGGTCGTACGGCGGCATCGGGCGGCGGCGGCGTAGTCGGCGGCGCCGAACACCACACCGGCCAGGGCAGGGGACGACAGGATCTCCGGCAGCCGGCCGATCGCCCGCGGCGTCTCGATGAGCGCCCAGATGGCGGACCTGTCCGTGCCGAGGACGTCGACGACGAGTCCGACGTCGCGGGCGGATTCGACTTTGGGAACGAGCAGTACCCGCGGCCGGACATCGGTGTCGGCAATGGCGAGCAAATCCCGCAAGCCGAAAACGGTGCCCAGGGCGTTCATCCGCACGCCCAGCACAGGCGCGTCGCCGGTCTGATTTTGTTGGGCCGGCGTGGCCTCGCTCAGGAAGCCGAGAGCGGCGATGCGTGCCTGCTCTTTGAGCTCCAGCGGAACGGAATCCTCCAAATCCAGCAGCGCGACGTCGGCACTCGCAGCGACCGCGGCCGGGTACCGGCCGGGCACCGATCCCGGGGTGATGAGCCAGGTCACGCCGTGCCGGACGGCTCGCGCGCTCACTGTGGTCACCGGGCTCGAAGACGCGAGGCGACCAGGTGGTCGAGCGCATCCAGAGTCGCGGCGGCCGCCAGCTCGTTCTCGCCGATATCCACGCCGCGCTCGGCGAGCAGCAGGCTCAGCTCGACGAGCGCGAGGGAGTCTAACCCCGCCTCTTCCAGGCCGGCGTCCGGGCCGAGTCCACCCGGTTCCACGTCCAGCTTGGCGAGCATGTCGCGCAGATCAGGACTCATCGCAGGATCTCCTTGTCGTTCGCAGGGGATTCAGATCGGGCGCGCAGATCTCCTCATTGCCTACGCGCCGGTCGCCAAGCTCCGTGCCCGGCCCGCAGATCACCGCCGCCGGGCCGTTCCGGCTCACCGCCGCACCGCCAGCTCCTGGGCGACGACGCCGATCAGGTCTTCCTGACCTGCGACCGCTTGTCGGCGGCTGAGTTCGGCGAACACCTCCAGCGGGTCGACGCCGACGGCCTTCGCGGTAGCAAGAACTGGCCGTTTGAAGCCCGAGAACACCCCAACCAACCCGGAGAAGACAGCGACGGAGTCGATGGCCTGGGGCCGGTCCATCAGGCGTTCCTCGGCGACGTCTCCTGCGGCCAGGGCCGCACGCACGTCGACGCCGGTGTGATGGCCCATGCGTTCCAGGACAGCGACGAGGACCTCAAGTTGGGTGTTGCCTGCGCCTGCGCCGAACCCCCGCGCGCAGGCGTCGATGACTTCCGCGCCGGCCTCGACCGCCGCGACCGAGTTCGCGACCGCCATCGACAGGTTGTTGTGCCCGTGGAAGATAACGGGAACGTCCACGGCAGCGACGATCGCGCCGATCCGTTCGGAGACGTCGGCAGGTAGGAAATGCCCGGCCGAGTCCATGATCCCGACGGCCTGCGCGCCAAACGCGGCCGCTCGCCCGCACTGGACGGCAAGGTGCCCTACGCCGGTCATGTGGCTCATCAGCAGCACGGCCTGAGCCTGCGCACCCAGGTGGCGGACCAGGCCCAGATGCCGTTCGGTGACGGCTACCTCGGTGCAATGGGCGGCGACGCGCACTACGTCGGCGCCGCAGTCGACCGCGCGGCGGATATCGTCGCCGGTGCCCCACCCGGGAGCCATGAACACGCCCATCCTCGAACGCGTCAGTGCCTGGCGGACGGTGGCGAGCATGACCGTGTCGGTCACCGCCGCCCTCCCGATCTGCAGCGACGAGGCTCCCAGCCCGTTGCCGTGGCCGACCTCGACAACCGCTATACCCGCGGCGTCAGCGGCCCGTGCGTAGGCGGCCAGTTGCCGGGCGCCGAGCTGGTGGCCAACGGCATGTTGGCCGTCCCGCAGCGTCGGATCGTGGATGACCACCCGCCGGCCGGTGGAGCTCGGTGCAGGTGCCTGCATCCTCATGCCTCCCTCGATGCCTTCCACGTCGCGGCGCGGCGTTCGGCCAGCAAGACCGCGGCCGCGTTGATGATCTCCACGTTCCCGGCGTAGGCAGGCAGGGCGCCGCACACCGCGGTGACGATCACCGACACCCGGACCAGGCCGCCCTCCACTCGGCAGGCGGTGATCTCGTAACCGGGCGCGAACGTTCGTACCGCGGCGGCAGCGGCCGCCAGGTCTGCGCGCAGCGCGTGCTCGTCGACCCCGGCTGCCACGGTGGTGACCTCGGCGCGGAATGCCGGAGAGGGCAGTGCCGGCGTAATGTTCGCCAGCACCTTGACGTTCACGCTCATGCTGCCGCCGCCCAGCATGATCTGTTGCACCGCGGTCTGGGTGGTGGCGATGTACTCATCCAGGTTGAGCCGGGTATGGCGACCGACACTGGCTGCCGCCGCGGTCGTGACGACCTCGACGTACTGCACAGCGCCCGGAGTGCTATGGCGAGCGATCACGTCGAGGACGGGGAGGACGGCTTGGCCTCCGCACGAGACCAGGTTCAGGTGCCGGGAGGAGTCGGCCAGGTGGCCGTTGACCGTCGGGGCGATCATGGTGGCGCCGCTGCTGGGGGTCAGGTCCAGCAGCAGGGCACTGGTAGAGGCGAGTTCGACCCAATGGCGCGCCGAAGCGTTCGAAGCGTCGAACACGACGTCGACGTTCGCGGCGGTCACGGCATCCAAGCCCGCGGTGGATACCGCGCAACCCAGGTCGGCGGCCAGCCGCAGCCCGCGGGCACTGTTCTGCCCGCCAACGACGAGCGCGCACACCAGCGACGGGGAGCTGGAGATCCGGTGGACCAAGTCGATCCCGAGGAGCCCGGCACCGATCACGGCCGCCCGCAGCCGGGAACCAGCTGCTGAACCTCCAGGCTGCGGCGGAGAATCCACGGCCGAGACGCAGCCCTTTTCAAGCGACATCGAGCATCACCGACCCCAGGTGGGCTGATGAGGCCGTCACGGTCTGGCCCCGGGGCAGCGGGATGCTCGCGTGGACCGCCCCGGCGAGCACGACGTCACCCGCTCGCAGCTGCGACCCGAGGTCCGCCAAGCGCCGCGCCAGCCAGGCGAGCGACCGGATCGGGTCGCCGAGGATCGCCTCGCCACGACCGCCCTCCACCGCCCGGTTAGCGATGGCCAGCGTGACCTCCTCGCTCAGCAGGTCCAGGCCCTCAACCGGACGAACGTCGCCGAGCACGAACCGCGCGCACCCGGCGTTGTCGGCCACGCTGTCGGCCAGCGTGATCCCTTCAAGCACGAATCTGCTGTCGATCACCTCAAGCGCCAGGCACACCCCGGCCACGACTTGGCCGGTATCGGCGTCCGGAGTAGCGACTCCGCACACCTCGTCGCCGATGAGGAAGGCGATCTCCGCCTCGACCCGAGGAGCCCGCAGACCCTCCATGGCGACGGTCCCGCCGTTGGCCACGGCCATGGTGTCCAGGAGAACCCCGGAGTCCGGCTCGTCGATGCCCACCTGCAGCTGCATCGCCTCCGAGGTCAAGCCGACCTTATGGCCCACGATCCGGGCGCCCTGCTCCACCCGGAGCGCGGCACCGTGCGCCTGTACTCGGTAGGCGTCCGCGAGTGTCACACCGCGGCGGCGTCTGCTCAGCAGCGTTACTTCCCGTACGTGGCGTTCCGCATCATGCAACCGGCGGGCCTCCTCGACCCACCAGGCATTTGCCGGAGCCAGCCAGGGCGTGTTGCTGATCATCAGGCCTCTCCGTTCCCTTCCTGGACGTTCGCGCCTTCCAGACAAGCCCGCCGCGCTGGGCCTGTGAAATCGCCGATGACTCGCAACCGGGTTGCGAGTCATTCGCAACCCGGGCGGGCCTCGCCGATCATGGTGGCGGTGTTACGTTTGCGTTCGTGGACCCGCGCGGGCGTGACACGATCGCTGCGGAGCTCCGGGCGACCGCCGCGGACGCCGGCTGGACCCCCTGGCAGCTCACTCAGGCCGTCTTCGAAAAAGCCCAGACCCCCACCTGGCTGATGGCATGGCGGCTCGCCGCGGGACACACCCAAGGTCAGGTCATCACTGGCATTCAGGGCTTAGCTGCCGACGAGGGCCGACCTTGTGCCCCGAGTCCGAGCGCCTCCCAGCTGTCGAACTGGGAGAACGGACGGGGCCGTCCCGACGCCTATTACCGCCGTTTCCTCGCCCTGTGGTTCCGCACGACGCTCGAAAGACTCGGGCTGGCGGAAGACGAGCCCATCATTACCCTGGTGGGAGAGGCACTCCCTGCTCCTCATGAACCGGAGGATGATGTGGATCGTCGCAATTTCCTGTCCCTGGCCGCGGCGACGCCTCTGGTCGTCAGTCTTGACGACACCCGCACCCAGATGATCGACGACTTGCGCCGCCAGCTCCCGGCCGCCGACCTGGAACACTGGTGGGACCTCACCGACGCCCACGTCCACTCCTACGGAACGCTGGCGCCTGGCATGCTCCTGGCCCGTCTGGACCCCGACCTCGCCGAGATCGCCACCCTAGCCAAGCGATACCCCCACCAGCGGGACGTCCATCTGATCGCCTCCCGGCTGTGCGGCCTGACCGGAGCCCTGCACACCGATCTCGAACAGGACCGGCAAGCCCGAGAGTGGCTGCACGCCGCCGCCCGCTACGCCGACCTGTCCGGCAACATCGCGCAGCAGTACTGGGTCGCGATGGCCGAGGCCATTGATGCCCTCTACACCGGGGTGCCGCACCGCGTCGTCCGGATCGCTCACCGGGCACGGCATACATTCGGCCCGGGCTCCAACGCTCCGGCGGCTGCGCAGCTCACCGGCCTGGCCGCGCGGGCGCACGCGCAGCTCGGCAACGCCAAAGCGGCAAACGGCGAACTCGACAAGGCCCGCGCCATCTTCGGCAGGATGACGCCCGAACAGGCCAACGAGCCCTGGTGGGGATTCCCCGAGCGCGAGATGACCATGTACAGCTCCCAGGTCCTGTCCCGGACAGGACACCGCGACGCGTGGGACGAGCAGGACAAGGCGCTGGCCGGCTACCCCGACAGCGATGTCATGGACCGACCGCTCATCTTCCTGGACCGGGCCCGCTACCTGGTCGGTAAGGATCACCCTGATGAGGCCGCCAAGGTTGCCGCCGACGCGATCACGGCGCTCCCGACGCGTATGCGGGTGCCGCTCCTGATTTCGCAGGTCCGCGACCTCGCCAGTCTCATCGGTGAACGGTCCCAAGCTGCGGCGAGCGAGCTTCGCGAGAAGATCCTCCTCACTGCCTGACAGGGCGTTCGCCTGGATAGCCGAGCTCGGCCACCGGGTGTCCTCAGCGTGGCTGTCCCCGACAAGGTGCGCGCAAGTCCTCGGGCAGGCCCCCTTCCACGACACCGGCCTCAATAACCTGCTCACCAACGCTCAGTACGTTGATACTTCGAGCAGGTTGCCGTCGGGGTCGCGGAAGTAGACGGATGTGATCGGGCCCTGCGCGCCGGTGCGGGGGACCGGGCCGTCCTCGACCGGTACGCCGCACGCTTCGAGATGCCGCGCGACCTCGTCGATCGGGGTGGCGCTGACCATGCAGAAGTCCGCCGACCCGGCCGTGGGACGGGCCGCTTTGGGCTCGAACTCGTGGCCGGCCCGATGGAGGTTGATCTTCTGCGCGCCGAAACGCAGCGCGCGGCGGCCGTCGCCGAAGGTGACCGCGCGCATGCCGAGGACCCGCGTGTAGAAGTCGACCGTGCGGTCGATGTCGGCAACCGTGAGGACGATGTGGTCAAGCCGCTCCAGCGTGATCCCGCTCATGACGCAGCACACTACGGCAGGGGCCGGTCGACCGGGCGGCGGAAAGTGGTTGGGCGGGAGGGGGTCCGGGCTGGTAGCGTGCCGCTGATCGTGACATCGCACGAGGAGGTGAGACCCATGAACGCTGTATCGAAGTGGGTGCTCCCCTTCTTCATCACGGTCGCGCGACTGACGTAGACGTCGCCGGGAGCGCCTCGGACAACAGGGCACTCCCGAAAGGCATCAACCTTGCATTCTGTTCATTTCACCGCGGAGACAGCGGCGAACGGTGTCGTCGAACGCGAATTCATTGTGGGCGAGATCACCGGCGTGCTGTGGTCGCCCGCTTCCGGCTCCGACCGCGCGCCCCTGGTGCTGCTGGGGCACGGCGGCGGCCGCGACAGCAAGGCGGCGCCGATGGTCGGCCGCGCCCAGCTCCTGGTGACCACCTGCGGCTTCACCGTCGCGGCCATCGACGCGCCCGGCCACGGCGGCCGGCCGCGCACGGCGACCGACGAGCGGGAGATCGCCGCGATGCAGCGGGCGATGGCGGCGGGTGAGCCGGTCGGCCCGATCGTCGTCCCGTACAACGCCCACATCGCGGAGCGTGCCGTGCCGGAGTGGCAGGCGACCCTGGACGCCCTCCAGGAGCTGCCGGAGATCGGCTCCGGCGGGCCGGTTGGCTACTTCGGCCTGAACATGGGCACCGCGATCGGGGTGCCGTTGACGGCGGCCGACCCCAGGATCGCCGCCGCGGTGTTCGGTGTCTTCTGGCACGACGAGTCCCTGGCGGAGCTGGCGGGGCGGATCACCGTTCCGGTCGAGTTCGTGCTCCAGTGGGACGACGAGCACATCCCGCGCGACTCCGGTCTCGCGTTGTTCGACGCGTTCGCGTCGAAGGAGAAGACCCTGCACGCCAACGCGGGCGCCCACAAGGAGGTGCCCAGGTTCGAGGCCGAAAGCGCGGCCAGGTTCTTCGCCCGGCACCTCGGCGGTGCCGCCGCGTCACCCTGACGTGCCGGATAGGAGCCCGGTCGTCAGCTGTGGAAGCGCCGGTAGGTGAGCCAACGTCGGCTCGGGCGCGGCCCTCGTACTGCGGGACGGGACGACCTACCAGGCTCGCTGGTCGCGACCGGCGGCCGGGGCGGGCACCACCTTCACCACGCACGCCGGGGCGCCGATGGCCTTCCACCCCGGCCCGGTCTGGATCGTCTTCGCCCCTACGGGAGGCGGGTGAGGGCCGCGTCGATGCGGTCCTGCGACAGTTCCAGGTCGTCCATCTGCCCGGACAGGTAGCGGTCGTAGGCTGCCATGTCGAAGTGCCCGTGCCCGCACAGCGCGGTGAGGATCACCTTCGGCTCGCCGGTCTCGACGCAGCGGCGGGCCTCCTCGATGGCGGCGGCCAGCGCGTGCGTCGGCTCCGGAGCCGGAATGATCCCCTCCGTACGGGCGAACAGCACCCCGGCCTCGAAGCACTCGCGCTGCGGCTTGGCGACGGCGTCGAACATGCCCTCCTCGTACAGGTGGGACAGCAGCGGCGCCATGCCGTGGTAGCGCAGGCCCCCGGCGTGGATCGGGTCGGGGACGAAGTCGTGCCCCAGCGTGTGCATCTTCAGCAGCGGGGTGAACCCGGCGGTGTCGCCGAAGTCGTACGCGTAGTGCCCCCTGGTGAAGGACGGGCAGGCCGCCGGCTCCGCCGCCCTGAACTGCGTGTCGATCCGTCCGGCGAGCTTCTCGCGAAGGAACGGCAGGAAGAGGCCGGCGAAGTTGGACCCGCCGCCGGTGCAGCCCACGATCAGGTCGGGCGTCTCCTCGACCAGCGCGAGCTGCTCCATCGCCTCCTGCCCGATCACCGTCTGGTGCAGGAGCACGTGGTTGAGCACGCTGCCGAGCGCGTAGCGGGTGTCGTCCGCCCCGCCGGCCACCTCGACCGCCTCGCTGATCGCGATGCCGAGGGACCCGGTCGAGTCGGGGTCGTCGGCGAGGATCTTCGACCCCGCCGACGTGAGGTCGGACGGGCTGGCGTGCACCCGCGCGCCGTAGGTCTCCATCATCGAGCGGCGGTACGGCTTCTGGTCGTACGACGCCCTGACCATCCAGATCTCGCACTCGATGCCGAACTGCGCGCAGGCGAACGCGAGCGCGCTGCCCCACTGCCCGGCGCCGGTCTCGGTCGTCAGCCGCCGGATCCCCTGGGCGGCGTTGTAGTACGCCTGGGGCACCGCGGTGTTGGGCTTGTGCGAGCCGACCGGCGAGACGCCTTCGTACTTGTAGTAGATGCGCGCCGGGGTGCCGAGCGCCCGCTCCAGGCGGCGCGCCCGCACGAGCGGAGTGGGCCGCCACAGCCGGTAGACGTCAAGGACCTCGTCGGGGATGTCGATGTACCGCTCGGAGCTGACCTCCTGCCCGATGAGCTCCATCGGGAACAACGGCGCCAGGTCATCCGGACCGACCGGCTCACGGGTCGCGGGGTGCAGCGGCGGCGGTGGCGGCGCGGGCAGGTCGGCGAGGATGTTGTACCAGCGGCGCGGGATCCGCGACTCGTGCAGGAGGATCTTGGACGTCCCATCGGCGGGGGTGGAGCCCGCGGGGCCTGCGGCGGACGTGGTCATGGCGCGACCTCCTTGGCGATCCTTAACGGTCCTTCCGCGAACAGTACGCCTTAAGGCCGCAAATGAGGGGTGTCGTTTACTTTCCGGACAACGGCGGGGCCGTCGTCGTACCAGTCGACGATCGACAGCGACCCGACGTCCAGGGCGATCCGGTAGAGCGTCTCGGGCGGCGCGAGCAGGGCCAGCCGCAGCAGCAGCTTGATCGGCGTCACGTGCGACACGATCAGCACGGTCTGGTGCCGGTACCTGACCATCAGCTTGTCCAGGGCGACCCGGACCCGGCGGGCGGTGTCGGCGAAGCTCTCGCCGCCGGGCGGCGCGACGGACGGGTCGGCCAGCCACGCGGTCAGCAGCTCCGGCCAGCGCTCGCGCGCCTCGGCGAAGGTCAGCCCTTCCCAGTCCCCGAAGTCGGTCTCGCGGAAGTCGCCTTCCTCACGTACGGGCGCGCCCACGACGGCGGCGATCTCTTTGGCGGTGTCGCGGCAGCGGCGCAGCGGGGAGGTGACGATCGCGTCGATGCGGTACCCGGCGGCCAGCGTCTCGGCGGCGGCGCGGGCCTGCGCCACGCCGGCGTCGGTCAGCGGGATGTCCCCGACCCCGGCGAACCTGCGTTCGGCCGACAGCGGCGTCTCGCCGTGGCGCAGCAGCAACGTCGTCGTGGGCGCGGACGTCGGCGCCAGCCAGCCGACCGGCACGGCCGGCCTGCCCTGCTCGGCGGGGCTGCCCCGCTCGGCGGGCCCGGCCGAGTCGGTTCTGGCCGGGTCGGTTCTGGCCGGGGTCGTCCCGTTGCTCTTCGCGGCCTCGCCGGGTTCGCCTGGCTCGGCGTCGTCGTCCGCGGCCGTCCTGCGGCGCCATTTCCTGCCGTGCGCTGCGGCGTCCATCGCCTCGTTGGCCAGCCGGTCGGCGTGCGCGTTCCTGGCTCGCGGCACCCAGGTGTACCGCACGGAGGAGAAGCCGGACGCGACCTCCTGCGCCTCGCGAGCCAGCGGAACCATGGCCGGATGCTTGACCTTCCACCGCCCGGACATCTGCTCCACGACGAGCTTGGAGTCCATCCTGACCTCGACCGCCGCGGCCGGGGCCAGCTCGGCGGCCGCCCGCAGCCCGGCGATCAGCCCGCGGTACTCGGCGACGTTGTTGGTGACGCGGCCGAGCGCCTCGGCCACCTCGGCGAGGACCCGGCCGGAGCCCGCGTCGCGGACGAGCGCGCCGTACCCGGCCGGCCCCGGGTTGCCGCGCGACCCGCCGTCCGCCTCGACGACGAGCTTTGTCCGCCGCCCGCTCACAGGCCGGACTCGGCGGTTCTGACGAGGATCCGGCGGCACTCCTCGCAGCGCACCACCTCGTCCGGCGGCGCGCTGCGGATGCGGTTGAGGTCGACCGTGTTCAGCGCGAGGTGGCAGCCCTGGCACTGGCCGCGCAGCAGCGCAGCGGCGCCGACCCCGCCGAGCTGGCCGCGCAGCCGCTCGTACAGCGAGAGGAGGTCGTCCGGGATGTCCTTGGCGACGGCGGTGCGGGCCGCGCTGGTCTGACCCGCCTCGTCGTCGAGGTCGCGCAGCGCGCCGTCGCGCCGTGCGGCCACCTCGCCGAGCTTCTCCTCCTGCTGCGCCCGGACGCGGCGCAGGTCGGTGAGCTTGTTGTCCGCGGCCTCCCGCCGTTCCATGATCTCGAGGACGACCTCCTCGAGGTCGGACTGGCGGCGCTGCAAGGAGACGATCTCGGACTGGAGGTTCTCCAGGTCGCGGGCCGAGCTGACCTGGCCGGAATCCAGCCGGTCGCGGTCGCGGTCGGCGCGCTGGCGGACGGAGTCGACGTCGCGTTCGGCCTTGGCCTGCTCGCGGTCCAGATCCGACACCTCGGTCTCCGCGGCCACGATGGCGTCGCGCAGCTCGCCCGCCTGCCGCTCGAGGGCCTCGTACTCGGCGAGTTCGGGGAGCGTACGGCGCCGGTGCGCCAGCCGACCCAGCGTGCTGTCGAGTTGCTGCAGGTCGAGCAGGCGCAACTGCGCTTCCGGTGCGGCTTTCACTTTGCTCCTTCAGACATCGCGGACATCGTCCATGCGTCGGTGACCAGCGTGGAGACCCGGGTGCGCACGTCGAGCGCGCCGGTCAGCAGGCGCTCGGCGGCGACCAGCCACGGCCACTCGGTGGCCCAGTGGGCCGCGTCGATCAACGCAGGCCCGGCGTACTCCGCGAACTCGGACGCCGGATGGTGCCGCAGGTCGGCGGTGAGGAAGACGTCCACGGCGGCGGCGCGGGCGGCCGCCAGCAGGGAGTCCCCCGCTCCTCCCGACACCGCGACCGTACGGATGGTGCGGCCGGGATCGCCGGCGACGCGGATGCCCCCCGCGGTGGCGGGCAGCCCGGCGACGACGCGGGCCGCGAAGTCACGCAGTGGCAGCGGCCGGTCAAGCGATCCTACGCGCCCGAGACCACGCCGTGGCTCGTCGGCGGCTGGGACCAGCGGGCGGAACGGGCCGGTCAGGCCGACGGCGCGGGCGAGCGCGTCGGACACGCCGGGATCGGCGACGTCGGCGTTGGTGTGCGCGGTGTAGAGCGCGACCCCGGCGGTGATCAAACGGTGGATCACCCGCCCCTTGGGCGTGGTCGCGGCCACGCTGCTGACCGGCCGCAGCAACAGCGGGTGGTGGGTGAGGAGCAGATCGGCGCCCCACTCGACGGCCTCGTCGACCACGGCGGCCACCGGGTCGACGGCGAACATCACCCTCCCGACCGGCTGGTCGGGGTCGCCGCAGACCAGCCCGACGGCGTCCCACGGCTCCGCCCACGCGGGATCGTAATGGCCTTCGACGGTCGCGATGACGTCGGAGAGCGGCGCGGCTGCGGGCACGTCAGCAGGCTACCGTCCACGATCGCCCGCCCGTGGCCGGCACGTGCGACGATGGAGGGGGATGGCCGGCGGGCCGCGCCGCCGTGAAAACGATCAAGGGGTTCCGCCGCCGGTTGGCGGAGAAATACCGGCCGTCGTATACCGTCGAGAGTCCGGAGCCCGCGGTGGGACGCGCGCGATGCGGCAGTCGCCGTCCGGCGAGCCGGGCGTTCGGGTTTCGGGATGGATCCCGGTCGCCGAGACGTTGGAGTGAGAGTGAAGTCACCGTTCCGCCGCCGCCGCAAGCGGCCCAAGGGCCGCCGGCTCCGGCCGGCGCAACCTCAGGCGCAGCAGCCGGAGGTCGTGGACTGGCCCGATGAGGGCGCCGGACGGTCGCTGATGTCCGCCCTGCGCGGCGACGCGGAGACGGGTACGGGGTTCGGGGCCGGCATCTTCGAAGACCTGCACTCCATGTTCAGCGGCGGCAAGCGCATCCAGATCGAGGAGCAAGAGGCCGAGAAGATGCGCCGCCACGACGACCACCAGCAGGCCGGCAATCCCAACCGGCCCGACCTGGACTCCGGGATCATCCGCATAAAGCGCATCTCTCCCGACGAAGAGTGACACAACCCTATCGAACATAGGTTCGACCTTTCGGGTTATGTTGGGGCTGTGAGCACGCCGCCGACCTCGCCGCAGCACGTGGCCGGCCGGGAGACACGGTGAGCACGTACGTTCCGCCCGGCTGGCCGCCTGAGGTGCATCCGCCGGGCACCGAGCGCTTCGAGGACACCGCCATCGCCTGGCTGCTCGAGCTGGTGCCGCCGGAGTACCGCCGCTATGGCGTGCTGCGCCGCTACCCGGTCGCGCTCGCGCGCATGGCCAAGCACCATGTCGCCGCGTCCGTCGAGGCCGCCAGGCAGGGATTCCGCTCCGCCCGTACGGATCTGCGGGAGATCGTCCCGCCGCACGGCATCGACGTGGTGCTCGACGTCTACCGCCGCGAGGGCACCCGCCTGGTCCGCCTGGCGAAGGCGGTCGAGCTGGTCGAGCTCGCCATGCGCGGCACGCTGGCCCCCGGCGAGGGCGCGGAGGGCGAGGAGTTCCGCCGCCGGTTCACCCCCAAGCTCTGACCTCGGCCCGCCGGCGACCGCGACGGGACCGTATGATCGCTCCGGCGCCCGCCCGGCGCCGCATCGGGCGGCAAGCGGCACGTTTCCCGACACTCAGCCCGGCGGACCGCCGAACTTGGCCGGACGCGTTGCCACGGCCGGGTAGGTTCACGTTACGGTCGTCGCCGATCACGGCGTGCGCGAGCTCGATCATCGAGGACTCGATCACTGTGGAGGTGCCTGTGCGAGCATTCGTCCTCGCGCTGCTTGGGCTCGTCGCCGGCGCCGCCCTGCTCGCCGGTCCGGCCGGACCTGACGGGCCACGCGGCGCCGCCGCCGAAGCCGCCACCACCGCCAGCACGGCGGCCACAGCGACGACCACAGCGACGACCGCGCGGGCGCGTACCGGCTCGGCACCGGCCGGCCACGTCGTGCTCGTCGGGGTACCGGCGCTGACGTGGGACGAGATCGACGAGCACCGCACGCCCAACCTCTGGCGGCTGGCCCGCGCGGGCGCCGCTGGCGCGCTGTCGGTGCGTACCCAGGGGACGGTGGCCTGCCCGCAGGACGGCTGGCTCACGGTCTCGGCCGGCACCCGGGCGGCCAGGCCGGGCGGCGCGTGCGCGACCCCGCCGCCCGCGCCCACCCCGCGCGGCGCGGGCGCCGTCGTCACCGCGTTCCCGCGGATCCGCCAGCTGAACATCGACTCGAAGTTCGAGGCGCCGGTCGGCCTGCTCGGCGAGACCGTCAGGCAGGCGGGCGGCTGCACCCTCGCCGCCGGTGCCGGCGCCGCGCTCGCCGCCGCCGACGCGCGCGGCGCTGTGGATCTCTACGCGCCGTCGGCCGCCGCGGTCACCCCGGCCGCGCTGGCCCGCTGCGCCGTCGGCGTCGTCGCGGTCGACGACGTGCTGGCCCGCCATGACGTACGCGCCGCCGACGCGGCGGTCGGGCACATCAGGCAGGCGCTGCCCCCGGGCGCGACGATGCTGGTGGCCGGCCTGACCGACGACCCGGCCGCGCCGGTCGCCGCCGACGCGGGGCCCCACCTGCGGGTGGCGATCGCCGCCGGCCCGGAGTTCCGCCCCGGCAGCCTGCTCACCTCGTCCTCGACCCGCAGGCCCGACATCGTGCTCACCCCCGACGTGACGGCCACCATGCTGCACGTGCTGGGCCTGCCCATCCCGGCCGACGCGCTCGGCGAACCGTGGCGGAGCGGCGCCGCGCAGCCCGGTGACGCGGCGGCGACGACGACGGCGCTGGCCGACCAGGACGTGGCGGCGCAGACGATCCGCTGGCTGCTGCCGCGCTTCTTCACCGGCCTCGTGCTCTCCCAGGTGCTGTTCTACGGAGCGGCCGTGATCGCGTTGCGCCGCGACTGGGGCGCGAAGGGCCGGCGGCGGGTGCTGGCCGCGACCCGCGTGACGGCGCTCGCCTGCGCGGCGGTCCCCGTCTCGACGTACCTGGCCAACCTGGTGCCCTGGTGGACCGCGGGACGCCCGCTGCCCGCGCTGCTCGGCTGCCTGGCCGCAGCGGACGCCCTCGTCGTGGCGGTCGCGCTCGCCGGGCCGTGGCGACGCACCCTGCTCGGCCCCGGCACGGTCGTCGCGGCGGCGACGGCGGCGACGATCGCGCTCGACCTGCTCAGCGGCACCCCGCTGCAGCTCAACAGCCTCATGGGGTACTCGCCTCTGGTCGGCGGCCGTTACTACGGCCTGGGCAACATCGCGTTCTCGGTGTTCGCCACCTCGACGCTGCTCGCCTCGGTGGGCCTGGCGCAGTGGCTGATCAGGCGCGGGGGCGCGAGCGCCCGCGCCTGGGCGCTCGCGGTCGTCGTCGTCCTCGGGCTGACCACGATGGCGCTGGACGGCCTGCCCCTGTGGGGCGCCGACTTCGGCGGCGTGATCGCCTTCGTCCCCGGTCTCGCGGTGAGCGTGCTCGTGGTGGCCGGAAAACGGATCTCGCTGGTCCGGCTCGCCGCGTTCTGCGCGGCCGGCGGCGCGGCCGTGCTGGCCATCGCCTTCCTCGACCACCTCAGGCCGGCCGCGAAGCAGACCCATCTCGGCCGGTTCTTCGGCGACCTGCTGCACGGCTCGGCGGGGCCGGTCGTCGAGCGCAAGTTCGGCGCGATGGTCCACACGTTCGGCAACATGACCCTCACCCCCATCGTGGTGGCCGGCCTCGTGCTGCTGTTCGTGCTGCTGCGCCGGCCCGACCGGCTGCGCGCCGGCGCCCTCGACCTGGCCTTCGCGCAGGCGCCGCTGCTGCGCGCCGGCCTCATGGGCGCCCTGCTCACCGCCGTCGTCGGCACCCTCGTCAACGACTCGGGCGTCGCCGTGCTCGCGCTCGGCCTCGTCGTCGGGGTCCCGATCGCGCTGGCCGCCGGGGTCCGTGCCCTCGAGAACGGCCAGCCGGTGCCGGCGACCGGACCGTCCCGACCTTCCGGACCGGCCGAGCCGCCCGCCGGTGACGCGGCGGCCAGGCCCGCCCCGTCCGCCGGCGAAGCGGGCGACCCGGTCGACTCCGCAGCCCCGTCGAACGCCTCCATGAACTGAGGCATCCGCATGCGACTGTCCGGCGCGACCGTCCTCATCACCGGAGCCTCCTCCGGCATCGGCGCGGCCACCGCGCGCGCCATGGCCGCCGCCGGCGCGCGTCCGGTGCTGACCGGGCGGGACGCCGAGCGGCTGGCCGCGGTCGCGGCCGAGACCGGGGCCGCGTCGTTCGCCGCCGACCTCACCGGGCCGGTCGAGATCCCCGAACCGATCGACGTGCTCGTCAACAACGCCGGGGTGGGCTGGGCCGGCCCGTTCGAGGAGATGGCCGGCGCCGACGTCGACCGCCTGATCGCCGTCAACCTGGCCGCGCCGATCCGCCTCACCAGGGCGCTGCTGCCCGGGATGATCGAACGGGGCCGCGGCCACATCGTCTTCGTGGCATCGATCGCGGGGGCGACGGGGGTGCGCCACGAGGCCGTCTACGCGGCCACCAAAGCCGGGCTGATCTGCTTCGCCGACAGCCTCCGCTACGAAGTGGCCGGCCGCGGAATCGGCGTCTCTGTCGTCGTCCCCGGCGTCGTCGACACGCCGTTCTTCGACCGGCGGGGCAGGCCGTACGACCGGCGCCGGCCCGCCCCGATCCCGGCCGAGCGGGTCGCCCGTACGATCGTGACGGCGATCGAACGGGGCCGCGCCGAGGCGTACCAGCCGGGCTGGATGCGCTTCCCGGCCCGGCTGCGCGGCGGCGCGCCTGGGCTCTTCCGCCGGCTGGCCGGCAGGTACGGGTAGCCGGCGGGCACGGGTAGCCGGCGGGCACGGCTAGCTCGGGCGTCCCGCGCCGCCGGCCGCCGGCGCCTGGCTGAGCACGGCCGCGCTGGCGACGACGCCGACGGCCAGCAGCACCGGGATGCCGAGCGCCCAGGGCAGGCCGACGAGGCCGGCAGCGCCGCCGATCAGTACCGGTCCGGTGAGCAGGCCGAAGTAGCCGAGGCCGGCCACCCGCGCCAGATTGCGCCCGGCGCGGGCCGGGTCGGCGTTGCCCGCGGCCGAGAACACCTGCGGGACGATGCACGACAGTCCGGCGCCCAGCGCCGCGAACCCGGCCAGGCCCCCGACCGGATGCCGCGTCAGCAGCCCGGCCGCGAGCCCCGCCGCGGCGAGCAGACCGCAGGCGCGCACCAGCCGGGCCGGGCCGAACCGCTGCGCCAGCCGGTCGCCGAACAGCCGCCCGACCGCCATCGTGATCGAGAAGGCGGCGAAGCCGAGGGCGGCGAACCCCTGCGACGTGCCCAGGTCGTCGTGCAGGTAGACGCCGCTCCAGTTGTCCGCCGCCCCCTCCCCCACCAAGCAGCAGAAGGCGACCACGCCGAGCAGCATCACCACGAGCGCCGGCCGGCGCGGACGGCGCGGCGGCTCCGCCGGGGCCGGGTCGCCGGCGGGGTCGGCCGCGCCGGGCGGGTCGGCCGGGTGGGTTGGCCCGGCGGGACCGGATGGCCCGACCGGGTCGGGCGCCGGCAGCAGCCACCGTCCGGCCAGGGCGCCGACGACGGCCATGGGCGGCCCGGCGGCCAGGAAGGTCTGCTCAGGTGTGAGGTCCAGCCAGGCGAACAGCCCGCCGAACAGCGCCCCGGCGAACCCGCCGATGCTGTAGACCGCGTGGAACGACGTCATGATCGGCCGGCCGTACGTCCGCTCCACCCGTACCGCGTGCGCGTTCATGGCCACGTCCAGCAGGCCGGAGACGAGGCCGAACCACAGCAGCCCGGCGACGAGCGACGGGAGGTCGCCGGCCAGGCCGAGCGGCAGCAGCGACAGCGCGAACCCGACGCCGGCGGGCAGGGTGACCCGGCCGCTGCCGAACCGGTCGACGAGCCTGCCGCACACCGGCATGACCAGCACCAGCCCCACGGGCATGGCGAGCAGCGCGGCGCCGAGCGCGCCGTCCGTGAGGTCGAGGCGGTGCTTGACGGCCGGGATCCTGGCCACCCACACCGCGCCGACCATCCCGAGCAGGAAGAAGTAGATCAGCACCGCGCCGCGCGCCCGCCGTGCCGGCGACGCCCACCATCCCCCTGGCGTCCGCCGTGCCCGCCGTCCCGGCGGCCTCCGCGACGTCCCTGTCATCCCATCCGTGATGGTACGTCCCGGCTGCGACACGGACGCGGACGTCCCTGCCACGGAGGCCCCGTTCGAGCCGGTTGCATCCCGGCGCCCACCGCCTGACGTACATGATGTGGAGATAAAGTGCGGGCGATCGCGGCGCACCGGCGACACATGACGAGCGCATGCCGCATAATGCCAGCTACACGCCGTAACAGACTGGGTGGCCGGGCGGTATCAGGCTATGACGACCTCCAAGCCCGCGGGCGCGGGCCCGCTCCCCCAGCCGGGGGTCCGGTTGGCGAGACGCTCCGCGTGGGCCGCTCGCCCGCCGTCGTTGCGGCCGGCCGAGCAGCCGGCGGTCGAGCCGTTGATCGCCGCCCACCGGGCGACCTGCCCGCGCGGCGACTTCGCCGAGCTGCGCCGCGCCTACGCGGTGGCCGAGCGCCAGCACCGCGGCACGCTGCGCAAGTCGGGCGCGCCGTACATCACGCATCCGCTGGCGGTCGCGATGATCCTCGCCGCGCTGGGAATGGACACCACCACCCTCGTCGCGGCCCTGCTCCACGACACCGTCGAGGACACCCCGTACACCCTGGGCCAGGTGCGCGCCGACTTCGGCGAGGACGTCGCCGTCCTGGTCGACGGGGTCACCAAGCTCGACGGCGAGAAGTGGGGCGACCGCGCCGAGGCCGAGACCTTCCGCAAGATGGTCCTCGCCGCGGCCGCCGACCTGCGGGTCCTCGTGATCAAGCTGGCCGACCGGCTGCACAATCTGCGCACGCTCGGCTTCCAGCCGCCGCACAAGCGCGAACGGATCGCCAAGGCGTCCCTCGAACTGCTCGTCCCGTTCGCCGAACGGCTCGGCATCTACGTGCTCAAACGCGAGATGGACGACCTCGCCTTCGCCATGCTCAGCCCCGAGGCGTACGCCAGGACGCACGCGGCGGCCGAGTCGGCGATGGCGGTCAGGCCCGGCCTCGAACCGGCCCTGGGCCGGCTGCGCGCCTCCCTGGCGCTGCACGACGTGACCGCGCAGGTAATGACCAGGCCGCGGCACCTGTACGCGGTGCATGTCGAACGCGACGGAGACGTCGACGGCCTCCGCCCCACCGACGTCGCCCGCATCCTGGTGCTGGTGAACGGCTCCGAGCAGGACTGCTATGTCGCGCTCGGCGCGGTGCACTCGGCGTTCCACCCGGTCGCCGGGCGGGTGAAGGACTTCATCGCGCTGCCCAAGTACAACCTCTACCGGTCGCTGCACACGGCGGTGATCGGGCCGGCGGGCGACATGCTCGATGTGATCATCCGCAGCCGGGCGATGCACCCCGTCGCCGAGTACGGCATCATCACCCACATCCGCGAGACGGGGGACGACGCGGTGACCGGGCGGCGCGACCTCGGCTGGCTGGGCAGGCTGCTGGCCTGGCAGTCCGGCATGCCGTCGGCCGACTTCCTCGACAACCTGCGCGCCGACCTGAGCGGCGGCAACGTGGCGGCCTTCACCCCGTCCGGCGAGGTGGTGGCGCTGCCGCAGGGCGCGACGGCGCTGGACTTCGCGTACACGCTCGGCCCCGAGACCGGCGACCACTCCATCGGGGCGGTGATCAACGGGCGGCTGGCCGCGCTCTCGGCCGAGGTACGCAGCGGGTACGTCGTCGAGATCCTCACCGCGCCCGAGGCCGGGCCGTCGGCCGACTGGCTGGGGTTCGCGAAGGCCGCGCAGACCCGGGCGTACATCCAGCGATGGCTGACCAGGCGCCGGGCCGACGAGGCTGCGGCGGCCGGCCGGCGGCGCCTGGTGCAGGCGCTCGCGGCGCGGGGCATCGACCTGCTCGCCGCCGAGGGGAGCGGCAGCTCGCTGTCGATCGCGCGCGGTCTCGGCTACGCGGAGATCGACGAGATGTACGGGGCGCTCGCCGCCGGGGCGCTGTCGCTGGACGAACTCGTCCCCCGGTTCGGCAAACCATGACCGTGCGGGATGGTTCACCGCGTGTCCTATGTTGCTTAACTAGTAGATGACTTATGCCGATGCTGATGCTGGGAGGCGGGGACGTCGGTGCCGAGCCCTGAGGATCTTTACCAGCTGGACGGTACGCCGCCGCAGCTGAACCGGCCGGTGCTGGTGCACGGTCTGGACGGCTTCATCGACGCCGGATCGGCCGGGCAGCTGGTTCGCGACCACATCCTCGATACGCTCGACCACAGCGTGATCGCCAGGTTCGACGCGGATCAGCTCATCGACTACCGCGCCCGGCGGCCCGTCATGACCTACGACAAGGACCACTGGGCCGCCTACGAGGCTCCGGAGATCACCCTCCACGTGGTTCGCGACGCCGCCGACGTCCCGTTCCTGCTGCTTACAGGACCGGAGCCGGACCGGCTGTGGAACGGCTTCAGCGCGGCCGTGCTCGACCTGGTCGCCCGCTTCGACGTCTCCCTCACCGTCTACAGCCACGGCATCCCGATGGGCGTTCCGCACACCCGCCCGCTCGGCGTCACCGCCCACGCCACCCGGCCCGAGCTGGTGGCCGACCGTTCGTCGTGGTTCGGCAAGGTCGAGGTGCCGGGCAGCATCGCGGCACTGCTTGAGCTGCGCCTGGGCGAGGCAGGACGCGACGCCATCGGCTTCGCCGTCCACGTCCCGCACTACCTGTCGCAGACGTCCTACCCGGCCGCCGCGGTCACCGCGCTCGAGGCGGTCGTGGGCGCGACCGGCCTGGCGATCCCGGCCGACCGGCTGCGGGACGCCGCCGCGCGTGCCGACGCAGACATCGCCGAGCAGGTCGCGGACTCCGAGGAGGTCATGAAGGTCGTCAAGGCCCTCGAACAGCAGTACGACGCGTTCGCCGGTTCGGTGGAGCGCGACACCCTCCTCGCCCAAGAACAGCAGATGCCCACCGCCGAGGAACTCGCCGCCCAGTTCGAACGCTTCCTCGCCGAGCAGGACGGCCCGGCTGAGTCCTAGGACCCCGCCGTTCAGGTACGCTTTCCGGTCACGGTCTTGTCCGTAGTCCCGGAGACCTCGGGCGCATAGCTCAGCGGTAGAGCTCTCGGCTTACAACCGAGCGGTCACAGGTTCGAACCCTGTTGCGCCCACCGATCTTGATCATCGGTATACCCTCTATGGACCCTGATCTGCACGCTTGTCCCTGTTGATCATGCCGATCGGGGTGGGGTAAGTGTAACGTTTCGCGAACCCTCAACCGGTACGTGATGTTCGCCATGCCCGCAGGTGGCCCTGGGCGGCGAACGTCGGCTTTCAGGTCGGGAGCTGCCGCCGGTGGGAATCCAGGTTGGCATGGCGCGCAGCGTCGGCTATGTGATCGTGTATGTCACCGACCTTGCCGCCTCGATCGCCTTCTACCGGGATGTGGTCGGGCTCGCGTTGAAGTTCGAGGACGCGGGCTATGCGGAGTTCGCCACCGGGGTCACCAGGTTCGCGTTGTATGAGCGGCGTCGCGCGGACTGGCTGACCAACAGCAGGACCGTGCCCGGCCCGGCGGCCGAGGTCGTCTTCTTGGTCGACGATGTCGACGCCGAGGCTCGCCGGCTCCGTGAGCTGGGGGCCACGATCCTCAGCGGCCCCGCCGACCGGCCGTGGGGACACCGGACGCTGCATGTCGCCGACCCGGACGGCTTTGTCGTGGAGCTCGCCCAAGACATCCCACGCAGACGTCACCGGCAGGTCTTGAGATCTACCAACCTCGAACTCCGCCCTGTCAAAGACCAACCCAGTGTGCAGGGGCCGCCGACCTGTGACGCCGACCCGATCGACCACTGTGCTGCGTACGAATCCGCGCTTTCCTACTCGGATCGCTTCCGGATGGGTCAGGGGTCGAAGATGTCTTGGGCAGTGATGACGATCACTTCTTCGTTCGGCTCGATGTGGGTAATGGTGTCGCGGGCGCAGACCGCATATATCAGACCATCGGCGAGCGGCAGCCCTGACTCCACTGCTTTTCGCTGTAGCCCGCTCATCAGCCGCTGGCCGTTCACGCTCGTACTCCATTTGGCCTCACCAACGAGCGTTACCAGTCTGCTGCGCCCAGTGAGAACCACTGCGTCCAGCTGGCAGGGGTTCTCGTCGCCGGCGGTGCTCTGTTTCCAGAACTGACCGATGGCGACAACTGGTTTCAGACGTGAGTGGTTCGGCGCCTCCGATGTGAGATGGGCGCGGAACGCTTCCTCCCAACGGTCTCCCATGAAATCGTCGAACTGTTCCTCGACCACCTGCACAACGTCGTGACCCAGGCCGCGAACGATGGCGGGGCGATGCATCTCGACGATGGACAGCCAGAACGCCAGAAAATTGTCGGCAACGCGATAGTAGGCGCGCCGTGCGTCGGGCTTGGCCCGGACCGGCTGGACACGCTCGATCAGATCGAGATCCCGCAATGCCTGGAGCGGGCGGGTGGGGTCGGTGCTGATGGCGTCCTTGATCTCGGAGAATTTGGTCCGTCCCGCTGCGATCGAGCGAAGGACCTGTTCTGGTGTGCGTTCTCGCCTGCCACCGGCGAAATCCTCCGTGGCCAGCACCAGTTCGCCCTCATTGAGGAGAATTCCTTGCTCGGTGCAGACCAGCTGCTCGAGGTTGGCCTGGAAGGGAGATTGGTCGTCCCAGAGCGCGAGATAGTACGGCGTTCCGCCGCAGATGCCCCATGCCTTGGCTCGTTCCGCAGGGCTGAGGCCCGGCAGCATGAGGGCTGATTCGCTGGGTGTGAAGGGGCGCAATTGCAGACGCAGCGTCGCTCGTCCGAAGAGCGGAGCGCGTTCCGCTTGGAGGGCCTCCATGATGCGGACTGCTGAGCCGGTCAGCAGCAGCCGCAGTTTGGTCTCCCCAATCTGCTCCCATAGCGCCCGCAAGGTGCTCTCCAGGTTCGGCTCGGCCTGCAGCAACTCGGCGAACTCGTCGATCACCAGCAACAACGGTTCGTCCCTGGCGGCGTAGGCGAGCACCTCGAACGCATCGTCCCAGTCGGCAAAGGGCCGCTGGATCAGGTCGCGTCGGTCGTCGCTGGCGAATGGATGGGAGAGTTGGGAGAGGAGAGCCAGTTCATGTCGGAGAGGACGGTTGCGTGCGACGTGGAAGATGACCCGTTTGTCCCGGGCCCAGTGCGAGATCAGATATGACTTGCCGACTCGGCGCCGTCCCCAGACCACACCGAGTTGTGGCCCGGTCTGGCTCCACCAGCGATCGAGGGCTGCCAGCTCGCGGCGACGATTGACGAACACAAGACTCCAGACGCTAAGCTCGTGGCCTTAACCTACGATAGACGTAGCCTACGACTATCGTAGGTTGAGCTCCAGTGCACGGGGTGCGTGCGCGAGCCGTTCGCCTCCGGCTACCCAACGCGTCTGCCGGCGGTAACACGCATCAACAGGCATGAATAACAACCTGTACGACTGGACCCTCAATGAGGACTGGAGGGTTTGCATGGTGGCGCATTGGGTCCACAGACCTGGGGCCATCGGTATACCCCCTATGCCCGCTGATCTGCTAGTTTGTCTTCATTGATCATGCCGACCGGGGTGGGGTTCGCCCTGGTCACCGTCCGCGACCAGCCGCTGGCGTCCGGCGGCACGGCCTGGTCACGGCTCGGCCGCACGGCTCTCATGCCGATGAGCAACGTTGACCTCGCCGCCCTGAACGACCGCCTGGACGGGATCATTCCCCAAACTCAGCACATCCCGGTGCCACTGGTGGACTGACCACCGGCACGGCCGATCAGTCGGCGGGGGATGACGGCACACAACAGGTCGCTGACTCCGAGCATCTTTAGGAGCGATAGCCTCGTGGGAAGCGGTACCTGAGCCGCCCGTAATTTGGCAGCTCAGGAGCATGTTAGGCATTCGTCATGCTCCTGCGGGCGGGACAGAACCAATACGCAAGACTGGAGCCTCGATCAGTACTGGAGGGTTCGCATTGTGGCACGTTGGGTCCACCGACCCGAGATGATCGGCATATCCAGGTCCTTATTGGTGTGTTGGTGTGCCAGGTCAAGGCAGGATCTCGACGTAGCCGTCGGTTCCGTGGACGCGGATGCGCTGCCCGTCCCTGATGAGCCGGGTGGCCCGCTCCACGCCCACGACGGCCGGCAGGCCGTACTCCCGGGCGATCACCGCGCCATGGGTCATCAGGCCGCCCACCTCAGTGACCAGGCCGGCGATTCCGACGAACAGGGGCGACCAGCTGGGGTCGGTGTAGGCCGTGACCAGGATGTCGCCCGCCTCGAGATCGGCATCCGCCATGTCGAGGATGACGCGGGCCCTGCCCTCGATGGTCCCGGCGGAAACGGCCAGGCCTGTCAGGGCGCCGGCCGGCACGTCGTCGCGCCGGTACGCTCCGGCGACGGCCTCGCCATCCGATGTGAGCACCCGGGGCGGTGTGAGCGCGTGGTAGGACCGGAACGCGTCCTTGCGCCGCTGGATGAGCCGGTCATCTACCTGGTTCGACCGCACGACGTCGTGGAGCTCGTGGAACGTGAGGAAGAAGATGTCCTCCTTGTCAGGAAGCACGCCGGCCCGCACGAGGCGCTCGGCCTCCTCCAGCAAGGCCTGCTTGTAGACGAAGTAGCGGGCCACGATGTTGTACTTCGGGTACTCGCGGTACCCGATGAAGGTCCGGACCCGGTCGATCATCCGCTTGGTCTCGGCGGCTTTCTGCTCGCCGTCCGGCAGGGCCCGCAGGCGGGACAGCACGTCTTGTTCCTTCCTCAGCGCCTCCTGCCGCCCCTGCTCGAAGCGCCGCTCGGCGGCGCCCGGCTCGAAGTTCCTGACGTGGTCGAGGATCACGGGCACGAGCGTGGTGGGGCGCTCGCGCCAGCGCGGCCTCGTGATGTCGATCTCGCCGACGCAGCGCATGCCGTACCGGTCGAGGTAGGCCTCGATGGCGTCGCGCGCCTCGGTCCCGCCGGGGAGCTTGGGCAGCTCGTCCAGGAAGCCCTCGTCATCGACGCCCCGCAGGAACGCCACCACCTCCGGGTGCGGGCGGATCACGTCGGCGACGTCCAGCAGCGCCAGCCCCATCTGCGAGGTGATGTTGTTGGGGGCGGACAACGTGAGCGTGTCGGCCGCGTTCTTCTCGCCCAGCCACTCCCGCAGCTTGTCGTTGAGCCACCACGTGGCCTCCATCCCTGCCATGATCGCCGGAAAGTTCAGCGGATCACGCAGCACTCGCTTGTGCTCGTCGAAGGCCTCCAGCAGGAACTCGAACAGCGCCGGTCCTGTCTTCGCCCGGATGTCGCGCCGCAGTGCGGCGATGGACGCCTCGCTGCGCTCGATCAGCCCGGTGACGATGGCCGGATCATTCTCGATCGGGACGGCCGCTCCGCGGGGCGGCGGCCCGGCGGGACCCGCGTCCGGGAACGACGGGACGAAGTCGCCGCGGTCGAGGACGGTCTCCAGCGCGTCCTTGATCAGCGGATCGGATCTGCCCATGACGTCCAGGAGGGCGGCGCGGCTCGCCGGCGCGGCCAGGCGCTGGGTGACGTCGACGAACAGCCTCCCGCCGGCCTCGTGCAGGGGGGCCATGGCCGTCAGCTGCCACACCGAAATACCCAGGGGCTTCATGGGGTCGGTCATCATCTGCTGATGGCCGACGGAGACGTAGACGTGGTTGTCGTCGTCGCCGGCCTCCGGGATGGGGAACAGTGTGGTGATCGGCCGGCTCTGCACGATGTGGAAGCCGCCATCGGTTAGGCACCATTCGATGTCCTGCGGGCGGCCGAAGCGCGCCTCGATCCGCCGCCCGAGCTGGACGAGCCGCACGACCTGCGCATCCGTCAGCGCCGGCCGCTCCTGCCGCTCCGGGTCGATCGCCACCTCCCGCGTCCCGCCGGCCGACAGGGCGCGAACGGCACGCTGCTTGGCGGCGACCGCCGCGGCGATGATCCGGCCGTCGCGCACCTTGAAGACGTCCGGGTTCACCCGGCCGGAGACGAGGGCCTCGCCGAGGCCGAAGCCGGCGTCCACGGTGGCGACCTTCCGGTTGCCCGTGACGGGGTCGGCCGTGAACAGGACGCCGGCCGCGTCCGGGAAGACCATCCGCTGCACGACCACGGCCATGTTGACCCTACGGTGGTCGATGCCGTTCCGCCGGCGGTAGGTCACGGCCCGCTCGGTGAACAGCGAGGCCCAACAGTGGCTGACGTGCTGGAGGATCGCCGCAGGCCCCACGACGTTGAGGTAGGTGTCCTGCTGGCCGGCGAAGGACGCCGTCGGCAGGTCCTCCGCCGTCGCGCTGGACCGTACGGCGCAGGCGGCTTGCTCACCGAGCCGGGCGAGCGCGCGGGTGATCGTCGCCGCCAGATCGCCCGGGATGGCGGTCCCTTCGATGGCCCGGCGGATCTCCGCGCTCAGCGTACGGATCGCCTCCCGGTCGTCCGCGTCCAGGCGCGACAGCTGATCGAGCCGATCGTGGATCGACGGCGCCTCCGCCACGATCCGCCGGAAGGCGTCCGTCGTCACGCAAAAGCCGGGCGGCACGCGGATGCCTTCGATCCGCGACAGCGCGCCCAGGTGCGCGCCTTTGCCCCCGACGACCGCGACCTGCGTCTCGTCAACCTCTCGAAGATCCAATACGTACTGTCCGGTCACCGCGCTGCCCCCGCCACCGGTTCGATGTCACCGCGTCCCCCGTACGCCGACACCAACGAACGCACGTTGTGCCCCCAATTTCCGCAGGTTGTGGTCTCGGCCGACGATTGTGCGGCACGACCCCGGTCTTGCCGCAAGCCCCCAGGGGCGCGATATCCTGAGAGTGGCAGGGAGAACGCGACCTCCTTGCCTTTACCTTTTAGGGCCGC
>DASUWU010000014.1:0-7233 GCA_036378315.1 Streptosporangiaceae bacterium | reverse complement strand
CTGGGAGACCCCTGGCCGCCCGTTCAGCGCGAAGGACACGGCGCTCTTGGTCACCCCCGCGCGCCGCGCGATGTCCGCGATCGTCGGCCGCTTCACCCCGAATACCTCCTGGCCCGGTCACTGAATCCAGCCCGGTTACTGAACCGGTTTTCCAGATTCTCCTCCGAGCGTAACCCAGCCACCCGGCAGAGTGCCGTCACAGCCACCCTCGCCGGTAGGCGCGCCAATCGGAGTCGGTTGCGGCGAAGTCGGCGTAGAGCGCGACGCCGAAGCGCTCCCTGTCACCGCCGCCCAGTCCCAGCCGTACGCCGCGGATCGCGGCCGCAACGGTCTCGGCGGACGCGTGATGGCCGAGGTCACGCGTATGGAAGGCGGGCAGGCCCATCAGAAGATCGGTCTGCGGCGGCACGGCTTTCAGCGCCAAGGCCGTCTGGCGGCGCACGTATCCGCCGTACAGCGACCGGGTGGGGAGCGCGGTGTCGTAGCTCATGATCGCGATCTGGTCGATGCGGCCGGCCACCTTCCCGACGTAACCTGGCGACCACCATTTCGTGTGCCCGAAGATGACGTCGTCGATGGAGCTCATGCCGGGCAGCGGCGCGATGTGGTGCGACGCCATCGACACCACCGCCCCGCGCCGGTGCGCCATGACCCTGGTCCGGTCGAGCAGGTCGAGCAGCCCCCGGTCTCCGTCCGGCACCGGCTCGAAGTTGTAGTGCACGCCGTCGAATCCGAGGTCGAGCGCCTGCCGCGCCGAGTCCACCACACGCTCGCGGGTTGCGGCGTCGTCGAGGTCGAGCCCGCCGCCGCCGGTGCGCTGCCCGAGCCACGCCTGGACCCGGATGCCGGGGATCGCCGCGTGCAGGCTCCGCACCGCCCCCGCCGCGCGCGGGTGAAGTCTCGGGTCCAAACGCCCGTCAATGCTCAGCGGCCCGGTATGCAGGTACAGGTCGTGTACGCCCGTACCGCTCAGCCTGCGCGCCAGAGCGATCACGTCCGCCTCGCCGCGACGGCCGTCGACCCAGGCGTGACCGAGCCATACCGCGTCCCGGCCATGGGTACGCGCCCGTGCGTCGGGATCGCCCAGATAGGCGATGCGCAGGGCGATCGTCATGGCGACGAACGGCGCGAGCGCCGTCACGACAACCACGACCGTGATCACCGTCAGGCGGCGGCGCGGTCGCCAGCGCCGCATACCGGCCGCCTTCGCGGTCCACGAGGCGGCACGACGCGCTGTGGCGCGCCAGGGCGGGTACGGCCGTGAGGTGCCGGACCCCGTTCGGCCGGAGCCCGCGCTCATGCCGGTCCGGGAGATCCGATGCGCACCACGATCCCACCGAGCGCCCGCGCGACCCGCTCCGCCTCGCTGTCGGCGTCCAACGTCACAAACCAGTTCGCGCCGAACACGCAGGTCTGCGGCAGCCACGACTGCCGCAACCGGCGCCGAAGCAGGTCATCCCGGTCCCGGGTCGTGGCGAACACCGAGGCGACGAGGTTCTCCCCGCCCGGCAGATAGCACTCGAGTGTGTCGTCGTGCGGCCGGCGGACGGAGCCCGCGCAGGCGACGCCGGCGGCGTTCAGCCGGTCCAGAACCTTCTGGGCGGACGGATAGGCCGGGCGATCCGGGATCTTCGCGATGACCCGCTGGACCTGAGCGTTGACGTCCACGTTCGCTCCCCTCGGCTTGGGTGACGTACCGCCGAACGAACAGGCGGCCGGCACCGCCATCACGATCGCCAGGAAGAAGACGACGACCCGGCGCGGGCCCATCCGCCGCATCGTCAGCCGCCGCCGGGCGTGGGACTCGGGTTGGGGCCGGGAGACGGCTGGCCGGGAACCGGCGGGCGGGTGCCTTCGGCGGCGACGTCGACCCCGGCGGCGGGCGTGTACGGCAGGTTCAGCACCACCTGGCTTCCCGGCGACCCCATCGCGCCGAGCGCGCGCTGCCTGTCGTCCGGGCTGAGCCGCTCCCATGCCTGCTCCGCCTCGATCTTCGGCGCCACCCGGTCCCAGTTTTCCGCGCGGTCCCTGATGGCGAATCCGCGGGCATCGGTGGAGTCACCGGCCCGCCGGTTCGCCTCCCGCATCTCCTCATTATCGGCCGCGTAGGTGAGGAAGGTCTGCTTGTCCGACCAGTGGTCGGGTTCGCTCTTGATCTGGGAGAGGTAGCGGGCCGTGGTGTCGATCGCGAACCTCGGGTCGTCTTCCAGATTGGCGGCCAGTTCGTCGTCGCTGTAGGTGCTGTAGAGGCGACCGTGTTCGTCGCGCGCGCCGTCGCGGGCCAGAACCTCGCGGGCGGTGTCCGGCTTCATATGGGTGACCCCCATGGACTTGTCGCCCTTGATGTCTTGGACCGTCCGGTCGAACCACCGGCCGAGGGCGCCGATCGGGCCGTTCCCACTGCCGTAGTTCTGGTACCACTGCTGTTCCTGCCAGAGGATCATCAGCATCAGCGTGTCGGAGATCCCGTACTTCCTGGCCGCCTGGCGCGCGTAGGCGATGAGCTCGGGAGGCAGATTGACGGGATGCTCGGAAAACCCTGCAAGCTGAGTCGCGAGCGCAGTGGCATAGTCGCCGTCGGCGCCGAGATTGGTCAGTTCCTCGCTCAGTCGCCTGTCGGATTCTTCGGCATTGCGCATGGCCGCCTGGAACCGGGCTTCGATCTGTTCTGCCTGCTGCCGGAGCGAAGCCCAATACCGAATCGACTCGGGATCCCGCCGGTCAGCCGGGCTCATCTCCGGTAAGGTCAACGACCCGTCGTCGCCCACTCTCAGGTGGATCCCGTCCGCGTCCCGGATCGCGTCGGTCAGTTCCTTCTGCGCCGCGCGTAGCTCCCGCGCTCCGGCGTCGAGCACCGACGCGACACTGCCGGCCTGCGTCGAAGCGACCTGGACGCGCTGGCCGAGCGGCGTCATCTGCCGTACGGCGGCGTCCGCAGCGGCACCCTCCCAACTCGCCGCCCGGACGCTGCCCAGCACGTCGTCCCGATATGCGACCTGCGCCTCCGCCAGAACGGCGGAGAATCGTCGCCACGCCTTCGCGGCATCCTCCAACGGTCCGAGATCGACGTCTCTTAGCTGCGCGAAGCCGACCAGGGTCGCCTCCTCATCCCCTCACCCGCCACAGCGCGTTGACGTCGTCGACGTTGGCCTTCTCCGCGTCGCGCAGATCCTTTGCTGTTTTCGTCAACCGTGGCGCCAGCCCCTCGACGTCGTCCGTCAGCTTGCGCACCGACCGCTGCCACCCGGCCATCGCGCCGTCCAGGGCGGTCGCGGCGGTGAAGCCGTCGCGCATCGCGCGGACCGCCCGCCCCGTGTCCGGGGTTGCCGTACGCAACCCTCTCCGCAGGTCGGCTGCCACGTCGTCGGCCGCGTCCGCGCCCATCTCCAACTGATGCACGTCGCCGAAACGCAGGACGTCTCCGCCACCCGGCGGGGAGGAGGCACGGGGCGGAGCGGCCGGCGGTGGCGCCGGCGTGGGCCGGGGGGTCGGGCCGTTCAACAGCTCACCCACCGTGGGCCGATCGTTGGGCATCGATCCCGCCTCTCGGTGCCATACCGGCATGGCCAACCGATTCCCGCTGGGCACGCCGCCGCCATCAACACCCTGTTGACAAAGCATCAGCCGCCCGCGATCGGATAGTCAACCCTGCGGGGTTCCCGGAGGGATGCCGCCGCGGCACCGCACCGCCGACCTGGCTGCGCCGGCGGTGCGGACCGCCGAGGCCTGGGCCTACGAGCCGGTGGCGGCGGTGGCGTATGACGTCTCGTCGGCGATGTCGACCCGGGAACGGTCGGGCAGCAGCGCCGTCGCGGTGAGCGTGACCAGGGAGGCGATCACCATGACGATCGAGATCGCCCACCAGCCGTAGTCGTGCAGCAGCCACGTCGCGAGCAGCGGCGCCGGGCCGCCGGCGATGATCGATGCGGCCTGGTAGCCGATGCCGGCACCGCCGTAGCGCAGCTTGGTCGGGAAGCTCTCCGAGATCAACGACGCCTGCGGCCCGTACTGGATCGAGTGCGGCAGCATCGCCAGCACGACCGTGATGAACACCACCACGCTGATCTTCGTGTTGATCAGCGCGAAGTACGGGAAGGCCACCACCCCCAAGAGCAGCGCGCCCGTGGCGTACACCCGCCGCCGCCCGAGCGTGTCGCTGAGATGGCCGGCCGCCGGGATCGCGAACAGCTCGACCACCGCCGCCGCCGTCACCGCGCCGAGCGCGAGGCCCTGCGCCATCCCGAGGTCCTTGTGTATGTAGGTCAGCGCGAAGGAGGTGAAGATGTAGAACGGCATCTGCTCGGAGGTGCGCACCAGCGCGCTCAGCACGATCTCCTTCGGGTGCCGCTTGATGACCTCGGCCACCGGCGTCCGCTCGACCTGCTTGCGCTCGACGACCTCCGCGAACATCGGGCTCTCCATGACGCGCAGCCGCACCCAGAGGCCGATCGCGACGAGAACCAGGCTGAGCAGGAACGGGATCCGCCAGCCCCACCTGGTGAAGGCGTCGCCGGCGGAGCTCAGCGAGATCGCGGTCATCGCCCCGGTGCCCAGGATGAGCCCGATCGGCACGCCGATCTGCGGCCAGCTCGCGAAGAAGCCGCGGCGGCGCTGGTTCCCCCATTCCATGGAGAGAAGGACCGAACCGCTCCACTCGCCGCCGACCGCGATGCCCTGCAGCACGCGCAGCACCACCAGCAGGATCGGGGCCGCGACGCCGATCGAGTTGGTGCCGGGCAGCACGCCGACCAGCGCGCTGGAGACTCCCATGAGCAGCAGCGTCACGATCAGGGTGGCCTTGCGGCCGAGCCGGTCGCCCCAGTGGCCGAAGATCGCCGCGCCGATCGGCCGGGCGGCGAACCCGACCGCGTACGTCGCGAACGACGACAGCGTTCCGGCGTAGTCGCTGGAGCTGGGGAAGAAGACGTCCTTGAAGACGATGGCCGCGGCGGTGTTGTAGAGGAAGAAGTCGTACCACTCGATCGAGGTGCCGACGACGCTTGCGGCGACGGCCTTGCGTACGAAGCTTTCCCGTTCCGCGCCTTCGACGGCGCGCGAGTCGCGGGCTTCGCTCGGATCCAGCACCATTGGGAACGTCCCTTCCGACCGCCCCCGACGGTCCTGAGCTCGACCGTTCGAGGAAAAGGTTTACCCATGTTCGCGTCCCGGCAACAGGGGTGGCGGGAAGCTGGTCGAGAACCGTACGGAATGAGCCGAGAACCCGCGGGCATGAGCGTCCCTGGCCGGCCGGTCGCCGGGCGGGCGGATCGCTCAGCGAAGCTGCGCGGGGAGCGGCGCGGCGTGGACGACGAACAGCCTGGAGACCGCGCGCGTCAGCGCCACGTACAGCCGGCTGAGCCCGCGCGCCTCGGCCGCGACGATCGCGGCCGGTTCTACTACGATCACGTGGTCGAACTCCAGGCCCTTGACCTGGCTCGCCGGCGTGAGGACCAACCGGGCCGCGCCCAGGTCGCGGTTCGCCCCGTCGCCGCTGCCCAACCGGACGAAGTCGCGGCCGGCCGCCGCGAGCAGATCGGCCAGCTCGGGCACGTGCGCGTCGGCCGCGATGAGGCCGATCGACCCCGGCTCGCCGTGGGCCTCGTCGCACGCCGTGAGGGCCCCGCCGTACAGCTCGGCCGCCGCCACCTGCCGTACGGACAGCGCGCCCGGCGACCGGCGCACCGAGGTCGGCGGCGCGAGGTCGGGCGCGATGTGCGGCAGCAGCCGGCTCGCGTACTCGATGATCTGTCGCGGCACCCGGTACCCGCGGTCGAGGATCTGCATCGTCGCCGCCGGCTTGCCCAGGTGGCCGAGCAGCGTGTCCCAGTCGCTCATCGCCCACGGCGTCGTGCCCTGCGCGATGTCACCGAGCACCGTGGCCGCCCCGGTGGCACAGCGGCGGCCGAGCGCGCGGGCGGCCATCGGCGACAGGTCCTGCGCCTCGTCGACGACGAGATGGCCGAGGCTGGGCGTGCGGTCCACCAGGTCGACGGCCTCGTCGACGAGCACGGCGTCGGCGAGCGACCAGCGCGCCGACTTCGGGCCGCGCGCCGGCCGCGGCCACAGCACCGTCTTCTGCTCGTCCACGTCGAGCACGCCGTCGGCCGCCGCGGCCAGCTCGTCGGGGTCGGACAGCAGCCGCAGCACGGCCCGGACCGGGTCGACCTTGGGCCAGATCAGGTCCACCGCTTCCTTGACCGGGCGCGACCGCCGTACGGACTCGTGCGTACGGTCGTCGCACGCCTCGCCGGCCCGTTCCATCCGCACCAGCAGGGCGTGCGCGATGCGATGCGACAGCAGGTCGCGGCCGGCCGCGTACCGTACGCCGCGCTCGCGCAGCTCGTCGACGATCTCGGTCAGCTCGTAGGCGGGCAGCCGCCAGCGCCGGACGCCGCGCGGCAGCTCGATGGCCTGCTCGGGTTCGCGCACCCGGCTCCAGATCGCGCGGCGCAGCACCTCGGCCATCCGGGCGTCGCCCTTGAGCCGGCCGACGTTCGGGTCGTCCTCGGCACGGATCTCGACGTGCCCGACCAGCTCTTCGAGGGTGGTCTGGGTGACGTCCACCTCGCCGAGCGCGGGCAGCACGTTCTTGATGTAGGTCAGGAACGACCGGTTGGGGCCGACGACGAGCACTCCGGCGCGCCGCATCCGCTCGCGGTGCGCGTAGAGGAGGTAGGCGACGCGGTGCAGGCCCACCGCCGTCTTGCCGGTGCCCGGCGCGCCCTGGACGCATACCGTCTGGGCCGGCTCGGCGCGGACGATGTCGTCCTGCTCGGGCTGGATGGTGGCGACGATGTCGCGCATGGGACCGACGCGCGGCCGCTCGATCTCCTCGATCAGGATGCGGCTCTCGAAGTCGCCGGCGGCCCCGGTCAGGTCCTCGTCCTCGAAGGCGGTGAGCGCGCCGCCGTCGAAGCCGAACCTGCGGCGCATGAGCACGTCCATCGGGTCGGCGCTGCTGGCCTTGTAGAACGCCCGGGCCAGCGGCGCCCGCCAGTCGATCACCATCGGGTGGCCGGCGGAGTCGTGCACGTGGCGGCGGCCGATGTGCAACCGCTCGGCGTCGTCCGCCGCCCGGTCGAGGCGGCCGAAGAACAGCGGCGTGTCGGGGAAGTCGCGCAGCGCTTCGGCGCGGCGGGCCAGGTCACGCCTGATGATCTCGGTGTGCACCCGGTCGGCGCCCATCGGCTCAAGGGCGAGCACGTCGGCGCGCATCGCGGCGAGGGCGCGGCG
>DASUWU010000013.1:0-29300 GCA_036378315.1 Streptosporangiaceae bacterium | reverse complement strand
TGCCGACGTCGGCCAACCGCCTGCCGGCGGCCGCGAGCTACCTGCGCCGGCCGGGCGACTCGCAGTTCAGGGGCTTCAAGTTGGACGTCCTGCGCGTCGAGCGCGGTGCCATCGCCGAGATCACCACCTTCGGCCCCAGCCGCTTCCCGGCCTTCGACCTGCCCTCCACCCTCGACGAGGGGCCACCGGGCTGAGCGCCGCGGCACGCCTCACGGCGCGGTCGCTGGGGTGGCGGCGATGTGCGCCCAGGACTGGGTGAACCAGATCTCCCCGCCGATCAGGCGTGGCCGGACTCCGGTGCAGGGGCCGCCGTCGATCTCGGCGAACAGCGCGGATCTGATCACGTCGGCGACGGTGCGGTCGCAGCCGGCCAGCCAGGGCTCGGCCGGCCGCTCGACGACGAAGACGTCGAGGCGCCGCACGTCCGCCCCGGCCGTGGCCAGCAGTCCGGTCAGCCGCGACAGGGACGGCGTTCCGGCGTGCGCGGGGTCGCGCAGCCGCTCCAGCCGGTCGCGTGCGACGTTCGCGGCGCTGCCGGCGCTCGCCTGGACCCGGCCGGCCACGATCAGGCGGCCGTCGAGGCGGCAGACGCGCAGCATCTCCCGTACGGCGGTCAGCGGATCGGCCAGGCTGTGCAGCGCGAGCTGGGCGGTGACCAGCGTGAACGCGCGGTCCTTGTAGGGGAGGGCGAGGGTGGAGGCCAGCACCGGAGGGAGGGTGGCCGGTCGCCCGCGCGGTCGAGGCGGCGCGGTCGTCCCCGCGGTCGTGGCCGGCGGGCCGGTGAGAACCCGCCTGGGCGGCGTGGCGGGCGGCAGCGCGTACGGGGCGGTGTCGGGGGCGGCCCGCGGACCCGGGTGGCGGGACTCCGGCCGGGGCCCGGCGTCGACCGAGGTCACGTAGCGGACGCGGGAGCGCAGCGCGGCCGCGATGGGCGCATGGCCGTAGGCCACATCGAGACACACGTCGTCACAGGAGGGCTGGGCGAAGTCGAGCAGCCTGCCCAGATAGGCGCCACCAGGGCCCACGGACGTCTCCCTCGCTGACGGCGAAGTCGGCACCAGTTGAGACGCCAGTGGAGGGCCCGAAGTTCGGCCCTGGCCGGGTCATTTCCGGCTTTGTCCCCACAAGGCGAGAACGGCCAGGGTGAAGACCGCGAAGACGGCGAAGTAGGTGGGCACCCCCAGCCGCAGCCGGCGCCCCAACCACCGCAGCCCGAAGGCGCACAGGAGTGCCAGCAGCACCAAGGTAACGATCCCCGACATGTGCCAACCATATCCGACAAGGTTTTTGCCACTAAATGCCGAGATTTGTGCACTTCGTGAAGTTTTTCCCGACCGCGCCGGGGGAGGCGAGGACTGTCGCCGGGGACGGCGGCGCAGAGCAGCGGCAGAGGAGACGGAGGAATGTCATGGCTGACACCAACCGAGGCGTCGTTTACCTGGGGCCGGGGAAGGTCGAGGTCCAGGATCTCGGCTTTCCGAAGCTCGAGCTGCGCGAGCAGAACAACCGGCAGCTCCAGCACGGGGTGATCCTTAAGGTCATCGCCACGAACATCTGCGGTTCTGACCAGCACATGGTCCGCGGCCGGACCACCGCGCCCTCGGGCCTGACCCTGGGCCACGAGATCACGGGTGAGATCGTCGAGCTCGGCAGGGACGTGGAGTTCCTCAAGCAGGGCGACATCGTCAGCGTGCCGTTCAACATCGCGTGCGGGCGCTGCCGCAACTGCAAGGAGCGCAACACCGGAGTCTGCGAGCACGTCAACCCGGCCCGCGCGGGCGCCGCCTACGGCTACGTCGACATGGGCGGCTGGCACGGCGGCCAGGCGCGGTACGTCACGGTGCCCTACGCCGACTTCAACGCGCTCAAGATCCCGGGCGACCGCGACACCGTCATGGCCAAGATCAAGGATCTGACCATGCTCTCGGACATCTTCCCGACCGGCTACCACGGGGCCGCGACGGCGGGCGTCACCACCGGGTCGACCGTGTACGTGGCGGGCGCCGGGCCGGTCGGGCTGGCCTGCGCCACGGCCTGCTTCCTGCTGGGCGCCGCGGTCGTGATCGTGGGTGACATGAACAGGGAACGGCTCGCCCAGGCCAGGAGCTTCGGCTGCGAGACCATCGACCTGTCCGAGCACGACAACCTGCCGGAGCAGGTCGAGCAGGTACTCGGCGTCCCCGAGGTCGACGCCGCCGTCGACTGCGTCGGCTTCGAGGCGCGCGGCCACGGCCGCGGCGGTTACGAGCAGGAGCAGCCGGCCACGGTGCTGAACTCGCTGATGGACCTCACCAGGGCGGCCGGGCGGCTCGGCATCCCCGGGCTGTACGTCACCGGCGATCCCGGCGCCTCCGACGAGCACGCCAGGGTCGGCCAGCTCGGCATCCGCATCGGGCTCGGCTGGGCGAAGTCGCACGTGCTCACCACGGGCCAGTGTCCGGTGATGCGCTACAACCGGGGGCTCATGATGGCGATCCTGCACGACCGGGTGCAGATCGCGCGGAACGTGAACGCGACCGTGCTCCCGCTCGAGGACGCCCCGGACGGCTACGACGACTTCGACAAGGGTGCGGCGCGCAAGTACGTCCTCGACCCGCACGGCATGGTGGCGGCGAACGCGGCCTGACCACGTTTCGTCCGGTATTTCGGACGATAGGTCAAGGTCCGTGAAACGGCGGCGGAAAGCCGTGAAAGCCCTATTGCCCCGGCCATGAAGGGAGCCTTAACCTCCGGGCATCGTTCCACATATCAATAACTGTTCGATATTCCGAACGGGCCGGCGGAGGTCCACCATGCGCCGCACTCGCCACCGGGCCATATCACTTCTGGGAAGTGCGGCGCCCGCCGGCGCCCTGCTGGTGGCGGTGCCCGGGCTGCCGGCCCCAACGCCGAAGCCGTCGCCGGCCGCGGCCGCGGACTTCCAGCCGCTGCCGGCGCCGCCGGTCAACGCCTGCGCCAACAGCGGCCTGCCGCGCGGTTTCGGGACGCATTTCCCCACGCCGGTCGACCCGTTCGGCTTCGGGCCGGACCGTCAACCATGACTTCGTGGCCGCCGTCGACCGCTTCGGGTCGGCCGCCGCCTATCCGTCGACCGCCACGCTGGCCATCTGAACCCCCGCCAACTCCCCCACTCGAGGCGGTCACGAACCATCCACACCGGCATTCCCGCCGCCAGTTCATCCAGATCGCCGGTGGCAGCGTCGCCGCCGGAGTCGCCGGACTCACCGCCGGCGGTGTGCTGCGGCCCGTCCCCGCCCGGGCCGCAGCCCGCCCCGAGAGCTACACCGTCTACTGGAGAACCCCCAA
Organism: Streptosporangiaceae bacterium; assembly: GCA_036378315.1. Lineage (GTDB taxonomy): Bacteria > Actinomycetota > Actinomycetes > Streptosporangiales > Streptosporangiaceae > CALAED01. The sequence goes on along the minus strand of DASUWU010000013.1, from coordinate 25,994 downwards.
CTAGGGACCGTGCCATGAAGAGATCTGCGATCGCGGCCGCCGCCGCACTCACCCTCGTCGCCGCCCTCCTCACCGCCGTCGTCATGCGGCCGGCGCCCGCCAGGGCGCTCGACAACGGGCTGGCGCGCACGCCGCCGATGGGCTGGAACGACTGGAACGCGTTCGGCTGCAACGTCAACGACTCGCTGGTCAGGGCGACCGCCGACGCCTTCGTGTCCCTGGGACTGCGCGACGCCGGGTACACGTACGTCAACATCGACGACTGCTGGATGACGCGGTCGCGGGACGCCCAGGGCAACCTGGTACCGGACCCGGTGAAGTTCCCGAACGGCATCAAAGCCGTCGCCGACTACGTGCACGCGCGCGGGCTGAAGCTCGGCATCTACGAGAGCGCGGGCACGGCGACCTGCGCGGGGTTCGCCGGCAGCCTCGACCACGAGCAGGCCGACGCGCGGCTGTTCGCCTCGTGGGGCGTGGACTACCTGAAGTACGACAACTGCAACAACCAGGGCCGCCCGTCGCAGCAGCGGTACACGGCGATGCGCGACGCGATCGCCGCGGCCGGCCGGCCCATGGTCTACAGCATCACCGAGTGGGGGACGACGCAGCCGTGGCTGTGGGCGCAGCCCGTCGGCAACCTGTGGCGCACCACCGGCGACATCGGCGACAGCTTCGGGAGCATGCTGAACATCTTCAAGGCGAACGTCGCGCTGGCGCCGTACGCCGCGCCGGGCGCGTGGAACGACCCGGACATGCTGGAGATCGGGAACGGCGGCATGACCGACACCGAGTACCGCAGTCACTTCAGCCTGTGGGCGATGATGGCCGCGCCGCTGCTCGCCGGCACCGACCTGCGGAACCCGTCGGCGGCGACGCTGGCCATTCTGCGTAACAGGGACGTCGTCGCGGTGGACCAGGACCCGCTCGGCGTGCAGGCGAGAGAGATGAGCTCGGCGAGCGGCCGGCACGTGCTGTCCCGTCCGCTGTCCGGCGGTGACTACGCGGTGGCGCTGTTCAACGAGACCTCGTCCGCCACGACGATCTCCACGACGGCGGCCGCGGCCGGGCTGCCGGCCGCGTCGTCGTACGGGCTGCGCGACCTGTGGTCGGGTGCCACGCAGACCAGCACCGGGACGATCAGCGCGCCGGTGCCGGCGCACGGCACGGTCGTGTTCCGCGTGACGCCGTCCGGTTCGGCCGGCCCGACCACCACCTACATCAGCGACATGTCCTGGCTCGCCTCCACCAACGGCTGGGGCCCGGCCGAGCGGGACCGGTCGAACGGCGAGCAGGCCGCCGGGGACGGGCACACCCTGACGATCGCCGGCGTGACGTACGCGAAGGGCGTCGGCGCGCACGCCGCCGGCACCATCGACGTCAACCTGGGCGGGCGTTGCTCGGCGTTCGCGGCCGACGTGGGCGTGGACGCCGAGGTGGGCGCCGGCCGCGGCAGCGTGACCTTCTCCGTGCTCGGCGACGGCGTCACGCTGGCCAGCACACCGGTGAAGGCGGGCGGCCAGGCGGCCACCCCGCTCAGCGTGGACGTCTCGGGCCGGACCACCCTGCGCCTGGCGGTCGGCAACGGCGGCGACACCATCGACTTCGACCACGCCGACTGGGCCAACGCCCGGGTTACTTGCCAGTAGGGTAGGCGCTCACCGGCCGGCGCCCTGAGGTACCCTCGTACGCAACGAACCGAATCACGCTCGGTTTCCGACCGGAATCCAGAGGAGGCCTCGTGGCCGAGGCGTACATCGTCGGCGCGGTCCGTACCCCCGTCGGCACGAAGAAGGGCGCTCTCAAGGATGTGCATCCGGCCGACCTGGGCGCCCACGTCCTGAAGGAGCTCGTGGCCCGCACCGGCGTCGACCCCTCCGCCGTGGAAGACGTGATCATGGGCTGCGTCATGCAGGTCGGCCCGCAGTCGCTCGACATCGCGCGCACCGCGTGGCTGTCGGCCGGGCTGCCGGAGACCGTGCCCGGGGTCACCATCGACCGGCAGTGCGGGTCGTCGCAGCAGGCGATCCATTTCGCCGCGCAGGGCGTGCTGTCCGGCACCCAGGACATCGTGGTCGCGGCCGGCGTCGAGCAGATGGCCATGGTCCCGATGGGGTCGGCGGTCTCGATGGCGCTGGAGAAGGGCATGCCCTTCCCGTTCGGCGAAGGTTGGGTCGAGCGGTACGGCATGCAGGAGATCTCGCAGTTCCGCGGCGCCCAGCTCATGACGGAGAAGTGGGGCTTCAAGCGGCGCGACCTCGAGGAGTACGCGCTCGAGAGCCACCGGCGCGCGATCCACGCCATCGAGAACGGCCACTTCGAGCGGGAGATCGCCCCGTACGCCGGGCTCGCCAGGGACGAGGGCGCGCGGGCCGACACGTCACTGGAGAAGATGGCCGAGCTCAAGCCGGTGCGCGAGGGCTGGGACATCACGGCCGCGGTCGCCTCGCAGATCTCGGTGGGCGCCGGGGCACTGCTCATCGCCTCGGAGGAGGCGGTACGGACGCACGGCCTCACGCCGCGGGCCAGGATCCACACGCTCTCTGTGGTCGGCGCCGATCCCGTCTACATGCTGACGGGCCCGATCCCGGCGACCGAGAAGGCGCTGGCCAGGGGCGGGCTGAAGGTCGGCGACATCGACGTGTTCGAGGTGAACGAGGCGTTCGCCCCGGTGCCGCTCGCGTGGTCGCGTGACACGGGTGCGCCACTGGACAAGACCAACCCGAACGGCGGCGCGATCGCGCTCGGCCATCCGCTGGGCGCCACCGGCGCGGTGCTGATGACCAAGCTGCTGCACGAGCTCGAGCGCACCGGCGGGCGGTACGGCATGCAGACGATGTGCGAGGGCGGCGGCCAGGCCAACGCCACCATCATCGAACGCGTCTAGGGCCGGCGCCGGGGCGGGTCCCGGGCGCGCCCCGGCCGATCGTGCCCGCGGAGAATGGCGGCATGTACGAGACGATCACCTACGACGTCGCGGACCACGTCGCGCGGATCACGCTGAACCGGCCGGCGGCGCGCAACGCGCTCGACGAGCGGATGACCGAAGAACTGCTCGCCGCGTTCGACCGCGCCGCCGCCGACGACGGCGTCCGGGTGGTCGTCCTCACCGGCGCCGGCGACAAGGCGTTCTGCGCCGGCGCCGACCTCGGCACGCTCGGCGCGCAGCTGCCCGAGCGGCCGCGTGCGCCTCGCGCTGAAGATCACGCGACCGCTCGCGCGTCCGGGGACGCCATCAGGGACAGCGCGCCGTACCGTCTGTTCACCGCCGTGCCGAAGCTCGGCAAGCCGATCGTCGCGCGGCTGGCCGGGCACGCGATCGCCGGTGGGCTCGGACTGGCCGTCGCCTGCGACCTCGCGATCGCCGCCGATGACATCAAGCTCGGCACCCCCGAGGTCAACGTCGGCCTCTGGCCAATGATGATCATGGCGATCATCAATCGCAACGTCGCGCCCAAGCAGGCTCTCAAGCTGTACTACACGGGCCGCACCGTCACCGCGCGCGAGGCCGTCGAGATGGGATTGATCACCGAGGCCGTGCCGCGTGCCGACCTCGACGCGCGCGTCGACGAGCTCGCATCGGCCATCGCCGCCAAGAGCCCGATCGGGCTGCGCATGGGCCGTGAGGCGTTCTTCGCCATCGAGGGCCTGCCCTTCGACGACCAGGTCGCGCTGCTCCTGGACCGCCTGCGCGTCCTGGCCGCGACCGAGGACGCCGCGGAGGGCGTCACCGCCTTCCTCGAAAAGCGCCCACCCCGCTTCACCGGCCGCTGAGCCGCACCTCCTGATGATCCCAACGGCATAGCGGCGCCCATCTGTCTCCTGCTGTACTGGAGTGCGATGCCTTCACTGCCCGTCGATGACGAATCGGCACCGCTTTACACGGTGGGCCAGGTGGCGAGCATGCTCCGGGTCCAGCAGGCCTTCCTGCGCCGGCTCGACCAGTACGAAGTGGTCCGGCCGAGCCGCTCCGCCGGCGGCCAACGCCGCTACTCCCGTATCGAGATCATGCGAGTCCAGTACGTCGTCGAGCTCGTCGACGAAGGCATGACCCTGGCCGCCATCCGGCGGATCCTCGAGCTCGAGGCGCAGGTCGCCGAGCTCGACCGGCGGGTGCGCGAGCTGACCGCCCGCCACCACGCCGACCAACGCGCCATCGCGGAACTCCAGGCCCACCTCCGCCAGCGCCGCTGACCCGGTCGCGCGGCTAGTTCAGCCCGAGAGCGACCCGCAGGCCCGCGCTGATGGCCTGCATCGTCCGAGGAGTGAGTGCGGTGCCCGCGTCGTCGAGCCGGGATCGGTTCACCAGCCTGATCTCGTCGCACAGGGCGTAGCCCGCCAACCGGTCGGCGGAGCTCAGCGGCACGATGCTGGGGAGATGCGCGCGTTTGCCGGTCGTGGTGATGCGCACGACGAGGACCGTGTCGAGGTTGCGGTTGCGGGTGTTGTTGCTGACCACCACGACCGGCTTGCGCCCGACGGGCTCGCCCAGGTCGACGTGGTAGACCTGGCCGCGAAGCGGGATCACCGGCCGACCTCCTGCTCCTCGCGGACGAGTCGCTCCTTGAAGTCACGGTCCAGCACCTCGTCGATGGCCTTTCGCTCCGGGTCGTCGTTGTACCACTCGGCCATCTCCTGGTAGCCGAGCTCCAGGCTGACCTCGTTGACCTGGTGCCAGGCGAAGTCGATGAGCATCCTCACCACCCCTGCCTCCGACCGCGGACGCTCGGACAGCCCGAGACGTTCGACCACCTCGCCAAGCGCGGCATCGAGCCGGCTGTCGCCGCGCATCAACTCGGCGATCGCCTCGTGCTGGGCGTCGGTGAGGGTGATGGTGGTGCGCTTCATGCATCACATTGTGCATCACCTTGTGATGACGCGGCAAGAGCCCCGCGCATCATCCCCGTGCCGCGGCGTCGCGCGTAATGGCGGCGTGCTTTCCTCCGGTTGCCGCAGCGGCGCATGGAGCACCACTGGCGGTTGCCGCCGGGGGAGCGGTCCACGAAGCGGACGCCGCAGTCGTCGGCCGCACAGATCCGCAACCTGGCCAGCTCTCCGCCGGTGAGCAGGTCGATCGCGTCGATCGCGATCCTGGCCAGCGCGGCGGCCGCCGATGTGTCGGTGCTTGCGTACGGGCGGCCGGCCGCGTCCACGGCGAGCCGGGGGGCCAGCGACACGGAGGCGGCGACCGCGTTCAGCGTCTCGACGTCGCCGGCCGCGACCGGCCGGCCGGCCAGCGCGGCGCCGGCGGCGGCGTCGATCGCGTCGCGCAGCCGCACCGCGATCGCCAGCTCGGCCTCGGTGACCTCGAGCCGATCGCCGGTCAGCGCGGCGGCGACGAACCAGTCCGCGAGGTCGGCCGGGGCGTGCAGCGTCTCCCGCGCGCCCACGACCCGGTCGCGCAGCGTGTTGACGAAGTCGACGGACGTACGGGCGCCGTCCCACACCCAGTCACCCATGGGCCCTCCTGTTTATAACCCCATAATACGGTTAGAGTACTAACCGGCTAAGGAGGTTAGAAGCATGGAGACAGGTGTCGCACGCGTCAACGGGATTCGCATGTACTACCGGCGCGCCGGGCAGGGTCCGCTGATCGTGCTGGTGCACGGCTGGCCGCAGCACGGGCACTGCTGGCGCCACCTCATGGGACCGCTCGCCGAGACACACACCGTGGTCGCGCCCGACCTGCGCGGGTACGGCCGCAGCGAGAAGCCGGCCACCGGCTACGACAAGCGCACCATGGCCGCCGACCTGCACGAGCTCCTGGCGGAGCTGGGGTTCACGACCGCCACGGTGATCGCGCACGACAGGGGAGCGCGGGTCGCGCACCGCTGGGCCCTCGACCACCCGGAGGACATCGACCGGCTCATCCTGCTGGACATCATCCCGACCCGCGAGATGTGGCGGCGCATGGACGCCGACCTGGCCAGGCGGGCCGCGCACTGGCTGTTCCACCTGCAGCCCGACCTGCCCGAGCTGATCGACCCGGCCGCCTACGTACGGCACACGATCGAACACTGGTCATACGTGCCGCTGCCCGATGAGGACATCGCCGAGTACGTGCGCGCGTTCCAGGCGCCGGGGGCGATGCGGGGCGGGCTCGCCGACTACCGTGCGTCCTTCCCCGACGACGCCGCCGCCGACGACGCCGACGCCGCCGCCGGGCGCAGGTTGACCATGCCGGTCCGCCTGCTCTGGGGCGAGCACAGCTTCCTGCGCTCCCTCGACCCCGTCGAGATCTGGCGGGAGTACGCCGAGGACGTGGCGGGCGAGGTCGTCGAGGACTGCGGCCACTTCCTCCCCGAGGAGCGCCCGCGCGAGGTCCTCGCCGCGCTCGCCCGCAGCCTGGCCTAGCGGATCGTCCGGTGGACGCTCTCCTTCTTCGACGGCCCCGGCTCGGCGGCGGCGATCCACGGGCCGGGGACGGAGGCGTCGATCACGCCGTCCTCGAGCCAGGTGAACTCGCCCGCCAGCACCTTCTTGGCCAGCCGCGAGTCGAGCGCGTCCGTGTTGCGCCACAGGCCGTCGAACAGGGCGTCGACGCGCAGCCTGGCCTGCCGGCAGAACGCGTCGGCGAGCTCCACCGCCGACGCGCCGCGGTCGGGCGCCTCGGTGGCGTCCATCTGGGCCCGTACGCAGGCGGCGCTCATCGCGAACAGCTCAGCGCCGATGTCGACCATCCGGCCGAGGAAGCCCTGCTTGCGCTCCAGCTTGCCCTGCCAGCGCCCGGAGGCGTAGAAGATCGACCTGGCGAGCTTGCGGGCCGCGCGTTCGACGTACCGCAGGTGCGACGCGAGCCGGCCGAACTCCGCGTACGATCCGGGCCGCGTGCCGGTGCCGACGACCAGGGTGGGCAGCCACTTGGCGTAGAAGCCGCCGGCCTTGGCGGCGGCGCGCGCCTTCGCCCGCGGCGTGGCCTCCGGGTCGATGATGTCGCCGGCCACCGACAGGTGCGCGTCGACCGCCTCGCGGGCGATCAGCAGCTGCATGATCTCGGTCGAGCCCTCGAAGATCCGGTTGATCCGCAGGTCGCGGTACAGCTGCTCGACCGGTACGCCGCGCTCGCCGCGGGCGGCCAGCGACTCGGCGGTCTCGTAACCACGCCCGCCGCGCAGCTGCACGAGGTCGTCGGCGATCCGGCAGGCCATCTCCGACGCGTACAGCTTGGCCAGCGCCGCCTCGATCCTGATGTCGTTGCGCTCGTCGTCGGCGAGCTGGCTGGACAGGTCGAGCATCGCCTCGAGGGCGTACGCGGTGGCGGTGATGAACGCGATCTTCTTGCTGATCGCCTCGTGCTCACCGACCGGGCGGCCCCACTGCACGCGTTCCCCCGACCACTCACGGGCGATCTTGGTGGCCCACTTGCCGGCCGCCGCGCAGGTGGCGGGCAGCGAGAGCCGGCCGGTGTTCAGCGTGGTGAGCGCGATCTTCAGGCCCTGGCCCTCGCGGCCGATCAGGTTGGCGGCCGGGATCCGTACGTCATGGAACCGGGTGACGCCGTTCTCGATGCCGCGCAGACCCATGAACGCGTTGCGGTTCTCGACCGTGATGCCGTCCGCGGTGCCCTCGACGACGAACGCAGAGATCCCGCCGCGATGGCCGTCGGACTCCGGCACCCGCGCCATGACGACGAGCAGGTCGGCGACGACGCCGTTGGTCGTCCACAGCTTGACGCCGTTGAGGACGTAGGAGTCGCCGTCCGGTACGGCGGTCGTGGACAGGCGCGCGGGGTCGGACCCGACGTCCGGCTCGGTGAGCAGGAAGGCGCTGATCTCGTTGACGCAGCGCGGCAGGAAGGTGCGCTTCTGCTCGTCCGTGCCGAACAGCTTGATGGGCTGCGGCACGCCGATCGACTGGTGCGCGGACAGCATGGCGCCGATGGCCGGGTTGGCGGAGGAGGCGATCATCAGGGCCCGGTTGTAGTACACCTGGCTCAGGCCGAGCCCGCCGTACTCCTCGGGGATCTTCATGCCGAAGGCGCCCAGCTCCTTCAGGCCGAGGACGATCTCGTCGGGGACGCGTGACTCGCGCTCGATCTGCAGCGAGTCGACCTTCGACTCGCAGAAGTCCCGCAGCCTGGTCAGGAACTCCTCGCCCCTGCCGCTGGTCTCGGCCGGCAGCCGGGGATGGGGGTGGATGAGATCCAGGCGGAAGTCGCCCAGGAAGAGCTGCTTGCCGAAGCTGGGCAGCCGCCACTCGGTCTCGCGTGCCTCTTCGGCGACCTTGCGCGCGGTGCGTTCGTCCACAGGCCGGCTCATGAGTGTGCTCCCCTCAACTCGCCCGCATATTAAGTTACTCTTCGGTTATACCCGCGGGTAGGGGAGAAATCCGACTTAATGCCGCGGCGGTCCCCAGGAGCGGGGCAGGGCCGGCGCGGCCGCCCCCCCGCGTTCCATGCGTCGCGGCAGCTCCACCCGTACGGTGGTGCCGGCGCCGGGCGCCGACCACAGGTCAGCCCGCCCGCCGTGCGCGGCGGCGATCGCGGCGACGATGGACAGCCCGAGGCCCGATCCGCTCGTGGCGCGCGCGGCACGGTGGAACCGCTCGAACGCGCGGGCCGCGTCGGCCTCCGCCATCCCCGCCCCCGTGTCCGCGACCTCGAGGAAGACGCCGCCCGGTGCCGGCCCGACCCGCACCACAGCGCCGCCATCGGTGTGCGCGATGACGTTGGCGAGCAGGTTGGCCAGTACTTGGCGGATCCGCGCCTCGTCGGCGACGGCGGGCAGGGCGCCCGGCGCGTCCACGGTGAAGGCGCGGTCGGGCGCGGCGGCGCCGGCGTCGGCGGCCGCGTCGCGGGCGAGCTCGGCGAGGTCCACGGGCCCCAGCTCGAGCGACGAGCCCCGGTCGAGCCTGGCCAGCTCGAGCAGGTCGCCGACGAGCAGGCCCATCCGCCCGGCCTCCTCCTCGATCCGCCGCATCGCGTCGGGCAGGTCGTCGAGCGCGCCCTGCCGGTAGAGCTCCGCGTACCCCTTGATGGTCGTCAGCGGAGTGCGCAGCTCGTGCGAGGCGTCGGCGGCGAACTCCCTGACCCGCGCCTCGGAACGGGTGCGGGCGGCGAACGCCTCGGCGATGCGGTCCAGCATCACGTTGATCGCCGCGGCCAGCCGCCCCACCTCCGTGCGGGACTCCGCGCCCGGCATTCGCGCCCGCAGGTCACCGCCGGTGGCGATGCCGTGCGCGGTCGACGCCATCCGGCCGAGCGGGGCGAGCCCGCGCCCGACCATCGTGCGGCCGAGCAGGATCAGCAGCCCCATCAGGGCGCCACCGGTGACGAGCTCGGCCGCGACCAGGCGCCGTACCGCGCCGTTGATCTCGGCCAGCGGGGTCGCCACGACGAAGACGTTGCGGCGCACCCCTGGGCGGGCGATCGCACGCAGGTCGCCCAGCGAGAACGGCTGCCCGTCCGCCGCCTTTGCGCGCAGCGCGGGCAGGCCGATCGACCGCACGCGGGCGATCGCGGACGCCGGGTCGGGATCGTCGCCGCCCGGCGTGCGGATATTGCCGTCCTGGGTGACCGTGAGGACCACGTACTGCGCGGGCGCCACCCCCTGCGCCGGCAGCCCCGGCTGGAGCAGCCGCACCGCCGCGCGGTCGCGCGCCGCGCGCAGCTGCGCGTCCACCCTGTGCATGAGGTACGAATGCAGCACGAGCGCGCTGACCAGGCCCATCACCAGCAGGCCGAGCCCGGTGACCGCGACGAGTCCGGCCATGAGGCGGGCGTTGAGCGTCATGCCGGGGCGCGCAGCGCGTAGCCGACGCCGCGCTGGGTGTGGATGAGCGGCGGCCCGAGCGGGTCGAGCTTGCGCCGCAGGTAGCTGATGTACGTCTCGACGACCTGGGAGTTGCCCGAATGCCCCCAGCCCCAGACGCTCTCGAGGAGCTGCTCGCGCGACAGCACCTGCCCGGCGTTCCGCATCAGGTAGGCCAGCAGCCTGAACTCGGTCGGCGACAGCTCCACGTCGGTGGCCGCGCGCCGTACCGTCCAGCGCTTCTCATCCAGCTCGAGGTCGGCGACGCGCAGCACGCCATCGAGCTCCGCGGCGGCCGCGCTGCGCCGCAGCACGGCCCGTACCCGCGCCACCAGCGCGTCGATCGAGAAGGGCTTGGTCACGTAGTCGTCGCCGCCGAGGGTGAGCCCGGTCACCGTGTCGGACGGGGTGTCCCGGGCGGTCAGGAAGATCACCGGGACGTCGTGGCCCTCCGCGCGCAACCGGCGGCACACCTCGAAGCCGTCGACGTCGGGCAGCACGACGTCGAGGACGACGAGGTCGGGGCGCTCGGCCCGGACGTCGCGCAGCGCCTCTTCCCCCGTCGCCACGGTGACCGGTGCGAAGCCGTGGAAGCGCAGCGCCACCGCGACGAGGTCGCGGATGTTGGGCTCGTCGTCGACGACGAGTACGCGCTGCGCTTCGCTCATGTGGACATCATCACGCCTCAGCGGGCCTTCGGCACCACCGCGGCGCGAGCCGTACGGGTCGACCCGCTGACCGTGCCGATCACGAAGATCTTGTCGTTCGCCGCGAGCTCGGACGGCTTCGCCGGCTTACCGTCCTTGCGGACCTTGATGCTCGACCCGGTGACCCACTGCCAGCTTGCGCCGTCGGCGCTGCGCACGGTCAGGCCGCTGCTCGACACCGCGGTCACCTGGCCGCGCTGCCAGGCCACCTCGGCGAACCCGCCCTTCGTCCGTACGGTGGCTGTGCCGTGCAGGCCGCGCAGGAAGCGCCGGGCGCGCAGCGGGTGCCGGGCGAGCCGCGGTCCGCGGTCACCGGGCGACGGGGTCGCCTCGGGCGCGGCGGGCGCCGGCCCGTCCGCGGCGGCGACGGCGGCGTCGAGGTAGGCACCGTCGTCGCCCAAGGTGACGGTGTCGTCACGGACCTGCTGCGCCGGCCCGGACGGCGATCCGGCGGACGACCCGGACGTGGTCGCGAGGTAGCCCCCGGTGCCGATCACGGCGGCGGCGGCGACGCCACAGATACCGGTCACGATCTTGTTATTGATGCTCATGACCACAGACAAGCAGCCTTAGCTGGGACTCTTGACCGCAAGATGCTGAGAAATCTCCAAGAATCCCGCGATAAGCCGCTGAGAATCATCTAACACCGCAATATTGGCAAAGGGCTTGACCGCGAGGCTTGACGGGGGATTCGCTGTGCGTGATGGATGAGACACGCAGGCCGACCCTGATCTCGTCGGTGCAGCGGGCATTGCACCTGGTCGAGGCCGTGGCGTCGCATCCGGGCGGCGCGCCGGCCAAGCAGCTCGCCCGCGAGGCGCGCCTCCCCCTCGCCACGTGCTACCACCTGCTGCGCACGCTGGCGCACGAAGGCTACGTCAGCAAGCTGGCCGGCGGGGTCTGGATCCTCGGCGACCGGTTCGAGGCGCTGCGGGGCCAGAGCCGTACGCAGGCGCTGCTGGCCCGGATCCGGCCGACGATGGTCGCGCTGCGCGACGAGCTCAAGGCGGCGGCCTACTTCGGGCTGTACGACGACGACGAGATCCGCATCATCGACATCGCCGACGGCCCCCGGGCGCCGCGGGTCGATCTGTGGGTCGGTTTCGACGACGCCGCGCACGCCACGGCGATCGGCAAGTGCGTGCTCGGACAGCTCGACGAGGGCACCAGGCGCGACTACCTTGCCCGGCATTCGCTGGTCGATCTCACCCCCAACACGATCACCGATCCGGACGAGCTGCTCAGGCGGCTGCGGCCGGCGCCCGCGATGGCCGTCGATCGCGAGGAGTACGCGATCGGCACGTCCTGCGCCGCGGTCGCGGTGACGGACGCCGGTGGCGGCGTGGTGGGTGCCCTGGCCGTCTCCTGCCGGTCGTCGCGACTGCCCGAGATCGAGGCGTCCGCCGATCTCCTGCGGCGATCGGCGGCGCGGCTCGCGCGGACGCTATCGCTCACCATCTGAAAAATGCCGTTTCTTAGTGTTTCATTGGTTGTTGCTACGATCTCTTGTAAGGCGACGTGCCAGTAGCCGGCGTCGCCCGAGCTCCCCGCCCCGAACCCGTGGCCCGACCTCGATGAGTCTCATGGCCACGGCTATCGACGGGTTCGGCCTCCCGGCCGCCGCGGGTCCGGGGTGGGGTCAAGGGCCTGGTCACGGCCTGTAATTGGGGGATACCCCGGCGGGCGCCGCCGGCGCGCCGATACACTGATCGGTCATGCAGCCACCATCAGAGACGCCGGAGACGCGGGTGGCCCAGCCGGCCGCCGGCGCGGGCGCCCTCGAGAACCATCTCGGCGGCGACGAGGCCCGCAACTACCGCAAGTACGAATACGACATGGTGGCCCCCCACGTCGGCCGGTCGATGCTCGAGATCGGGTCCGGCCTTGGGCACTTCTCCGAGCAGTTCGCCGGGCAGCTCGACTACCTCGTGGTGAGCGACAACGACCCGTACTGCGTCGACCAGCTGCGCAAGCGCTACGCGGGCAGGGACGACGTCGAGGTGCTCGAGCTGGCGCTGCCGGCCGAGGTCAAGATCAAGCGCCGCGTCGACACCGTTGTCATGATGAACGTCCTCGAACACATCGAGGACGACGTGCGGGCGCTCAAGGATCTCGCCGCCGTGGTCGAGCCCGGCGGCCGCATCGTCATCTGGGTTCCCGGCTATATGCAGCTGTACGGCGACTTCGACCGCAAGGTCGGTCACGTCACCCGCTACACGCCGGCCACGCTGTCCACGACCGTCACCGGTGCCGGGCTCGCGATCGAATCCATCAAGCCGATCAACTTCCTCGGCGGGATCGCCTGGTGGGCCGCGGTGCGCCGCGGCGGCGCCGGTTACCCGGATCCGCGGCTCGTCAAGATCTACGACCGTACGGTCGTCCCGCTCACCAGGTTGATCGAGCGGTTCGTGCGCCCGCCGTTCGGCCAGACGGTCCTGTGCGTGGCGCGCGTGCGATAGCTCCCCGCCGCGCCGCGGCCGACCGCCGCCCCCGAACGAAGACCGCCGGCCGCTTGGACAAATTCAGTACCCGAGTCGGGAGATCCCCCGATGTCGGGACGTGCCTTCGAGTCGCACACTTGGCCGTGGCCGGCCGGTTGCGCGCCGCCTCTCCGCGGAGGAAGCCCGCGTTTCCCCGGTGCGGACCCGGTTGGCCAGCCACTCATAGTTCCCGTGTGGCCCACCGGTCCGGTGGTGGAAGCTGGGAGGGGAAGCGTCCACCATCGGATCTGCCCCACGCCCACGCCCAATGGTGTGCCGCGGCCGGCCGAGCCGGCCGGGCGGACCGGGCCCGCCGGGCCCTGCGGGCCCGGCGGCCGGCCGCCGCCTCGCGGCGGAGCGACTGGACGCGCTCGGCAGCGAGCTGTTCGGTGATGTACGGATGCATGATGTCCTCCGCTGCTGGATCCGACATCATCTAGGTTCGTCCTAAGGCGGGGCCCGCCACATCGGGCGCATTGCCTATCTGCGCGGGGTTTCCCCGCCCCAGCCGGCTAAGACTCCGTCTCGCGTCCTAGGACGTGGGCACCTAAGCTCCCGCGAGGTGGTGGCGGTGGGCGGCGGCGGCCGCTTCGCCGCGGCTGGACACCCCGAGCTTGGCGAGCATGTTGGAGACGTGCACGCTGACCGTCTTGACGGAGATGAACAGCTCGTCGGCGATCTCCCGGTTGCTGCGACCGGCGGCGACCAGGCGCAGCACCTCCATCTCGCGCGGCGTGAGGCCGAGCGCGGTGGCCGGGCGGGCGTCTCCGGGCGCCCCGACGCGCCGGGCCAGCGCGTTCGCCAGGTCGCGCAGCGGGCCGGCGCCGATGCCGTCGGCCAGCTCGGCCGCGCGGCGCAGCCGGTCCGCGGCGACGGTCCGCTCGCCGGCGGCGGCGTCGGCCTCGGCCGCGCGCACCAGGGCGCGGGCCAGACCGTACGGCTGCGCGAGGGCCTCCCAGGCCGCGACCGCGTCCGCCCAGGCGGCCCGGTCGGCCGTCCCCTCGGCCTGCGCCGCCTCGGCAAGGAACGTGAGCCGGTGCGCATGCTGGACGGGACCGGTCGCCGGCAGCTTCTCGGCGTGCGCGCGCAGGACGGTCAGCGCGTGGCCGTCACGGGTCGAACCGCAGGCGACCGCGCCGGTCACGAGCAGCGGCCAGCTGTAGCGTGCGTTCGTGCGGAGCGCCTGGTCGGCGAGCAGCTCCTGGATCGCGGTGAGCGCCTCTTCTGGGTGGCCGCGCGCGAGGCGCAGCTCGCTGCGCAGGCGGCACAGCGGGTAGAGCTGCTCGGCCTTGCCGAGCGTGCGGGGAGTCAGCGCCTCGGCAGCGGCCAGGGCGGCCTCCGCCTCGTCGAGGTCGCCGCGGGCGAGCGCGATCTCGCCGCCCAGCCGCAGCAGGTAGGACCGGTAGACCGGCGGCGGGTTGTGCTCGAGCGCGTTCGCGATCACCACCTCGGCCTCGTCCCACCGGCCCAGCGAGATCAGCGGGTCGATCAGGTTGACGGACAGGATGGCGCCGGTCGTGCGGGCGAGGCCGTACTCGGCCGCCCTGGCGATGCCGGCGCGGGCCACCGCCGCCGCCTGCTCGTGCCGCCCGGCGGCCTCAAGGAGGTCGGATTCGCGCAGGTCGGCCTTGAGCATCGGGCGGTAGAGCCTGGCCCGGTCGGCGATGGCCCGAGCCCGCGCCAGCCGGTCGGTCTGGTCGCGCACCGCCGGCCCGTCGTAGGTGAAGTCGTCGGAGCAGATGAGCAGGGTCATCGCCTCGGCGAAGGGATCGCCGGCGGCCCGTGCCGCGCGCAGCGCCTCGTCGACGGCGGCGTCCGCCTCCGAGCCCCCGACCCGGTGCATGAGCAGCTCGGCCAGCGAGGCCAGCGCCCGGGCGCGCTCCTTGGTGGGCGGTTCGGCCGGCGCGACGCGGGCCGCCTCGCGCAGGTCGTCGAGGCCGCTTGGCCAGCCGAGCCGGATCGCCAGCTGGCCCCGCCGCTCGAGCAGCCGGGCCCGGGCGGTGGGATCGGCGACCTCCTTGAGGGTCGCGGTGGCCAGCTTGACGCCCCGCTCGCTCTCGCCCGCGTGGTCGGCCATGGCCGTCGCCCGCTCCAGCACGGCCGCGTGGTCGGCGCCGATGCGTTCGGCCGCGTCCGGCACCTTGTCCCACAGCTCGAGCACGCGCGAGACCATGCGCAGGGCCTCGGCGTACGCGACCGACTTGCCGGCCTCGCCGGCGGCCCGCCAGGCGCTGATCAGCGCCCACGTGGCGTCGTGCGCGGAGTACCAGTGCTGCGCCAGCTCGGCGGCGGCCCGCCCGGACGGCACCAGCGAGGGGTCGCCCTCGAGCGCCTCGGCGTACCGGCTGTGCAGCCGGGTGTGCTCACCGGGCAGCAAGTCTTCGTGGATCGCTTCCCGGATCATGTTGTTCCGGAAGGCGTACCCGTCGCCGTCGATGACGAGGACGTTGGCGACGACCGCCGGGCGCAGCAGGCGGACCAGCGTGGCGTCGTCGAGCCCGCTGACCGCCGCAAGCAGCCGATGCTCGATGTGATCGCCGCCGGCGCTCGCCGTGCGCAGGATCTCTTGCGTCTCCTCAGGCAGCCGGTGGACGGCCGCGACCAGCAGGTCGCGCAGCGACTCCGGCAGGTCGCAGGCGAGGGTGGCGTCCGTGCGGTCGATCAGCGCCTCGACGAACAGCGGGTTGCCCCCGCTGCGACGGTAGGCCGGGCCGACCAGCTCCGGCGGTGCCGGCCGGCCGAGGATGCCGGTGAGCAGCTCGGTCACGTCCCGCTGGGACAGCCGGGGCACCTCGACCCTGGCCACCCGGTCGACCCGGTCCAGCTCGGCCAGCAGCAGCCGCAGCGGATGGTCGCGGTGCAGCTCGTCCGACCGGTACGTCACGAGGATCAGTGGCGCGGTGCCGGAACCGAGGCTGCGGATGAGGAAGGCGAGCAGGTCGCGAGTGGACTGGTCGGCCCAGTGCGCGTCCTCGATCACGACCACCAGCGGGGCGCGCGCGGCCAGCCCCTCGAGGAGGGTGAGCACCAGCTCGAACAGCCGGGCCCGCTCCTCGCGGGTCGCCGCGCCCGGCTCGCCGAACTCCGGCAGCAGCCTGGACAGCCCCGAGGTGCCGGCGGGCAGCAGCTCGGCGACGCCGTCGGTGCCGATCTCCCTGACCAGCTGCCGCAGCATCGCGGTGAACGGCGCGAACGGCAGGTCGTTGGTGTGCAGCTGGAGGCAGCCGCCGGTGAGGATGCGCGCCCCGGCGGCGCGGGCCCGCCGCCCGAACTCGCGGATCAGCCGGGTCTTGCCCACCCCGGCCTCGCCGCCGATCAGCACGGCTCGCGGCGACCCGGCGCGTACGGCGTCGAACGCCTCGTCGAGCCGGCCGAGCTCGGCCGAGCGGCCGACGAAAACCGGACTGACCCCCTGGACGCTCACACCGTCAAGGATGCCACCGGCGTCTGACAGTTCGGACGAATTACCGCTCGGGAGAAGAAGGCGGGGGTAGGGATAGAGAACGCCGGCGACAGGAGGCCGCACATGCGCTTCGGCATCTTCTACGAGCACCAACTGCCGCGTCCGTGGGACCGCGACGCGGAGCGGCGCCTCTACATGGACGCGTTGGAGCAGGTGGAGATCGCGGACCGGGTGGGGTTCGACTACGTCTGGGAGGTCGAGCACCACTTCCTCGAGGAGTACAGCCACTCGAGCGCGCCCGAGGTGTTCCTGGCGGCGGCCGGCCAGCGCACCAGCCGGATCCGGCTGGGGCACGGCATCGTGCAGCTGCCGCCCGCGGTCAACCATCCCGCGCGCATCGCCGAGCGCGTCGCGACCCTCGACATCGTGACCGGCGGCCGGGTCGACTTCGGCACCGGCGAGGCCAGCGCGAGCGCTGAGCTCGGCGGGTTCGGCGTCCCGCGCGCGGAGAAGCGAGCCATGTGGCAGGACGCCATCGACGTGGTCACCCGCATGTTCGTCGAGGAGCCGTTCGCCGGCTGGAGCTCGCCGTACATCCAGATGCCGCCCCGCAACGTGATCCCGAAGCCGGTGCAGCGACCGCACCCGCCGCTGTGGGTGGCCTGCTCGCGCCGCGAGACGATCCGCGTCGCGGCGCGCAACGGCATCGGCGCGCTGTCGTTCTCGTTCGTCGAGCCGGAGGACGCGGCGACCTGGGTGGAGGAGTACTACCGGCTGCTGGGCTCCGCCGAGTGCGTGCCCGCCGGCTTCGCGGTGAACCCGAACGTCGCTGTCGTGCTGCCGATGATGGTCCACCAGGACGAGCGGACCGCCATCGACCGGGGCATCGACGGTGCGCACTTCTTCGGCTTCGCGCTCGCCCACTACTACGGCGACACACCGCACGATCCCGGCCGGACGGACCTGTGGGAGGAGTTCGTACGGAGCCGCGCCGCGCGCGGTTTCGACCGGGCGGCGATCCGCGCCGGGGCCACCCCGCTGGAGGTCAACATCGGCTCGCTGCGCGGCGCCATCGGCACGCCGGCGCAGGTGGCCGAGCTGGTCAGGCGGTACGAGGCGGCCGGCGTCGACCAGGTCATCTTCCTGACGCAGGCCGGGCCGAACAGGCACGAGCACATCTGCGAGAGCCTCGAACTGTTCGGAAGGGAGATCATCCCGGAGTTCGCCGACGGGCGGGACGAGCGGGAGCGGGCCAAGGCCGACCGGCTGGCCCCGGCGATCGACGCCGCGCTCGCCAGGCGGCAGCCGCCGCGCGAGTCGGGAGCCGGCTACCGCATCGACGAACGTGCCGAACTGGTGCGCGCCGGCCGCGCCCGCGGCAGGACGGCGCGCGCGGCCGGTCCCGGGGTGCGGGGATCGCTGTCGGCCGCCCGCGCGCGCGGCCGGTCCGCGGCCCGCCGCGGCGGCCTGCGCTCGCTCGCGCGGATGGTGGACGGCCGGTCCGACGCAGCGATCGAGCGCCGTTTCGCCCTGCCGGCGCAGCGCGTCGTGTTCGGCGGGATGGCCCGCGCGTACGATCCGCGGGTGCGCCACGGGTTCGCCGGTGAGCTGGAGTTCCGGCTGAGCCGCACGGACGGCGGCGTCTCGGCGTGGACGATCGAGGTCAGCGACGGGCGGGCCAGGGCACGGCAGGGCCACGCCGGCGACCCGGCGCTGACGGTCGAGACCTCGGCGGCCGACTTCCTGCGCCTCCTCGTCGGCGCCGGCCACCCGAGCAAGCTGATCATGGATGGCCGCCTGAAGGTCCGCGGCGACCTCGATCTCGCACCGCGGCTGCGGGAGATGTTCGGCGGCCCCTCGCCCTACTGACCAGCGGGTTTGCGTGCGACCCCGCCCACCAGCCGGTGGTCGCCGCTGACCAGTGCCGGCGGCTCGGGCGAGTCGGGCCGCCACAGCGGCAGCGGAACGAGCCCGGGCTCGAGCAGGTCGAAGTCGCCGAAGAGGGCGAGGATCTCCTCGCCGGTGCGGAACCGCCCGCTGCCGAGGCGCTCCATGAGCAGCTTCTCGCTGGCGACCGCGAGCGCCGCCTCCTCCGGCATGGCGCTGCCCGGATTGTGGAAGTGGGAGATGGCCATGTAGCTTCCTGGCGCCAACGCCTCGCGCAACCGGGCGGTGCCGCGTTGCGCCTCGCCGTCGTTGAGGTGATGCAGGATGGCGATCAGCAGCAGCCCGACCGGCTCGTCGAAGTCGATGAACTCCCTGAGCTCGGCGTTGCGGAGAAGCTCTTCGGGACTCCGCAGGTCGGCGGTGATGACCTTGGTGGCATCGGTGGTGTCGAGCAGGGCCCGAGCGTGCACCAGCACGACGGGATCGTTGTCGACGTAGACCACCCGCGTTCCCGGGTGCTCCGCATGGGCGATCTCGTGGACGTTGCCCTGGGTGGGCAGCCCCGACCCGATGTCGACGAACTGCCTGATGCCGGCATCGACGATCAGATGGCGCACCACGCGCTGCAGGAACGCCCTGTTGGCCTTGGACGCCGTGGGCGCGTCCGGCACCAGCTGCTGGATCTGGCGCCCCACCTCGCGGTCGACCGCGTAGTTGTCCTTGCCGCCGAGCTGGTAGTCGTACACGCGCGCGATGTTGGGCTTGGTCGGGTCGATCCCCGGTGGCACGCGATCCGGATCAGACATCACACCCTCCGTATCGTCCCCCCGGCCCGACTCACCCGGTTCCGCTGATCGTAGCCGCGGTCCGCCCACCCCCGCACCCGATCAGGGGCGGCACTGAGCGTGGTTCCCGGCTTTCAGCGGGTTAGCCGGTGGCCGAGGCGGGCAGGAGGTCAGCGATTTCTGGAAGGACTCGGCGATGGGAGGTGAGAGCGCTCCTTCGCGGTCAGAGTGAGCGACGGCGTCGAGCAGAGCGAGGGAGGAAGCGGGCCGATGATGACGGACGAACCATCACTGATCGGGGCGATCACCATTCCGGGCACCATGCGCGCGGCCCGGGTGGCGCGGGAGTTCGTCGCCGAGATCGTGCAGCCAGGGGTCGCCGCGCTGAGCGACCTCGTGTTGTGCGTCTCCGAGCTGGTGACGAACGCCGTGGTGCACACCAAGAGCGGGGTGCGCGGCTACGTGAAGATACAGGTGACCGAGACCGAGAAGGAGATCAGGCTGGATGTGACCGACGAGGGCGGCACGTCCTCGGTGCCGCACCTGGCCAGCGTCGGCGCCGGCGGCCGCGGGCTGCGGATCCTCGACTCGATCACCACCGCGTGGGGGGTGCGGCCGGCCGGGCCCGGCACGACGGTCTGGTGCACGTTGCCGCGCTGACATAGGTCATGCTTGGGGCATGGAGACGCTGACCGACGCGGCCTCGCTGGGCGCCACGCTGCACGGGCTGCCGGGGGTCGACCAGGTGGGTGCCGACGAGCGGGCCGCCCGGCTGGCCACGCGGTCGATCAAGACCACGGCCAAGGCGCAGGCGATCGACATGGCGATTTCGATGGTCGACCTGACGACGCTCGAGGGCGCCGACACCCGCGGCAAGGTGCGGGCGCTGTGCGCGAAGGCCGTGCATCCCGACCCGGGCGATCCCTCGGTGCCGGCGGTCGCCGCGGTGTGCATCTATCCGGATCTGGTGGCCGAGGCGGCCCTCCGCCTGAAGGGGACGGGAGTCGGCGTGGCCAGCGTGGCGACCGCGTTCCCCTCCGGCCGGGCGCCGCTCGAGGCGAAGCTGGTCGAGACGAGGCGCGCGGTGGCCGACGGCGCCACCGAGATCGACATGGTGATCGACCGGGGTGCGTTCCTCGCGGGGGACTACCGGAAGGTCTACGACGAGATCACCGCGGTCAAGGAGGCATGCGGCGGCGCGCACCTCAAGGTGATCCTCGAAACCGGCGAGCTGGTGACGTACGACAACGTGCGCCGGGCCTCCTGGCTGGCCATGCTCGCCGGCGCCGACTTCATCAAGACGTCGACGGGCAAGGTGGCCCCGGCCGCGACGCTGCCGGTGACGCTCATCATGCTCGAGGCCGTTCGCGACTTCCGGGCGCGCACCGGTCGCCAGGTCGGGGTCAAGCCGGCCGGTGGCATCAGGACGACGAAGGACGCGATCCGCTATCTCGTCCTGGTGAACGAGACGGCAGGGCCGGACTGGCTGCGTCCCGACCACTTCAGGCTGGGCGCGTCGTCGCTGCTGAACGACCTGCTCATGCAGCGCCAGAAGCTGACGACGGGGGCGTACGCGGGGCCCGACTACTTCACGTTGGACTGATCGCCGCGGGACGGGCCCCACGGCTGACGGCATACGCTGATGGGCGTGTTCGAGTACGCACCGGCGCCCGAGTCCAGGGACATCGTCGACATCAAGCCGTCGTACGGCCTGTTCGTGGGCGGGGAGTTCGTCGAAGGCCACGGCGAGCCGTTCAAGTCGATCAACCCCGCGTCCGAGGAGACGCTGGCCGAGGTCGCCCGGGCGGCGCCCGATGACGTCGATCTCGCGGTGCGCGCCGCGCGCGCGGCGTACGACTCGGTGTGGAGCGGGCTCCCGGGACGTGACCGGGCCAAGTACCTCTTCCGCATCGCCCGCATCATCCAGGAGCGGGCCCGCGAGCTGGCCGTGCTGGAATCGATCGACAACGGCAAGCCGATCCGCGAGAGCCGGGACGTCGACCTGCCCCTGGTGGCCGCGCACTTCTTCTACTACGCGGGCTGGGCGGACAAGCTGCCGTACGCCGGCCTTTGGCGGAGCCAAGCGGACAAACAGGGCGGGACCGACCCGAGGCCGCTCGGCGTGGCGGGGCAGATCATCCCGTGGAACTTCCCGCTGCTCATGCTCGCGTGGAAGATCGCTCCGGCGCTGGCCTGCGGCAACACCGTCGTGCTCAAACCCGCGGAGACGACGCCGCTGACGGCGCTGGCGTTCGCCGAGATCTGCCGGCAGGCCGACCTGCCGCCGGGCGTGGTGAACGTCATCACCGGCGCCGGCGCCACCGGCGAGGCGCTCGTCGCGCATCCTGGCGTCGACAAGGTGGCGTTCACCGGATCGACCGAGGTCGGCCGGCAGATCGCGCGGAGCGTCGCGCGCACCGGCAAGCGGCTCACCCTCGAGCTCGGCGGCAAGGCGGCGAACGTCATCTTCGAGGACGCGCCGCTCGACCAGGCCGTGGAAGGGATCGTCAACGGGATCTTCTTCAACCAGGGGCACGTGTGCTGCGCGGGGTCACGGCTGCTCGTCCAGGAGTCGGTCGCCGGGGAGCTGCTCGCCAAACTCAAGGCCCGCATGGCGACGCTGCGGGTCGGCGATCCGCTGGACAAGAACACCGACATCGGCGCCATCAACTCGGCCGCGCAGCTCGAGAAGATCCGGATGCTGTCCGACATCGGCGAGCGCGAGGGCGCCGAGCGGTGGTCGCCGCCGTGCGAGCTGCCCTCCCGTGGGTTCTGGTTCGCGCCGACCCTGTTCACCGACGTCGCGCAGTCGCACAGGATCGCCCGCGAGGAGATCTTCGGCCCGGTGCTGTCGGTGCTGACCTTCCGGACGCCCGGCGAGGCGGTGGACAAGGCCAACAACACGCCGTACGGCCTGTCCGCCGGGGTGTGGACCGAGAAGGGCTCCCGGATCCTGTGGATGGCCGAGCGGCTGCGCGCCGGAGTGGTCTGGGCCAACACGTTCAACAAGTTCGACCCGGCGTCCCCGTTCGGCGGTTACAAGGAGTCCGGCTTCGGCCGCGAGGGCGGCAGGCACGGTCTGGAGGCCTACCTCGATGTCTGAACGGGCGGTGTCACAGCGGGTGGCGGTGCGGAAGACGTACAAGCTGTTCATCGGCGGGGCGTTCCCCCGCTCGGAGTCCGGGCGGTCCTACGAGGTGCGTGACGCCAGGGGCAACTTCCTCGCCAACGCCGCGCTCGCCTCGCGCAAGGACGTGCGCGACGCCGTGTCGGCGGCGCGCAAGGCGTTCGGCGGCTGGTCCGGGCGCACCCCCTACAACCGCGGGCAGATCCTCTACCGGATCGCCGAGATGCTCGAAGGCCGCCGCGGCCAGTTCGCCGACGAGGTCCGGGCGACCGGCGCGTCGAGGGCCGCCGCGGAGGCCGAGGTGGACGCGGCGATCGACCGGTGGGTCTGGTACGCGGGTTGGGCCGACAAGATCGCCGCTGTGGCCGGGTCGGCGAACCCGGTCGCCGGGCCGTTCTTCAACTTCTCGACGCCTGAACCGATGGGCGTCGTGGGGATCGTGGCCCCCGACGCGGCGCTGCTCGGTCTGGCGTCGGTGGTCGCGCCGGCGATCGTGACCGGGAACACCTGCGTCGTGGTGGCGGGGCAGCCGCTGGTGGCCGTCACGCTGGCCGAGGTGCTCGCCACCTCCGACCTGCCGGGCGGCGTGGTCAACATCCTCACGGGACGGCGTGCCGAGCTCGCACCGTGGCTGGCCTCGCACATGGACGTGAACGCGATCGACCTGGCCGGGGCCGAGGACGACCTGGCGGTCGCGTGCGCGGAGGCCGCGGCGGCGAACCTCAAGCGCGTACTGCGCCCGGCGCCGGTCGACTGGACGGCCGACCCCGGTACGGGACGGCTGACCGCGTTCCTGGAGACCAAGACGGTGTGGCATCCGGTGGGGAGCTGAACGCACATGGTGTAGATCGTCGCCAGTGTGGAATAGATCTCTCCGTAACTGATCACTACGGGGGGACAGATCAGTGCCTACGAAGCCCGCGACTCGTGCGACCGGCACGCGCCGTAGTTCGGCGAGCGGAAGCCGGACGAAGTCGACCACCACCAAGGCCCGCACCACCACCGGTGGCAAGCGGAGCACCGCCGCCCGCTCCACCGCGCGGAACTCCACGCGCAGTTCCACGCGGAGCCCGGCCGGCGACTCGGCGCGGAACTCCCGGAGCTCCACGAACTCGAGGAGCAAGAGCTCCGCCAACTCGCGCAAGAGCTCCACGAACTCGCGCAAGAGCTCCACGAACTCAAGCAAGAGCTCCACGAACTCGCGTAAGAACTCCGGGAACAACAAGAGCTCGGCCAACAAGAAGACGAGCTCGCGGAGTTCGTCCGCGCGCACGTCGTCAGCACGGAACCAGGCCAAGGGCAACTCCACCGCCGCCCGCGGCGTGTCGTCCGCCGCGACGAAGGTGTCGTCCGCCGCCAGCAGGGTGACCTCGGCGGCGACCAAGGCGACGGCATCGGCGCGGACCATGTCCACGGCCATGCGCTCCATGGCCACCGCCACCAAGGCGATGAACGCGGCCGCCAAGGCACTGACCACGGCGGCGAAGAACCTGTCGTCGGGCTCGCGCTCCGGCGGGCGGGCGACGGCGGCGCGGTCACGTACGGGCACGCGCGCCGCGTCGTCCCGTTCGGCGCCGCAGCGCACGCCCTCACGCCGCACCGGGACCGCCGCCAGGAAGCCGAGTGCGGCCGGGGCCGCCAAGAAGGCGGGCGCCGGCACGTCACGCGCGCGCGCCGCGGCGAAGCCGAAGGCCGCGGGGAAGCAGGCCAAGCCCGCGTCCTCGGTGGAGCCGAAGCAGGTGCCGATGCCGCCCGTGCAGCACTCGACGCAGAGCGACGGAGGGGTCCTGTCGGGCCTGCTGCGCAGTCCGTGAGCCCGTCTAGGGTGGGAGCCCTATGGACGACACCGAGATTCTGGCGAATATCAAAGACCTCGTCACCGAGGAGCACGACCTGCGCGAGCGGCTGAGCCGCGGCGAGGTCGGGGCCACCGAGGAGCACGCGCGGCTTGCCTCGCTCGAGCAGTCACTCGACCAGTGCTGGGACCTGCTGCGGCAGCGCCGGGCCCGCCGGGCGGCCGGCGACGACCCCGGCGGCGCGGCCACCCGCCCCAAGGGCGAGGTCGAGGGCTACCTGCAATAGCGGGGTGGTCGCGGTTTTCGGCTACATGCGCTCCGGCGTCGGCACGCCGAGCAGGCCGAGGCCGGCGACGAGCGTGCGCAGCGTCACCGCGCACAGCGCGAGCCGGGACGCCCGGGTCGCCTCGTCCGGGGCGCGCAGCACCGGGCAGGTCTCGTAGAACGTGGTGAACGCGTCGGCCAGCGCGTAGATGTACGCGCACAGCTTGTGCGGAGTGACCTCCTCGATCAGCGCGTCGATCGCGCCGCCGAACCCCAGCACCCGCAGGGCGAGCGCGCGTTCGGCCGGCTGCCCGATGACGATCGGCCCGGTGGCGCCCGCCGCGTCGAGTCCGGCGCGGCGGAAGATCGACCGGATCCTGGCCACCGCGTACTGCAGGTACGGGCCGGTGTTGCCCTGTAGCGCCAGCATGCGGTCCCAGTCGAAGACGTACTCGCTGTCGCGGGCCACGCTCAGGTCGGCGTACTTCATCGCGCCGATGCCGACCGCCCGCGCGATCTCCTTGCGCGCCGCGGCGTCATAGTCGCGGTCGGCGATGACCTTCTCGGCCCGCTCGACGGCCTCGTCGACGAGCGCCTCCAGCCGGACCGTCTCGCCCGACCTGGTCCGCAGGATCTTGCCGTCCGCGCCGAGCACGTTGCCGATCGCCGCGTGGAACGGCTCGGCGCCGCCGTCCAGCCAGCCGGCCAGGCGCGCGGTCTCGAACACCATCCGCAGGTGCAGCGCCTGCGGGGCGCCCACCACGTAGATGATCCGGTCGGCGTGCAGCGTCAGCGCACGGTAGCGGATCGCCGCCAGATCGGTGGTGGCGTAGCCGTACCCGCCGTCGCTCTTGCGGATGATCAGCGGCACCGGCCGGCCCTCGCGGCCGGTGAACCCGTCGAGGAACACGCACAGCGCGCCCTCGCTGACCGTCGCGATGCCCTTGCGCTCGAGCTCGTCGCAGACGTCGCCGAGCATCTCGTTGTACATGCTCTCGCCGGCCAGGTCCGGCTCGGTCAGCGTGACGCCGAGCCGGCGGTAGATCCGCTCCAGGTACGACTTGGACAGCTCGACAAGCTCCTGCCAGAGCCGCAGCGTGTCGCGATCGCCGCCCTGCAACAGCACCACCCGGCGCCTGGACCGCTCGGCGAAGGCCGGGTCGGCGTCGTACTTGGCCCGGGCCGCCCGGTAGAAGATGTTCGGCTCGGTCTTGGCCCGCTCCGCGTCGGCCGAGCCCTCGCCCACGTCGAGCAGGTGCTCGATGAGCATGCCGAACTGCGTGCCCCAGTCGCCGACGTGGTTCTGCCTGATGACCGTGTGCCCGCGGAACTCGGCCGTACGGACGAAGGCGTCGCCGACCACGGTGGTGCGCAGGTGCCCGACATGCATCTCTTTGGCGAGCGTGGGCGCCGAGTAGTCGACCGGCATGGTCAGCGGCTGCTCGGCGGGCGGCACGCCGAGCCGCTCGTCGGCCAGCACGGCCGCGGTCTCGGCGGCGATCCAGGTGTCGCGCAGCGTGAGGTTGATGAACCCGGGGCCGCTGACCTCGGCCTTCTCGCACACGTCGGCGACGTCCAGCCGGGCGGCCAGCTCGCTCGCCACGTCGCGCGGGCGCCGCCCGAGCCGTTTGGCCAGGGGCAGCGCGACGTTGGCCTGGTAGTCGGCGAACTGCGACGGCCGGATCACCGGGTCGTCGTTCGCGTGCTCCGGACCGAACGCGGCGGCCAGCGCGGCTTGCAGGCGACCGGCGAGGACGAGTTGCGGATCGGGCATGCCCTAAGGCTATCGGCGCGCAGCC
>DASUWU010000012.1:0-46464 GCA_036378315.1 Streptosporangiaceae bacterium | reverse complement strand
ACGCGCGGCGGCCACGTAGCCGACGTAGTTGCCGCAGTCGCCGGCGAGGCCGCCGAATGGCACGTAGACGCGGCCGCCGGCGACGGCGAGCGCGCCGCGTTGCTGTTCGGCGGTGCGGTCGCGTCCGGGCAGCACGTCGAGGTCTTTGGTGAAGCGGGTCCGGCCGCTGGCCGGGTCGAGTGCGACCAGTGTGTGGTGGGCGCCGGTGGTTTCCATGGCGACGAACAGTGTCCTGGTCGTCGCGTCGTAGGCCGGTGTGCCGGTGATCCCGAGGGGGTCGATGTTGCCGCAGGGCAGCCGGGACAGCGGCACCGGCTGGCCGAGGTGCCGTTTCCAGCGCTGGTGCCCGGTCGCCGGGTCGAGCGCGTAGACGGTGTCGTTCTCGGTGGCGGCGTAGGCGGTGCCGTGCACCACGATCGGCTGGCCGTACACGGCCCCGTCCAGCCGGGTGCTCCACGCGCCGGCGAGCGCCCGCGGGGTGCGGAACCGGGCCACCCATCCGGCCCGGTCGTTGGTGGCGTGGTAGGTCGGCCAGTCCGCACCACCACCCGGCGTGCCCGGCGTACCGGCCGTGCCAGGCGCGCTGGTGGTCGGACCGGACGGCGGCGGGGCGGCGGGCGATGCCTCCGACCCCGTACCCGCATCGGAGCTGCATGCCATGACGGCGACCGCGAACGACGCGAGGGCGGCACCGAACCCGAACCTGCTCACGCGCTCAATGCTGCCACCATGAAGGGGAAGGGTGACCGCGGGCCGAATGACTAAGCGCATAGTTATGCTAGGCCGAGGATGCGCAGCAGGAGAGGGCTCGGAGATGGCCAGACGGCAGGCACGCTTCACCCCGCAGGATCTGGCGGGCGATCCCCGGCTCCAGGACGAGTCGCCGGAGCTGTGGAACGAGGAGTTCAGCGACGTCGTGCGCGCCCTGCTCACCTCGGCGGTGCGATGCTTCGCCATGAATGGCTACCACGCGACGACCACCCGCGACATCTCCGGCGGTGCCGGGTTGAGTCCGGCCGCGCTCTACGTGCACTTCCCGTCCAAAGAACTCGTGCTGTACGAGATCATCCGGTCCGGTCACCAGTGCGCCCTGACCTACATCCAGGACCCTTCCGTCACCGCGATAACCGGCGCCGCCGACCGGCTTCGCGTGGTTGTCGCCCGCCACACGGCCTGGCACGCCCGCCACCACGTCGCGGCGCGGGTCGCCCAGTACGAGCTCGCCGGGCTGACCGCGGAGCACTACGAGGAGATCGTGCGGTTGCGCCACCAGACCAACGAGGTCTTCCGCGCCGCCGTCGCCCGCGGCGTCGAGGACGGCACGTTCGCCGCGGTCGACGTCAAAAGGGTGGCGCGGTGCATGCTGTCGCTGAGCATAGATCTCGCTCGCTGGTACCGGCTGGACGGCTGCGACTCCCCGGAGCTGCTCGGGGAGTTCTACGCCGACATCGCGCTGAAGATGGTGGGCCCGGGCGCGGCCCCGCCCGCCGGTGACGGTGCCGGCCCCGCGGGCGGATACGAAGCCACGGGCACCGGTCCGGTCCCGGTCGGCGTCCCCGATGATGCCGGGTAAGCGGTCTCCCCGCGCGGACCGGCCCCGACCTGGGCATTTTCCTTGACATATCAGCCGCAAACGCGATAACTATGCGCTTAGTCATTCGCTGGTGCTTCTTCCTTCGACGGACGGAGAACCCGATGCGCACCGGACTCGTGGTGACCGACGCTTCGCGGACTGACGCGACGAAGAGGAGCCACCCGAGGCACGGTGACATGTCCGGGACGCCGTGCTCGAAGCCAGCGGCGGCCGCATCGAACCCCAATGCGATCGCGCCGGACCGGCCGACCCGCGGCACCTGTGGCGTCGGCACCGGCAGCACCGCGCGCCGAACCCTGGGCGCGCCGCCCGGCGGCGACGACTTCGCCCCCCGGCCTGTCGTCGACGAGGACGCGGAGATGGCCGAGCCGGCCGGGCCAACGGCCTGACCGGCGGCCTGCCGTCACGCACACCAACTTGAAGGAGACCTCATGGTCCTCATCCATCGCATGGTCCAGGTCCCCATGTCGCGGTCGCGCAGGGTTCGCAAGGAACGCTCGAGAAGCCTCCACGCCGGCCTCGTCGCCGGGGCGCTCGGGCTCACCCTGACGATCGCGGGCTGCGGCGGCTCCAACGGCGGTTCTTCCACGTCCGGCTCGTCCGGGGGCGGGGCCGGCTCGCTGAAGGGCAAGACCATCGCGCTGGTCGGATACGGCAACTCCAACCCGTGGGGAGCGGCCTTCAACAAGCAGTTCGAAGCGCAGCTCGGCTCCAGCGGCGTGAAGATCAAAGATCTGACGACCATGGATCCCGGCACGCAGGTCCAGAAGTTCAGCCAGGCCGTGGCCGGGCAGCCGGACCTCATCGTGGTGGCCGTGCTCGACACCAAGGCGATGGCGGTGCCGATCCAGAAGGCCAAGCAGGCCGGCGTCGACGTGCTGGCCGTCGACGGGAAGACCGACCCGTCGGTGGCCGGCGCCGTGATGTCGGTGCTCTCGGACAACGAGCGGCTCGGCGAGTTCGCGGCGCAGAACATCATCGACGGCCTCAAGGCGCAGGGCCGCCAGTCCGGCAAGATCATCGTCCTGACCGGCACCAAGTCGATGCTGGTCACCCAGGACCGCATGGTCGGCTTCCGGAAGGTGATGAGCGGCGCGCCGCAGTACCAGGTCGTCGCCGAGCAGGACGCGAACTGGGACCCGACCCTGTCCGGGAAGATCGCACAGCAGCTGCTGGCCAGGTACGGCTGTAATGGCGTGCAGGCGGCCTACGGCATGGCTGACTACATGGCCCTGCCGATCATCCAGGCGGCCAAGCAGGCCGGCTGCGCGGTGGGCGGCAAGAAGGGCCTGGTCGTCACGAGCAGCAACTGCTTCAAGGCCGGCATCGACTCGATCAAGGCCGGCGAGCTGTACGGATCGGCCACCGAGGACCCGATCACCATCGCCACCCAGACCGCCGCCTACGTGACGAAGTTCCTGTCAGGACAGCACCCGCCGAAGCATGAGACCGTCCAGGAAGACCGCATCACCGCCGCCAACGTGGATCAGTTCGCCGCGCAGTGCAGCCACGCATGAACGTGCCGGCGAGCCCGCCCGCCGGCGCCGGTGACCCCCCTCAGGTCGAGGTCGACGGCCTGTTCCGCGCCTTCGGCGGGGTGCCGGCGGTGCGGGACGTCTCCTTCACCGTCGGCGCGGGGGAGATCCACGCGCTGTGCGGGCACAACGGCGCCGGTAAGAGCACGGTGGTGAAGATGCTGTCGGGGCAGCTCGTCCCCGACGCCGGCCGGATCATCATCGGGGGCGCTCCCGTCGAGGTGCGCAGCCCGCAGCAGGCCCAGCGTCTGGGCATCGCGCTCGTCGACCAGGAGCTGAGCGTCGTCCCGTCCCTGACGGTGCGGGACAACCTGCTGCTGGGCGACATCTCGACGCCGATGGTCAACCGGCGGCGCGCGGCGGCGGCGCGCTGCCGCCAGGTGCTGAACGACCTGGGCCTCGACCGGATCAGTCCCGATCAGCCGCTGTCGACGTTGAGCATGGGGGAACGGCAGCTGGTCGAGATCGCCAGGGCGCTGAGCCAGCACGCCAGGCTGCTCATCCTGGACGAACCCACCGCCACCTTGAGCGACGTCGAGACCGAGCACGTCTTCGCGGCGGTCCGCCGGGCCGCGGCCCAGGGGTGCGCGGTCGTCTACGTGTCCCACCGGCTGGCGGAGGTGCTCGAGCTGTGCGACACCGTGACCGTGCTGCGCGACGGACGCCGCATCGCCACCACGCCCGCCGAGCGGCTGACCGTCGACGAGCTGATCGTCCAGATGCTCGGCGAGGCGCCGCACCGGTTGGGGCCGGCCCGCGCGCCCGATCCCCAGCTCACCCACGCCCTGCGGATCGAGCACCTGCACGTGCCTGGCCGGCTCGATGACTTCAGCCTCACCGCGGCGGCCGGCCGCGTCTACGCGCTGGCCGGGCAGCTGGGCAGCGGGGCCGCCGACGTGCTGCGCGCGCTGGCCGGGCTGCACCCCAACGCGGTGGGGCGGGTGACGCTGCGGGATCGCGGCGTGCCGTTCCGCAGCCCCGTCGGCGCGGCGCGCGCCGGGGTGGCGTTCGTGTCGAACGACCGCAAGTCGGAGGGGCTGTTCCTCGACAAGACGATCGCCGACAACCTCGTGGCGACCCGGCTGCCGGCGCTCAGCCGGGCCGGCGTCGTCCACGGGCCGCGTGAACGGCGGGCGGCCGGCATGCTGGCCGAGCTCGCCGGCCTGCCCGCCCGCCGGTTGGCCGAGCCGGTGGTCGCGCTCAGCGGGGGCAACCAGCAGAGGGTTCTCGTCGGCCGGTGCCTCGGACGTGAGGACGTGTTCGTGCTGCTGCTGGACGAGCCGACCCGCGGGGTCGACGTCGGCGGCCGCGCCGCGATCCACCGGCTGCTGCGCGCGGCCGCCGACGCCGGCCTGATCGTCCTGTTCGCCTCGACCGAGCTTGAGGAACTGCTCGAGCTCGGCGATGTGATCATCACCATGCGGGAGGGACGGATGATCGACCGCTACGAGGGCGGTACGGACGGAGCCGTCCTGATGCGGGACATGACCCACGGATCGCGTACAGCATGACCGCGGCGAACAGCGACCATCGTGAAGCGGCAGCCGCGGCGCGCGCGGAAGAGCCGCGGCCAGGCGGCGGCGGCGCGACCGCGGCGGGGCGGCTCCGGTGGCGCCGGCCGGAGCCGCTCGACATCGGCATCGCCGTCGCGGTCCTGGCCATCGTGGTCGCGGGCGCCATGACGAGCAGGTTCTTCAGCCTGGACAACGGCCGCGCGATCCTCGCCTCCACCGCGTCGGTCGGGATCACCGCCATCGGGGCGACCCTGGTGATGATCGCCGGTTCCGCGGTGTCGCTGGCCGTGTCGCAGACCGCGACGGTGGTAGCGATGATCTTCCTTTCGACCCAGCGACTCGGTCTCACCGTGGCGATCGTGCTCGCGCTGGTGTGCGGCGCCGCCGTCACCGCCCTGCAGGGCGCCATCATCGGGTTCTGGACCGCGAACCCGATCGTGCTGACCATCGCCGCCGGGTTCGCGATCGGCGGCGTCGCGACCTGGATCAGTGGCGGTGCCACCGTCTACCCCAAGGGCACCGGCTACAAGAGCCTCGACTCCACGCCGCTCGGGCTGCCCCTGGCGGTCTACGTCCTGATCGGGCTGGCGCTGCTCGCCGAGTGGATGCTGCGCCGCACCACCGCGGGCCGGCAGATGTACCTCATCGGGGAGAACCTGCCGGCGGCCCGCGCGGCCGGGCTGCCCGTCGGCCGGATCGTCGTCATCGCCTGGGCGCTCTTCGGCGCCTGCATCGCGCTGACCGGCATCTTCCTCGCCTCGTTCAACACCAGTGCCAACGCCGACCTCGGCGGGACCCTCAGCCTGGACGCGATCGCGGCCGTCCTCGTCGGCGGCACCGCCATCGGCGGCGGAAGCGGCTCGGCGCTGCGCACGCTCGGCGGGGCGGTGCTGATCGCGGCCATCTCCGACCTGTTGCTGCTGCGCGGGTTCTCGACCGGCCTCCAGCTGCTCGTGAAGGGAATCCTCGTGCTCATCGTGGTCATCGCCGTCCACCTGCGCGCCACCCGGGGCCGGCGATGATCCGGCGGCTGATCTCACGGCCCGAACGCCTCGTACCGGCAGCGTCGTTCCTGGTGGTCGCCGTCGCGCTCGCCGCCACGCCGGCCATGAGCGGGGAACGCCTGACGACCTTCGACATCCGCAACGCCCTGCAGGGGTTCGCCCAGCTCGGCCTGGTGGCCCTCGGCCTCGGCCTCACCATGATCGCCCGCGAGTTCGACCTGTCCGTCGTGGGCACGTACGCGCTCGGCGGGATGCTCGCCGTGCAGACCGGGAAGTCATCCGCCGTCCTCGGCGTGCTGGTCGCCGTGGGCGCCGGCGCGGCGATCGGCGCCGTGCAGGGGGGCCTCATCGCCAGGCTGCGGCTTCCGTCGCTGCCGGTGACCCTCGGGACGTACATCGCCCTGCTCGGGCTCACCAGCGCCATGTCCGGCGGGCTCAGCAAGACCTACACCAACAGTGGGGCGACGGAATGGGTCGACCGGACCGTCCTGGTGGTCTTCTCCCCGCGCAGCCTCGGCACGCTTGCCGCCTTCGTCATCGCGGCGCTCGTGCTCGGCGGCACCAAGCTCGGGCGCGAGCTGCGCGCCATCGGCGGGGACCGCCGTGCCGCGCGCGTCGCCGGCGTCCGCGTGGAACGCGCGCTCGTCGGCCTGTTCACCGTCTCGGGCGCCCTCGCCGCGCTCGGCGGGGCGTTGCTCAGCTACAGCTACGCCTCAGCGAACCCGAACCAGGGCCTACAGCCGCTCATCCTCAGCGCCGTCGCCGTCCTGCTCGGCGGCGTGTCGCTGGCCGGCGGCCGCGGCCTGCCCATCGGCCTGCTCGCCGGCGCCCTGTCGGTCGCGTTCATCGCACAGATCGTCGCGATCACCGCGCTGCCCGACTACTCGACGGAGCTGCTCTACGCGGCTCTGCTCATGGTCGTGGTGGCGATCGACGCGCCCGGCCTGCGCCAGGCGGTCGACCGCGTCAAGGCCCGCGCCACATCAACACCGTCCCACCAGCACCACAGCCCGTAGATCCGGCCGGCGACACCGGGCCGGCACGCCCGAAGGAGGACAAGATGACGGATGCGGCAACCACCGTGGTCAGCGGCTTCACGTTCCTCGAGGCACCCCGGTGGCGGGGCGGGCGGATCTGGATGTCCGACTTCTACACCCTCCAGGTGCTGTCCGCCCGCGAGGACGGGTCCGACCTGCGCGTCGAGGCCACGGTCCCGCAGCAGCCGTCGGGACTGGGGTGGCTGCCGGACGGGCGGCTGCTGATCGTGTCCATGCGCGACCGCAGGCTGCTGCGCCGCGAGCCGGACGGGACGCTCGTCACCCATGCCGATCTCGGCGAGCACGCGACCGGTCACCTCAACGACATGGCCGTCGACGCCGAGGGCAGGGCGTACGTGGGCAACTTCGGCTTCGACCTGATGGGGGGCGCGCCGCTCGCGACCGCCGCGCTGCACCGGGTGGACCCCGACGGCGGGGTGACCGAGGTGGCCACCGACCTGTGGTTCCCCAACGGAAGCGCGATCACTCGGGACAACGTCCTGCTCGTCAACGAGACGTTCGGGAACCGCGTCACCGCCTTCGACGTGACCGGCGACGGGCGGCTCACGAACCGGCGGGTGT
The DNA here is from genome assembly GCA_036378315.1 of Streptosporangiaceae bacterium. Taxonomy (GTDB): domain Bacteria; phylum Actinomycetota; class Actinomycetes; order Streptosporangiales; family Streptosporangiaceae; genus CALAED01. The sequence continues at coordinate 39,198 of DASUWU010000012.1, read as the reverse complement.
GGGCCGAGTTCGGCCCCCTGCCCACGGAACGAGCGATCGCCAAGGTCCTGGAGCAGACCGCGGTCGCCGGCGACGGCGCCTGCATCGACGCGGAAGGCGGCCTGTGGATCGCCGACGCCACCGGCGGCCGCCTGCTGCGGGTGACCGAAGGCGGAACCGTCACCGACGAGATACGGCCGGGCACCAACGTCTACGCCTGCGCGCTCGGCGGCGCCGACGGGAGGACGCTGTTCGCCTGCGCCGCCCCCGACTTCGACGAAGCCGCCAGGAAGGCCGCCAGGGAAGCACGCCTGCTCGCAATCCCTGTCGCCGTACCCGCCGCCTGAGCGACCGCGGCAGATCCACGCTCCGCGCAGGGATGAGGACGCAGGCGCCACGGTCAGCGGATCGTCCTCCAGAACGCGCACTGGTGGGCCGCCGCGAAGCCGGTCTCGCCGTGCGGGCGCGGCGGGATCAGCGACTGCACGGTGGGCGCCGCGCGGGTGAAGCGCGGCCAGGTCGGCCCGCCCGGCGATGACGGGAACCCGCGTCCGGCGAAGCCCGTCCAGTACCGCTGCATGGTGTCGGCGAGTTGCCGCTGCGGTGCTGACAGGTCGGCCGACTTGCCGAGCAGGTGCGCGAACAGGTACGGCAGTTCGGACGCGTGGGCCGCGCCGTACGGGAAGCTCACCGGCGGCAGGAACATCTGCGGCGCGTTCTCGTCGTTGAACTCGTAGGCGAAGGTCGGCACGTATCTCGACAGCGACCGGGCCGCCGCGTTCGCTGTGCAGGCATAGACGGCGTCGGTGCCCGCGGCGCCCATCGCGAGCGCCGCGCTGGGGTAGGCGCTCAGCGGGTACCGCGCCGCGATGGCCGCCGCGGCCGATGGGGAGACGCGCAGGTCCGACTGGATCCTGCTCTGGTAGTTGTCCGCTGTGACGGGCGCGCCGAGCAACTCCTCGATCGCGACGATCAACCGCCATTCGTCGTGGTTGGACCCGACCATGACGGGCACCCGGGTGAACTCGCCCTTGTCGAGGGCGGGCTGGATCGACTGGGTGATCTCCTTCCCGTCGATGATCGTTTGATAGCCGCCCACGCCGTGGCTCTCCTCGGCGAGGATCGTGGACACCGGCAGCGAGCGCAGGCAGGCGGCCGTCTGGTCGGCGCACCCGGCGGAGGCGGCGAACGCCTCGCCGGCCGTCTCGGCCGTCCGCTGCGGCGCCAGCGTCGGGGCGTAGTCGCCGCTCTCCACGATCCCCTTGGTGAACAGCCCCCTGGAGGCGGGCGAGATGAGGTGAGAGAGCACGCTGAGGCCGCCGGCGGACTCCCCGAAGATGGTCACGTCGCGCGGTGCGCCGCCGAACCCGCCGATGTTGCGTCGCACCCAGCGCAGGGCGGCCTGCTGGTCCATGAACCCGTAGTTGCCGGCCGCCCCGTCCGCGTCGCGCAGTGCGGGATGGGCGAGCCAGCCGAGGGCGCCGAGCCGGTAGTTGATGGTGACCACGACCACGCCGCGCCGGGCCAGGTTGCTGGGGTCATAGCCGTCCCCGTTGCCGACGTTCAGCGAGCCTCCGTGGATCCACACCATCACCGGCCGTTTCGGTCCCTTCACCGGGCCCGGCGGGGCGTACACGTTGAGGAACAGGCAGTCTTCCGACGTGCTCGCGACGCCGAAGGCCGACGCGTTCTGCGCGCAGGGCGACCCGAATCGGGTGGCGTCGCGGACGCCGGACCAGCGGGCGACCGGCTGGGGCGGCCGCCACCGCAACGCGCCCACGGGCGGCGCCGCATAGGGAATGCCCCGGAACTCGATTCCCGTCGACGTCGCCAGACCCCGGACAAACCCGCTGGACGTGCGCACGATCGGCTGCCCGGCGCCGTTCACGCCCGCGCCGGCCGTGCCCGCGCCGGCCGTGCCCGCGCCACCGGCCAACGCGGTGGAGGCAACCGCGATCGTGCTCACCGTGACACACAGCCGCCGATTCGCCCTGCTCAAAATCATGACCTTCTCCGTTCCCGACCGGCCATCGGCCGACATACCGGTTCGCGGACGTCGCTCGTCGTGTCGTTGGCCGTCATGCCGTCAGTCAACGACACTCAGGGAGCGCATGCGACGTCTGTCGGGCACAGCACTTAGAGCGTGACGGTGGTTGAAACACACAGTCGGGTGGGCCGCGGCGCCTGCCCATCGCGGCGCACACCTCGTGCTCTCAGAGTCGCGCCCCTGCGCCGGCGGCATCGGGGCCCTCAGTACCGGCCGTGCCGGGCGGCGGCCGGCGGCGCCGGTGGTGAGTGACGCGGGTCGATGTGGCCCACGAGCTTGAGGTGGAAGCGGACGCGCATCAGGCCGGCCGGGCGGGCGTCGCATTCCCAGTCGCCGCCGGAGATGTGGTCGACGATGACGAGCCCGCGGCCGTTCTCGTTCGTGGTGGCGGGAAGACCCCGGACGGCGGGCAGCGGGCGGGATCTCCCGCCGTCCAGGGTCTCGATCGTCAGACGTTCGTTGTTCACGGTGCAGGCGACGCGGAAGTACTGGCCTGCGCCGTGCTCGACGGCGTTGGTGGCCAGCTCGGACAGGCCGAGCACGGCGTCGTCGAGCAGGTCGTCCAAGGGTGCCGGGATCAGCTGCGCGAGCTGCTCCGCCAGCCAGGTACGGGCCAGCGCCACGGAGGCCGCCTCGCGGGGAAACCGCTTCGTCCGGCGCCGCCTCATGGACGGGACCGGTTCATGAGCAGGGTGGCGATCTGGTGCGCGACGGACGTGACCTCCCCGACGGGCCCGCGCCGGTCGGGGTGGTTGCCCCACCGGTAGCACCAGCCGTCCTTGCCGCAGTGCTCGGCCGAGACGAGCACGCTCCCGCGCCCGTACCCGACCCTGAGCCAGGTGCCTTTGACAGAGTTCATCGTGACCTGAAGGTCTGGGTAGCCGGAGATCCTGTTCGCCAGATGTCCGAGCAAGCGGTAACGGGATATTCCCGGTACCTCCTGGAGCTGCGCCATCGTGTGACCGCCCTCGATCGTCGCCGTAACGCCGGCGCGCCGGTGATTCGTCGTGAATCTCCGGTCACACCGCGTGTCCTCCCGTTACGATCTGAGTCTGGACGGCAACGCAAAGTTCTGGCAAGCGTTTCTGTTGAACTTGCTCAGGTCGGTGTTGTCTAGAGTGAGAACTTTCCCTCGGGAGGGTAAGAACGGTGCCAAGTCGGACCAGCCCCACGCTGCGCAGGCGGCGGCTCGCCGCCGAGATGCGGCGCCTTCGCGCCGAGTCGGGCAAGAACCGCGACCAGGTGGCGCACGAGGCGACCATCGCCTCCGCGACGATCCACCGGATCGAGACCGCCGCGCACGCGCCCAGCCCCGCGCACATCCTGATGCTCTGCAAGGTGTACGGCGTGAGCGAGGAGCGCACCGAGTTCCTCGTCACGCTGGCCAGGCAGAGCCGGCTCAAGGGCTGGTGGCACCGCTACAGCGGCGCGATCCCGTCGTGGTTCCAGGTCTACGTCGGTATCGAGGAGGAGGCGTCCTCGATCCGTATCTACCAGTCCGAGGTGGTCCCCGGGCTCGTCCAGACCGAGGCGTACGCGCGGGCCACGTACGCGGCCGAGCCCATCGTGCCGCCCGACGACGAGATCGACAGGCACGTGGCCGTGCGCCTGGGACGGCTCAAGCAGCTTCTGGAGGTCGGCGACCCGCCGGAGATCTGGCTCGTGCTGAGCGAGGCCGCGCTGCGCCGCCGGGTCGGCGGCGCCGAGACCATGCGCGAGCAGCTCCAGCACCTCATCAAGATCTCGCGCCTGCCCACCGTGACGCTGCAGGTCCTTCCGTACGAAGCGGGCGCCCACCCGGCGACTATGGGGGCGTTCCACATCCTCGGCTTCCCCGAGCCCGCCGACCCCGACGTCGTCTACCTCGAGTACCGGACGGGAAGTCTCTACCTGGAGGACGCGGAAGAGATAAAGAGCTATACGCTGATGTTCGACCACCTGCGCGTGCAGGCCCTGGGCCGCAACGAGTCCCGGGCCCTGATCAAGCGTGTGATCGACGACCTGAACTGACGTCCCCGATCGAAGAAGGTGCGGGTGTCCGCGATGGACCCGTCCCGCGTCGCGTGGCGCACGAGCAGCCGCAGCTCCGGTAACGGCGGCGAATGCGTCGAGGTCGCCGGGGCACCGGCGGTACGCCTGGCCCGCGACTCCAAGAACCCGACCGGCCCGGTGCTGGCGTTCACCCTCCCCGAGTGGCGCCGCTTCACCGCCGCCGTGAAGGCCGGCACATACGACCTCTGATCACGCCGCCCGTGCCGTGGGGACTGCCGGACGGAGGGTGCGTGCGTGCGCCATGGTCGACGTTTCCGGACGTGTCCGGCGTCGCGCGCGGGTTGATTTCCCGTACCAGGAGGCCCGGGTCATCTCCAGGTCGCCGCGCCCGTAGCGACTGCTCCGCGGATATGGCCGACTCGTCGCCGTCCTTCACCGGCGTGAGCATGCGGCCTTTGGCCGTTGCTGGCCCATGGGCTATCGCCGCTGTTGAACCGAGACGGGAGGCCAGGTTCGGCAGATCGGAACCCGTCGCGCCGGCAGATTGAAAGGCAGGCCTACGGCAGATCGAAAGCCATGGCCAGGACGGAGGCATGCGCACAGCTGCGGACTACCTGCCGCGCCGCACGGCCGGCCTGCTCACGAGTCGCTGGCCGATTGACGACCCGTGCCGGTCCCGCAACCGGGAACTGCGCGGCCTTCTGCACGGACGGGCGTCCGCTGCTTGCTTCGAGGACGTCACGACGGCTGGAATACCTCGAATGTGCAGCGAGCGCCGGATGCCCCAGCCATCTTCCCGTCGCATGTCACAAGCGGCACGCGGAACAGCTCGGCCAGCGCGATATAGGCGGCATCGTACGCCGTGCAGTTGTCGCGTAGCTCCCAGATCCGTGGCAGTAGAGAGGTGTGAGCGACGCGCTCCAGATCGAAGCTCCCCAGATCCTCGAAAGCCTGGCGGGCTCGTTTTGCGGTGATCCTCCCCGCGTGGAGGCCCTTGCGTATCACGGACGCTACTTCGAGGTCGATGATATGGGGCGCGGCGAGTTCCTCGCCCCGCAGCCGCTGCCGGGCCTGATGTCCCTCGGCCCCGTCGTTGGCCAGGGCCACCACGAGGAACGACGCGTCGACAACGATCAACGCCGCTCCCGGTCATCACGAAGCTGCTCGACGGCGAAGTCGGAAGACAGGTTGCCGCTGGCGCGATGCTCTATACGCTCCAGCACCTCGTTGATCGTCGGTCTGTGGGTCGACCGCTCGATCCAGTTGAGCATGTACTCCTGGAGCGACTGGCCTGCCGCCGCGGCGCGACGGCGGAGCACGGCGTGCGCCTCTTCGGAGACGTTCTTGATCTGGATGGTCGTCATGAAATCGACTATAGCGCCAAAGTGGCGCCAGCGGCGCTGTACTGGCGCCACCGTCCGTCTTAAGTCGCGAGCCCGGTCCGCCCACGCTGTGGATCCGGCTCGCCAGGCTGCCCACGGCGCTCAGCACAGGGCGGTTCGGCGCTTCGACCGATCTGGCAGGCCACCGTCGCGCACTACGCGTGGCAGCAGACGAGTTGCAATTCCAACCTGGATTCTCTTCCCGGCTAGCGTCAACCCCCTGAGCCAAGCTGACGACGCTCGCCCATTGACGTGATCTCAGCGACTTTCACATGAGTCGGCCGTGTTCGAAATGGGTGAGGACGAGTGCAGCCTTGACGATGTCGCCGATTTTGCTGGGGCTGGCGGTGGTGTGTCGGAGGGCTCGCCAGCGTCCGGTGAGGACGGCGAAGCCGCGTTCGCCGAGACAGCGCAGGCCGTGTAGCAGGGTGTTGTAGGTGCGGTTATCGATGTGGAGTTGCCCGCTGGTGGTGGGTTGTTTGATCGGGTGGAGAACGCCGTGGCCGGCGCCTTCGTAGCCGAGGTCGGCGAGGGTGGGCAGGCCGTGGGCGGCTGCGGCGTACAGGGCGCCCAGCACGTGTTGCTGGGCGGCGATCAGGTCGTGGGTCGATCCAGGTTCGGCGTTGGACGTCCACAGCGGGAATCCGTCGGGGGCGGAGATGGCTTGGATCAGTCCGCCGTGTTCGTGGGCTTTGCCGGAATACCACAGGTCGATCTGTTCGCCTTTGACGCTGGTGGTTTGTTCGCCGCAGCGGTCGGCGGAGAAGATTTTGCCGTCCAAGATGACGTAGGCCAGCCCGTCGGCGGCGGCGCGCTCGAGCACCTGGCGTAGGTCGGGGGCCCAGGCGGCGAGGACTTCGATGACCTCGTCGATGTAGCGGTAGCAGGTGGCCCGGGAGATGCCGTGATCGCGTCCGAGAGCGGTCTTATCGCCCCCGCCGCGGAACCAGCGCAGCGCCACCACCGCCTGCCAGTAGCAGGTCAGCGCCCGGCTGCCCTTCCGGGTGCCGCGTCGGCGCCGTTCGGCTTGCAGCAGCCGGCCCACGAACTGGGCGAGTTCCCTGGAGACGTCGAGCATGGCACGATGGGCGATCACGTGGAGCCTTCCGCTATCTGTGTTGATCTTGTGGTGAGACCACTCATAGCGGGGCTCCACGCCTATTTCCGGGCGAGAGTGATCCGTCCGCGTGTCTTCCCGACCGTGCCTGCCTGGGTCGACTAAATGCCTGATGCCCGGATCAACCTTGGTGAGATCACCTCACTGTTCGCAATGTGATTGCACTCCCCGGTCGAGCCGTGATAGTCGAGGAATTATGGAGCATTATCACTGATCATTTCCAAGAGCTATAGCTCCACATCCACGCCAATGCTGCACACGCCTCCGCAGTCAGCTCTGGATGTCGTTCAGCTACCGTCCGCTCGATCAACTGAACTACCCGTTCAGGCTCCACATTATTTCGCTCAGCCCAATCCAATGGAAATAGAGAGAATAGCTCTTCCCTTACACCTTGAACATAATGGATAAGATGTTCACTATCCAACGGGTCGACTGAACGTATCGCGTCGACATCCCCAAGCGGGTAAGGGCTCCGCCCCCGACCCGTATACAAAATGATCGCAGCACTACGCGCTGAGTCCACCACAATGCCACCTTACAGTAGAACTTCACGGAGGTCCACAATTCAGGAGGCAAGACCGCTAGAAGTGGGGTCCTGCACCAGTATGTACATCGTCTCGGCAACCACGATGGTTACCTCACCTTCGGAATATGGTAGACCAGGTTCTGGAAGACAAATCATAAGCATCAATCTGCGTTACAGCTGGATTTGCTTCCAGAGTCGGACGCTCAAGGAGATTCCAGACCGTGTTGGGGTGCGCACCAGGCCCGAGTATCACCCGCACTCGCCCCGAGGCCTGAGCAGCGTAGCGGGCAGACACCATTCCCCACGATTCCTCAATTGCGGCGTTACCCCTTATGAATTCTGGCATAGCAATCCCGCGGGCGGTAATAAGCGATTCCAGTGTTTCGCCGCCCATCGAATGGGCGATCGCATTCGCCTCATCCACATGAAGCCCGCTCCAAAAGATTGCCCGATCCGAGGTGGAGGAGACATCTGCCGTGGCAGCGACGTGCGCCGGCGACGGACCGAAGGGACAATTGTGGACGAGGATCGGAGTGTTGCCGACGATCACATAGTAGGTGTGGGTGGTGTCGGTGGTGAGGTTGTAGACGGATCGGTATTGGGTCCAGGTTCGGGTGGCGGTGACGGTTGCGTCGCGGTGGTCGGCCGTCTCGAGACGGTAGCCGGGTTTGAGGTCCTTGGCCGCCACCCACCGGTGCAGGTTGTCTACCCAGAAAGGGTGACCATCGGTGGCGGTGATGGTGGACGCCGCGGCGATGCGGCCGGCCCGGGCAGTTGCCTTACCCTGGGCCCCTATGCGATCGCCGTGGTTCGCATCGTTGGCAAGGGAGCCAGGGATAGTGGCGATGGTGATGGCGACGAGGTGTTTGCTGCCGGTGCCGACGATGGTGGCGGTGACGGCCCGGTTGGCGGTCTTGCCGGTGGTGGGGTCGGTGGCCTTGACCGAGTCTCCCACCTTGACATCCTCGATGGGCTTGCTTGTGCCGTCGGCCATCAACACCCGGGTGCCCGCGACGAAACTGTTGGCCGCACAAAAGGCATTTGCGCGGCCGCCGAGGATGTCGCCGGCTTCGCCGAACCCGTCGCGGGCGAGGGTGGTGGCTCCGGTTTTGAGGGCTTGGCTGCCGGCGGCGCCGAGGCCGCCGGTGAGGCCGCCGAAGGCGGCGCCGATGCCGGCGTCACGGAGGATGTCTTGGGTGCTGTGGCCGCCTTGGATGAGGTCGTGGACGGCGGAGCCGGCGGCGCCGGAGGCTGCGCCGCATACAACTGCGCCGACTCCGGTCCAGCCGATCGCTGCGCCGCAGACGCCGCCGACGACGGCTCCGGTCACCAAGGCCGCGATCGTCGGGGCGTTTTGCTCGATGAAGTCGACGGTGCCGCACATGGTGAAGGCGAAGGAGAAGCTGGTGACGCCCGGGGTGGAGGAGCAGTCCGGGCTCGCCTGGGTGGGCCGCGGCGTCTCATCGACCGGGGTGAAGGCAGGAGCGTCGATGGGGCCTTCGATGGCGATGACCGGTTTGATACGGCTTTCAACGCGGTCCCGGATCTTGTTGAGTTGTTGTTGGGTGATGCCGGGTTTGGTGGGTGGGCGGGGTGCGGGTTTGATGGCGGCAGCGTGGGCGAGGGCTGCTTGGATTTGGGCGGGGGTGGGGCCGGCCGGACGACGGACTCCGCTGCCACCTCGGCCTGAGCTGCGGCTGCCGCCTCCGCTTCCGCCGCTTGCGGCGCCGCCGCTGGAGTGGCTGCGTCGTGGGGCGGTGATGGAGCCGTGGCCGACGGACACGCCGCCGCCGATGATGCCGCCGATGATCTGGCCGATGGAGCCGGCGATGCCGCCGATGATGCCGCCAAGGCAGTTTCCGCCGCCGCCGGGGAAGAAGCCGGCCAGTTGGGCGCCGCCATTGCAGGTGCTGTGGCCGGTGGGGTCGGTGTTGGTGAGGGGGTCGGCGTCGGCGTAGGTGTAGCGGTTGGCGCTGATGCTGGGGTCGGGGGCCTGGTCGATGGTGTCGCGGCTGGTGAAGGTGGCGGTGGTGGGGGTGTACCAGCGGGCGTGCATGTCGACGCGGCCGGTGGTGGGGTCGGTGTATTCGCCTTGGTAGCCGAAGGCGGGTTGGGCGCCGCTGTGCGCGGTCACGTTGCCGAACGGGTCGTAGTCGGTGGAGCCGAGCACGGTGGTGCCGTTGGTCCATATGCTGGTGGCGGCGTCGTTGTGGGTGTTGTTGATCGCCCACATGCTCCAGCCGTCCTCGCTCACGGCGAGCAGGGCGCCGGCCGGGTCGCGCAGGTAGGTCGACTGCACGGTCCCGCTGGCGTCGGTGAAGGCGACCGGGTCGTTGCCGGCGGAGGAGTAGACGAACTTCCTCGTGTTGGTGGATTCGGTGCGGGTGGCGACCCGGTCCAACGCGTCGTAGGCGTAGGACACCGGCCCGTCGGTGATGAGGTGGTCGAAGGCGTCGAACTGCGGCGTCTTGGTGGTGCCGCTGGTGGTCTGGGAGGCCAGCGTGCCGCGCGCCGTATAGGTGTACGTCGTGCCGCCGCCGCTGGCCAGCCGGTTGCGTTCGTCGTAGCTGTAGGTCGCCGCCCCGGCCTGGGTGCGGTTGCCGGCGGCATCCCACCCATACGAAACCGTCGTGCCGGACGGCGGCGTCCAACTCACCAGCCGCCCGGCGTCGTCGTAGCCGTAGCTGTTCTGGCCGGCGCCGGCGGTGCCGGTCGTGGTCTTCGTCTTGAGGTGGTCGTCCTTGTCGTAGGCGTACGTGGTCGAGGCGAGCGTCGCGCCGGCCGGGCTGACGAGGGTGTCGCTGGTCTGCCGGTCGAGCGCGTCGTAGCGATAGTCGCGCTGCGCGCCGTCGTAGCCGTAGTAGCTGTGCGCCGGGTTACCCGCGTCGTCGTAGGTAAAGGTGGTCCCCAGCGCGGTGAGCGTGTCCGTGGTGCCGGTCAGCTCGTCGGCGCCGTTCCACGTGAACGTCGCCGAGCCGGCCGCGTCGGTGCGGGAGGCGAGGCGGCCGTCGGCGTCGTAGCCGAACTGGGCGGTCAGCGAGGTGGGGCCGCCGCTGACGTTCAGCGGCAGGCCGCGGTCGTCGTACGTCGTGACGATGTCGCCGCCCGGCGCCGAGAACCGGGTGCGGCGCCCGGCGAGGTCGTAGCCGTACGTCTGGTCCGCGGTGGCCGCCTCGGCGCCGGTCCCGGTCTGCTTGGTCAGCCGGTCGAGCTCGTCGAACGTCCGGGTGACCGTCACGCCGCCCGGCTCGGCGTCGCGCACCGGGTTGCCGGCGCCGTCGTACGACCGGGTCCAGGTGCGGTCGGCGGCGCCCGGGTACGCGGTGGTGGCCGGCTCGATCACCGACTCGGGCAGGCCGAGCGTGTTGTAGGTAGTGACGGTGGCGTTGTTCCGCCCGTCGGTGACACGGGTGCGCTCGCCGGCCGCGTCGTAGCCGAACGTCGTCAGGATGTTCTCGCTCGCCGACACCGGCTCCAGCAGCGACGTCATCCGGTTCGCCGCGTCGTACGTGCGGGTCGAGGTGTGGCCTTCGGGTGTGGTCTCCGACGTCGGGTTGCCGGCGGCGTCGTAGCCGAACCTGCGGCGGCGCAGCTCGGCCCCGGTCGCGTCGTCGTCGGCGGCCGCAGTCTGCCGGCCGGCCAGGTCGTACTCGGCCGCCGTGGCGTCGCCCAGCGGGTCGGTGACCTTGACGATGCGGCCCGCAAGGTCGTAGTCGACCGTGGTCGTCTTGCCCAGCGGGTCGGTCTGCCCGGTCACCTGGCCGGCGGCGTTGACGCCGTAGGAGGTCGTGTCGTTCGCGGGTGTCGTGCGCGACGTCAGGTTCCCGGCGGCGTCGTACGCCAGCTTCGTGGTGTAGGCGGCCGCCGGCCCCGGATACCGTTCCACCGCCGTGTCCGTGATCTGGCGACCGAGGTCGTCGTAGGTGGCCTCGGTGCGGGCCCCGGTCGGGTCCACGGCCGCGAGCTGCTCGCCGTCCAGGTCGTAGTCGTACGACCAGCGCCCCGGCGCGTTCTCCGCCGCGAGCTGCGGGTCGTCGGCGTGGACGAGGTCGCCGAGGGCGTCGTAGGCGAACGCGGTGGCGTGGTTCCGCGCGTCGGTCAGCTGCCGCAGCCGGCCCGCCGCGTCGTAGGCCAGCGTCGCGGTCGGGGTGACCGCGGTGCCGCCGGGCGGAGTGTAGGACGGCTGCCGCACCGACACGGGCCGTCCCGCCCGGTCGTACGACGTCGTCACCGTACGGCCCTCGGGATCGACGGCCTGCGTCCGCTCCCACGCCGCGTCGTAGCCGTACCGGCTGACCGGCCTGGCGCTGGTCCCCGGCGCGCCGCCGCGCTCCACCGACACGGCCGGCTGGTCGGTCTCGACGAGCTGGCCGGCCGCGTCGTACCGCATCGTCGTCCGGTACGCGGCCGGGTCGGCGCCCGGCAGGTTGCCGCGCGGGTCCACCACCCCGACCACGAGGCCGCGCTGGTCACGCGCGTAGGTCGTGGTCAGGTCGGTGTCGCCGTTGTCGACGGTTCGGGAGATCACCCGGTCGGCGGCGTCGTACGCCAGGTCGGTGACCTCGGTCCTGTCGCCGTCGGCCCCGGTACGGGTGATCTTGACGACGTTGTTGTCCGCGTCGAGCTGGAGGTCGGCGCGGCGGCCGAGCCCGGCCGGGTCCAGCTCGGTGCCGACGAGCTGCCCGGCCTGGTCGTAGTCGTACTCCGTCCGCACGGCCCCGTCGCCGGCCGTCGACGCCGTCAGGTTGCCGGCGCCGTCGTACTCGCGCGCCTCGACGACGACATCCGTCCCGCTCGCCGACCCGTTGCGCCGCGCGTTCTTGGCCGTGACCGTGGCCAGCAGGTCGTCGCCGTAGTACGCGTACGCCAGCGTCCGCCCCATCGCGTCCGTGTGCGACGCCAGCCGCTCACCGGGGTCGTAGGCGTATGAGTCCAGCACCACGTCCCGCGCCGCACTCGGGTGGTCGGGGTTGCCGGTCCACGCCTTGAGCGTGCGGGTGGCGAGCTGGCCACGCGGCGTGTAGCCAAACACATAGTGCGCGCCGCCGGCGTCGGTCAGGCTGGTCACCGCGCCTGTCGTGTCGTAGCCGTACGTCTCCTGGCCGCCCTCGGGATCGGTGAGCGTCTCGAGCTGCCCGTGCGCGTCGTAGGTCGACGTCGTGACGCGGTCGGCGTCGCCGCCGGTGCTGTCCGACACGGTCCGCGTGAGCACGTTGCCGTCCGCGTCGTAGCCGTAGCTCGTCCTGGCGGTGTGCGTGACCCCGGTGACCTCGTTGCGCACGCCGGGCGCGGTCACGACGGCCGGCCGGCTTTGCCCGTCGTAGGTGTAGGTCGTGGTCACGCCCTGCGGGACGGAGTCGCTGGTCTCCGTCTGCCCGGTCCGGCGGCCCAGCGCGTCGTAGGCGTACGTCGTGACCTTGCCCGCCGGGTCGGTGACCTTGGCGAGATCGCCCGCCGCTGTGTACTCGTACGTCGTCGACGCGCCGCGCGGCGACAGCGTCGCCTTCAGCAGCCCCGGCGGGGCCGTGCCGCCGCCGACCGCGGCCTCCGTCCCGTCGGTATAGGAGTGGTCGACGCCGCGCGGGTCGTCGGGGAACTCGTCGGTCTTGGGGCGGCCGAGAGTTTCCAGCTCACCCCGTGGCCGCGGGGCTGGCCGTGGAACAGGTTCTACCAACAGATCTGTCCGCCCTCTTCTCGCCGGACTTCCTGTGCCGGGTCAAAGGACGACCAGACACGGAGAGCGGTGCGGCTGAGGCCCATATCGTCCGGTCCGTGGAATGGACGGGAACGGGAAAGCAGTGGGAGGTGAATGGACGAGTCGGCCGGGCGTAAAAACGGTAGGCGGGCCGAGGCGCACCGGCCCTCGCGGTTCCCATCGCGGTCGCCGGCGAGCACGGCGCGGCGAGGCGACGGCGCGTAGCCTGTCGAGCGCGTTCTGCTGGCCAAGCGCGGCGGGGAGCCAGGTTCGCCGGTCTTCGCAGCCGGCTTTGCGACCACGAAAACCGGCTCATTCGAGCATCGTGGTCGAATTGTCCCCCAAAGGGGTTGACGCGCTGGTAACTTTCGCGCTGTTCTTACCTTCACCAACCCCCGCAGAGTCACTTTCGGTATCTCCGCTCTAACCTGACGTAGTGGATCGGTCGCGATTGGGCATTCGATCGTGAGCCGGGTCCGACGAGCCGGCCGGAGTGGCAATGCCGCGCAGTAGAAGCCGTTCTCATGACGATGGTCCCGGGAGGCATGCATGCAACGCACCATCGGGATGCTCTTGATAGGAGTAGGCACTTTCTTCGTGACCCTGTCGCCACTCGTCAGGTTCTACGCCGCGAACCATCTGCTCGCGCTGCCCATTGACACCTACGACAGGACGCGGTTGCAGGCGGCGAACGGGACGTACTTCGACGCGGGGAACCTCACATTGCGCCAGGGCGTCACCATCGTCGCGACCAACACGGTGCGCGGCGACGTGCGGGCCGGCACCGACAAGGTCGCCGTCTGGGACTCCTTCACCTCGATCTCCGACGCGACGACCGGCACGCCCATCGACTTCCGGCAGTTCCGGCAGCCGCTCGACCGGCACTCCAGCGAGATCGTCAGCTGCTGCGGCGCCGCCGTCGGCAACGACACGAGCGTCAAGCAGACCGGGCTCGGCACCGTCTGGCCGGTCGCGCACGTGGAGAAGAAGAGCTATCTCTACTTCGACGTGGCCACCAAGCGGGCGCTTCCCATGAACTTCGACGGAATTGACCGGGTGCAGGGCCTGCGCACCTACCGGTTCGTCCAGCACGTCCCCGACACCAAGATCGTCGAAGTGCACGGCGTCCCCGGCACGGTGCTGGGCCTCGGCAAGAACAGCGGCGCCGTCGACACCGACAGGTACTACCAGGAGACCAAGACGGTGTGGGTCGACCCGCGGACGGGCGCGGTCGTCAACCAGGAGGAGAACGTCCGGTCCACCCTCCGCACCAAGGACGGCGTGGAGCGCCTGACCGTGGCCGCCTTCGACCTGAAGATGGTCCCCGACGACCAGAAGAGGCTGGTCAAGCTCTCCGACGACAACGCCAGGACGGTCACCCTGGTGAAAACGATCATCCCGGTCGCGACGCTGCTCTTCGGCGCGGTGCTCCTGGTGGTCGGCATCTTCGTCAGCCTGGCCGGCGGCCGGGGCGGGCGCGGCACCCGTGCCGAGATCGTCTGATCGCGCCACCGCCGCCCATATCCGCGGCGTCAGCGTTTGCGGAGGACGAGGACGAGATTCCAGGTGACGAACTCGCGCAGCAGCGGGAGCCGGACCACCGAGGTGGCCCAGCGCGGGTGGTAGCGCGGGAGGGCGGCGACGAGGTCGGCGTCGGCCCTGGCGCGTGCCCGGGCCAGGGCCTCCCGGACCGACACGGCGAAGAGGGTCCGCCGGAAGCGGTTCTTGGGTGGTTTGCCGTGGCGGCGGGCGTAGCGCTCGGCGGCGCGGTCGCCGCCGAGGTAGTGCCACGGCGAGGTCTCGTGCCCGCCCCATGGCGACAGCCAGTTCGTGAACGAGAGGAAGACGATGCCGCCGGGGCGGGTCACCCGCACCATCTCGTCCGCCATCGACCATGGCGCTGGTACGTGTTCCAGTACGTTCGACGAGAAGCAGACGTCTGCGGTGCCGGTCCCGAACGGGAGCGCCAGCGCGCTGCCGAGCACGCTGCCGGGCGGCGGTGGGCCGTGCGCCGTGAGCTCGCCCGCGTCGCACTCGACGCCCACGCAGCGGGCGCCGGCCGCGGCGAACGCGCGGGTGAAGTAGCCGGCCCCGCTGCCGACGTCGACCACGGTGGCGCCGGCCACCGGGGTGTACGCGGCGAGCTGCGCGACCGCGTCGGCGGCGAGCAGTCCGTAGAAGTGATCGGGGTCGGTCTGCTCGCGCCTGAAGGCTCGCAACAGCCGCACCGACCTGCCCAGAGTCGCCCGGTGCGGCTCGGGGGCGGCGCCGGGGCGATGCCGCGGCCGGGTCGCCTGCTCGCCCATCTGACTGCGCCCTCCTCGCGGGATGGCCGGCAGCCTACCGGAGCCCGAATTAGAACGCGTTGCAGTTTTCTGCGCCGGCCGCCTACAGTCGATGATGTGCGAACCCGCGTCACGGATCTCTTCGGCATCGAGTATCCGATCTTCGCGTTCAGTCACTGCCGCGACGTGGTCGCCGCGGTGAGCCGCGCCGGCGGCATGGGCGTCCTCGGCGCCCTCTACTTCACCCCGGAGGAGCTCGAACTCGAGCTGAAGTGGATCGACGAGCACGCCGGCGGCCGGCCGTACGGCGTCGACGTCGTCATGCCGGCGACGTACGAGGGCGCCGATCTCGGCGATGCCGAGGAGCTGATGGCCAAGCTGCAGGGCATGATCCCCGAGGCGCACCGGCGGTTCGTCGACAACCTGCTCGCCGAGCACGGCGTCGAGCGGCTGTCCGACGAGGGCGCGGGCCGCTACCTGCTGGGCTGGACCGACGTCACGGCCCGGCCGCAGGTGGAGGTGGCGCTGAAGCACCCGATCGCGCTGCTGGCCAACGCGCTCGGCCCGCCTCCGGCCGACGTGGTCGAGCAGGCCCACGAACACGGCGTGCGGGTCGCCGGGCTGGCGTCCAACGCCCGGCACGCGCGCAAGCAGGTGGCGGCCGGCGTCGACATCATCGTCGCCCAGGGCACGGAGGCCGGCGGCCATACCGGTGACGTGTCGACCATGGTCTTGATCCCCGAAGTGGTCGACGCGGTGGGCGACTCGGCGATCGTGCTCGCCGCCGGCGGCATCGGCCGCGGCCGCCAGTTCGCCGCCGGGCTCGCCCTCGGCGCCGAGGGCGTCTGGACCGGCTCGATCTGGCTCACCGTGGACGAGGCCGACACCCCGCAGCCGGCCCGCGCCAAGCTGCTGGCCGCCTCATCGCGCGACACCGTCCGCTCCCGCTCCTGGACCGGCAAGCCGGCGCGGCTGCTCAGGACCGCGTGGACCGACGCGTGGGAGAGCGAGCGGTCGCCCGGCACCCTGCCGATGCCGATGCAGTTCATGCTGATCTCGGACGCGCTCCGCCGAATCTCCCGGTCCGGCGACGGCGAGCTGACGACCTACCCCGTCGGCCAGATCGTCGGCTCCATGAACCGGACCAGGCCCGCCGCCCAGGTCGTCTACGACCTGGTCGAGGAGTACGTGTCGGCCGTCGAGCGCCTCACCGCCATCACGGAGGCCTGACCGAAGGCATCCCAACGTCTGCTCAGGCCCGCCGCTATGTGGCCGGAGCCGCCTGACCTGCGATGACCGCGCGGTTCAGCGCGCGTACGTCGTGGTCGAGCTCTCCCATGTTGCTCTCGACCTTGTCCAGGCGGCCGGCAAGTCCACCGAGATGCGTCTCGACGCCATCCAGCCGAGTCTCGACCTTGTCGAGCCGGGTCTCTACCTTGTCGAGGCGTCCCTCGACCTGGTCGAACCGCATGTCCACCTTTTCGAAGCGCACGACCATCTCGGTGCGCAGGCTGCCCAGCCCGAACGTCATCATCCGGTACATCAGGACGATCATGGTGCCGAACGCCGTCGCGAGCAGTCCGATGATCGACCAGACCTGTGCCATGGACATGACCCTACGTCCTTCCTTGGAGGGGGATGACAGGATCAAGGATGCGCAGAGTGACTTTCCTATCACAAGCCGTGCTCGGACCTGTGGAAAACTACCCCGGCGCGGGCCGGCCGGCTGCCTCCCGCTCATCCACCTTCGCGGGAGGCGTCGCGGTCCGCGCGCGTCCGTCGTGCACAAGCGGTGATCAGCGATGGGTGGCGGCGGAGATTTCGGTGCGGAGGGCGTCCTTGGCCGGGTCGTCGAGGAAGGAGGCGTCAACGGCGGCGCGGGCCAGGCCGGCGAGGTCGGCGCGGCCGTAGCCGAACGCGGCGGCCACCGCGCGGTACTCGCCGGTCAAGGTGGTGCCGAACATCGGCGGGTCGTCGCTGTTCAACGTGACCACGAGGTCCTCGTCGAGCAGCCTGGGCAGCGGATGGGCGGCGAGGTCGGCCACCTGGCGGGTGCGCACGTTGGAGGTCGGGCAGACGTCGAGCGGGATCCGCTCCGCCCGCAGCCGCGCGACAAGGCGGGGGTCATCGAGGCAGGTGATGCCGTGCGCGATGCGCTCGGCCCCGAGCCCGTCGAGCGCCTCCCAGATCGACTCGGGACCGGTCATCTCCCCGGCGTGCGGGACGCTGTGCAGGCCGGCGGCGGTCGCGGCGCGGAAGGCGTCCCTGAAGGCGTCGCGGTGGGCCGCGCGCTCGTACTCGATGCCGGCCAGCCCGAGCGCCACGAGCGCCTGCGGGGGATGGTTCAGGGCGTGCTCCACCGTCGCCCTCGCCGCCGGGGCGCCGAGCTCGCCGGGGATGTCGAAGATGTACGCGACGCGCACGCCGCACGACCTGGCCTCCTCGGCCGCGAGGTCGAGGGCCTCCGTGACGGCCGGCATCGGCATCCCGCGCCGCACATGGGCGTACGGGGTGACCGTCAGCTCCACGTACCGGCCGTTCTGCGCGGCCAGGTCGCGGGCCGCGCCGACGACGAGCGCCGCCACGTCCTCCGGCGTGCGCACGACGTCGGTGACCGCGTCGTACACCTTCGCGAAATGCGGGAAGTCGCGGAACTCGAAGAACTCCCGCAGCCCCTCCTCGTTTTTTGGCAGCCGATTGTCCGGATGGCGGGCGGCGAGCTCGAGAACGGTACGGGGTGACGCCGACCCCACGAGGTGCACGTGAAGCTCGACCTTGGGCAGGGCGTCGATGAATTCGTGAAGATCGGACACGCGGCGACGCTAACAACCGGGAGAAGAGCCCGGAAGCCACCGGGGCGCTTCCTAACGGCAATTTGTCAAGAACCGCTTTCCCGGTGGCGGGCGACGGCCGTTCACCAGCGGGTGAGCCAGGACATGACGCGGCCGACGACCAGGTAGGCGCCGGCCGCGACGCCCCAGTCGGCGTACAGGCGATGTTTCGGATCGGGGTTGAGGAACGCGTTGCGGAACGGCGTGCCCAGCCAGTCGGCGGCGCGCAGGACCGGATGCACCACGTCGTTGGCCGGGTTGGCGTTGGCCCACGTCAGCAGGATGCCCAGTCCCAGGATCAGGGCGGCGACCCAGGCCGCCAGCCAGATCGTGGCGCTGACGAGGTTGTGCCGCCGGGTGCGCCACCGCCTGGCGGTCCGCCGGTCGACGAGGACGGTCTGCGGCACCGCCTCCACCGAACGCTGTCCGGTGACGACGCGTCGCGGTTCGACCGGCGCGGGCGACGTGGTCGCCATGATGCGCCGCCGCATCCAGGAACGCCGCTCGGTGTCGCCAAGGCCCGCGTCCGCTGAGTCGGCTGAATCGGCGGTGTCGGTGTCCTCGGCCGCCGCCTCGGCGCGGCGCCGCCGCCATATATGCGTGACCATCGTGGGTCCTCCCGTGACAGATTGCTGCCGGGCTTGTCCCACAGGCACGTGATTCTAAACCGTTCGGGCAGTTTACCTGGTGCGACTCCATACGGTCACTCGCCGCTGAAGACGGCGGGGCGCTTCTCCTTGAAGGCGCGGGCGCCCTCCTTCGCGTCGGCCGAGCCGATCACCGGCCAACCGATCTCGTCGGAGACCCGCAGCGCCTCCTCCTCGGGCAGGTGCTCGGTCTCGCGGTAGGCCCGCAGGATCGCCCGCACGGCCAGGGGACCGCAGGACGCCACCTCGGCGGCCAGTTCGCCGGCCGCCCGCAGCGCCGTGCCGTCGGGCACGACCCTGTTGACGAGGCCGACGCGCAACGCCTCGTCCGCCGTCACGGAACGGCCGGTGAGCAGCATCTCCATCGCGAAGGCGTACGGGATCTGGCGGGGCAGCCTGATCGCGGAACCGCCCATCGGGAACAGGCCGCGTCTGGCCTCGTACAGGCCGAGCGTCGCCGACTCGGCCACCACGCGCAGATCGGTGCCGACCAGCAGCTCGGTGCCGCCGGCCACCGCGTATCCCTCGACCGCGGCGATCAGCGGCTTCGCCGGCCGCGCGTCGCGCAGGAGGGCCTTCCAGTGCACGTCGGGGATCTCGGCGGCCCGGCGGCGCACCCGGTCGTCGTCCGACGGGCGTCCCATCGCCTTGAGGTCGGCGCCGGCGCAGAAGTGCCCGGCGGCCCCGGTGAGGATGCCGGCGCGGAGGTCGGGCTCGGCCGACAGGTACGCCCACGCCTCGGCGAGCCCGACGAGCATGTCCATGCTCAGCGCGTTGCGGGCCGCCGGGCGGTTCATCGTGACGATGAGCACCTGCCCGTCGCGCTCGACGTCGCAGTGCGCGGTGCTGATGGGCAGCCGCTCGGCCATCGACGCCCTCCTCCTCCACCTGATCCCGACCGATTAACGAGAACGGATTCTAGTTACCGCCGCTCTTGCCGGGCAGGTCTTGCCGAGCAAAACGAGAACGTGATCTACTGCGGGTCCGGGCGTTATGCCACCGTGGTCACCGTACCGACCGACACCGCACACGGGCGAGGGAGAGCCATGGGCTCGCTGGGGTTTTGGCGGCTGGCGCGGCGGGATCCGGACTGGGTCGCCGCGGTCGATCCGGACGGGACCGAATACCCGGCGGCCGAGGTGGCCGCCCGCAGCAACCGGCTGGTCCACGGGCTGCGGTCGCTGGGCCTGCGGCCAGGCGACGGCATCTGCGCGCTGCTGCCCAACGGCGTGGACGGCCTGGTGCTCCACCTGGCCGCCCTGCAGGCCGGCTGGTACTACACGCCGATCAACTGGCACCTGACCGGGCCCGAGATCGCCTACATCCTGGCCGACAGCGAGGCCAAGGCGTTCTTCGTGCACGAGCGCTACGCGGAGACCGGCGCGCGCGGCGCCGAGGAGGCGGGGCTCGACCCGCGCCGCAGGTTCGCCATCGGCGCCGGCTTCGCCGGCTTCCAGCCGTATGAGGAACTCGTCGCCGGGCAGCCGGACACCGCCCCGGAGGATCGGACGAGCGGCGCGGCCATGCACTACACGTCGGGCACCACCGGGCGGCCCAAGGGGGTCAGGCGGCCGCTCGCCGGCATCGACCCC
The DNA here is from genome assembly GCA_036378315.1 of Streptosporangiaceae bacterium. Taxonomy (GTDB): domain Bacteria; phylum Actinomycetota; class Actinomycetes; order Streptosporangiales; family Streptosporangiaceae; genus CALAED01. The sequence goes on along the minus strand of DASUWU010000012.1, from coordinate 19,105 downwards.
GACGACGGCGGCGAGCTCAACACCTTCCTGGCCGCCATGTTCGGCGCCACGCCTGGCCGGCCGAACGCGCATCTGGTGACCTCGCCCGGCTACCACACGGCGGTCGGCCAGTTCGGCGGCTCGTTCCTGCACCTCGGCCACACCCTCGTCTACATGGACGGCTGGGACGCCGAGGACGCCCTGCGCCGCATCGAGCGCTACCGCATCACCAGCACGCACATGGTCCCCACCCACTTCAAACGCCTGCTCTCGCTGCCCGAGCACGTACGGGAGGCCTACGACGTGAGCTCGATGAGGTGGGCGATCCACGCGGCGGCGCCGTGCCCGATCCCGCTCAAGCAGGCCATGCTCGACTGGTGGGGTGACTGCGTCTGGGAGTACTACGCGGCCACCGAAGGCGGCGGCACCATCGCCAGCCCGCGGGACTGGCGCGCACACCCGGGCACGGTCGGCAAGCCCTGGCCGATCAGCGAGGTGTTGGTCGTCGACGACGACGGCGTCGAGGTGCCCCCCGGCACGCCCGGAACGATCTACATGAAGATGGGCACCATGGGGTTCGAGTACAAGGGCGACCCCGCCAAGACCGCGGCGAACCGGATCAAGGACTTCTTCACCGTCGGGGACGTCGGCTACCTCACCGAGGACGGGTTCCTCTTCCTCTCCGACCGCAAGGCCGACATGATCATCTCGGGCGGGGCCAACATCTACCCGGCGGAGATCGAGAACGAGATCCTCGTCCACCCCAAGGTCGCCGACGTCGCCGTCTTCGGCATCCCGGACGACGAGTGGGGCGAGCAGGTCAAGGCGGTCGTCGAGCCGGCGCCCGGGGTCGCGCCCGGGCCGGCGCTCGCCGCCGAGATCCTCGGCTCGCTCGAGGGGCGGCTGGCCCGCATGAAGCACCCGAAGTCGATCGACTTCATCGAGACGATGCCGCGCGAGCCCAACGGCAAGCTGCTCAAGCGCAAGCTGCGCGACCCGTACTGGAAGCACCGTGCCCGAGCCATCTGACCCGCCCGCCGAGGTCGCCGCGGCCGGCGCGGTCGCGCACGCGCTCGAGTTCCCCGGCGGGTACACGAGGTCGGTCGGGCCGGTGATCGGCCGGTTCCTCACCGAGCTGCGCGACGGCCGCATCGTCGGCGTCCGGACGGCGGCCGGCCGGGTGCTCGTGCCGCCGACCGAGTACGACCCGGCCGACGGCGCGCCGGTCACCGGCGAGTACGTCGAGGTGGGCCCGGCGGGCACGGTCGAGACGTGGTCGTGGGTGCCAAGGCCGCGGCGGGGGCACCCGCTGCCGCGCCCGTTCGCCTGGGCGCTGATCAGGCTGGACGGCGCCGACACCGCGCTGCTGCACGCCGTGGACCTCGCCGCGGACCCGGCCGCGGGCGACCGGCCGCCGCGCGCGCTCGCGGTCGGCCTGCGGGTGCGGCCGAGGTGGCGTACGGAACGGACCGGCGCGATCGGCGACATCGAGTGCTTCCTGCCCGAGGTCACGATGATCAACGACCGGAGCAGGGTCGAGTACAAGCTGCGGCCGGGCCGGGCGCTCGGCCGCTTCCTCGAGGGCGTCGCCGAGGGCAGGTTCCTCGGCCACCGGTGCCCGGTCTGCGGCAAGGTGTACGTGCCGATGCGCGGCATGTGCCCGGCCGACGGCGTGCCCACCACCGAAGAGGTCGAGGTCGCCGGCACCGGCACCGTCACGACGTACGCGGTCAACAACATCCCCGACCCCAGGGCCCCCGGCGTGCCGTTCGTGTCCGCGTACGTCCTGCTCGACGGCGCGGACATCGCCATGCTCGTCCTCGTCGCCGGCGTCCCCGCCGACCAGGTGCGGATGGGCATGCGGGTCAGGGCCGTCTGGCGGCCGCGCGCCGAGTGGGGCCCGACCATGGACAACGTCAGGTGGTTCGAGCCCACCGGCGAACCCGACGTCCCCTTCGACGACATCAAGGACCACCTGTGACGCCGACGAGCAGGGACATCGCCGTCGTGGCGTTCGCGCAGACCGTGCACGCGACCGGCGACTCCGGTCGCTCCGAGGTCGAGCTGCTGGCGCCCGTGATCCACGAGATCAAGGAACGCACCGGGCTGCGCCGGTTCGGCTTCACCTGCTCGGGCTCGTGCGACTACCTCGCCGGCGCCCCGTTCTCGTTCGTCTCGGCGCTCGACGCCGTCGGCGCGTGGCCGCCGATCTCCGAGAGCCACGTCGAGATGGACGCCGCGTGGGCGCTGTACGAGGCGTGGGTGCGCCTCAGGCACGGCGACGTCGACACGGCGCTCGTGTACGGGTTCGGCAAGTCGTCGCAGGGCGACCTGCGGCAGATCATGACGCTGCAGCTCGACCCGTACTACCTGGCCCCGCTCGGCCCCGACCAGGTGTCGCTGGCCGCCCTGCAGGCCCAGGCGTACCTGCGGCGCTCAGGCGCCAAGGAGGACGACCTGCGGGCGGTGGCGGCACGGTCGCGGGCGGCCGGCCGGGCCAACCCGCACGCGCCCGACCTGCCGGAGCCGGCGGAGGACGAGCCGTACGAGGTGGCGCCGCTGCGCCGCTGCGACATCGCGCCGATCACCGACGGCGCCGCCGCGATCGTGCTGGCCGCCGGACCGGCAGCGGCCGACCTGTGCGAGCGGCCGGCCTGGATCCGCGGCATCGATCACCGCGCCGACGTCCACGCGCTCGGCGCCCGCGACCTGTCCCGCGCCGAGTCCGCCAGGCTCGCCGCCGAGCACGCTCGCGGCGGCGGCGCCGCGACCCCGATCGGCGTGGCCGAGCTGCACGCGCAGTTCAGCCACGAGGAGCTGATGCTCCGCGAGGCGCTGGGGCTGACCGGCGACGTGCTCGTCAACCCGTCCGGCGGGGCGCTGGCGGCCAACCCGGTGATGGCCACCGGCCTCATCAGGATCGGCGAGGCCGCCGCGCGGATCTTCGACGGCACCGCCGGCCGCGCGCTCGCGCACGCCACCTCGGGTCCCTGCCTGCAGCAGAACCTCGTCTGCCTCCTGGAGGAGGGAGCCGCCGATGGGTAACCCGTGCGCCGTGATCGGGGTGGGCCAGACGCGGTACCGCAGCCGGCGCCTCGACGTCTCCATCGCCGGACTGGTCAGGGAGGCCGCGCTGCGCGCGCTCGAGGACGCCGGGCTGACCTTCGCCGACATCGACGCCGTCGTCATGGGCAAGGCCCCCGACCTGTTCGAGGGCGTGATGATGCCGGAGGCCTACCTCGCCGACGCGCTCGGCGCCCGCGGCAAGCCGGTGCTGCGGGTGCACACGGCGGGCTCGGTCGGCGGCTCGACCGGCGTCGTGGCCGCCGGCCTGATCCACGGCGGGGTGCACGACCGGGTGCTCGTGGTGGCCTGGGAGAAGCAGTCGGAGTCGAACGCCACGTGGGCGCTGTCCACCCACCCGCCGTACACCTCCTCGCTCGTCGTCGGAGCCGGCGGCTACTTCGCCCCGCACATCAGGGCGTACATCAGGCGGTCCGGCGCGCCCGGCCACATCGGCACCCTCGTCGCGGTCAAGGACCGGCGCAACGCGCTGAAGAACCCGTACGCCCACCTGCGCATCCCCGGCATCTCCCGGGAGATGGTCGAGTCGACCCCGATGCTGTGGGAGCCGATCCGCTACCTCGACGCGTGCCCGAGCTCGGACGGCGCGTGCGCGATGGTGCTGGCGTCGGAGTCGGCGGCCCGCCGGGCGCCGGGCCCGCCCGCCTGGGTGCACGGCACGGCGATGCGGTCCGAGCCGATCTTCTTCGCCGGCCGGGACACCGTGAACCCGCGGGCCGGCCGCGACTGCGCCGCCGACGTCTACCGGCAGGCCGGCATCACCGAGCCGCGCGCCCAGCTCGACTGCGCCGAGGTGTACGTGCCGTTCAGCTGGTACGAGCCGATGTGGCTGGAGAACCTCGGCTTCTGCGGCGAGGGGGCGGGCTGGAAGCTGACCGAGGCCGGCGCCACCGCCATGGACGGCGACATCCCGTGGAACCCCTCGGGCGGCGTGCTGTCGTCCAACCCGATCGGCGCGTCCGGCCTGATCCGGTTCGCCGAGGCGGCCCTGCAGGTGCGCGGGCAGGCCGGGGAGCACCAGATCGACGGCGCGCGGCTGGCGCTCGGCCACGCCTACGGCGGCGGCGCGCAGTTCTTCGCCATGTGGGTCGTCGGCTCGGCGAAGCCCTGACCCGCCACACCGCCCCGCCGGAGGGACGCCGCGATGAAGTTCAACCACGCTGACCTGTTCGAAGGGCTCGCGGACGCGATCGGCGACCGGGTCGCGGTCGCCTGCGGGACGGACCGGCTCACGTTCGCCGAGCTGGACAGTCGCGCCAACCGGATGGCGCACCACCTGGAGGCGGCGGGGGTACGGCCCGGCGAGCACGTCGGCATCCAGCTCTACAACGGCGTCGAGTACATCGCGACCCTGCTGGCCGCGCTGAAGATCCGTGCCGTCCCGATCAACGTGAACTACCGGTACGTCGAGGCGGAGCTGCGCTACCTCTACCGCGACTCCGACATCGTGGCGCTGGTGTACGACGTGGAGTTCGACGAGCGCGTCGCCGCGGTCGCGGGGCAGGCGCCGGCGCTGCGGCACCTCATCGCGGTCGGCGCCCAGGGCGGTGTCCCAGGCGCGGCCACCGGCGCGGTCACGGGCGCGGTCACGGGCGCGGTCACGGGCGCCGTGCCGTACGAGACCGCGCTGGCCGGCAGCCCGGCCGGCCGCGGCTTTCCGCCGCGATCGGCGGACGACGTCTACATCATCTACACGGGCGGCACGACCGGCCTGCCCAAGGGCGTCATGTGGCGGACCGAGGACCTGTTCATGGCCTTCGGCGGCGGCAACCCGATGGGCGAGCCGCACAGCAGGCCCGAGCAGGTGATCGAGACGGCGCGCTCGTCCGGGGCGCTCGCGATGATGCCGGCCACGCCGCTGATGCACGGGGCGGCGCAGATGGGCACGTTCATCGGCTGGTGGATCGGGGCGACGATCGTGTACACCCGCCGCTTCGACCCGGTCGACGTGCTGCGCGCCATCGAGCGCGAGCGGGTGCTGAGCGTCACCGTCACCGGCGACGCGATGGCGCGGCCGCTGGCCGAGGCGATCGCGGCCGCGCCTCCGGGGACGTACGACCTCTCGTCGCTCGCGGTGATCGGCTCGACCGGGGCGATCCTGTCCGGGGCGGTGCGCGACCGGCTGCGCGAGCTGCTGCCCGCCGTGCGGGTCATGGACAACTTCGGGTCGACGGAGTCGGGTTTCACGGCGGCCGGCGTCGAGGGCGCCGCGCCGGAGTCGGGGCTGCGGTTCCGGCCGCTCGGCGAGCGGATCGCGGTGCTGGACGAGTCGCTGCGTCCGGTGGCGCCGGGCTCCGGCGGCATCGGCCAGGTCGCCAAGCGCGGCCACATCGCGTTCGGCTACTACAACGACCCGGGCAAGACGGCCCGTACCTTCCCGGTGGTCGACGGCGAGCGCTGGCTGCTGACCGGGGACATCGCGACGGTGGAGGCGGACGGGACGATCACGGTGTTCGGGCGCGGCTCGCAGTGCGTGAACACCGGCGGCGAGAAGGTCTACCCGGAGGAGGTCGAGGCCGTCCTCAAGGGCCATCCCGGCGTGTTCGACGCGGTCGTCACCGGCGTCCCCGACGAGCGGTGGGGGAGCAGGGTGGCGGCGGTCGTCCAGCCGTACGCCGGCCGCGCCGCCCCGTCCGCCGCCGATCTCGACGCCCACTGCAGGAAGAGCCTGGCCGGCTACAAGGTGCCGCGGACCTACGCCTTCGTCGACGAGCTCGTGCGGTCCCCGGCGGGCAAGGCCGACTACCGCTGGGCGCGGCGCATCGCCGAGGAACAGGCGCGCTGAGGCCTTTGGTGAGGGCACGGCGATCGTGCCGGGTATGGTGCGATCTGGCCGGAGTGTTCCGTGGAGGAAGCCCATGCGCGGTCAGGCGCCTCCCGACGTCGTCTGCGTCGGCGAGACCATGGTGATGCTGACCCCCGTCGTGCCCGCGCCCCTCGTGGAACGCCCCCGGCTGGCGATGGAGGTCGGCGGCGCCGAGTCGAACGTGGCCTGCGGCATGGCCCAGCTCGGCCACCACGCGGCGTGGGTGGGCCGGGTCGGCGCCGACCCGTTCGGCCAGATCATCATCCGCACGCTGACCGAGCACGGGGTCGACGTCGGGGACGTCGAGGTAGACCAGGAGCGCCCGACCGGGCTCTACCTCAAGGACCCCGGAGTCGAGCGATCCACCGTGCACTACTACCGGAAGGGCTCGGCCGCGGCGGCGATGGGCCCGCCGTTCGCCGAGACCGTCCTGGCCCGCGGGGCGCGCCTCGTCCACCTGTCCGGGATCACGCCGGTGCTCTCGCCGAGCTGCGCCGCGCTCGTCGAACGGTTGCTGCGCGGACGCGCCAAAGGCGGGCCGCTGGTGAGCTTCGACGTCAACTACCGGCCGGCGCTGTGGGACCCGGCCACCGCGGGCCGGACGCTGCTGCCGCTGGCGCGCCTCGCCGACGTCGTGCTCGTCGGCCGGGACGAGGCCGAGACGTTGTGGGGGGCGGTCGCCGCCGACGACATCAGGGCGCTGCTCCCGGACGTTCCCTGCCTCGTGGTCAAGGACGCCGAGCACGGCGCCACCTGCTACGAGGGCGGCGAGCGCACGTTCGTACCGGCGATGAAGATCGACGTGGTGGAGCCGGTGGGCGCCGGCGACGCCTTCGCGGCCGGCTTCCTGTCCGGCCTGCTCGGCGGCCGGCCGGCCCGCGACCGGCTGCGGCTCGGGCACATCGCGGCCGCCGCCGCGCTGTGCTGCGTGGGCGACCTGGGCGTCTTCCCGCCGGCCGAGACGCGCGAACGGCTGCTCGCCGCCGACGCGGTGTGGCCGGCCCAGGCCTACTGAACGACCATGGAGGGAACGACCATGGATGGAGGCGGACAGATGTCCCAGGGCTTCGACGAGATCTTCGGAACGCAGCGGGTGATCGCGATCCTGCGCGGCCTGCCGGACCGCGAGACGGTCGAGCTGGCCTGCCGCGCCTGGGATCTCGGCATCGACCTGGTCGAGGTGCCGGTGCAGACGCCCGACGCGCTGCCCGTGCTGCGCGCCGCGATCGCCGCCGGCGCCGAACGCGGCCGTTCGGTCGGCGCCGGCACAGTGATCACGCTGGAGCAGGTGGCCGCGGTCGCCGAAGCCGGCGCGACCTTCACCGTCGCGCCCGGCCTGGACCCCGCCGTCCTCGCCGCCTCGGTCGCCGCCGGCCTGCCGCACCTGCCGGGCGTGTCCACGCCGAGCGAGATCCAGGTGGCGCTGCGGCACGGCGTCCAGTGGCTGAAGGCGTTCCCGGCGACCGCGCTGGGGGCCGCCTGGTTCAAGGCCATTCCAGGGCCGTTCCCGCAGGTCAAGCTGGTCGCGACGGGCGGCATCGACGCGTACTCGGCGCCGGAGTTCCTCGGCGCCGGCGCGCGCGCCGTCGGGGTCGGCTCCGCGCTCGCCGACCCGGCCCAGATCGACCTGCTGGCCGACATCATCAAGCCCGCCTGACCGGCCTTCCCCGGCTCGACGCCGCTGAGGATTGATACGCAGGGTGATGGCTTGATCGCTCGTCGCGGCGGGTAGCCTCTCGATCTAGGAGAGATTGAAAAGAGGCGAAAGATGTCAACCGAGGAGCGCCGGCAGCTCGCCGCGGAGCTGCGGGGCGCCATGCAGCGCGGCACCATGTGGACGGTGCTGCTTCATCACACGGTCGCGAACAAGGCGGGCCTCAACGTCACCGACCTGCAGTGCCTCAACCTCCTGTCGCTCGACGGGCCGGTGACGCCTGGGCGGCTCGCCCAGGCGATGGGCATCACCACGGGCGGTGCGATCACCGCCGTCGTCGACCGGCTGGAGAAGGCGGGGTACGTCCGGCGGACCCGCGATCCCGACGACCGGCGGCGTGTGATCATCGAACTGGTCCCCGAGGCGACCGCGCGCATCGCCGAGTACTTCGAACCGATCGCCCAGTCGGTCCTGGCCCGCTTCGCCGGGTACAGCGACGAGCAGCTGCGTACCCTGCTTGACTTCGCCAGCGGCAACAACGCCGCCATGCCCGACGTCATCAAGCAGGTGCAGGCGCTGCCGTAGGGCTCACGGCGGCCGCCTCGGCGAGCGCGGTGAGCAGCGCGGCGGTCGCCGGCTGGTGCGGCGGCGCCCCGTACGTCGCGGCCATGACGTAGCGCGGCGAGTCGGGCAGCGGCGCGACCCGTACCCCGGGATGCCGCGCCGCCCGCAGCGCGAGGCCGGGCAGCGTGGCGACCCCGAGGCCGGCCGCGACCATCGCCTGGACGGCCACGAAGTCGTCGGTGGTGAAGCCGATGGTCGGCTCGAACCCGGCCCTGGCGCACAGCCGGAGCAGGTGCATCCGGCAGCGGTCGCAGCCGGCGATCCAGGCCCCGCCGGCGTAGGCGGCGAGCTCGGCGCTCGGCGGCTCGGCCGCGACCACGTACGTCGGGTCCTCGAGCAGCCGCCGCATGCCGATGCCGTCGTCCTCCGGCACGCTGTCGTCGTACCGGAAGATCACCGCGACGTCGATGTGGCCGGCGCGCAGCATGCGGATGGCCTCCGGCGGCTCGGCCTCGGCCAGCCGCAGCTCGAGACCCGGATGCTCGGCGGCCAGGCGCGCCGCCGCCGCCGGCACGAACGTGCCGAGCGCGGACGGGAAGGCGGCCAGCCGGACCCGGCCCTGCCGCAGGCCGACGTGCGCGGCCAGCTCGGTCTCGGCCGCCTCCAGCCGGCCCAGGATCTCCGCGGCCCGCGCGGCGAGCTGCCGCCCGGCGTCGGTGAGCCGGACGCCGCGTCCTGCCCGTTGCACGAGCTTCGCCCCGGTCTCGGCCTCGAGCCTGGCCAGATGGTGGCTGACGGACGGCTGGGAGTAATGGAGCTCACGCGCGGCGGCGGTCACCGACCCGGTTCGCGCCAGCGCCACCAGCACGCGCAGCCTGGTGAGGTCCAGCATCAGTCCAGCATAAGGCCCATACATCCATGTGATCTATGAATGAGGAAGTGATCTGGCATTAGACCTATGGATGGACCTGGGGCAGGCTGAAAGCCGGAGCGAGGAGGAACGATGCTGATCCAGACCATGATCGATCCGGCGCTCATCGCCGATGTGCGCGCCGCCGTCGACCGCCGCGCCTCCTGGCAGGAAACGGCGTCGGAGGTGGCCGAGGCGCTGTCCCGCAACCTGCCGACGCCCGACGTCTTCACCCCCGAGCAGCGAAGCGGCGACCCGTCGGGCTACGCCTCGCACCTGCTGCACGCCGAGCCCGACGGCGCCTTCTCCGTGGTCGGCGTCGTGTGGCTGCCGGGGCAGACCACGCCCATCCACGACCACGTCGCGTGGTGCGCGTTCGGCGTCATCCGGGGTGCCGAGTACGAGGAGCTGTACGCGCTGAGCGAGGACGGGACGGCCCTCGTGCCCGCGGGGGAGAACCTCAACGGCGTGGGTGAGGTCAGCGGCTTCGCCCCGCCAGGAGACATCCACCGCGTCCGCAATGTGAGCGCCGAGGTGGCCATGTCGATCCACGTCTACGGCACGGACATCTCGCGGATCGGCTCCAGCGTCCGTCGCTACTACGATCTGCCGATCGTGTCCCGGTAGGCACCGGGCCCGGTGGCGCCGGGCCCGGCGAGCACCGGTCACACGGTTGAGGCCCGCCCCGCCGCTATGCCGGTTGCTGGCCGATCAGGAAGGACACGTCGCCCTTGTCGTCGATCTCGGCGTCGAGGGTCTTGTCGTCGAGCGCCGTCGCCGCGCCCGGCTCGAGGAAGACGCGGGCGCCTCCGGTCTCGACGACCTGGTCGCCTTCCTGCGGCCCCTCGGTCACCGACAGGCTCAACGAGCCCGCCGGATCCTGTGCCACGATCCGGATTCCGGTCTCATCGGGCAGCTGCGGCTGTGAGGTGACGGTACGGATCACCTGCACGGCGCCTTCGGTCAACGTGAGCATGCCCAGCTACCTTGCCCTTCTCGTCTGGGTATTGGACCTTGCCCACCCTGCCCAACGGCCGCACCCGTAAACCCAGGGCCGCCGGCTTTGCCGTTCAGCCGGCCCGCGGGCCGCCTCGCGGGGCGAGGGCTCGTACGGCGTCGGCCGCGGACAGACTCCCACCAGGCACGATGGCGATGATCGGGGTGGTGAGGCCGTGGTCGACGTACTCGCGGACGCGGGCCAGGCAGCGCTCGGGCGAGCCGTACACGAGCAGGTCGTCGACCACCTCGTCGGGAATGACCTCCAACGCCTTCTTACGGTCGCCGGTCGCCCAGGCCTCCCGCATCGGGGCGAGGCGCGCGCCGCGGCCCAACCATTCGTGGAACGCCGCGTACACCGGCACGGTCAGGTAGGCGGCGATCATCCTCCGGCCCACCCGCCGCGCCTCGCCGGCGTCCTCCGTGGGGCAGACGAAGATCCGCGCGAGCAGCTCCTTGTCCTCGCCGAAGGCCGCCCGCACCGTCCGTACGTCGCGCGGGGCCAGCCAGTTGGTGATGGCGCCGTCGGCCTCGCGCGCGGCCAGCCGCAGCATGCCAGGGCGCAGCGCGGCCAGCACGATCGGCGGCGGCGACTCCAGCTCGACGTCGAGCCGGAACCCCCGGACGGAGAACGTCTCGTACTCCTCGGTGACCTTCTCGCCGGCCAGCGCCCGGCGCAGGAAGCGCAGCGTGTCGCGGACCCGCCGGTACGGCTCGGTGAACGGGACGCCGTTCCAGTCCCGGACGATCGCCGGGGCCGAAGTGCCGATGCCCAGGACGAACCGTCCGGGCGCCAGCTGCGCCATGGTCGCCGCCTGCTGGGCCAGCACCGCGGGACCGCGGGTGTAGACGGGCACGATCGCCGGGCCGAGCCGCAGCGCCGGCGCCCACTCGGCGGCGAGCGCGAGCGGGGTGAACGCGTCGGTGCCGTTGCTCTCCGCCGACCAGGCGTCGGTGTAGCCGAGGTCGCCGAGCTCGGCGATGATGTCGCGCTGCGCGGGCAGCGCCGGGCCGCGCAGCGGGATCGTCAGTCCCCAGCGGCCTTCCGTGGTGTCCTGAGGGCCGGCCATGGCTCAGGCGATGGAGCTGCGGACGGTGGAGCCGCCGTCGACCACCAGCGTCTGGCCGGTCATCCAGGACGCGGCGTCGCCGGCGAGGAAGACCGCGGCGCCGGCGATGTCGGCGGGCTCGCCGATGCGCCCCAGCGGCATGTACTTGCTGATGGCCTCCTCGTTCCCCTCCCACAGGGCGCGGGCGAGGTGGGTCCTGACGATGCCGGGCGCGATCGCGTTGACCCTGACGCCTGGCGCGAGCTCCATGGCGAACTGGCGGGTCAGGTGGATCACCGCCGCCTTGGTCGCGTTGTAGTAGCCGATCCCGATCTCGGTGGCCATGCCGCCCACCGAGGCGATGTTGACGACCGCGCCGCCGCGCTCGGCCATCGACGCCTTCCAGACCAGGCCGGTCCAGCGCACGATGCTGAACTGGTTGATCTCGACGGTCTTGGCCGCCCGCGTCTCGTCGATGTCGACCATCGGGCCGAAGTAGGGGTTGGTGCCGGCGTTGTTGACGAGCACGTCGATCCGGCCGAACTCGGCGACCGCCGCGTCGACGCAGGCCGCGGCCTGCTCGTCCCTGGCCACGTGGGCCGCCTTGGCCAGCACCCGGACGTCGGGATGCGCGGAGCGGATCTCCGCGGCCACCGCGTCGAGGGATTCCTGCTTGCGCGAGGCGAGCACGAGATGGGCGCCCTCGGCGGCGAGCGCCTGGGCGATGGCCTTGCCGATGCCACGGGATGCCCCGGTGACCAGCGCGATCTTGCCTTCCAGTCCGGTCCGCATGCCACCAAACCTTAAACCATGGGTGATCAACGGATATGCGCGGGACCGACCGACTGGTCGGTATGTCGCCAACGGCGCCGGGATCGGTATGGTGCGGGAATGCGAGTGGCCGGCGGCGTGGCCGTCATCACCGGCGCGGGCGGCGGCATCGGCGCCGCGCTGGCCCGCAGGTTCGCCGCCGAAGGCGCCGCCGGGCTCTGCCTCGCCGACATCGACGAGGCCGCGGTGACCGCGGTCGCCGCGTCGCTGGCCGACGCCGGCCCGCGGGTGATCTCGATGCGCACGGACGTCGCCGACGAGGCGCAGGTACGGGCCATGGTCGAGGCCGCCGTCGCCGAGCTCGGCCCGATCGACCTGCTGTGCTCCAACGCCGGGGTGGCCACCGGGCTTGGGCTCGACGCCCCCGCAGACGTCTGGGAGCGGGCCTGGTCGGTGAACGTCCTGGCGCACGTCCACGCCGCCCGCGCCGCGCTGCCCGCCATGCTCCAACGCGGCGCCGGTTACCTGCTCAACACCTGCTCGGCCGCCGGTCTGCTCACCCAGCCGGGCGACGCCCCGTATGCGGTGACCAAGAACGCGGCCGTCGCGTTCGCCGAATGGCTCGCCGTCACGTACGGCGACCAGGGCATCAAGGTCAGCGCGCTGTGCCCGCAGGGGGTGCGCACCGCGATGCTCGACACCGGTCTCGGCGAGAGCCACGAGGCGGCCCGCGTGGTCGCCGCCGCCGGCACCGTGATCACGCCGGACGAGGTCGCGGACGCGGTGGTGGCCGGCCTCACCGCCGAGCGGTTCCTGATCCTGCCGCATCCCGAGGTGGCCGAGTACGTGCGGCGCAAGGCGGCCGACCGCGACCGCTGGCTGGCCGGCATGCGCCGCCTCGTCGCCTCACTGCACTCCTGATCACGGGACGGCCGTGGCCGCCGGCTCGTACGCCGGGGCGAAGCGCGGCCAGGGCCGCCGCCGCTCGAGCTGTGCGGCCAGGCCGAGCAGCAGGGCCTCCTTGCCCGGGGTGGCGACGAGCTGGACGGCGAGCGGCAGGCCGGACTCGCTCACCCCGGCCGGGACGGAGATCGCCGGGTAGCCGGCGAGGTTCCATGCCGCCGTCATCGGCGCGTACCGCAGCGACGTGAGGAAGCTGCGCAACCAGGCGTTCTCGCCGCGCCTCGCCGGCGGCGCCGGGTGCGCGGTCGCCGCGGTGGCGAGCACGTCGTGCCGGGCGAAGTACGGGGCGACGGCCCGCCGCAACCGCTCCCGGTCGGAGTCCTTCGGCGGCCGCAGCCGCGCCGCGACGCGCCCCACCTGGACGTGCCGGCGGGTGCGCGGCTGCAGCAGCTTCGCGAGCTCGCGGTCGGACAGGTAGGGCCCGGCGTCGTCGCCGGGGTAGGCCAGCCAGCGGACCGTGAACGCGCTCGCCGCCCAGAACGGGACGCGCAGGTCGTCGGCCTCCACGGTGTGGCCGAGCGCGGCGAGTTCGGCGCCGGTGGCGGTCACCGTGCGCTGGAACTCCGGGGCGACGGTCATCCCCGCGGACGGCGGCTTGACCGACACCCCGATCCGTACCCGCTCCGGCTCGGCGATCTCGGCCAGCGCCGGGTCGCCGGCCATGACCGAGAGCACGAGCGCAGCGTCGGCGACCGTGGTGGCGAGCGGGCCGTTCTCCGACAGGCCGTGCCAGCTGTCCTCGCCGATGTCGCCCGGCACCACGCCGGCGCCGGGCTTGATCCCGACCAGGCCGCAGTTGGCCGCCGGGATGCGGATCGAGCCGCCCCCGTCGTTCCCGTGCGCGACCGGCACCATGCCCGACGCCACGGCGGCGGCCGACCCGCCCGACGAGCCGCCCGCGGTCCTGGCGGTGTCCCACGGGTTGCGGGTCACCCCGTAGACGTTGTCGGTGAAGGGATAGATGCCCATCTCGGGCAGGTTGGTGATGCCGACGACGACCGCGCCGGCCGCGCGCAGCCTGGCCACGAGGGGGTGGTCGCGCTCCTGGGGCTGGTCGGGGGTGGCGGCCGACCCCATCCGCATCGGCTCGCCCTCGACCGGCACGTTGTCCTTGATCGCGACGGGCACTCCGGCCAGCGGCAGGTCGCCGCGATCCGCGCGGGCGTCGACCGCCTCCGCCTCCGCCTGGGCCGCCTCGACGCGTACCCGCACGAACGCGGCGAGGTCGCCGTCGACGGCGGCGATCCGGTCGAGATGCTCCTGGACGACGTCGCGCGCCGCCGCCTTGCCCGCCCGCACGGCCGCCGCGATCTCCGTCGCGCTCCTGCCCGCCCACTCGTTCATGACCGGAGTCTTCCCCTTCGACCCCCATGACGCAATCACGACGCCGGAGCGGGCGGGGTTCGCCCGCCGGTCAGCTCGCCATGCCGGCGAACCTGCCGGGCTCGTAGGAGCCGCCGGGGTTACGCGCGATCACGCCCAGCCGGTTGGCCGCGTTGACCATGGCGACGAGGGAGATCAGCGCGACGGTCTGATCGTCGTCGTAGTGCTCGCGTACCTCGGCCCAGGTCTCGTCGGACACCCCGTGGTGGGCGTCGGCCAGCCGGGTCCCTTCCTCGGCGAGCGCCAGGGCGGCCTGCTCGGCCTCGGTGAACACGGTGGACTCGCGCCACGCGGCGACCAGGTGGAGCCGGACCGCGGTTTCCCCGGCGGCCGCGGCCTCCTTGGTGTGGAAGTCGACGCAGTAACCGCAGCCGTTGATCTGGCTGGCGCGCAGCATCACCAGCTCCTGGACGGCCTTGGGCAGCGGCGACTGCTCGATCGCCAGGCTGACGTTGTACATCCGCTTGGCGATCCTGGCGCCGAGCTCGTTGGCCATCAGGTCGATACGGGGTCGCATATCTTCGTCCTCACTCGCGGGTGTTGCGTGCCGCGCGGGGCCGTACGCGCGCGGCCTCCTGACGGACATGGAGATGCCGGCGACCCGACCGGTGTGACAGCGCGGTCGTGTGACGTACGCGATCCGGTCGCGGTGTCACAAAGCGGTGGGGACCGGCGTCTCGTGCGTGTGGCGTGGGCGAGGACGAACGGACAGGAGCCGGCGATGAGCGAGCGCGGCGAGCCGACAACGGGCGCGGCGGCCGAGCCGCTCGCGCGTGGTGGCCGCCCTGCGATGGACCCGGCCACCGAGGCGTTCGTCGCCCACCGCAACCTGCTTTTCACCGTCGCCTACGAGATGCTCGGCTCGGCCGCGGACGCCGAAGACGTCCTGCAGGAGACCTGGCTGCGGTGGGTGGGCGTCGACCTCGGCACGGTGCGCGACGCGCGTGCCTACCTGGTCCGGATCACCACCCGGCAGGCGCTGAGCCGGCTGCGTACGCTCCGCCGGCGTAAGGAGTCCTATATCGGCCCATGGCTGCCCGAGCCGCTGCTGACCGCACCGGACGTGGCCGAGGACATCGAGCTGGCCGACAGCGTCTCGATGGCGATGCTGCTGGTCATGGAGACGCTGACGCCGACAGAGCGGGCGGTGTTCGTGCTGCGCGAGGTGTTCGACCTCGCCTACGACGAGATCGCCGGGGCCGTCGGCAAGAGCCCGGCCGCGGTCCGCCAGATCGCCCACCGGGCACGGGCACACGTCGCGGCGCGCCGACCTCGCGGGCGCGTTTCGGCCGCCGAGACCCGTCGCGCGCTCGAAGCGTTCCAGCGGGCGGTCGAAACCGGCGATCTGCAGCGCCTGTTCGACATGCTCGCGCCGGACGTCGTCTTCCTGGGTGACGGCGGCGGAGTCGTGCAGGCCGTGCTGTCGCCCGTGGTGGGGGTCGCCCCGGTCGCCCGCGTGCTCGCCGCCGGTGTCGGCAGGATCGCCGCCGAGATGTCGCTCCGGCCGGCCCAGGTCAACGGCCGCCCGGCGCTGGTCTTCCGCCGGGACGGCGAGATCGACACCGTCATGGCGGTGCACATCGTCGACGGCCTCATCACCGGGCTCTACGCCGTACGCAACCCCGACAAGCTGTCGCACATGAAGCGCGAGACCACCCTGCGCCGCTGACCCGGGACCTTCCTCCCGTGGCCGGGTTCTGATGCCGGTGTCGCTCGGCCAGTCGCTTCGGTTCAGCGACTGCCGTCCCGGCGCAGAGATTTCAGGAGACGACAAAGGGTACGACCTCACCATCGCTGATACACATACCTACTACGTTGAGGCTGATGGCGAGCCAGTCCTGGTGCATAACTGCGATATCGACCCGATCGCAAAGAGTATCGCAGACCACGCGAATGACCGTGCTCTGATCGGTGATGGAACGCATTATGTTCGGGGTGTCGACGAACGCGCTCTTGGTCATTATGTTGGCTGTTGTGATCGAAGATCGCGAAGGAGGGACAGTGTTCACGCCTAGGGGCGGCTACAACTGGTTTAAGAATGTCCTACGGTAACAGCGGAGATGACCGCGCCAGCCGTGCCAGCTGGTCGCAGATCATCCTAAAGCCTAAGCAATTTGAGGTGATTTATCAGATCACTCACGAACTGTCAAACTGTCCGGACGAACGCCTCGACCAAGAGGGTATGAGTCCCGAGGGGGTAGCTGTACTGATCGAGTGCATCGACTCCCTTCGAAGCCTCGTGGAGAGGTCTTCCATGGTGCGGATTCGGGTGATTGATGAACCGAATGTCGATTTTCAAGAGTTTTCCGCCCTCAATCCCGTTTCGGAATATTCCCGGAACGAATGGGAGGCCGTGGGGGAATTGCCCCAAGATATTGCTGCAATATGGCAGCAATTGCTCAGATTCGTCGTCTCATGGCTGGGGCAACGCGAACTCTTTCTCCGGACGGGGTACAGCCTCAATGAGGTCAATGCAGCCATCGACGAACTGGTTGTTCGTAGGGCGCCCACATGAGACCATCATTTGATGTCTGCGCATGGGCCACCACCTGCCTGCGGTCTGCGGATCAACGCCGCCGTCGGCGGCCGGGAGGGCTCGGCAGCTCCGCGGCGATCTCGGCGATTCCGTCCAGCACCTCGGGCTTGAAGGTGCCCCTGACAGCCTCGGCCTCGGCGACGGTGAGCCGCATACCTCTCGGGACCGAGCCGTAATAGCGACCGGTGAACCGGACACCGGCCAGGCCGAGAGGACCCGCGGCGAGCGGTTTGATGTCGCCGGTGCCATAGACGTCGATCACTTTTTGGAACTGCCTCCGGTCGCCGCTGGTGCGAAAGCGCACCCAAGCGACCGAGACGAGGGCGGTGTTTCCCCGCGCGTCGGCGATGGGGAACAGGATCCGCTCCAGCGACGTACACGGATGGCGGATGAGGGTTCGGCGCACCTCGCCGAAGGTGGCGAGCACACAGGACAAGTTCCGTCTGCTGACCGGCTGCCTCAGCCGCCGCATGCCGATACGCCGCCATGCCTGGTCGGGCTTGCGCGAGCGCGCGGCACGCTTCGCGTCCGCCTTGTGGGCCCTGACGGTCCGCACGCTCACCGCCGAGCTCCCGACCTCCCCGACCCCGACGACGCCGCCACTCCCCAGGATCATGGCCGCGGCTAACCCGACCGTGACGACCGTTCCCGAGCCACCGCCATCAGCGCCGATCAGAACCCGCCGACCATTGATGGTTCTCCAGCGCTCTGCCATGAGCCGCCCCCAGGCATCCGTCGTCGGATGCGATCCAGCTTAGAAGAGGCACCCGACACGGTGCGGCGGTTACGGTCGGTCTGCCTCCGGTCGCGTGAAGTTCACCTCGGCGCCGATCCCCCGTACGCCACGGTGCGGACCCCGGCGAGAGTCGCTGTGCTGCCGGATGGGATCATCCGTCGCCGTCCTGGCCGGACGCCTTCATGATCGCCCGGACCGCTTCTGGTGAACGGGCTACAGCGGTGGTGCCGTCGTCGGCGGTGATGATCGGGCGTTGAATCAGGGCCGGATGTGTGGCCAGGGCGTCGATCCAGCGTTGCCGGCCGGCGTCGTCCCGAGGCCAGGACGCAAGGCCCAGTTCCTCGGCGATCGGTTCGCCCACCCGGGTGATGTCCCACGGCTCCAGGCCCAGGCGCGCCAATACCTCCACGAGTTCCTGGGCGGTTGGTGGCTGCTCGAGGTAGTAGCGGACGGTGTAGTGGGCGCCCTCGGCGTCGAGCAGGGTCAGCGCGGACCGGCACTTCGAGCACTCGGGGTTGATCCAGATCTCCATGCCACTCCGTTCGTGCAGGTGACCAGACGCGGTCAGGCGGAGCCTGAAGTGCGTCGGCCTCGTGCCACGCCGATCAGCCGACGGTACCGCGCGCGCGGGATGGGCTGTCGACGGACAAGGTGACCAGCGCGGCGCTGGTGTCCCCGACCAGTAGTACGTGGCTCGCGGCCACGCCGATACGCATCCATCCGCCGCCGTCGCCCCGTAGCCGCAGCGTCCCTTCCGCTCGGCCGCCCGCGGCGAGCGCATGCCGCTCCGCTGCCCTCATTCGGCCAGGGTTGACGGGCACGTGACCGGCATCCTCGTCTGCTGGGCCAGCGAGGCGCTCAGGGGAGTACGCGCGCCGCGGAAGTAAGTGCCGGTCAGGCGGCGGCCGGGCGGCGTTCCCGCGGTTCGTTCGTACGGCCGTACGGCGCGGGCACGTGGGCCGGGCGGACGAGGACGCATGGCAGCGTGCCCGTCCTCAGCCGTTCCGACCGGGCCAGGCGGCGCCTGGCGTCCAGGACCATCCCGGCGGTGGCGGCGGCCACGAACCCGTACACCGTGAGGGCGATCGGCCAGGTCGTCGCGAGCCCGGCGACGAGGGAACCCAGCAGGGCGGCCGTCGCGGGAACGACGACGGCGGGGTGTCCGGCGGCCTGCCGTACGGCCGGATCGCTTGGGCCCCACGGGTCGGCGGACAGCCGCCGGACCAGCCGGCCGAGGCGCGGCCGGGTGAGGCACAGGGCCGCCGCTGCCGGCACCAGCAGCGGCGGGGCCAGCCACCAACGCGCGACGCCGGCCACGGCGACCGCGACGGCCACGGCGGCGACGGCCAGCAGCATCCCGACGAACAGGGCGATCCCGGCCCGTCGCGCGGCCGACCGTACGCCGCGCCGGCCGCGACGGAGGGCGAGCGCGTGGAGCTCCACGGCGGCGTACGCCCAGACGGCGATGACGGGCAGGAGGGCAATGGTCATCATGCTTCGAGCATGGCGACGCGAGCCGGCGCGGGCAGCGGCGCCAACACCCTGGTTCGGGGTGGTGCTACCTCCACCATTCTCCGGCGGCGACCCGGATGAAATGATCGGTCCATGCGTCTGACGAAGCTCACCCACGCCTGCGTACGGCTCCAGAAGGACGATCGCACCCTGGTCATCGAC
>DASUWU010000011.1:0-114360 GCA_036378315.1 Streptosporangiaceae bacterium | reverse complement strand
GGGGCCGGGCGCCTTGGGTCGGCCATTCCGGCGCGGCGGACCGGATGATCTTATGGGTGTGGAGCCAGCCGCGGGAGGGCTTGGCATGCTGCGAGAGGTGTGGCGATGGAGTACGTACGGTGCGGATCGTCCGGGCTCAAGGTGTCCAGGATCTGCCTCGGCATGATGAGCTTCGGGCATCGGACGGAGCGGGCCTGGCACCTCACCGAGGACGAGGCCGAGCCGCTCGTCAGACGGGCGGTCGAGGCGGGCGTGACGTTCTTCGACACCGCCGACGTGTACGACCGCGGCATGAGCGAGCAGGTCACCCGGCGGCTGCTCGCCAAGCTGTTCCCGCGCAGGGACGACTACGTGCTCGCGACCAAGGTCTTCTTTCCGATGGGCGCCGGTCCCAACGACCGGGGGTTGTCGCGCAAGCACATCCTGGCCGCCATCGACGCCTCGCTGACCCGGCTCGGCACCGATCACGTCGACCTCTACCAGATCCACCGCTGGGACCACGAGACGCCCATCGAGGAGACGATGGAGGCGCTGCACGATGTCGTGCGCGCCGGCAAGGCCCGCTACATCGGGGCGTCCAGCATGTACGCCTGGCAGTTCGCCAAGGCGCAGTACGTCGCGGGGGCGGCCGGCTGGACCCGATTCGCCACGATGCAGAACCACTACAACCTCGCCTACCGCGAGGAGGAGCGGGAGATGATCCCGTGCTGCCTCGACCAGGGCGTGGGCGTGCTGCCCTACAGCCCGCTGGCGCGGGGGTTGCTGGCCGGCAACCGCGCCAGAGGCGGCGCGCGGCTCACCGTACGGGCCGGTGACGATCCGCTGGCGGACGAACGCTACGACGACGCCGACTTCGACGTGGTCGACGCCGTACGCACGGTCGCCGCCGAACGGGAGGTGCCGGCGGCGACGGTCGCGCTCGCCTGGCTGCTCGGCAGGCCGGCGGTGGCCGCACCCATCGTGGGCGCCACCAAGATCGGTCATATCGAGGACGCCGTGGCGGCCGTCGACCTGGCCCTGACGGACGAAGAGATCGCACGGCTCGAAGCGCCCTACCGCCCCCATCGGGTCATCGGCCACACCTGACCGGTGGGCGGCGACGCAGATCCGGTAACCTACGCTGCCAACATGCGAGGGGGTGGCCCTGACACATGCCCGAGCGCGAGTTCACCGTCGCCGAGGCGCGCGCCCTGCTGCCGGAGGTCCTCGAGCTGGCCGCCGAGCTGATCCGGGTCAGGGCCGATCTCCGGCAGCTCTCCTTCGAGCTGGGCACGGGCGGCTCGTCTGAGCTGGGCGGCGTGCCGGAGGCGAAGGCGCTCGAGGCCCGGCTGGACGACATGGTCGGCTGGTTCGCCGCCCAGGGCATCGAGGTCAAGGGCCTGGCGCCGCTGCTGCTCGACTTCCCGTCCCGGCTGGACGGCCGTTCCGTACGGCTGTGCTGGCTCGAGGGCGACGCCGAGCTGGCGTGGTACCACCTCAGCGAGCTCGGCTTCGCCGGCCGCCGGCCGCTGTGAGACCGGTCGCCGGTGGTCAGGACGTCCCGCCGCCCGTCGTGCCGTCCCTCCGCTCCCGGCGCTCGGGGCGCACCCAGATGTCGCGCTCGTACATCAACTCGACCTGCTTGTCGATGACCTCGCGGCGGTAGCCGGCGTGGTCGTACGGCTTGCGGTCGAGGTAGAGGTTCTTGGGGTAGATGGGCCGGTCGTAGATCAGCGCGTACTGCTCGGTCTTGAGATCCTTGATCCAGTTGTCCCACTGGGCGTTCGCCCTGAACGAGCGCAGCGCGCCGATGTCGATCGTTCCGGCGACCCACGACGAGGCGCCGCTGTAGTCGTGGCGCCCGACGATCTGGCCCTTGTAGTCGACGATCATCGAGCCGCCGCCGAAGGTGTCGATCGCGATGTCGGAGTCCGCGGTGAGGTAGTACGTGCCGACGTTGCAGGCGATCAGGTAGACGTTGTTGTCCAGCGCCCGGGCCCGGTTCTGGATCTCGTAGAGACCGTTGCCGACGTGCGGGTGCGGGTAGGGGCCGCGGTAGATCACCTCGGCGCCGTTCATGGCCAGGCCGCGCGCGTTCTCCGGGTAGGACGCCTCGTTCGCCATCAGGATGCCGATCCGGCCGATCTCGGTGTCGACGACGGGATAGAAGGAGTCCAGGGTCTCCCCGTACAGCTCCACCCACCTGTCCCACACGTCGTGCGGGGTGACCGAGTGCTCGACCGGCAGCAGCGGGACCGTCTTGTAGTGCTTGAGCACGATCTCGCCCTGCGGGTCGAGGACGAAACCGATGTTGAAGAACCGCCCGGGGAACTCCGGGTGGCGGGCCTTGGCCTGCGCGATGAGGAAGGTGTTCCACCGCCGGGCGAGCTCGCCGAGCCAGTCGGTCTCCGGACCTGGGACGTCGATCGCGCACTCGCGCGCGAACTCCTCGTGGTCGGCGTCGAGGACCTCGTCGTTGAAGCCCTGGAGCGCGCCCTCCGGGATCGCGATCAGCCGCACCGGCAGGTCGAGGGAGGACAGCCACGAGGCCGCCTTGATCAGGTGGGAGATGTGGTCGAGGTTCTTCTTGATCTCGTCGCGGTAGCGGATGCCGGTCATCGTGGGGACCAGTCCGACGGCCTGGTACGGCTCGGGCACAGCCCCCTCCTCTCGGGTAGGCCGATGTGACTGCCATCACCGTCCTCCGCTGATCGGCGGATGTCGAGAACCCAGGCGGGGACGGCGGCGCCGGCCTGATCCCGAACGCGGCCGGACTTGGCCTGAATCTCGTGAAAGACCCGTTTCCCCCGTCGGGGCGGTCCTTCACAATCGCGGTGCGGATCCCATCCCGAAGGGGAAAGCGAATGATGAAGATGCTGGGAGCTCTTGGGGCGGCCGCCGTCGCGATCACCGGCGGCATCGTCGCGTCGACGCCGGCGCTGGCGGGTCCAGCGATTCAACGGCCGTTCGCCGCCGACTCGGGTGACGCCTGCCGGTACGGCTCGACCGAGGGCACCTTGACCTGGCAGTACGGCCTGTTCAGCTCGCCGCTGCCCCTGACGGCCGTCGATGTCAGGGGGACCGTGACCGACCACCCCCTCACCGGCGACACGAGCTTCGCCTGCCGCGACGACGGCTTCTTCTCGAGGGCGACGTTCACCGCCTACTCGGGCACCGCCATCGTGGCCGAGAGGGAGGCGAAGGCCGACAACGCGGTGGTGGGCTTCGAGTTCACGCTGGCGCCCGCCAAGGCCGCCGGCCAGATCACGCGGGTCGTCGTGCAGGTGTGCCGCGACCCGCTGGTCACGCTGCCGCCCAGCTACTGCGGCAAGGCGGTGGCATATGACGCCCCGCCGGTGGCGGCTCCCTGACCTGGACGCGTTTCGACGCGTGCCCGGCCCGCGTGGTTGTCAATTTGGCCGCGTTAGGACCATTTCGCCCTATTAGCGGGGATCTACGTCATCCTTGCCTGCGTACGGGGGGTTCCGGGGACCTCCGTCGCGGACTCGGAGGGGGTTCCCGATGGTCGCGCGGCCGCTGCGCATGCTCGTCGCGACGCTGCTCGTCGCATCGCTCGCCGTCATCCTGTCCGGGACCGCCGCCCATCGGGCCCGGGCGGCGCTCGCGGTGCCGAGCGGCTTCCAGCAGAAGGCCGTGATCACCGGCCTCACCAACCCGACCAACGTGCAGTTCTCGCCGGACGGCCGGGTGTTCGTGGCGGAAAAGGGCGGCGTCGTCAAGATGTACGACTCGCTCACCGACACCACCCCCACCGTCTACGCCGACCTGCGGACCGAGGTCGACAACTACTGGGACCGCGGCCTGCTCGGGATGGCGCTGGCCCCGAATTTCCCCGCCGACCCGAAGATCTACGTCCTCTACACCTACAACGGCGTGATCGGCGGACCGCCGGGCAGGTGGCCGTCGTCCAACGGCACGGACGACGAGTGCGCCGACCCGACCGGCAAGGGCTGCGACGTGTCGGCCAGGCTCGCCGTGCTGAACCCCGGCGGCGGCGCGGCGGGGACCGTCACGGAGAAGGTCCTGGTCGAGGACTGGTGCCAGCAGTACCCCAGCCATTCCATCGGCACGATTGCCTTCGGCAAGGACGGCATGCTGTACGCGGGCGGCGGTGAGGGCGGCGGCTTCTACGCGACCGACTACGGTCAGAAGACCAACGTCTGCGGCGATCCGCCCAAGCCCGCCGGCTCGCCGCTGGCCGCGCCGTCGGCCGAGGGCGGCGCCCTGCGCGCGCAGGACCTGCGGACGCCCGCCGACCCCACCACGCTGGACGGCGGCATCATCAGGATCGACCCGGCCACCGGGGCGCCGGCCGCGGGCAACCCGAACGGCGGCGGCGCCGACGACAACGCCCGGCGGCTCGTCGCCGAGGGGCTGCGCAACCCGTTCCGGTTCACGTTCCGGCCCGGCACCAACGAGATCTGGGCCGGGGACGTCGGCTGGAACACCTGGGAGGAGATCGACCGGCTCGCCGATCCGACCGCCAAGGTCACCAACTTCGGCTGGCCCTGCTACGAGGGCGCGGCGCGGCAGAGCGGGTACGACGCGGTCGACCTCAACCTGTGCGAGAAGCTGTACGCGGCGGGGTCGGGCGCGGTCCAGGCGCCGTACTACACCTACGGCCACAAGGCCCACGTCGTCTCCGGAGATCCGTGCGTCAACGGGTCCAGCGCCTCGATCAGCGGTCTCGCGTTCTACACGGGGACGACCTACCCGGCGGCCTACCGGAACGGGCTGTTCTTCGCCGACTACAGCAGGGCGTGCATCTGGGTCATGAAGGCCGGCGCCAACGGGTTGCCGGACCGGACGAAGATCCAGAGCTTCGCCACCGGGATGCCGGGCGGCCCGATCCAGTTGCAGGCCGGCCCGAACGGCGACATCTTCGCCGTCGACATGACGGGCGGCCGGATCCTGCGGTACGTCTACACCGCGGGGAACAACCCGCCGACCGCGGCGATCAAGACGGACGCGACCAGCGGCCCGCTCCCGCTGACCGTGCGGTTCGACGGCCGGCCGTCCAGCGACGTCGAGGGCGGCACGCTGACCTACGCCTGGGACCTCGACGGCGACGGGATCTTCAACGACGGCACCGCGCCCACCGCCAGCAGGACGTACGACACCAAGGGCACGGTGACGGCACGGCTCAGGGTGACCGACGGCCAGGGCGCCGCCGACACGGCGGAGGTGACGATCAAGCCGGGCTACAGCCCGCCGGCGGTGACGATCACCGGGCCGGCCGCGGGCACGACGTGGCGGGTCGGCGACACGATCGGCTTCTCGGGCGGCGCGACCGACACCGAGGACGGCGCGCTGCCCGACTCCGCGTACGACTGGGCGGTGATCATGCATCACTGTCCTGGCGGCGGCTGCCACGAGCACCTGATCACGCACTTCACCGGGCCGACCGGCTCCTTCGTCGCGCCGGACCACGAGTATCCGTCGTGGATCGAGCTGCGACTGACCGTCACCGATTCCGACGGGCTCACCGGCACGTCGAGCCGGCGGCTCGACCCGAAGACGGCGGACGTGACCGTCGCCAGCGCCCCCGGCGGCGTGCCGCTCGGGCTGCTGGACACCTCGGCCCCGGCGCCGCTGAAGAAGACCGTGATCGTGCGGTCCGCCGTGTCGGTGGCGGCCCCGCGGCTTGCGGTGCTGAGCGACGGCCTCTACCAGTTCGCGTCCTGGTCCGACGGCGGCGCGGCGGCGCACGACATCGTCGCGCCGGACGCGAACACCACCTACACCGCCACGTTCACGAAGAAGCCCAACCTCGCGATGAAGCGGCCCGTGGCGGTGTCGAGCACGTACTCGTCGACCTACGCGGCCGCGAAGGCGGTCGACGGCAACTCCACCACCCGGTGGTCAAGCGTGTACCGCAGCCCGCAGTGGATCCGGGTCGACCTCGGCTCGGCCAAGTCGGTCGGCCGGGTGCTGTTGCGCTGGGACCGCGCGTACGGCAAGGCGTACAAGATCCAGGTGTCGGGCAACGCCTCCACCTGGACCACCGTCTATTCGACGGCGAGCGGCGACGGCGGCGTCGACAACCTCACCTTCACCCCGCGGACCGCCAGGTACGTGCGCATGTACGGCACCACGCGGGCCACGTCGTGGGGCTACTCGCTGTGGGAGTTCGCGGTCTACGCCACCTGACGCGGCCCGGGCGCCGCCGGTCACCCCCCGCCGATCAGCGAGACGACGTCGCCGTAGGAGGGCAGGCCGGCGGTGATCGGCCGGCCGTCCGCGATGTCCCTGGCGGCCTGGACGGTGGCGTGGAGCGCGGCGCGGAACAGCAGCGACCCGAGGCTGACGCGGTGGACGCCGAGCGCGGCCAGGCCGGGGAGCGTGTGCCGGCCGGCGATGAACAGGACGTTCACCGGGACGGGCGCGTGCGCGACGAGGGCGGAGATGTCCTCGTCGGCGGCGATGCCGGGCACGAAGACCCCGTCGGCGCCGGCCCCGGCGAACACCTCGGTGCGGGACAGCGCCTCCGGCAGCGGCCGGTCGACCCTCAGCCAGTAGGCGTCGGT
Source organism: Streptosporangiaceae bacterium (assembly GCA_036378315.1). GTDB lineage: Bacteria > Actinomycetota > Actinomycetes > Streptosporangiales > Streptosporangiaceae > CALAED01. The sequence goes on along the minus strand of DASUWU010000011.1, from coordinate 107,833 downwards.
GCGTGCGTTGACGAACAGGTCGGGGACGCGCGACTTGATGGCGCGGATCGTGTCGGCCTGCGGCGAGGGGTCGGCGAGGGTGCCGTCCGGCCGGCCGTCTTCGACGTTGACGCCGACGACTCCCACCTCGGCGAGCCGTTCGACGACGGCGGCGACGCCGGCGGGGTCGGCGCCGAACCCCGCCTCGATGTCGACGCTGAGCAGGCACGGCAGCCGGGCCGCCGCCGTCGCCAAGGCGAGGTTCTCCGGCAGGGTGGCGCCGTGGGCGTCGGGCTTTCCTGCCGCGGCGGCCACGCCCAGGCTGGTGGTGGCGATCGCGGCGAAGCCGGCGTCGACCAGCGCGGCGGCCGATGCGTAGTCCCACGCGTTGGGCAGCAGCAGCGGCTCGGCCGCGTGGTGCAGGGCGCGGAACCTGGCGTACCGGTCGGTCATGACCTCAACGCTAGACCCGCGACGTTTCACCGGGCGGCGAAGTGTCGGCGTCGTGACCCGACGTCACGAACTGTAGCCAGTAAATCCGTACCATCCCCCTTTGTATTTGTGCAGAGCATGAACGTCCGATGTGGTGACAATCCGTGCATTGACACCGAAGTATCCGGCGACTAGCGTAACGGTATATCCGTGGCCGGAGACCTAATAAAACTGTCAGACGCACCAGCTGTCAAGATAGCGCACTGGGTAATCGTGTCTGCCTTTAAATCCCATAAAACGTCGCGGTCGAGTTTGGCCCGTCAGGCGAACCGAACTCTGGAGTCATCCATGCCCGCTGATATCGAAACCGCGGCGCGCGACAACCTCGCGCGCGTGGTGGAGCCGGCCGTCGCACCGGAACACCTCGACCTCGATCTCGAAATGGCCGAGGGCTACGGGCTCACCTCGCTCAACAAGGTCGTGTTCCTGATGTCGGTCTGCGACGCCACCGGGGTCGCCCTGTCGGAGTTCACCGAGGCGGACGTGGCCGCTATGCGCACGCTGCGCGACGTCACCACGGCGCTGGCCCGCCGCGCCGGAACGGCGGTGTGACGTGGGCTGGGCCGAGGTCGCGGCGACCACGCTCGAGAACGAGCACGTCCTGCTCCGCCCGGTCGTCCCCGACGACCGCGAGGCGCTGCGCGCCATCGCCATGGATTCCGAGATCTGGCGCTTCTTCGTGATCATGATCGAGACCGACGCCGACTTCGACGCGTTCTTCGACATGGGGATCGCCGATCTGGCGGCCGGCCGGCGGGTGCCGTACCACATCATCGACAAGCGCTCGAATCGGTCCGCCGGCAGCATGAGCATCGGGAACATGTTCGAGCGGGACGGGCGCCTCGAAATCGGCTGGTCGTGGCTCGGCCTGGAATTCCAGGGCCGCGGCGTGAACCGGTGGGCGAAGTACCTGATGATGGAGCACGCCTTCGAGAAGATGGGCGCCGAGCGCGTCGAGTTCAAGACCGACCGGCTGAACGTCAAGGCGCGCCACGCGCTGCGCAACATCGGCGCCACCGAAGAGGGCACGCTCCGCAGTTTCAACCCCATGCCGGGGGGCCGGCGCCGCGACGCCGTCTTCTACAGCGTCCTTCGCGCTGAATGGCCGTGGGTGCGTGACCAGTTGGCGGTCCACGAGAAAGTGAAGGCGCCCGCGTCATGACCCGGCTCAGGAACGCGGAGGGCATCCCGTTAGTCCGGGTCACCGGCGATCCGTTCGAGGCGGGGTACCGGCACGGCGCCGCGCGGGCCGGCGCGCTGCGCGCGTTCCTCGCCGACGACCTGTGCCGCCTGAACCGGCTCCTGCCGGCGCCGGACTCGCCGGTGTCGCTGGACTCGCTGCGGCCGATGCTCTCCGCGTACGAGGCGGAGATCCGCGCCGCGACCCCCGATCTGGCCGAGGAGATCCGCGGGCTGGGCGAAGGCGCCGGCATCGGCCACGAGCCGGCGCTGCTGCTGCAGCTCCGCCGCGAGATCATGGGCTACCAGAAGATCCCGACGATGGGCGACTGCACGACGTACGTCCGGTCCGGGGTGCTCGCGCAGACGGTCGACCTCAACGGTGACCTGGACGACCAGATCGCCGTGCTCGACGTGACGAGGAACGGGCGGCGGGCGCTGGTGCTCAGCTTCGGCGGCCTGCTCGGCTACCTCGGCGTCAACGGCGACGGCCTCGCGATCGGCCTGAACCTCGTGCTCGGCGGCGACTGGCGCCCCGGCCTCCCGCCCTATCTGGCCATCCGCCATCTGCTCGACACCGCGTCCGGGGTCGACCACGCGATCGAGATCCTGCGCGGCCTGCGGCTGGCCAGCTCCAGGTCGCTGATCCTGTGCGACGCCACCAGGGCCGCCTGCGTCGAGATCCTCGGCGACGAGCTGCGCGAAGTCGACGCAACCGAGCACACCAACCACTTCCTGCACCCTGGCTTCGCCGCCCGCGACGAGCTCAACGTCTTCGCGCGCAACTCTTCGCTGCTGCGGTTGAAGGCCTGCCGGAGCGGCCTGTCCGAGCTGTCGCCGGACGCGGGCGTCGAGGACCACTTCGGGCTGCTGTCGGCGCCGCCGGTCTGCGTCGCGGACACCGGTGACATCCGCAGCGAGCGCACCGTCGCGGCGGTCGTCCTCGTGCCGGGCCGCGGCGAGCTGCACCTGCGGCCGGGCGACCCGTCCCGATCGGTTACGCGGACCTTCACGTTGTGAGGAACTTCAGGTTGTGAGGAACGAGGGCCATGGACTGGTTCGTCACCGCGGGCGCCGAGCCGCCGCCTGGCGCCGCCCGCGTCTTCTGCTTTCCCCACGCCGGCGGCAGCCCGCGGCTGTTCCTCGGGTGGCAGCCGGCTCTCGGCGGCGACGCGCAGGTCCTCGCCGTCTGCCGGCCGGGGCGCGAGCATCGCGCGCACGAGCCGGCGCCCACCATCGAGGAGTACATCGACGGCGCGGCCGCCGCGATCCGCGCGGTCAGCGCGAGTGACGACCGGCCGGTCTACCTGTTCGGGCACAGCCTCGGCGCGCTCGTCGCCTTCGAGGTCACCCGCCGGCTCGCCGGGCTGCCGACGCTGCGGCACCTCGTCGCGTCCGGCTGCTCGGCGCCCTCGCTGCTGCCCTCGCAACGGGTACGCGACATCGCCGGCCTCGAGGGCAAGGCGTTCGCCGAGGCGATCGTCTTTTTCGGCGGGCTCCCGGCGGAGGTCGTCGCCGACGACGAGCTGCGGGAGCTGCTGCTGCCCGGGCTGATCGCCGACTTCCACATGGCCGTTGGCTACCGGTACCGGCCGGCGGAGCCCCTCCCGGTGGGTCTCTCGCTCATCTGCGGCCGCGACGATCCGCACGTCGGCCCCGCCCAGCTCGAGCCGTGGCGCGACGAGGTCAAGGACGCCCCTGCCTGCCACTGGGCCGACGGCGGCCACTTCTACTTCGAGCGGGGTCCCGAGGCCGCCATCGACCTCCTGCTGACCCTCGTACGTGCCGACCACCACGTCGAGCTGATCTGAGGACGCGCAGGAAGGGGGCCGCGACATGAGCCGGGATCCGAACGAGGTCTTCCTGTACGGGCCGCGGTACGTGCTCGGCGAGCACCGGGCCCATCACACGACCATCGAGAATCTGGCCGCGCGGGCGGCGGAGTTCGGGATGCCGCCGGACGCCGGTCTCTGGGGCTGGGGCGACATCCACCGCACGGAACGCGACCTCGCGGACCTGGCGATCGGCAGCGGGTCGGCGACGCTGCTGGCCGCCGGCACCGACCCGGCGTCGGTGGACGCCCTGCTGCTGTGCTCCACGCGGATCCCAGGGCCGGCCGAGGGTCACGGCGCGTTCGTGGAGCGGGTGCTCACCGGAATCGGGCTTCCTGACCTCCCCTTCTACGGCCAGACCCTCAACCGCTGCGTCAACCTGCTGGCCGCGCTCGACGTGGCGAGCGCGTTCGTGGCCGCCGGCCGGCACCGCCGCGTCCTCGTCGTCACGACCGACCGGGTGGCCGACGAGTCCCTGCGGGTCACGAACTACGCGCTGTTCAGCGACGGCGCGGCGAGCTGCGTGGTGTCCGCCGACGGGGAAGCGGCCAGGCACGCGGACGGCTACCGGCTCGTGTCCTGCGCGACCGCGCAGGAGGCGGCGTCACTCGAGTGGTCGAACGAGCTGAGCTCGGACCTCGCCCGGCAGGTGAACGACCGGCTCCTCGCGCCGCTGGGCATGAAGCTCGGCGACGTTTCCGGGCTGATGGGTGCGAACCTCCTCAAGCCGCTCGTGGTGATGAAGGAACGGCAGGCGGGATTCACCATGGACCAGATCCATGTCGACAACATCGCGCGCGTCGGGCACTGCTTCGCGGCCGATCCGCTGATCAACCTGGTCGACCGGGCCGCCGCCGGCCACGTACGGGCCGACCACCACTACCTGCTGGCCGCGAGCGTGCCCGGCTCGCGGATCGGCGTGCTGCTCAGAAAGCTCCCGCGATAGCGAAGGGGCCGGCATGTCCATCGCACCGGACCGGATCTTCGAACTCCCCGACACGACCGCCGCGCTGCCCGCCCGCCCGTTCGAGTTCAGCGCCGCCGCACGGGACGAGGCGGCGGCGATCCTGGCGCTGCGCCCCGAGGCGATGTTCCACCGCCTGGTGCGCGACCGGGAGTCCGAGGCGACGCTGCTCGCCGCGCGCCGCATCGTCGACGCCTTCCTGCGCGCGGCCGCCCAGGACGGGGCCCAGGACGGGGCCCAGGACGGGCTCCAGGACGAGGTCCACGACGGGCTCGCCGACGAGGTCGCGGACGGAATCCGGGACGAGGCCAACGGCATCGCCGGGCAGGTCGCCGCGGTCCGCGCGGAACTGGCCGGCGCGCTCGGCGCCCTGACCGGCGCCGCGCCCGACGTGCGCGAGATCGTGTTGCGGCAGCGCGCGCCCCTGGGGCTGCTCGGCGGCTGCTGGCTCGACCTGATCTCCCAGCCGGCGACCCAGCCGTCCGTCATCGTCAACCGCCTGTTCGCCCAGCACTACGCGCTGCGCGGCGCCGGCCGGCCGCGCCGCGCGTCGGACGCGGTGCGCCGCCGCGCCCTGGAGAGCCTCGACATCGTGCTGCCCGAGATCGGTGCCGCCGGCTTTCTCGCGGCTGCCGGCGCGCGGCCGCTGACCGCCCTGCACGCCTGCTTCTACCTGGCTCTGTCGCGGCTGCCGGCCAACTTCCTGCCCGAGGTGGTCGGCGTCCACTACGCCGCCTACGCGCTGGGCGTCGACGACCTGGTCACCGGGACCCCACCGCCGCTGCCTGACCGTACGCTGCGGGAGACGCTCGCCGCGTACCTCGCGCTGGCCGGGCCCGGCGAGCGGCGGCGGCTGCGCGCGGCGATCAGGTTGACGCTCGCGCTGGAACGCGAGCACGTCGCCATGCTCGGCGAGCTCGCCGCGTGGCGCGACGGCCTCTCGCTGGAATCGCGGGTCGCCGAGATCGTGGCCAGGCACGCGCCGCTCGCCGGGAGCCAGCACGGCACCGTCCAGGTCGGGGGCCGCACCCTCGCCGAGACGTTCGCCGACCCGGAGCTCGACCTCGCCGAGTTCATCCGCGAGTTCCGCGAGTCCCCGCAGGTACGCGGGGGGAAGGCGGCGCGCTTCGTCGAGGCCATCAAGTTCGGCGGACCGATGTTCGGCATCTTCGACGAGCGGGAGGCCGAGGTCTTCAAGGCGTGGGTCGAGTCGGTCCGCGCGGGGGAACGGCCCGAGATCGAGATCTCGGTCAACACCGCGGGCGACGCGCGCGCCGCGGAATGGCTGGCCGCGATCCGGCGCGGCGCCCCGCCCGACATCGTGATCGCCGAGGCCCGGCCGCGCGACGACCGCGAACTCTTCCATCGCCTGGTCAACATCGAGAACTTCCCCAACACCCTGCCGCTCGCCGCCCGCCGGGTGGACGAGGTGCTCGCCGGCGGCGAGATCCTGTTCACGCACGGCGCCGGCGGCCGCTACACCGACGCCACGTACTTCGACTACACCCCCGAGGCTCTGTACGAGCGGTGCGAGCGCGTCTACTGGGACAAGCTGGTCAAGCCGTACCGGCCGCTGGAGGAGATCCCCGACCGCGAGACGGTGATCTTCCTGCAGACGACCTACGCGCTCGGCGCCCTGATCGACGGCGCCTGGCTGCACCGGCTCGCCGGCACCGGGCACCGCGAGCGGCCGAGCGACGAGATGCTGTTCTCGATCTACGCGGACGAGATGGGCCACGGCGACCTGCGCAAGAACCACCTCACGCTGATCCACACCGCGCTGGGCAGCATGGGGATCCGGCTGCCGCACATCCGCGACGCGGCGTTCATGGACCAGGACGAGCTGCCGGACGAGCTCTACGGGTTCTCGCTGTACCAGCTCTGTCTGGCGCTGTTCCCCGACCGGTACTACAACGAGATCCTCGGCTACAACCTCGCCATCGAGATGTTCGGGCTCGGCGAGCTACGGCTGCACGAGATCCAGAAGCTCAACCACCACGGGTTCGACGACTGCTACGAGCGGGCGCACCTGACGATCGACAACATCTCGGCCGGCCACACCAAGCAGGCCGCCGACATCATCGTCACCTATCTCGACGGCGTCCGGCGGACCGTCGGCGACGCGACGGTGCAGCGGGAGTGGCGCCGGATCTGGCGGGGCTACGCGGCCTACGCGTCGTTCGTCGAGCACGCGCTGCTCAAGACACTGGACGCCGACCCCGCCGCCGACCCCATGGCCGACATCGTCATCTGATCCAGGCCGGCGCTCGGGTGGATCATCGGCCGGTAGCCGGCGGCCAGGACGGCGACGATCGCCGGCGGGGTGAGCAGCTCGACGATGGTCGGCGGCGGCATGGCCTCGGGCGTGCCGTACCCGTCGAACGACCACGGGAGCAGCAGCCCGCCGCACACCAGCGCCATCGTGCCGTCGTGGCGGATCATGGCGCCGTCCGGCAGCTCGCCGACCCGCACCGGACGGGTCACCTTGCGGCGGGTGCGGCTCTCGACCCGCTCGGCGTGCAGCACGGTGTCCATCTCGTGCGCGTACGGCCGGCGAGCCAGCCCGTGGGCGGCGTGCCAGCACTCGTTGAACGCCCGGTAGTCGGCGCGGCGGCAGTAGCCGCACGGGCGGTGTCCGGCCGCGAGCGCGGTCGCCTCGTCCAGGAAGAACAGGGCCGTCCACCGGCCGGGCGGCATGACGTCGCGGCGCCGGCCACGCCAGTCGAGCACGCAGCTGATCCACATCTTGCTGCGCCAGCGCGAGGTGCCGAGCCGCCGGTCGGGGCCGTGGATGCAGCCGCGGTTGCCCATGAGCAGGCCGCGGGCCGGGTGCGCGACGATCTCGCCGGTGGGCAGCACGCGGTTCTGCAGCGGGCCGTGGTCGCTCATGACGCGCGCTCGCCGATGGCCGCCCCGACCTCCCGGACGAGCGGGGGCCGCAGGAACGCGTAGTGGTCGCTGTCGATGGACATCATGGCCACGCTACCCCCGAGGAAACTGGCCCAGCGTCCGGCCGCCTCCGCGTTCGGGGAGCGCCGCGCGCCGACGACCAGGGTGGCGGCGCGCACCTCACCCGTGGGCGCGTATCCGGCGATGGCCCTGGTGTGCGCGCGGAACACCGCGAACCTGCGGTCGATCTCGGCCCGCACCGAGCCGGGGTCCCCGCCGTCCAGCCGCCGGGCCAGCCAGTCCAGGCGCTCGGCGGCGCCCGCCGCCGCGGCGGCCGGGCCGGACTCCGCCCAGCCGAGCGTGCGGGCCGCGTCGGCCACGAATCCCGCCGCGAGCCGATCTTCGCCGGCCGGCGGCCCGCCCGACAGGTCGAAGGGGGCGTCGAGCAGCCCGAGGAAGGCGACCCGCTCGCCGCCGGCCTCGAGCCGCCGGGCGATCTCGTACGCCACGAGCCCGCCCATCGACCAGCCGGCGATGCGGTACGGCCCCTCAGGTTGCGCGGCGCGGATGGCCTCGGCGTACGTGGACGCCATCGCGTCGAGCGACTCGGCGGGCGCGGTCCCCTCGCCGAGCCCGGCCGCCTCGACGCCGTACACGGTGAAGGAGCCGGCGAGCTCGCTCGCCAGCGGCGCGTAGGCGTAGACCGTCCCGCCGACGGCGTGGACGACGAACAGCGGCGCGGCGCCCGTCTCCTCGGTCAGCTCGACGAGCGGCCCCCGCGGTCGCGCGGTCGCGCCGCGCGCCTGCTCGATCCGCGCGGCGAGCCGCCGCACGGTGGGGGCGAGGAACACCGCGGTGATGGGGAGGTCGACCGACAGCTGGTCGTCGATCAGGGTGATGAGCCGCATGGCCTGGAGTGAGTTGCCGCCGAGGTCGAAGAAGCCGTCGTCGATGCCGACCCGTTCGTGGCCGAGGATGCGGGCGTAGGTGCCGGCGAGCGCGGTCTCGACCGGCGTGCGCGGGGCGGCGTAGGCCGTGCCCTGCGCGGCGTAGGCCTTGCCCTGCGCGGCGGGGGCCGGGACGGGCTGCTGGGCCGTGCCGCTGCTGCCGCCGGTGCCGCCGCCGGTGCCATCCAAGCGGCCGAGGAAGACGAGGTCGCCGTCGGGCCGGCGCTTGACCAGGTCGCCGGTCTTGTACAGGCGGCATCCCGGCCGGAAGGGGTCGGGGACCGACCGCTGTTCGGTCGCGGGCCGGGTGGGGTATCCGCACGGGACGCCGGCCGCGCCGATGTGCAGCTCGCCGGCGACCCCGACCGGGACCGGGTTGAGGTGCGCGTCCAGCACGTGGGCGTCCCACTCCACCAGCTCCCGGCGCAGCTCCGCCTCGGTGAGCACCGGCAGTCGCGACAGCCTGCGGGTCGGGTCCGCCGCCGCGCCTTCAAGCAGCACCCGCAGATGCCCCAGCATGCGCCGCACCGTCCCGGCATCGAACAACCCCGTCGCATACGACACGTCCACCCACAACCCGTCCTCGCGGACCTCGGCGAAGAAGTTCAGATCGAACTTCGCGGCGAGCAGGTCGAGGTTCTCGACCCGGACGGTCAGGCCGGCGGCGTGGACGTCATCCGGCGCCTCGGCGAAGCTCAGCGCGACCTGGAAGATCGGGGCGCGGCTCGGGTCGCGGTCGACCTGCAGCTCCTCGACGAGCTTTGCGAACGGCAGGTCCTGGTGCGCGTACGCCCCCACGGTCGCCGCCCGCACCCGGTCGAGCAGCTCCACGAACGCCGGATCCCCCGACAGGTCCGTGCGGATGGCGAGCGTGTTCACCAGGAAGCCGATCAGCGGCGCCAGCGTGGCCCGGCCGCGGTTGGCGCTCACCGTCCCGACGACGATGTCGTCCTGGCCCGTATAGCGGTGCAGCAACGCCTGCAGCCCGGCCATCAGCGTCGCGAACAGCGTCGCGCCCGCGCGCCGGCTCAGCTCGCGCAACCCGGCCAGCAGCTCCCCGCCCAGCCGCAGCCGCTCGAGCCCGCCCTCGTAGCCGGCCACGATCGGGCGCGGCCGGTCGGTCGGCAGCGCGAGGGTCCGGAAGCCGTCGAGGTTCTTGCGCCAGTACTCGGCCAGCTCGGCCGCGGCCGCGCCGTCGAGGCGTTCCCTTTCCCACAGCGCGTAGTCGCCGTACTGGACGGGCAGCTCTTCGAGCTCCGGCGGCCCGCCGGTCACCTCGGCCGCGTACAGGGCCATGAGGTCGCGCACCAGCACGCCGATCGACCAGCCGTCGAACACGACATGGTGCACCACCACGACCAGCACGTGGGTCGCCGCGGCCAGCCGCACCAGCCGGGCACGGAACAGCGGACCGTCGGCCAGCGAGAACGGCCGCGCCGCCGCGTCGGCGGCCAGCTCGCGCAGGCCCGGCTCGGACAGCTCGAGGGGGTTCAGGTCCACGGGCGCCGGCTCGTCCACGACCTGGAACGGGCGGCCCTCGCCGTCCGGGACCAGCCGCGTGCGCAGCGTCTCGTGCCGCGCGACCAGGGCGTCCACCGCCCGGCCGAGCGCGCCGGCATCCAGCGGGCCGCGCAGCCACAGGGCGACCGGGATGTTGTACGTCGGCAGCCCGGGGGCGAACCGGTCCATGAACCACAGCTGCTCCTGGGCGAAGGACAGCGGCAGCTCCGTCACCTCCGGAGCGCGGCGGACGATTCCGGCCTTGCCGCCGGTCTGGGCCCGCCGCAGCCGGGCCGTCAACAGCTCCCGCTGCTCCTCCGACAACATCCTGCTTCTCCGTCCTGCCGTCCCGCGGGGGCGGCTACTCCAACGACGCCACCAGGCCGGCCGTCTCCTCTTCGGTGAGGTCGACGTCCTGCAGGCCCTTCTCGCACAGGAACTCCGTCAGCTGCCGCGGGGTGGGGGCGAGGAAGACCGCGGTGACGTTCACGTCGATGTCGGCGCCGAGCTCTTCGTCGATCTGGGTGATGAGCTGCATGGCCTGGAGCGAGTTGCCGCCGAGGTCGAAGAAGCCGTCGTCGATGCCGACCCGTTCGTGGCCGAGCAGCCGCGCGTACATGTCGGTCAGCACCGTCTCGGTGAGCGTGCGCGGGCCGGCGTACGCGCCGTCGGGCTTGTCCGCGGAGCCGGAGCCGGGGGCGGGCAGCGCCGCCTTGTCGATCTTCCCGCTGGTGTTGAGCGGGAAGGCGTCCAGCACGATCAGGCAGGCCGGCACCATGTAGCCGGGCAGCCGCTGCGCCAGGTGCTGGCGCAGCTCGGCCACGTCGGCTCCGGTCCCGGCGAAGCGTACGTACCCGACCAGCTGCTTGTCGCCCGAACGGTCGTCGCGCAGCACGACGACGGCCTGCGCGACGGCGGGATGGCCGGCCAGGGTGGTCTCGATCTCGCCGAGCTCCACCCGCAGACCGCGGATCTTCACCTGCCCGTCCGCCCGGCCCAGGTAGACGATGTTTCCGTCGGGGAGGCGCTTGACCAGGTCGCCGGTCTTGTAGAGCCGCCCGCCCGGCCGGAACGGATCCGGGATGAACCGCCGTGCCGTCAGCTCGGGGGCGTTGAGGTAGCCGCGGGTCACGCCGGCGCCGCCCATGTGCAGCTCGCCGACGACGCCCACCGGAACCGGGTTGAGGCACCGGTCGAGCACGTACGCCTGCTGGTTCGCCACGGGCCGGCCGATCGGCGGCGGCAGCACCGTGCCGTCCAGCTCGGCGAACGTCGCGATCACCGTGTCCTCGGTCGGGCCGTACCCGTTGACGAGGCGCAGCCCAGGACGCAGCCACGCGCGGGCGAGCTCGGGGGACAGGGCCTCGCCCGCGGGCATGAGGACCTTCAGGTCGGGGAAGTCGCGGCCGCTGAGCAGGCTCGCCACCGCGGGCGGCAGCGACGCGAACGTCACCTTCCTGTCCCGCATCAGCGCGGCGAGGCGCGGCGGGGAGTGCAGCGTCTCCGTCGATGCCAGCACGGCCCGCGCACCGGACAGCAGGGCGACGAACATGTCCATGACGGACACGTCGAAGTTCAGCGAGGCGAACTGCAGCACCCGGTCATCGGGTCCGATCGGCCAGTGCTCGATCATCCCGAACGCGTGGTTGACCACCTGGCGGTGCTCGACCACCACGCCCTTCGGCCGTCCTGTGGAGCCCGAGGTGTAGATCACGTACGCGACGTTCGCCACCTCGACCGGGAACCCCGGGTCGCCGGCCGGCAGCGCCGCGACGTCCGGCCACTCATCCTCCACGCGGAGGACGCGCGCGGCCGTCGCCGGCAGACCCGCCGCGCCGGCCGTGTCGGCGGCGATGACGGGCATGCCGGTGTCGTCGATCATGTAGGACAGCCGGTCGGCCGGCAGCGCCGGGTCGAGCGGCACGTACCCGCCGCCGGCTTTCATGATCCCCAGCAGCACCGCGAGCCGGCGGATGGAGGGGGCCATGCTCACCCCGACCAGCACCTCGGGCCCGACTCCGAGCGCGTGCAGGTGGCGGGCGATGCGGTTGGCGTCGGCGTTCAGCTCGGCGTACGTGACGTGCTCGCCGTCCATCTCGGCGGCTGTCCCGTCCGGGGTGCGCGCGGCCTGCTGTTGGAAGCCTTCGTGGATGCACATCACCGGCAGGTCGGCGGCGGTGTCGTTCCACTCGACCAGCTCCCGGCGCAGCTCCGCCTCGGTGAGCACGGGTAGTTCGGACAGTCTGCGGGTCGGGTCGGCCGCCGCGCCTTCCAGCAGCACCCGCAGATGCCCCAGCATCCGCCGCACCGTCCCGGCGTCGAACAGCGCCGTCGCGTACGACGCCTCCACCCGCAACCCGTCCCCGCGGACCTCGGCGAAGAAGTCCAGGTCGAAACGGGCGGCCGGATGTCCGACCCGCTCCAGCCGCATGGTCACGCCGTCGACGTCGATGGGCTGCTGCGCCTCCGACAGGGTGAGCGCGACCTGGAACACCGGCGGGCGGCCCGTGTCCCGCTCGATCGCGAGCTCGTCGACGAGCCTGGCGAACGGCAGGTCCGCGTGCGCGTACGCGCCATCCACCACCGCCTGCACCCGGCCAAGCAGCTCGCGGAACTCCGGGTCGCCGGCGAGGTCGGTGCGAACCGGCAGCATGCTCGCCAGGGGGCCGATCACCGAGGTGGCGCGGTCGCGGTTCGCGCTCGCCGCGCCGACGACGATGTCGTCCTGGCCCGTGTACCGGTGCAGCAGGACCTGCAGCCCCGCCATCAACGTCGCGAAGAGCGTCGCCCCCGCCCGCCGGCTCAGCTCCCGCAGCCCGTCCAGCGACTCCACGCCCAGGTGCAGGCTTTCCACGCCGCCCTTGTGGTCGGCCACGATCGGGCGCGGCCGGTCGGTGGGGAGCTGGAGGTTCTGGAAGCCGTCCAGCCGGTCCCGCCAGTAGCCGACAAGCTCCGCCAGCGGGTGCCCCTGAAGGTATTCGCGCTCGCGCCTGGCGAACTCGGTGAACCGGCCGGCCTCCGCGCTCACCGCCTCCGCGCCGCCGTACAGGGCGGCGAGGTCGCGCACCAGCACGTCGATCGACCCGGCGTCGAAGATGATGGCGTGCGCCACGAAGAGCAGCACGTGGTCGTCGTCGGCGAGGCGGACCAGGCACGCCCGCCACAGCCCGCCCTCCTCCAGGGAGAACCGCCGTGCCGACTCCCGCGCCACCAGCGCCTTCAGGCCGGCGTCCGGCGGATCGCCGAGGTCGGCCGCCGGCACGAGCGGCAGGTCGGCGCCGTGCGGCGGGCCGACCACCGGAACCGGACGGCCGTCGGCGCCGGGCGCCAACCGGGTGCGGAGCGCCTCGTGCCGCACGACCAGGGCGTCCAGCGCGCGGCGCAGCGCGTCCGCGTCCAGGGGTCCGCGCAGCCGGATCGTCAGCGGGATGTTGTGCAACGGCACGTCGGGGTGGAACCGGTCGACGAACCACACCTGCTCCTGCCCGAAGGACGCCGGGTACCCGGCACGCAGATCCGTCATGACTTCTTTCCGTTCTCCTCGAGGGGACCCTCCGGCATCTGCTTCAACTTGATGACCGGCGAGAAGAGCGTCCACAGGATCGGGACGGGGAACGCGAAGACCGCGATCATCATGGCCGTGTGCAGCCCGAACGACTGGCCGAGCACCCCCGCGAGGAACGCGCCGGGCGGGGCCGTGCCGAACAGCACGAGCCGGTAGCTGGCGTTCATCCGGCCGAGCAGCCGGTCCGGCGTGATCACCTGCCGCAGTGTCACCGTGTTCACGTTGAAGGTCAGCACCCCGAAGCCGTACATGAACTCGATGACGCTCATGATCGCCACCGTCCCGTAGCTCGCGCCCCGCGGAATGAGGAGCAGCATCGGGAACAGCGTCGCGCCGCCGAGCGAGACGAGCATCGTGGGCCCGACGCCGAAGACCTTGCTGATCCGGTTGGCCACCGCGGCCCCGACGGTGCCGCCCACGGCGATCGCGCCGAGCACGATGCCGAGCTGGAACGGGCTCAGCCCCACGTACCTGACCCCGTACACCACGAAGATGGTGATGAAGCCGGCCTGCACGAAGTTGAACGTCCCCGACAGGCCGAGCACCGACCGCAGGATCGGGCTTCCGTACACCCACCGCATGCCCTCGGCGATCGACGCGCCGATCGACTGGGCGACCTCGGGCCGCTCGGGAACGGGTTCGCGCTTGCGGATGCTGAGCAGCCCGGCCGCCGAGCACAGGTACGACACCGCGTCCGCGGTCAGCGTGACCGGTGCCGTGAGGATGCCGACGAGCAACCCGGCGAAGCTCGGGCCCGCGACCATGGCGAACGAGGTGCTGACCTGGATGCGGCTGTTGCTCGCCGCCAGGTGCCTGCGGCCGACGAGGTGCGGCATGTACGTGAGCACCCCGACGTCGAAGACGACCGACAGCACGCCGACCAGGAGGGTGACCACGTACAGCAGGGTCATCGACAGGAAGTCCATGGCCGACGAGAACGGCACCAGGCCGATGAGGACGGCGTTCCCGAGGCTGCACGCGATCAGGATGGGCCGGCGGCGCCGGCGGTCGAGCCACACTCCGGCGAACAGCGAGCAGGCGACGATCGGGATGTTGCGGAACATGTTGAGCAGGCCGACCTGGAACACGCTCGCGTGCAGGGTCAGGATCGCGACGAGCGGCAGGGCGAACACGGTGATCTGCGTGCCGATCAACGAGATCGACTCGCCCGCCCAGACCTTGACGAAGTCGGGGTTGCGCATGATGCTGTCGCGCGGCTCGACCGGAGCCGCCGCGTCGCCGCGCACCTGGTCGGTGGTCATGACGCGACCTCCTGCCGTGCGGGCGCGGTGAGCTGCGCCCGGTACCTTTCGAAGATCTCCTGGCGGCGCGGCTTGAACTGCGACGTGAGGGTGCCGTCCTCGACGCTGAACCGCCCGGCGACGACGACCTTGGCGATCTGCTCGTCGGGGCCGAGCGCGGCGTTGGCCCGCGCGACCTGCTCGGCGATGGCCGCCTCGTCGGCGGGCTCGCGCGCCGGGGAGACCACCGCGACGAGGTGCGTCTGTGCCGGGCAGAACACCACGCACTCCTCGATCGCCGCGCCGGCCCGCAGCCGTTCCTCGATCGGCCGGACGATGACCTTCTTGCCGTTGTCGAGCACGATCACGTCGTCCGCCCGGCCGGTGATGAACAGGAAGCCGTCGTCGTCGAGATAGCCGAGGTCGCCGGTCCGTACGACTCCGCCGGCGCGGAACACGCGCGCGGACTCGCCCGGCGGCGCGTACGCGTACCCGCGGTTCACCGGATGGTCGCTGTGGATGCTGATGAGGCCGTCCTCGTCGAACATCACCTTCTTGCCGGGCAGCACCCGCCCGACGCTGCCCTCGCGGTGGGCGCCTGGGTGGTTCTTGGCGACGATGCAGGTCTCGTTGAGCCCGTAGCCCTCGTAGATCGGCAGGCCGGCGTCGTGGAAGAACCGCAGCATCGCCGGCCGGGCAGGGGCGGACCCGGTCCACAGGTAGCGGACGCGGTCGCCGAACACCTCCCGTGCCGCCTCCCGCAGCGCACCCGGGTCGCCGTCCCGCCGGTCAGGGTCCCGCCGGTCCGGCGCCCGGCGCCGGGCCAGCGACTCGATGTGCTTCTTCGCGGTCTCGTAGAAGGCCGGAACCCCCATCACGACCGTCGGCCGCGCCCGGCGCAACGCGGGCAGCGCCGCCTCGTACGTGCTGATCGTGACGTCGTGGCCGAAGCGCAGCGCCGAGTAGATCCAGTAGCGCTGCTGGAGCAGCGACAGCGGCAGGAAGCAGAACAGGTCGTCGGCGCGGCCGTGGTCGAACATCTCCTGCACGGCGCACAGCGACGCGTCGATGCTGCCGGCGGTCGCGGCGAGGCCCTTCGGTTCCCCTGTACTGCCCGAGGTGAACTTGATCGTCGTCTCGTCGTCGGGTCGCCAGCGCACCGGTGGCGGCGGGGCGCCCGGCCGGCCGGCCAGGCCGGCGACCTCGTCGATCGGCCGGGTCCCTGCCGCCGCCAGGTCGGTGAACAGGACCGCCAGGTCGTAGCGCCGGCACAGCGCCGGGCCGGGCTCGAACTTGCCTGGCTCGAACCCGGCGGTCACCGCCTTGAGACGCAGCGCCGCGAGGTCGAGCAGCACCCATTCGACGCGGTTCCTGGCGAGGATGCCGATGCGGTCGCCGGCGCCGATGCCGAGGCCGCCCAGCTCCCTGGCCAGGTTCCCCGCCGCCTCGTACAGGTCCACCAGGTCGAGCGACCGGCTGCCGTCGAGCCGCGTGAACGTGATGCGGTGGCCGGGCTCGGGCGGCCGGCTCGCGATGTGGTCGATCACCGGCTCGATCACGGCGCGCTCCCCCCGTCGTGCCCCCCGTCGTGCCCCCCGTCGTGGACTTCGGCGTGGGCTTCGGCGTGGGCGTGGATGTGGGCCGCCATCGCCCGCACGGTCTCCACCTCGTACATCCGGTCGAGCGTGATGCTGACCCCGAACCGCTTGCGCACGCCCGTGAGGATGCGGGCCGCGGCCAGCGAGTCGCCGCCGAGTTCTGGCAGGGTCCGATCGGGGTCGATGTCGGGCTGCCTGAGCACGGACGCCCAGAGCCCGGCGACCTCCCTTTCGAGCCTTTCGAGCCCCCGTCCTGGCTCGCCGACCGGTCCGCTCTCGGCGGCGCGGGATCCGGCCGCCGGGAGCGGGGCGGTCGCCGCCAGCCGCGCCCGGTCGACCTTGCCGTTCTTCGTCAGCGGCAGGTTCTCGTGCCAGACGAACACCGGCGGCGTCATGTACTCGGGCAGGTGCTCGCGCAGCGCCCGGCGGATGGCGTCGTCGGCCGGGGCGGGACCTGGGACGGCCGGCACGAGGTGCGCCACGAGCCGGTCGCCGTGCGTGCCGGCCTGCCGCACCACCACCGCGTGCTTGATCGCGTCGATCGCGACGAGCCTCGTCTCGATCTCGCCGGCCTCGATACGGTAGCCGTTCAGCTTGATCTGGAAGTCGGCGCGGCCGAGGATCTCGATCTCGCCGTCCGGCAGGTAGCGACCCAGGTCGCCGGTGCGGTAGAGCCGCTCGCCGCGGCGCTCGTCGTACCAGAAGCGCTCGGCCGTCCGCTCCTGATCGCCCCAGTAGCCGCGGGCCAGGCCGGTTCCGGCGGCGCAGATCTCGCCGGTGACCCAGTCGGGGGCGTCGAGCCCGTCGCGGTCGATGATGTACGCGCGGTTGTTCGCGTTCGGCCGGCCGTACGGGATGGGGCGCTCGCCGGTCTCGTCCGTGCCGACGGGATGCAGGATGTTCCAGATGGTGGTCTCGGTCGGGCCGCCGAGCGACACCACGTCCAGGTCGTCCTTCAGCCGCCGCAGCATCGCGGGCAGGGCCGGCGGGACGCGGTCGCCGCTCAGCATCACCAGGCGCAACGCCGGCGGCGGGCCGATCCCCTCGGCCACCGCCTGGTCGTGCATCAGCGCCGCGACCGCCGGCACCGAGTTCCACACGGTGACCCCGGCCTTCGCGCACAGCTCCAGCCAGTGCCCCGGGTCTGCGGCCTTGTCATGGTCGGGCAGCACGATCGCCGCGCCCGCCGTCAGCGCCCCGAACACGTCGTACACCGACAGGTCGAAGGTGAACGCGCTGATCCCGAAGAACCGGTCGCGGGCGTCGATCGCGAAGCGTGCGGCGCAGTCGGCGACGACGTTCGCGACGGCCCGGTGCTCGACCATGACGCCCTTGGGCTCGCCCGTCGTTCCGGAGGTGTAGAGGACGTACGCGAGGTCGCCAGGGCGCGGCGGGCGGCCGGCCGGCGGCGGGACGACCCCCGGCGGACGGGCCGCCGCCGGCAGCGGCGTCACGTCGAGGACATCGCGCCCGTCCTGGTCGTCGTAGTCCACGTTGGTCAGGACGTGGCGGACCCGGCCGTCGCGCAGCATGTACCGCCGGCGCTCGGCGGGCAGCGCGGCGTCGATCGGCAGGTACGCGGCACCGGCGAGCAGCGTGGCGAGGATCCCGACGACCTGTTCGGGCCCCCTTCTCATGACGAGCCCGACGAGCTCGTCCCGGCCGACCTCACGTTCGCCCAGCCAGGCGGCCGCATGCTCGGCGCGCCGGTACAGCTCGCCGTAGCTGATCGTCGCGCCGGTGGTGATGATCGCGGGAGCGTCCGGCGCCCGGCCGGCGCGTTCGCGGAACGCGTCGTGGACCAGCAGCCGGGGCGGCGGCGTCGCGGTGTCGTTCGCCGCGCGCCGGCGCGCCTTCTGCGCCGCCGGCATCAGGTCGAACGTCGTGGCCGACCACGCGGCCTCCTCGCCCAGCCCGTCCAGCATGGCCTGGTAGCCGGCGACCATCGCCTCGACGAGCCCGTCGGGGAACAGGCCGTCGACGCTGTCGAACTGCACGACCACGCCGCCGTGCTGCTCGAAGGCGAACCCGTTGAGCCACAGCTGCGGCGTCTGGCTCGACGTGTGGACCTCGGGCCCGAACAGCTCCAGCGTCCCGCCGTCGAGGTCGGCGTGGACGTATCCGATCGCGCTGTTGAAGGTGTACGGCATGTGCGCCTCGGCCGTGCCGCGCCGGCGGCCGAGCTCGCGCAGCACCTCGATGCCGGAGAAGTGCCGGTGGTCGATGTCGCGCCGCAGCCGCGCCTGCAGCCGCCGCGCCCGCTCGCGGAACGGCAGGCTCCGGTCGAGCTCGATCTCCACGAGCATGGTCTCGGAGAAGTTGCCGATGGCGTCGAAGATCCGGGGGTGGATCGGCGGCCGGTTGGCGAGCGTCGTGGTGAGCGTGAAACGGTCGCCGGCGCCCCAGCGCGCGAGCGTCTCGGCGTACGCGGCGAGCAGCACGCCGGTCGGCGTCAGCCCGGCGGTCGCGGCCCGCGCCTTCAGCGCCGTCCACGCCGCGCCGTCCAGTCGCGCCACATGCTGGGTGAACCGGGGCCTCGTGATCGCCGACGGGCTGGTCCGCAGCGGCAGGTCGGGATGCGGCGGCAGGTCGTCGAGCCGGTCCAGCCAGTACCTTCTGGACCGTTCGTACGGCGCCCGGGTGCGGGCCTTCTCGAGCTCGGCGACGTACGCGGCGAACGACGCCTCATCGGGCGCCGCGCCCGCGTTCCCGTCCCCGGCCCCGTTTCCGTTCGCGGCGTAGGCCGACCACCAGTCGCGGAAGAACAGGAACATGCTGATGCCGTCCATGATCAGGCCGTCGTGGCTCACATGGAGCACCATGCGGTCGTCGGTGAGGATCGTGACCTCGACCGCCAGCAGCGGTGGGCGGTCCGCCGGCAGGATGCGGTGCGAACGCTCCGCCCGCAGGGCGAGCCTTCGCGCCCGGGCGGCGGCCTCGGTCTCGCCGCGCAGGTCGAGCCGCTCGATCAGCGGGCCGGCCGCGGCGACCGCGGCGGCCTCCTCGACCTGGCGGCCGTCGGCGGTGAACCGCGTGCGAAGCATGCCGTGCCGCTCGACGACGCACCGCAGCGCCGCTTCGAGCCGGTCGAGGTCCCAGACCCCCTCGATCTCGTGGTAGACGTGGCTGGCGACGCTGCCCATCTCGACGGCGTCGCCCCGGCCGATCAGGTAGCCGCGCTGCAGCAACGTCAGCGGGAAGCCGGCCGGCGCCGGCGGCTCGGGTTCCGGCTCGCGCCTGGGCGCGGTCAGCAGCGCGATGAGCTCGGCCTTGGCCGCCCTGATCCGGCCGACCAGCCCGGGATCGATCCGCTCCTTCGGGCCCTGCAGGCGCAGGTTCGCCCCGTCCGCGGTGATGCTGAGGCCGCGTGACTCGATCTCCCGCAGGATCTCCAGCGGGGCGTCCCCGGGACTCACGCCGGTGCCGTCTCGGCCGGCGCGGTGACGGCATCGGGTGCCGAGCGGTCCCCCACGAGGGCGGCGAGTTCCGCGATGGTCAGGCCGCCGAGGAGTTCCTCGACGGTGATGTCGACCCCGGTGGCTTCGAGGATCTTGTACTGCAGCGCGATGCTCTGCAGCGACTCCATGCCGAGCTCGACCAGCGTCCTGCCGTCGATGGCCTCGCCGCCGAGGTTCAGCAGCTCCCTTACCTGTCCGGCCAGCCACGGCGCCAACGGCGAGGGCTCGGAGTGCTCGGGCGGCGCGCCGAAGAACACCTGCCTGGCGAGATCGACCCGCGTGCCGGGCGGGACGAGCTCGACGAGGCGCGGCCACTCGGCGGGGCGGGGCAGGCCGAGCGCGGCCGCCAGCCGCGCCCCGAACCGCGGCATCACCGGCGCGGCGCCGTGGGCGAGGAGCCGCGCCGCCGCGAGTTCGAGCGCGATCGCCGTACGTGCCTCGTCCTTCCAGGCCGCGGCCCGCGCGGTGGCGGTCTCCCGCCGGGAGAACGCGGTGACGTCGGCGACGATGCCGTCCAGCGCCTCGGCCGCCTGGTTCAGCGAGAACCCGTCCTGGCCGAGGCTGCCGGTCAGCGCGGACAGGCGGGTCCCGAGCCGGGCGAGGAAGGCGGTGTGCTCCGGCGTCCAGATCCCGGCGTCGGGGACGGTGCCGCCGTAGTCGCGCTGCACGCGCTCGCCGAGGTCGTTCAGCCAGCGCTGCCAGGTGCCGGCGAGCGTGTCGCGCGCGGTCGCCTCGTACTCGTCGATCGTGAAGTTCGTGCGGCGGCCCTCGGGCCGGGTCCTGGCCAGGTGGAAGCGGACGGCGTCGACGGTGCTCGGGCCGAGGACCTCCTTGCCCCAGACGGCGTGCCGGCGGCTGGTGGAGAACTTGCTGCGGTCCAGCTCGTAGAACTCGTTGACGTGGTAGTCGATGTCCGGCGTCCAGCCCGGGTGGACCAGCCGGTACAGCGCGGGGATCAGGATCGCGTGGTAGAAGGTGTTGTCGTAGCCGTGGAAGTGGACGATCTTCCAGTCCGACTCCGGCCGCTCGGCGCTCCAGTCCTCGCCGAGCGTGCGGCCCAGCAGCTCGATGTTGTGCAGGAAGCCGTACCCGAGGTCCAGCCAGTCCCAGATGACCTGCCCGGCCGGCACGCCGTCCTCGACCGGCGGCACCCCCCACTCCGCCGGGTGGGTGATCGCCATGTCGAGCCGGTCGCGCTGGAACAGGCGGTGCGCCAGCTCCCGCGTCCTGGCCGGGACGCGGCCCACCCGGTGGTGCGCCTCGATGTCCGCGCGCAGCTCGTGCAGCGGCAGGACGTACCTGGTGATCGTGCCCGTCCGCGGCTCGGCGCCGGACAGGCTGGAGCGCGGCTCCACGAGATCAACGCAGAAGTTCGGCTCGCCGCACTCCTCGCAGATGTTCCCGCCGGCGGCCGAGCCGCAGGTCGGGCAGCCGCCGGACACGTAGGGCTCGTAGAGGTAGGCCCCCGTCTCGCCGTCGAACAGCGCCGTGCCCTCCCGCGGCTTGGCGAGGCCGGAGGCGACGACGCGCGAGAAGAACGACCGCAGCCGGTCGCGGTAGCCCGCCGCCGCGCTGGTGCTGTTGAACTGGTGGATCTCGATGTCCATCAGCTCGAGCGTCGCGCGGATCTCGGCGCTGTAGTGGGCGGCGACCTCCTCGGGCCGGCGCCCCTCCCGGTCGGCGCGTTCGGCGACGTAGCTCTGGTAGTCGTCGGTGGCGGCCAGGTGCCACGCGTTGGCGCCGTTCATGCGCTGGAAGCGGACGTACACGTCGGTCGCGAGGTACGGCCCCGACAGGTGGCCGAGGTGCAGGTCGCCGTTGGGCGTCGGCGGGGTCGAGAAGACGAAGACGGGCCGGTCGCCGAAGCGGCGGCGGCCGGTCTCGGCCGCCTTGCGCGCCGCGCGGTCGGGGTTGCGCCAGTAGAAGGTGGCGAAGAGCAGATCGGCGTCGCCGGTGTTCTCGAGCACGTGCGTCTCGAACGGCTCGAACTGGATCACGGTGCCGGACGACACCGGCCGGCTCTCCCCGTCGACGATGACGTCGCCGGCGCCGGCGACGATCACGAAGGTTTCGAGCTCGTCGTGCTGGTGCGGATCGGTCCGGCGGCCTGGCGGGACGCGCCCCCAGGCGGCGCCGACGCCCACCTCCTCGACCGCGCCGAGGTCGATGTCGCTCAGGTCGATCCCGAACGCCTGGTGCATCTCACCGGCGTCGTACGCGCTGATGATCAACTGCGGCTCCATCCCGTCGGTTAAAGGCGAAGCAGGTCGGCCGCCTCCGACGCGATCGCCGGAGCGAGCCGGTAGCCGGAACCGTTCGCGGCACCGGCGAACACGATCCGTCCCGCGCCGTCGAGCGCCCGCACCACCGGTTCCCTGCCGGGGCTGTAGGCGTCGCAGAAGACGCGGCCCGAGGTGGCGTGATCGGCCAGCGAGGGGGCGTAGCGGCACAGGCAGCGCCGGGCCTCGTCGAGATCGTCGCGGGAGAGCCCGGCCGAGAGATCGTCCGGGTTCACATCCCATTCCTGGCTCGGGTGGCTGAAAAGCCAATGACCGCGATGCGGAACGGGCAGCAGGAAGGCGTCCGCATCCGGAAAGACGATGGCCCGGTCATGTTCGGCGGGGGGCTTTTCCACATGCAGGGCGACGATTTTCTTCACCCGTAGCCCGAGTGGCGCGACCAAGGACGCCCAAGCGGAGCAGCCGAGCCAGGGACCGGGCGCCAGGACCACCTGGCCGACGTTGATGGCCGCGCCATTCCCGAGGCGCAGGGCGACGCCGTCCCGGGTCGTTTCCAGGCCGGTGACCCGGACGCTCTCGCGCACATTTCCGCACCGCCGGAGCTCTCGCGCCAACGCCTGCGACAGCGCGTACACGTCGGCGTACTGGCACCCCTCGACATTCCACGCCCCGGCCCCCGGCGGAATGGTCACGGCCGAGCTCGGGAGGTCGCCCTCCGGGGCAAGCCTGGCGCGGCTCAAATAGGTCTCGCTGAGCCGGGAAATATCGCCCTCGGGCGCGACGACGGTCGTTCGCACCGGGTAAATGGGCAATTCCGGATGCGCGTGCTTGAGCCGCCGGTAGTAGTCCTCGCTGTGGGCCGCCATCCGCCGGATCCGCGCGGTGTGTCCGGCGGGCAGGTGCAGCCCGGCCGACCTGCGGGTCGCCCCGGACCCGACCAGGTCGCGGTCGAGCAGGGTCAGCGCGACGTCGGGACGGCGCGCGGCGACCTCGCGGGCGATCGCGCAGCCGAGGATGCCGGCACCGACGACGGCGATGGCTGGCCGCGGCACGGTGTCACGCTCCCTGCAACTCGTCGGTCGCCGGCTTGACCGACCATTCGAGGAAGGAGGCGAGCTGGTTCTCTGTGCGCACGCCGCGGATCCGGTCGAGGATGCGCTGGCTGCGCCACGCGATCAGGCTCAGGTTGGAGTCGGCCAGACCGCGTTGCCGGCGCGCGGCGTTCTGCAGGAACAGGTGGTGGTCGCCCGGCCCGTCCCAGGACGCGGCGAAACTCTGGTCGATCTTGTATTCGTCGCCCTCGCGTTCGAGGCGGTGCTCGATCGGGGCGAGGAAATCCATGCGGGCCTGGCGGAACCCGGTGGCCCAGACGATCACGTCGAACTCGACCCTGTGCTGCCGATCGTTGTTGGTGAGCGTCAGCCCGCCGCCGGTGACGGCGACGACCTCGCTGTTCGGGTACAGCGCGATCAGGTCGGGTGAGCCGTCGACGAAGCGGTGGATGTACGCGCGCTGGTAGATCTGGCGCAGTGTGGCCTCGGAGATGCCGTCGCTGGAGAGGACCTGGTCGGTGTTGAACTTGTGGCGGGCGGCGGCGTCGAGCGTGGCGAAATGATCGGAATAACAGGGCATGTAGTAGTCATTGGTGAACGGCGAATCGTCCAACGGCAGGAAGTTGGGTCGCCGCGAAATCCACGAAACCCGTCGCGGTAACTGGTCGGGCGGCCGCGAGATCAGATCGAGGAACGCCTCGGCGCCCGACTGCCCGCCGCCGACCACTCCGACGCGCAGGCCGGCCAGCCGCCTGGCCTTCCCCACGAATTCGCTGACGTGGAACTGGGTGTCGCCGAGATTCCGGCGGGCCGGCGGGGGAACCCACGGCCTGGTGCCGACCGCGACCGACACGTGGTCGGCCGTCATCGCCCGCTTGGCGGTGCGAATGCGGAAGACCTCGTCGAACTCGACGGACAGCACCTCGTCGCCGAAGACGATGTTGGGGTTCTTGCGGCTCGCCCACTCGAGGTAGTTGCGGAACTCCTGGCGCGGGACCGCGTCGAAGCGGGCGTTCAGGAAGTGGTGGATGCGTCCGAGGGAATGGAGATAGGCGAGAAAGGAGAACGCATTCGTCGGGTCGGACAGGCTCACCAGATCCTTGAGCATGGAAACCTGGAGCGAGGCGCCGGGAATCTGCTGCCCGTCGTGCCAGCCGAAACTTTCCTTCCGATCCAGGAATACGTTGGTTATTTCGGGATGGCTGTACATCAATGAGGCAAGGCTGAGGTTGGCCGGACCAACTCCAATGCCGACACAGCGGTAATGATGCGCGGGAGGCTTGCTTGGCAAGGTCGGATTCTACCTTTCGAGCCAATTCAAAAGGTTGACCCAGTAATCAACACAGAATGCACCGCACCGGTCACCCCGCGCTTCGAGGGGGCCGGCCTATTTCTCCTCGGTTACCTAAAGTAGGCCGTTACTCCCCGTACGGTAACCTTCGTCAGCAACGATGTCAATGCGCAGAATCGGACATTACTGTCCGAATGACCTTCCGAAAATAGGCGGCGTTATCGCGTCGGACCGATCACCGTCGCGGCTCGAACACCGGTAGCGACGATGCGTAAGCAATACTGAATAACCCTCTTGGTCAACAGCACTGGCTGTAACGACATCATTTTGCAATCCGCATGACCGGCCGCGGCCAACCCTTAGTCCCAGTCGCGGATGGCCGTCCCCGCGTTTGTCGCCCGGCGCGGGCGACCGGCGTCAGAGACCCAGGTAGCTGTGCTGCACCCGCGGATCGGCGCGCAGCTCGGCGGCAGGTCCGGTGAGCACGATACGGCCGGCCTCAAGGACGTACGCCCGTGCCGCCAGCGACAGCGCCGCCTCGACGTCCTGCTCGACCAGCAACACCGCCGGGCCGTCGGCAGCGACGCGCGGCAGCCGGTCCACGATCTCGTCCACGACGACGGGAGCCAGGCCGAGCGAGAGCTCGTCGATCATCATGAGCCTGGGCCGGCTCATCAGGCCGCGGGCGATCGCGCACATCTGCTGCTCGCCGCCGGACAGGCTCCCGGCGAGCTGGCCGAGCCGGCCGGCCAGCCGGGGGAACAGCTCCAGGACGCGGTCGATGTCGCGGTCTCCCGTCCGCCAGCCGCCGATGAGGAGGTTCTGCCGCACGGTGAGCCCGGGAAACAGCCGCCGGCCTTCGGGCACGTGCGCGACGCCGAGGCCCGCGACGTCCTCGATCGACAGCTCGGCCAGCGCGTGGCCGTCCATCGTCGCCGAGCCGCCGCGGATCGGAATCATGCTCGACAGGGCCCGCAACAGCGTCGACTTGCCCGCGCCGTTGGGCCCCACCAGGGCGACGATCTCCCGTTCGGCCACGGACAGGTCGACGTCCCAGAGCACCAGCACGTTGCCGTATCCCGCGGTGAGCCCGCGGACCTCCAGCATCACGATGTCCCGCCCACCGGCCCGGCACCTCCGCCGCTCTCCAGGTGGCGCTGGGCGTACCGGTGGCCCAGGTACGCCTCGATCACCCGCGGGTCGGACATCACCTGGTCCGGCGGCCCCGAGGTGAGCACCTTCCCCTCGTTCAGCACCAACACCTCATCGCTGACCGCGACGATCGCCCGTACGACATGTTCGACGATCACGATCGTCATGCCATCGGCGGCCAGCCCCCTGATGAGCTCGAGCGCCGGCCCGATCTCCGCGGGCCGCAACCCGGCCAGCACCTCGTCCAGCAGCAGCAGCCGCGGGCGCAGCGCCAGCGCGCGCGCCAGCTCAAGCCGGCGGGCGACGGCCACGGGCAGCTCTGCCGGCGCCCGGTCGGCGTGCTCGGCCAGGCCCACCCGTTCGATGACCTCGTCGGCCGCACGGCGCGCCGCCGCCGTCGTACGGCTGCCGGCGCCCGCACCATAGACCGCGGCGACCATGACGTTTTCGCGCACCGTCATGCCCCGGAACGGTTTGACGACCTGAAAGGTCCTGGCCACCCCCGCCTTGGCGATCGTCCACGGCCGGGCGCCCGTGAGGTCGCGCCCGTCGATGAGCACCCGTCCCGATGTCGGCTTGAGGTGACCGGTGACCACGTTGACGAGGGTGCTCTTGCCCGCGCCGTTCGGTCCGATGACGCCGAGGGTGCGGCCCTCCGCCACCGCCAGCGACACCGCCGACAGCGCCGCGAGACCGCCGAACCGCCGCCCGACGCCGCGCACCTCGAGTATCGCGCTCATAGCGTCTCCCGCGCCGGATTCGCCGTGCTCACGCGCGCTCACAGGCGATACCTCCGGATGTTGGCGAGCGGCGAGAAGCCGCGACCGCGCCTGGCCTCGCGGAGGTAGGTGACCGCGCCCTCCGGCATCACGATGACGACCACGACGATGATCGCGCCGAGGATGAACGTGTGCGCCTCGGTGAACGACTGGCGCAACCACTCCGAGATGAACTGCAGCGCCACCGCGCCGAGCAGCGGTCCGAGCAGGGTGCCTGACCCGCCGATCACCACCATGATCACCATGAGCACAGTGATCGAGACGTCGAACATGTTCTCCGGGTAGACCGTGACGAGCTGGAACGTGTACGCCGAGCCGGCCAGGCCGCCCAGCAGCCCGGAGAGGGCGAAGGCGCTCACCTTCGCGCGGGTGGTGTTGATCCCCATCGAGGCCGCCGCGTCCTCGTCCTGGTGGATCGCGCGCAGGGCGAGGCCGAACCGGCTGCGGGTCACCAGACCCGCCGTCGCGAGCGCGAGCGCCGCCAGCGCGAGGAACAGCAGGTAGAACCCGTCCTCACCGAGGTAGGCGGTGGTGGCCCGGGCGCCGAACGTCGGGACGGTGATGCCCGCGCCGCCGCCGGTGAGGCCGGTCAGGTTGTTCACGACCTCGCGGGTGCCCTCGGCCACGCCGAGGGTCGCGATGGCGAAGTAGTGGCCGCGCAGCCGCAGCAGCGGCGTGCCGATGAGCGCGCCGAACGCGGCGGCGACCAGCCCGCTGACCGCGAGCGCCGGCCAGTACGGCCACCGGGCGTGCGCCATCAGCACCGCCGTCGTGTAACCGCCGAGGCCGAAGAAGACCACCTGCCCGAACGACGCGTAGCCGGCGAACCCGCCGATGAGGTTCCATCCCTGCGCCAGCACGATGAACATGAACACCGAGCCGACGACCCGCTCCTGCCCGACGTACAGCTGGCTCTGCAGTGCGATGGCGGCGAGCACCGCCGCCGCGCCGGCCGCCCACGGGCCGTACCTGCCGTAACGCGTGTACCGTCCGCCCCCCGTTCCGTCCCCGGGGGCGCGCCTCGCCGTCGCCGCCGCGCGCATCACGCCTCCTGCCGCGCCTCGTAGAAGGCGCGCCCGATCAGGCCCGTCGGCCGGACGAGCAGGACCACGACGAGCACGGCGAAGGCGACCGCGTTGGACCACGTGCCGGAAAGGTACTGGCCAGCCCACGACTCGGCCAGGCCGATCACCACCCCGCCGGCCAGCGCGCCGTACATGTTGCCCAGGCCGCCGAGCACGGCGATGACGAAGCTGATCAGCGTGTACCTGGCGGCGTCCGCCGGGTGGAAGGTGCCGACGGTACCGATCATGGCCCCGGCCGCGCCGGCGAGACCGGCGGCGATGCCGAACGTGAGCGCGTACACGTGCCGCGCCCTGATCCCCATGAGCCGCGCCGCGCCGCGGTCCATGCCGGTCGCCATGATCGCCAGGCCGGTTCTGGTCCTGCCCATGAGCGCCACCAGCGCCAGGGTCACCGCCACCGCCACCGCGAAGGTCAGCAGCCGCCCCAGCGGAACCTGCACGCCGCCGGGCAGGCCGATCCCCCGGGAGGCGTACGAGGTGCGGATGGCCTGGAAGTCGCCGGTGAACACGATGTTCATGCCCTGAACCAGCACGAGGTCGAGCCCGAAGGTGAGCAGCAGCGTGATGAAGATCGGCGCGTTGACCACCAGGTTGACCAGGCCGCGCTGGATGAGGTAGCCGAGCGCGAACAGGGCGGCGGCCGAGCCGACCATGCCGAGGAACGGGTCGATCCCGGCATGGTTCGACAGCTCCCAGGCGACGTACGCGCCGAGCACCACGAACGACCCGTGCGCCAGGTTGACGACGTTCATAACCCCCCAGACGAGGGAGAACCCGACGGCGATCAGCGCGAACAGGCCGCCCTGGAGTACGCCGTTGAGCGTCGCCTGGAAGAAGGTGCTCATCGGATGCGGTGCGGGGTCAGGTGGTGGCGCCGGGCCAGGCCAGCTTCGTGGCCGCCGCCTGGGTCGGCCACACCGTGACGAGCTTGCCCTGCTTGATCTGGACCACCGACATGGGCTTGAAGGTGTTCTGGCCGGTCTGGTCGAAGTGGATCCGCCCGAAGAACGACTGGGTGTCGAGCGTCGCCATGGCGTCCCGGATCTTGTTCGGGTCGGTCGACCCGGCCTTCTGCGCGGCGAGCGCGAAGGCCAGGCAGGCCGCGGTCGCCTCGGCGTTGTGGTACTCGGCCGCGTGCCCGTACTTGGCCTGCACCGCGGCCAGGTAGTTCTGCGCGGTGCCGAAGTACGGGTCGGAACCCTTCACCTCGGGCGTCCACTGGCTGGAGCCGATCACGCCGTCGGCCAGGCCGTGCAGGGTGTTGCGGAAGTCGGGAGTGGGCGGCGCCACCGTCTCGCCGAAGAGCTTCGGCCGGACCCCGAGCTCGTTCGCCTGTTTGATGATCGCGATGCCCTCGACGAGATGCACAGAACCGATGATCACGTCCGGGTGCTTGCCCTTGATCTTGGTGAGCGCGGCGCTGACGTCGGTGGTCTGCTGGGGGAAGTACTCAGGCGGGATCACGGTGAAGCCGCGCCGCTGCGCCTCGGCCACGCCGCCCTGGGTGACGGTCTTGGAGAAGCCGTCGTCGGCGGACAGGAAGGCGATGGTCTTCGGCTTGGGCCTGGCCAGCTCGTCGATGGCCTTGACCATGGAAGCGGCGTACTCGGTGGCCGGGGACAGCACAGCGAAGGTGCGCTTGTAGCCCTGGCTGAAGATCGTGTTGTCGGCGCCCGATGAGTCGGCCATCACCTGCCCGTTGCGCTCGACCACCGGCGCGGCGGCCGCGGTGTTCGGCGAGCCGTAGGGGCCGAGGACGAGCTTGATGCCCTTGTCGTTGAGCTGGTCGACGATCCGCGCCGCCACGTCGGGCTTGGACGTGTCGTCGGAATAGCTGATCTCCATCTTCAGCTTCTTGCCGCCGACGGGGACGCCGCCCTTGGCGTTGACGGTCTCTCGGCAGAGCTCGTAGCCCTCTTTGGTCAGCGCACCCTCGCGCGCCAGCGCGCCGGTGTTGGAGTACGGGGCGCCGAGCCGGAGCACGTCACCGGAACCGCCGCCGGAAGATCCTTTCGAGCCGCAGCCGGTGGCGGCGAGCGTTATCGCCCCGGCGATGGACAGCCCTCTGATGGCCAGCCCTCTGCGCATCGTGCCTCCTGCTCAGTGTGGGTGTGGCGGGGCAGACAGGAGTACGCGCCGATCTCGTGACGCGCGGTTAACGCAGGTACGACGGCTCTCCCCGGCGAATGCGCGAGCGCTGGAAACGCGAGCGCTGGAAAGGGGAGAGGCACCAGATGATCGTAAATCGAATTCGCCAGAGCGGACGGATTTGTTACTGAGATGTCACAACGTTCTGACCAGTGGGACCGCCGCCCGATCCGAGCCTCAGCGGAAGTCGGCCTTGGCGATGAGGGCATGGATGCCCGTCGTGCGGTCCACCACCTGCGAGACGTGGAAGTCGGCCGCGGCCGACAGGTAGGCGTACGCGGTGGGGAGCGACATGCCCAGCTCGGCGTGCAGGAACGCCAGCGCGTTGCGCACCGCCGTCTTCATGGCGTCGTCCAGCGAGTTGTGCTGCCCGCCGACCGAGCCGTCCGGGTCGGAGAGCCCGAGCGGGATCCAGTGCTCGGAGGTCTCGGCGAACGGGTAGGAGAAGGCGATCTCGGGCGCGCGGCCGCCCGGCTTGATCACGGTGAGCCGGAAGGTGGCCCGCAGCGGCGCCTCGAGAGCGGTCAACGCCACCTCGCCGTCGCCCTGCGCGTAGTGCGGATCGCCGGCGAAGAACAGCGCGTCCGGCACCTGGACGGGCAGGTAGAGCACCGCGCCCTGGCCGAGCTTCTTGATGTCCAGGTTGCCGCCGGCCACGGTGGGCGGGACGGAGTTGACGCGGTCGGTGGTGTCGATCGCCACCCCCATGATCCCCATGAACGGGTCCAGCGGGAACTCGGCTCGGCTCCGTCCAGCGCCGGGCAGCACGCCGCGCAGGACGCCGTCACGGGCGCGGGCGACCGGGGTGAACACCGACATGTTGCCGAAGAGGTTGAGGAAGGGCGCGGCGGCCGGGTCGCCGGCGAACCGCTCGGGAAACTCGCCGGGGAGGGCGCCCTTGCCGTGCCGGTTGGAGATGACGCCGTACGGCGCCCTGGGCCGCAGCTCCAGCATCTCGATCTTGAGTACGTCTCCGGGCCTGGCGCCCCGTACCGCCACCGGGCCGGTGACGACGTGCGGGCCGTCGGCGTCGAAATCGTGCTCGATGCCGGAGCCGGCGATCGCCTTGGCGTCGTCCAGCACCTGGTCGGGCGGCACGCCATGGTCGCCGAAGAAGCCCACCGGGTCGCGGCCCTGGTCTTCGAGGATGCCCTCGTGCGAGACGGTGTCGATCGTGACGATCCCGCCTGAGGCGACCGACAGGACAGGTTCGGCGGTCCGGTTCGGGAGCACGCCCCAGCGCACCGTGTCCGGCGTCGACCGCAGGTAGGCGCCGCGCACCCGGCCGGTGCCCGGCTGCAGGAGCGGCACGCCGGCTCCCTGAGGTCCGGCCGCGTGCGCCGGCGCGGTGCCGACCATCTCAGCTCCTTCCGTCGCGGCCGTGCCCGCGACGCCCGCGATGCCGAGCGCCGCTGCCGCCCGGACGAACCCGCGCCGCCCCACACCGCCCGCGATGACGTGCGCCGCCGCTTCGCCGTACTCCATCGGGTCTCCCTGCCAGGACCAGGACGGACCGCCGCCACAAGGGACGGACTCGGGAACGCCTGGACGCTAGCCGGCCGACGTTGCCGGTGCGTTGCGGCGACGTTCCGGCCTCGTGTCGCGGCATCTCCCATGGAGAAACGCGTGGAGCCGGGCGACCGGCAAGCGACATACTCGCCACGTGACCGTGCCGTTTCCAGAACCGACCGTCCCCGCGTCCTCGCGGGCCGAAGTCTTTCTGCGCTACCTCGACTACTTCCGCTCCCGGATCGTCGGCAGGATCGAGGCCCTGCCGGAGGCCGAGCTGCGGCACAGCCGGCTGCCGTCGGGCTGGACGCCGCTCGAGCTGCTCAAGCACCTCACCTTCGTCGAGCTGCGGTGGCTCGAGTGGGCCTTCGAGGGCCGCGAGGTGGCGGAGCCTTTCGGCGACGGCCGCGACGGGCGCTGGTACGTCGCCTCCACCGAGACCCGCGAGGAGCTCGTGGCGGCGTTGCGCGACCGGGCCGCACGGACCAGGGCCCTCATCGAGACCACCGACCTCGCGCGGCCCGGGCGGCCAGGCGATCCCTGGGAGGGCGCCGACCCGCCACCGCTTGAGCGCATCCTGTTCCACCTCGTCCAAGAGTACGCGCGCCATCTGGGCCACCTCGACATCGTGACAGAGCTCGCCGGCGGACCGACCGGGGAGTAAGCGGCGCCGGCGACCGGCCGGCGGCGTTGTCGGATAACCTCGAGTTTCCGGTGCGCGGGCGGTGTGCGGCTCGGCGCGCGGGCCTGCCCGCCGAGCGCCTGCCCGATGAGGCCGATCGGCGGCGGAGAGGGGGGATGGGCGGTGCCTGACCGTACCCGCCGGCTGCTGCCGGCCGTGCTCGTCTCGCTGATCGTGTCGCTCGGCCTGTGCGGCGCGTCCTCGGCCCCTGCCGCCCCCGCCGCTCGCGCGGCAACCTCTGCTTCCACCGTGACGACCGCGGGCTCCGCCGCGTCCGCCACCGCGCCGGCCGGCCATGTCGCCCATGTCGCCGACCATGACGTGGCCCGCGCCGCCGGCACGGGCGCGCCATCGCGGATGAGCGGGCAGCGGCTGGCCGGCGGGCCGGGTCCGTTGACCGTGGCGGCGCTGCTCGCGGCGCTCTCCGGCCTCGGCCCGCTCACCCGGCGGTGGCCGGCGCGGCGTGGCGCGGTGGCCGGCCCGGCCCCGCGCGGCCGGCTCGCGCATGGCTCCCGCGCGCCGCCCGGAGTGGGCCCGCTGCCGGCATAACCAGGGGCTCGACCGGTTCGACATCGACCGGTTCGACATGCCGCCGGGTCGCCGGCGTCCAGGTCCCCGGCACCTCGGGTGCCATCGATAATCCATGCCTTTTGTCTCGCCGGCGCCGCGCGCCGGCGGTGTCCTGGAGTCTGCGCATGCGCGTTCTGTTGGTGCTCATCGCCGTCGTCACGGTGGTCGGTGCGTCACTGCTTGGTTCGATGTACGTCCGCGACGACAACCGGCTCGGCCTTGCCGGTCTTGTCGTCCTGATCACCGCGGAGGTGATGGCGATGGTGTACGCGGTCGCCGAGGCGTGATCGACCCGCGATAGCGGGCGATGACGTCGCGGCCGAAGCGCGCCATCTCTTCGTGCTGGGGGGAGAACTGCAGGAGCATGAGATCGACTCCGGCGTCCTCGTACGCGCGGATGCGGTCGATGATCTGGCCGGGGGTGCCGACGAGGCCCGCGCGCAGACCCCGGTTGGAGACGCTGTACTCCCGCAGGCTCACCTCCGACTCCAGGTGCGAACCCTCGACGAAGTCGCGGTAGGAGGCGTACGCCTCAGGTGAGGCGTGCACGTCCAGGATCCGGGACAGCTCGGCCTGCGCCGCCTCCTCGGTGTCCCGGCAGATGACGTATCCGGAGACGCCGAACCGCAGCGGCGGCAGGCCGAGGGCGGAGCGCCGCGCGTTCATGTCCGTCACCTTGCCCGAGATGATCTCGGGCGGATCGCCGTGCATCACGTACGCGTCGCCGTAGGTCGAGATGATCTCTTTGGCCTTGGGCGACTCGCCGCCCATGTAGATGGTGGGGATCCGTGACGGCTTGGGCTCCATCACCGTGCCCTCCAGGTCGTACAGGACGCCGTGGTGGGTCACGGTCTCCTCGCGCAGCAGCCGGCC
The DNA here is from genome assembly GCA_036378315.1 of Streptosporangiaceae bacterium. Classification (GTDB taxonomy): domain Bacteria; phylum Actinomycetota; class Actinomycetes; order Streptosporangiales; family Streptosporangiaceae; genus CALAED01. The sequence continues at coordinate 74,808 of DASUWU010000011.1, read as the reverse complement.
GAGCACCTCGAGCCATTCCCTGGTTCTGGCGTACCGGGCGTCGTGCACGTCGAAGGGGGCGCCGTACTGCGCGGCCTCGTCCTTCCACCACGAGGAGACGACGTTGAGGCTCACCCGGCCTGGGGCGATCGCGTCCAGCGTCGAGATCGCCTTCGCGGTCAGCGACGGTGAGTGGTAGTTGGGCCGGACCGCGAGCATCAGCTCCACGTCGCGGGTGACCGCGGCGACCGCGGGGGCCAGCGTCCAGCAGTCGAGCGCCCCCGCCCGGTGGCCCTTGATGTCGTTGAGGTTCAGCTCCGCGATCAGCGTCAGGTCGAAGCCGTGCCGCTCGCCGTCGACCACCAGGTCGCGGATGTACGGCCAGGTGATGCTCATGCCCTCGTCGAGGACGTTGCGCAGCCAGCCGCCGAAGATCGGCATCCAGTACCCGAACCTCATCGGCGCGCCGTCCTTCCCGGCGCGGTCGTGGGCACGGTCGAGGCCGCGGCCGCGCCGCCGCTCCCGTCGAGCGGCCCGTCGAGCGGCCCGTCGAGCAGCCCGCCGAGGAAACGGGCGACCTGACGCGCCGCCGGGCGCGGCGCGACCGCCTCGACCTCGGCGTTGTAGTTGGTGGTGGTGTTCACGTCATAGGTGACCAGCCGGCCGTCGGCGGTCTCGATGAACTCGAATCCCGCGATCTCGATCCCGTTCCGGCGGGCGAAGTCGAGGTAGCGGCCGATGATCGGGTGGTCGTCGAAGCCCGCGCGCAGCGCGAACAGGCTCGGCGCCGCGGTGGCGCCGCCATCGAGCGCGCACGCGTCGGCCGGGCACAGCTCGAATCCGCCCCGCGCGATGTCGGCGGTGATGGCGTACACGTACTCGCCGCCGACCACCTCGACCCGGGTGATGTACGGCTCGGCCGGCGGCACGTACTCCTGCACCAGCGTGATCCCGTCGACCGGCGCCGCGTAGTCGGGGGAGTCGAGGTGGGCGGCGAAGGCGTCGACCGATTCGAACCGGCGCACCCCGAGCCCCTTGCCGCCCTGGTTGTGCTTGGTGATGAACGGCACCGGCAGCTTGCCGGCGGCGCGCACCAGCTCTTCCCTGCCTGCCACCGCGATCGTCCTGGGCACGTCGAGACCGGCGGCGCGCAGCGCGGCGTGCTGCGCGGCCTTGCTCATCTCGAGGTCCAGCACGCGCCGGCCGCCCACCACGCGGCGGCCGTGCGACTCCAGCCAGCCGAGCACCGCCCGCGCGTGGTCCTTGGCGAACACGTTGCCCCGGGTGTGCGACGAGGCGCTCGTCCTGGACCAGTACACGCCGGGCGGGGGCACCGCGTCCAGGTCGAGCGGACCGTCCCCGAGCAGCCACTGCTCGTGCTCGACGCCCTCGGCGTCGAAGGCCGCGGCGAACGGTGGATACCAGTCCGGGTTCTCGTGGAGCACATGGACCTTCACGTGGGCACCGCCCTACTGCTGGACGCCGTTCCGCGGAGATACGCGACCCGGCGGAGGGATTGCTCGCAGTATGCACGGTACGAAATGGCCACGACGGCGCGCCGGCGCGGACTCTCCCCCGTGGGGGTCCGCGCCGGGCGCCGCCAGGGCACGACGTGTAGGGCGTGCTTTAGCGGCAGAGTCCGGCGGGTGAGCTCGTCGCGCAGCGGTTGGCGGCCAGCCGGTTGTCGGTGCCGGGGTCGACCACGTTGATGTCGAACGGCTCGTTGCCCCGCAGCCGGTTGCGGACCACGAGGTTGCCGACGGCCGCGGGCGGCCCGCCGAAGTCGGTGCCCTGCATCAGGACGACGCCGCCGGCGAACAGCGGCGTGGTTCCGGCCTCCGGCAGGTTGCGCTCGATGCGGTTGCCGGCGACGGTCACGTGGTCGGTCCCCGCGAGCAGGACGCCCGTGCCGTCGAAGGCGGACGTGCCGCCCTCGTCCGAGGCGCCGCACGCCTTGTTGTTGTCGTTGACCCTGTTGCCCGTGGCCAGCCAGTCGGACACGGCGTCCTGGTCGGGCCGCGTCGGCACGAAACCGATGCCCACGCAGTTGTGGCTGATGCGGTTGCCGGTGATGATCCCGTGCGACGAGTTGCGGATGAAGACGCCGAACAGGCCGTTCTCTGTCACGTCGTTGTCACGGACGACGGTCCGGCCCTTGGGCGAGTCGCCGACGTAGATGCCAGCCTCCTCGCCTCCCGTCGCGAGGTTGTGGGCCACCACCGTGTCGGTGCTCTGGGAGACGAGGATCCCGTACTGGTCGCCGCCGGTGGCCACGGAGTGCTCGACCCTCAGCCCGTCGGCGCCGATGGCCTCGATGCCGGTCGACGGGAACTTCCCGACGATCATCCCGCGGATGGTCACGTTCTCGACGGGACGGACCACCGCGGGCGGGCGGCCGTTGACCAGCGTGCCCGCCACGCAGATACCGAAGCCGTTGGGGATGCCCACCGCCTCCGAACACCGCCGCGGGGTCGCCACATCGGGCGGTTCCAGCATGGCGTGCTGCCCGACGAGGGTGACGCCGTCCGTGGTCATCTCCAGGTTCTCGCGATAGGTCCCTGGCCGGACGACGACCGTGTCGCCCGGACGCGCGGCGTCCAGGGCCGCCTGGATCGACTGGCCGGGCCGCACGACCAGGGTCGAGTTCGCCGCCGCCGGGTTGGAGATCGCGACCGTCGCGGCCAGGGCGACGCCCAGACCCGCGACGAGATAGCTGCCACGCCTGAGGTTCATGCTCCGGCTCCTGTTGCTCGAAGTGTCAGGTCAGGGTCGAGCGTGGCCGGGGCATGGCCGCGGGACATGGGGGACGGCCCCCCATCTTTGGTGATCTTTCCGGCCGGAATTTGGGGGAGCACGCCCCATGTGCCCCGTCCGCCGCGATGACAGCGTCGTCCGGGACCGGCCGCTCAAGCGAAATCCGCCGGCGGGAAGGAGGACGACTCAATGAAGAAGATCACGGTGCGCAAGGCGGGAGCGATCAAGCTCACCAGCACGCCCATCGAAGTCACCTACTGCCCGAGCTGCTGCTGAGGGCGGACCGGACGGCCTGCCACGAGGGCAGGCCGTCCGGCCTTCCGAGCCTCTTCGCCACCGAGACGGAGATCCCCATGAGCGGAGATCCCATGAGCGGAGATCCCATGAGCGAGGCGCTGGAGTTCCACCCGCTGACGTTCGTCCCAGGACACGACGGCGTGATGGTCGGCCGCCTCGACACCGAGTCCTACGCCGTACTGCCCGCCGACGGGGCCGAGCTGCTCCGCCGCCTGTACGACGGGATGGCGCCGGACGACGCCGGCGGGTGGTACCACGCCACCTTCGGCGAGCGGATCGACGTCACCGACTTCCTGGAGACCCTGCGCGAGCTGGGGTTCACCAGGGCCGCCGGCGAGGCCCCCGCCGCGCCCGTACGGGTCAGGTACCGGTGGCTCGGCCGCGCGATGTTCTCACCCGTCGCATGGGCCGGCTACGCCGCGCTCCTGACGGCGACACTGCTCGCGATGGTCGAGCACCCAGGGCTGCGCCCGCGGCCCGGCCACGTGCTGTTCTCGCCGTCGCTCATCACCGTGCAGCTCGTGCTGGTCGCGGTCCAGGTGCCCGCGGTGCTGTGGCACGAGTGGTTCCACGTCATGGCCGGCCGCAGGCTCGGCCTGCCGACCACGCTGAGCATCGGCAGGAGGATGTACTACATCGTCTTCGAGACCAATCTCAACGGTCTCCTCAGCGTGCCGCGCCGGCGGCGCTACCTGCCGTTCATGGCCGGCATGCTCGCCGACCTGCTGCTCGCCTGCGGCATGACCCTGCTCGCCGGCACCGGCGCGCCGGGATGGCTGACCCGGTTCGCGCTCGCGGTCGCCTACACCACCCTGCTGCGCCTCGGCTGGCAGTTCCAGCTCTTCCTGCGTACCGACCCGTACTACGCGCTGACGACCTACCTCGGCAGTACGGACCTGGCCGGGGCGTCGGCCGCGCTGCTGCGCAGGTGGTTCCGCCGCCCGCCGGCGCCCGGCGACGACCAGGACTGGTCGCCGCGCGACCGGGCGCTCGCGCCCGGGTTCGCCGTGTTCACCCTGTTCGGCGGGGGAGTGCTGGCCGCCTGGCTGGCCTACCAGATCACCCTGGTGACCCTCGTGTTCGGCCGGCACGCGGTGGACGCGCTCGGGCACGGCACCGTACGCGAGGCCGGGTTCTGGGACTCGGCCGTGGGACTCGTCCTCCTGCTGCTGCAGTTCGTGGTGCTGCCCCTCGTCGTCGGCGGACGCCGCCGCCGGCGCGCCCGCCGGTCCACGGAACCCGGCTCCGGTGCGGAGCCGGCACTCGAAGGAGCCCTGGAATGAATGACCATCTGTGGATCGCCGGCGAGCCGCCCGCGCGGGACGGCATCAGCGTCGACTGCCACCGGCGGCTGCGCGGCCCGTTCACCGGCCTCGGCGGCGTCCTGCGCGCGCTCGTGCCACGACTGGCGGGGCGCGCGCCCGCCCTCGTGAACGCCCACGCGTTCGAGATCCTGTCGGTCGCACCCGAGCTGCGGGCGCACGTCGACCCGCCGCCGAGGACGCTCACGGAGATGTCGGAGAAGGACGAGCGGACCCGGCTCTACGCGCCGCGCCAGACGCGGCGGCTCGCCCACGGCGCGATCGACCTGCTCGTCGCCGCCGCGACCCCTGAACTGCTCGGTCCGCTCACGCTCTCCTTCGCCAACGCCGACGGGGCCGACCCGACCGACCAGGAGTTCCTCGCGCTGCTGCTCCGCCGTACGCGCGAGTCCGGCATCCGGGTCATCGTGCACACCGCCGCCGCCGAACCACCCGGCCTGCCGGACGAGCTCGCCGCCGCGCTGCGCGACCGCGCCCGCCGCGCCCGCCGCGCCCGGAGCGGCCGCGAGGTCGACGCCGCGCCCGACCGGCGCGCGGGGCGTACGCCCGGCGGGCTCGTCCGCGCCTTCGTGGCCGGCGACGGCGTCTCAGCCGATCCCCGTGAGCTGGCCGCCTACGCGGACGCCGCCCCCGAGGTGCGCGCGGCCCTGCACGACGAGCGCGCCGCCGAGCTGGCACGGGACGGCGAGTGGTCGCTGCGGCTCGGCGCGATCCCGTACCACCTGGAGCGCGGCGGCGACCACGCCGCCGCGGTGGCGGCGCTGCGCGCCGCGCTCGACCACTGCCTGCTCCGCGGCTTCTACCATGCCGCGATCGACTACGGCCTGCGCGGGCGGGCGATCACCGATCCCGACACGGACCTGGACGACTACTGGTACCTCAGCGCCCGGACCGCGCTCGCCTACTCCACGATGCGCATGGTGGCCGAGGCCGAGCCGCTCGACCTGGAGGTGCGCCGCCGCTGCGCGGTCCCGACCGCCCACATGGTGACCGGGTACGCGCTGGCCATGATGTACACGCGGCATCTCGCGCCCGAGCTGAGAGACCACGGCAAGGCCAGGGAGTACATCAACAACGCGATAGCCATCGCCACCCTGTGGCCGGACCCCACGGAACGGGCCTTCCACACCGTGTTCAACCGCAACGGTCTCGCGCTGGTGGAGATGCACTCCGGCAACCTGGCCGAGGCGCTCCGCCTCGTCACCGACGGCCTCGCCAGGCTCGAGCGGGAGCTCGACACCGGGGACTACCGGCTGCACAGGTCGGTGCTGCTGCACAACAGGGCCAACGTGCTGCTGCGCCTCGGCCGGCTCGACGAGGCGCTCGCCGACTTCTCCGCGGTGATCGAGATGGATCCGTACTATCCCGAATACCACCGCGACCGCGCCGGGGTGCGCAGGCAGCTCGGCGACCACGCGGGAGCCCTCCACGACTACGACACCGCGGTGTCGCTCTCCCTGCCCTTCTGGGAGTTGCAGTACAACCGCGGCGTCCTCCGCGCCGAGGCGGGGGACCTGGCCGGAGCGATCGCCGACTTCTCCCGCGTCGTGGAGCTCGAGCCCGGCGAGCTCGAACCATGGATCAGCCTGGTCAGCCTCCTGCTGGAGACCGGCGACCTCGCCGCGGCCAGGAAGCGTACGGACCAGGCGTTGCGCGAGCACCCCGGGGATCCGCAGCTCCTGTGCGTGAGCGGCCAGGTGGCGCTCGAGGCGGGCGACGCCGACCGCGCGAAGGTGGACTTCGAGCTGGCGCTGGGCGGCGACCAGCGGTCGGTGGTCGCCCTGGCCGGCCGGGCCATGCTCGCCTTCCAGCGCGGCGACATCGGCGCCGCCGTCGCCGACCTCTCGCTGGCCATCGAGGTGCTGCCGGACGACCCCGACCTGCTCTACAACCGCGGCCGGGCCCACCAGGAGCTGAGGGACTGGGCGGCGGCCGTCGCCGACTTCACCAGCGCGCTCGCGCTGCCCGGCTCGGACCGCGCGGAGATCCTCCGCCAGCGCGGCCGATGCCATGCCGAGCTGGGCGACGCCGCCGCCAGCCGGGCCGACCTGGACGTGGCTGAGGAGAGCCACAGGGAGGAGAGCCACAGCACGACCATCGCGTGAGCCAGGATGCTAGGGCTCGGCGTTCAGGCGCTTCTCCAGCCACTCAATGATCGTTTCGGTGGCCACATGCGGCGGCGGCAGCGCCGGGCCGGTCGTGAAGTCGCGCCGCCAGATCTCGTACATCCGCTGCTCCAGCGGCTCCACGACGGTGTGACCTTCGGCGCGCAACGCCGCGACGTGCCGCTGGGTGGTGCCCTTGGCCCACATCGACGGGTTCATGCTGGGGAAGAACAAGGCGGGGTCCGGCGCGGCGAGCAGGGTCGTCTGGGCCGGGCCGGCGGCCAGCCCGAGCGCGGCCGCCGCCACCATGTTGGCCGTGGCCGGCAGGACGACGATCCCGATCGACCGGCCGGCGAGCTCGGCCGGGTTCAGGGCCGGGTCGTCGCTGCCGATGACCTCGTCGGCGTACCACGCGACCACCTGCGGCTGGATGAACCGCCCGGCGCTGGGCGTGAGGAGCACGCGCAGCTCCAGGTCGACGGCGCCGGCGAGCCCGGTCAGGTAGGCGGGCAGGTTCGTCGCCGCGCTCGAGCCGCAGGCGATGATCGTGAGTGCGTTGTCCTTCATGGCCGGAGCCTGGCCCGGGCGACCCGGTCGGCGCATGGGGGGCCGTCCCCCACATTCGCCCGCCCCCGGCCGGGGAAATTGGGCGCGCGGCACCCATGCCCCGCGCACGGGTCGATGGCAGCGTCGATACGTCACGACCGCCGGCCGGTGCCAGCACGAGGAGGACTCGCCATGACCTCGCAGGAGTGGATCGCCGGGGCTCTGCCCGCGGGGTCCCGTGGAGTCGTCGTGGACTGCGACCGCCGGCTGCGCGGCCCGTACACCGGGGCGGGAACGCTGCTTCGCGCTCTCGTCCCGGTGTCCGGCCGGCACGATCCGGTGCCGGCGCGGGCGCACGCGCTGTCGATCCTCTCGATCGCTCCCGAGCTGACGGACCGCGTCGCCGCCGATCCGGAGACCGTTATGGCGGCGCACGGCATGCGGGGTGAGGACAAGGCCGGGATGTTCCCTGCCGGGCGCACCCGCCGGCTCGCCCACGGGGTCGTGGACTATCTGTTCGATCACGCGGCGGCACTCGGCCCGCTGGCCCTGACCTTCGCGAACGTGGACCATGCCGACCCCACCGACCTGGAGTTCCTGAGCCTCCTGCTGCGACGCGTCACCTCAGCGACCGCCGAGATCACCGTCCTCGTCCACACGCGCGGCGAGCGGCTCGCGCCCTCCGTCGCCGGCCATGTCCGCAGGACCGCCGTTCCCGAGCGCGTCCTGGAAGCCGTCAGGGAGCCGTCCGGCCGGCGGGACCAGGACACGCTGCTTCAGGCGTACATCGAAGCGGACGGCACGTCGACCGATCCCGCCGAGCTCGCCGCCTACCGGACCGCCGATCCCGCGCGCCGCGCCGCCCGGCACGACGCCAGGGCGGCCGCGCTGGCCGAGGACGGGGACCCGAGCCTTCGGCTGGGCGCGATCCCGTACCACCTCGAACGCGGCTCCGACCCGTCAGGAGCCGGTGTGGACGCGCTCGTGGAGGCCGCCGAGTACTGCCTGGCGATGGGTTTCCACGACGCCGCGCTCGAGCTCGCCCTGCGGGGGCGCGCGCTGGCCGATCCGGATGGCCGGATGACGGCGTACGCGGCCCTCACCGGCAAGGCCGCGTCGGCGCTGGCGGCGCTCGGGCGGGTGGCGGAGTCCGAGGCGCTGTATCTGGAGCTGTGCGAACGCTACGCCGACCCGAAGATCCAGCTCAACGGCCTGCGCATGGCGGCGTTGCTCCCGCTCAGGTCCTGGAGCCCCGGGCGGCGGCGCCCCGCGCCCGACCCCGCCAGGATCCGGCTCACCACGGCGCTCACCATCGCCTCCCTGCTGCCCGACCCGGAGGACAGGGCGCTGCTGACGGCACTGTGCGCGGCGAGCCTGGCCGACCTCGAGGCGCACGCCGGCCGGCTCGACGAAGCCCTCCGCCTCGTCGAGGAGGCGCTCGCCAGGCTCGACCGCGAACTCAGGCCCGACGTCCACCGGCCGAGCCGGGCCGCGCTGGTGCGGAAGCGGGCCGGCCTGCTGGCGCGCCTGGACCGCCCGGACGAAGCCGTGCTGCTGTATTCGGCCGCGCTGGCCGCGCACCCTGCCGTACCCGACTACTACCTCGAACGCGCCGAGCTCCACAGCCGGCTCGGCGATCCGGTCGCTGCGCTCGCCGACTACGACGCCGCGTGCCGGATCTCGCCTCCCACCTGGGAGCTCCACTACCAGCGTGGTCTGATCCTCGCCGACACGGGCGACCTGCCCGGCGCCATCGCCGATCTCACCCGCGTCGTCGAGCTCGAGCCGGGCGAGCCGGACCCGTGGGCCGCGCTCGCTGAGCTCCTCCTCGACAGCGGAGACACGGCCGCCGCCCGCGGGTGCGTCACCGAGGGCCTGCGACACCATCCGGGTTCGCCGGGACTGCTGGTGTCGCGGGGACGCGCCGCCGCGGCGGCCGGCGACACCGATGCGGCGCTGCGGGACTTCGGGCTGGCGCTGGAAGCCGACGACGGATTCGTCGCCGCGCTGGCCGCCCGCGCCGAGCTGGCGTTCGAGCGCGGCGACCACGAGCAGGCGATCTCCGACTTCTCCCTGGCGATCCGGTGCGCCCCTGACGACCCGAACCTCTACCACAACCGGGCCCAGGTGCTGCGGGCCGCCGGGCGCTGGGACGCGGCCATCGGCGACTACAGCAGGGCGCTCGAGCTGCCGGGAGCCGACCGGGCCGAGCTGCTGCTCCAGCGGGGTCTGTGCCATGCGGAAGCCGGCGACGTGCCGTCGGCCCGCGCCGATCTCGACGCGGCCGCGCGGCGCGCCGCCGCCACGGCCCCTGTGGCGCCGTGACCAGGCCGGACCGGACCGCCGTTGCCGGCGGACCCGCGTTGCGGCGCCTGATGCGGCGCTGGCCGGCGGGCGTCGCCGTCGTCACCACCGCCCACGGCGAGGACGGCCGGGAGACGGACCCGGCGGGATGCACCGTGAGCGCGTTCCTGTCGGTTTCTTTGCGTCCGCCCCTGGTGCTGGTCTCCTTGTCGGAGCACAGCCGGACGCTCAGGGCGGTCGTCGAGCGAGGCGTCTTCTGCGTCAACATCCTCGCCGAGGAGCAGCGCGACCTCGCCGGGACGTTCGCCGGCCCGGCCGGGGACCGCTTTCGCGGCGTCGACTACCACTGGCGGAGCGGAGTCCCGGTGCTGGGCGGCACCGTGGCCGCGACCGTGTGCTCGGTCGAGCGGGTCATCCCAGCGGCCGACCACTCGCTGGTCCTCGGCTCACCGCTGTGGTGCCGCCAGGACGAGTCGGCCGATCCCGTCGTCCTCCTCGACGGCGCGTACTACACGCTTCCGGCCCGGCCCGCTCACGGTTGAGCCGCCCGCAGGGACGCCCTGCCGAACGCGATCAGCGCGCCGCGGTTCGGCTGCCTGACCTTCATCAGCAGGCTCGCGACGTGTTTCTCGACGGTACGGGGCGAGATGTGCAGCCGTTCCGCGATGCTCCGGTTGCCGTGCCCGGCCACGAGAAGCCCCATGACCTCGTACTCGCGTACGGTCACGCCGAGCGCGCGCAGCTGCCCCGGGATGTCCTCGGCGCCGCGCCTGCGTTGCGGCGCCGGCACGCCGCACCGGCGCAGCAGCGTCCTGCACGCGGCGGCGACCGCCTGGTGGCCGCGGCCGCGGAAGTACTCCTCGGCCGGACGCAGCCAGTCGGCGGGCCGGCCCCAACCGTCCCGGTAGGCCGCCTCGGCCACCAGCCGCAGCCCGAGGTGACGGGCCAGGTCGTAGGGGGCGGCGTACTGGACGGCCCGCTCCACGGCGCGCTCCGCCTCGGCGGCCCGCCCCTGCCTGCCGTACCAGACGGCGCGGGCGAACTCGACGAACGGCCGGTTCCAGGCCAGCGCACCGGCGATCTCCTCGCGCGGTTCGCCGGCCGCGCCGTACAGGTTCTCCAGCAGCAGGTGCAGGCCGTGGCGACCGGCGACCGAGTACGGCCCTGGACGGACCCGCTCCAGGGCGGCCGCGGCGGCCACGTCGCGGCGCGCGCCTTCCCCGTCCTCGTCGAGGAGCGAACAGAACGCCATGGCCAGCCCGTGGACCAGCGGCGCGTGGTCACCGGCGTCGCCGAGCTCGGCCAGCGCCGCGTCCAGGTCCTCCCGCCGGCCCTGATGGCCGAGGTTCACCGCGTGTACGGCCGCCAGCCGGCGCGCGGTCCCGGCCAGTCCCAGCCGGGCGGCGTCGGCCGCGTACTCCTCGATCAGCGCTCCGGCTTCCGCGTGGCGGCCACGCAGCACCCGGTCGAGCGCGAGCGTCGCGGCCGCCGAACAGGCGAGCGCCCCTGCCTCCATCCGCCCGGCGTTCTCGCGTACCTGCTCCAGGCGCATCGTCCGCCCGTCGAGCAGCCAGTCGCCGACGCCGATCTGGAGCTGGGCGCGCAACCTCCAGAGCGGCAGCCGGTGGTCCTGAGCGAGCGCGCGGGCCCGTTCGAAGCAGGCGCCGGCTCCGGCCACGTCGATCCGCCTGGCCAGCGCCCCCAACGTGTTCCACGCGTAACATCGCGCCTCGGGCAGATCCGAGTGAAGCGCCCGCCTGGCCAGCCGGTGAGCGGCACGAGCCGTGCCGTCCTGGGCGCGCTGGGCGGTCAGGTCGGCCGCGACCGCGTCGAGCAGCGCGCGGGTACGGCCGGCCGGTTCGTCGGATCGCGGGCCGGGACGCCCGGCGCGCTCGGCGGGCAGCGACTCGCGCGCGGCGTCGACCTGGGCGAGCCCGGCTTCGGGGTCGCCGGCCACGGCGGCGGCCCAGGCCAGCCGCGTCCGCAGCGCGGCCACCCGTTCCCGGGACAGCCCGGCGCATTCCAGCTCGTCCACGTCGCGGGCCAGCCGGAGCGCGGAGGACACCTGGCCGGCGTCCACCAGGGCGGTCAGTAACGGCTCGAGCGCGGCCGCCCGCAGCTCGGGGTCGTCCACGTCGCAGAGCAACTCGCCGGCCCGGCGGAACAGCGGGACGGCGGGCCGGGCCCGGCCCTGGTCCAGCAGCCTGACGCCCTCGTCGGTGAAGAGGCGGGCCGCCTCGGTCAGCAGGCGGACGGCCCGGCTCGGCGCGGACCCCACCGCGCCGCAGGCGGATACGGCCGGTTCCGGTTCGGGTTCCAGCGTGAGCCGGTCGCCGCCGATGACACCCGTGGCCCTGCCCGTCGCTACCCCGTCCACGCTCGTTCCCCCTCACCCGGCGGCATGGCCGGCTCGTCGATTCGTGATTTCCGGGCACCGAATTAATGTTTCACTATGAAATTGCAAACAGAATGGGGATTCCCGGCGCAGTGGGGCCGGCATTGTCCACATCACCCAAGAACGGCTGGCCGCCGACGGAATTCTCGCCGGCTCGACGTACGTCAGCTCCGGATACCGCAACCGGCACGCTGCTGCTGAAAACGGAGAAAGTCTCACGTCGCAGCGTCGTGCGCCCCCAGACAGGCCCCGCCATTTCATGCCCCCCGCATATCGGCGATCCGCCTTCAAAGGGGAACGTTAAGACGAGCATGCCTTCGCTGGCTTGAGTAAGTGATTACTCAGATTCGCGCCGCGACCCGGCGCCATTACTCACGACGGGTGGCCGGCCCGCCGGCCCCGCCTGAACGGTGAGCAGCCTGGCCACGTCCTTGCGGCTGGTCACTCCAAGCTTGTTGTACGCGCGGGCGAGGTGGTTCTCGACCGTACGCCGGGACAGCGACAGCCGGTCGGCGATGGCCTTGCTCGCCAGTCCGGATGCGGCCAGGGTGGCGATTTCGCGTTCCCGCGCGGTCAGCACGCTCACGAAGTCCTCGCTGCTCAGCAACGGTGTGCGGGCGCCCTCACAGAGGCCGGCCAGGGTGATCGATCGCTCCCAGGAGGCGTTGGCAGGTCTTCGCCGCCCGGCGGCGCGGTGCGCCCTGGCGGCCGCGGCCGCCAGCTCCGCGGCGTGCAGCGGGAGAGCGAGACCGTCGAACTCGGCCGCCGCCGCGTCGAGCGCGGCGCCGTCCGCGGCGGTCAGGGCCGTGGCGGCGCCGGCCATGCTCCGCACGAACGCGCCGTCGACGAGGCCGGTGAGCTCCTCAAGACGTGCCCGCACGGAGCCCGGGTCGCCCAGCCGGGCGACGTCGTAGAGCGCGATCGCCTCGACGGCGTGCTGCCCGAGCGTACGCGCCAGCTCGGCGGCCGTCCCGGCCTGCTCGGCCGCACGGTCCGGCTCGCCGCCGGCCGCGATCACCCAGGCGCGGTCGAGCTCCGCCCACGGAGCGAACATCTTGTTGTTCTCACCTTGCCCGACCTCCGAACGCCGCAGCCATTCCCGCGCCGCTTCCGCGTCCCCGGCCAGCGCGTTCGCGCAGGCCAGCTCGGCCATGAAGTAGCCCCCGTACCGGTAGGGGTCGTGCTCGGCCAGCCGGGCCAGGGCTTCCCGCAGCGCCGCCTGCGCGGCGATCACCCGTCCCTGGGTCAACGCGATCGACCCCAGATAGCCGATCCAGCCGACGACCATGTCGGGCAGGCCGAGCGCGACCGCCTCGGCGTACCCGGCGTGGCCGACGGTCTGGGCGTCCAACAGCCGCCCGGACAGGTGCAGCGCCCGGCACCGCGCCCAGCCCAGGATCACCGGCTCCCAGACCGCCGCGTCCTCGCGCCTGGCCACCGCGAGCCCTCGGTCGATCAGCGCCAGGGCGCCGTCCGTGCGGCCGGTGAGGGCTTCGGCATTGGCCGCGGCGGCCACCGCGTGCGGCCAGACGGTCCCGTTCTCGTCCGGAACCCGCCGGTCGATGACGCCGGAGACGGCCTCGACCGCCTCCTTGGCGCGGCCGGCGAAGAGCAGCAGCCACGCGCGGGTCGCGGCGACCTCGAGGCGACCCCGCTCGGTGCTGGGGACTGCGGCGTCCAGCTCCCGCCCGGCCCGGGCCGCCTTCCCCTGGCCCCAGGAGCTCCACGCGCGGACGACGGCCCATCGGGCCGGGTCGTCGTCGCCGCCCTGAGCCGGAGCCGTTTCAGGCAGGACCGACGCGACCTCCCCCAGGCGTCCCTGCCAGGCCAGCACCCGCGCGAGCGCGCGGGCCGCCTTTCGCGGCTCGCCGGCGTCGCGGGCGGTCCGCAGGAGGCGTTCGGCGAGCGTGAAGTCGGCGCGAGCCGCGGCATGGTAGGCCGCTTCGATCAGCAACGAGGGCTGCAGCGCCACGACCCCGGCCTCGAGTTGCCACACCGCCAGCCTGAGGACGTCGTCGTTGCGCCGCGTCGGCAGCCCACCGGCCGCCTCCAAGATGGACTGGTAGACCCCGCGCGCCCGGTATCGGCTCAGCCCGGCACGGATGACCTCGCCATAGATCGGGTGGGTCAGCGCCAGGCACTCGCGCCGGCCCGACCGCTTGTGCGCTATCAGGCCCCGCCGCTCGGCCGTGGCGACCGCGCGCACGTCGAGCGTGCCGCTGTCGATCAACCGCTCGAGCAGCCCGGCGGAGAGCGGCTCGCCGCACGCGAGGAACTCGAGCACCGATCGGGTCGCCTCGTCCAGCGCCGCCAGCCGCCCCTCGACCAACTCGATGAGCGCGGCGCCGTAGCGCGGCCCCGAGCCCCAGCACCAGACGCCCTGCCGCCGGACGAGCGCCTCGTTCTCGAGCGCGCCGGCGAGCAGCTCGCGCAGTACCAGCGGGTTGCCGGCGGTGACCCGCCCGATCTCCTGTCTCGTCACGCCCTCGATGTGCGGGCCTAGCACCTCGTCCAACAAGGCGTCGGCGTCCACGGGTGACAGCGGCCCGAGGTGCAGGGAACGGACCAGGTTGTCTTTCCACAAGGTAGTGATCGCATCGGGCACGGCCTCGCCCGTCCGGACGGTGGCGACGAGGAAGACCACGCCGCGCAGCACGAGCTGATGGATGAGGGCCGCCGAGCCGTCGTCCAGCAGATGGGCGTCGTCCACGCCGAGAACCATGGGAAGGCCCGGGTTTTCGGCCAGGCGATCGACCGTATGCCGCAGCAGCCCGACGTTCTCGACCGTGAGCCGGTCGTCCATCTCTAACAGATGCGACACCGCGCCGAACGGGATCGACGCGGTCGCCCGGGTGGCCGCCACCCATTCGATGTGCCGTCCCGCCGACTCCGCGGCCAGCAGGACCTCATGGGCCAAGCGCGTCTTGCCGATTCCGGTCGGTCCGCGCAGCACGAACCCGCCAGGATGTCCGGCGGCCATGACGCCGCCGATCGTCGCCAGTTCCCGAGCCCGCCCGATCATCGGCCAGGCGGACCCCATGTGCCCTGCACCCATCACAGACCCCCGTGGTTCAGTGTGCGCCCACTCATAGGTCACGGATCCTTGACAACCTGAGTTTGGGCGCCGCCCGGCGGGTTCTGGCCTGGTCTGGCCACGCCGGTGGCCCGGGGCCAGGGCCGGCGGATCGCGGCGCGAGGGGTGCCGTCAGTGCGAGGTGCTCGAAATCGCCTCCATCAGCTCGCCGACCTTTTCCTCCGGCAGCTTCGCCGCCAGGTCGGCCTGGCTGATGATGCCGACCAGCTCCTCGTTCTCCAGGACGGGCAGGCGACGGATCCGATGCTCGGCCATCTGGTGGAGTACGTCGTCGACGTCCGAGGCGGCGTCGATCGACCACAACGTCCCCTCGATGAGGTCTCCGGCCCTGACCTCGGACGGGTTTCTGCCCTTCGCGATGGCCTTCACCACGATGTCGCGGTCGGTGATGATGCCCTTCAGCCGGTTGTCGCTCCCGCAGACCGGCATGGCGCCCACGTCCAGCTCGGCCATCCGCCGCGCCGCGTCCGCGAGGCTGTCGTCGGTCCGCAGGCACTCACAGCCGGAATGCATGACGTCACGTGCTGTGGTCATGGTCGATTCCCCCCGTTAGTTCGACTTGTCCCCTTCGTGCTCGGTGGGATCAGGACGAAACCTGCTCACACCTTCGGGTGGCTGAGGAACTCCACGCAGCCGTCGAACGTGGCCAGCTTGGGGTAGTCGTCCTCGTCGATGCGCAGCCCGCTCCGGTCGCTGAGGATCTCCACGAAATTGAGGAAGTCGATCGAGTCGAGTTGCACGCTGTCGCGGAAGTCGGCGTCGACCTCGAGCTTGTCGAGGTCGATGTCCGGCGCCACCTGGTGGAGCGCGTCGGAGACGATGCCGCGGGCTTGGTCGGGGGTCATCACAGCTCCTCCGGTTCTTGCAGCAGCCGGGTGATCAGTTCGAGGAACCGCGCGCCGGTGTACCCGTCGGTGGCCCGGTGGTCGGCCGAAAGGGTGGCGGTCACCACGGGGCGCACCCCGAGCAGGCCGTTCACCGCCCACGGCCGTTCGATTACCTTCCCGAAGCCGACGAGCGCCACCTGCGGCGGGAAGATGACGCCGGTCACCGATTCGATCCCCTGGTCGCCCAGATTGGTGACGGTGATCGTCGCGTCGGTCAGCTCGCTGCCGCGCAGGCGTCCCGCGCGCGCCCGGCCGACGAGGTCGCGCATGCGGCCCATGAGTTCGGACAGGCTCAGGTTGGCCGCATCGTGCAGGGCCGGCGTGACCAGACCGCCGCCGCGCAGCGAGATCGCGAGCCCGAGATGGACGGCATCGGCGGGCGCGAACGCGTCGTCGACCCAGTACCCGTTCAGCTCTGGTACGTCCCGTGCGGCCAGCGCGGTCGCCCTGAGCAGCAACGCCGCGCCGACCAGGCGGCCGCTGACGGGCAGCTCCCTGTTGCGTGCGCGCAGCCAGGCCAGCGCCGCGGCCATGTCGATCGTGGTGCTCAGGTAGTAGTGCGGGATCTCGCGCTTCGACCTGGCCATGAGCCGCGCGATGGCCTGCCGCATCGCCGCCTGCCGGTCGATCCGTGGCGCCGGCGCTGCCGCCGCCCGGGCGCCGGCCGCGCGTTCGGCGGGCCGCGGCTTCGCCGCGCCCTCAGCAGCGTGCCGTACGTCCTCGGCCCGGATCGTCCCGTGCGCGCCGGTCCCCGCGATCTCGTGCAGCTCGACGCCCAGTTCGGCGGCGAGCCTGCGGGCCAGCGGGGACACCCGCGGCCGCGTCGTGGCTCGGCGGGCCGCGTCCTCGACGTCGGCTCGGGTGATCGCGCCGGACTTGCCGGTGCCCCGTACCGACGTCAGGTCGACGCCCTTCTCCGCGGCGAGATGGCGCACCAGCGGCGATGACACGTGCGGCTCCTCGACGGCGGACGGCGGAGGTTGAGGTGGCCGGGGAGGCGCAGGTCGAGGCGTAGGCGGAGGCGTAGGCGGCGGCAGCCGAGATGGCCGGACCGCTGGGGCCGGGCTTTCCGCTGATGGGGCCATGGCCGCCGCGGCGGCCCCGATGACGGCCAGCGGGGCTCCCACGGGCAGGCGCTGCCCGGGCTCGGCGAGCAGGTTCTCGACCACGCCGTCGGCGAAGCATTCCACCTCGATGGCGGCCTTGTCGGTCTCGACGACCGCGATGATGTCGCCGTGGCGGACCTCGTCGCCGGGCTTGACCAGCCACTCCTGCAGCGTGCCCGCGTCCATGTCGGCGCCCAGCGAGGGCATCCGGAACTCAGGCATCGCCATCGACCGTCCTGCGCGCGGCGGCGACGATGTCCGCGGGCTGCGGGATCGCCGCGTCCTCGAGATGTTTGGCGTACGGCGTCGGGACCTCTGCTCCGCACACCCGTTCGACCGGCGCGTCCAGATCGTAGAACGCCTGCTCGGTGATCCGGGCGCTCACCTCGGCGGAGATGCCGCCGGAACGCCATGCCTCGTCCACCACCACGGCCCGGTGGGTGCGGCGGACCGACGCCATGATCGTCTGGTCGTCCAGCGGTCGCAGCACGCGCAGGTCTATCACCTCGGCCCGGACGCCGGCCTCGTCCAGCTGCTCGGCGGCGGCCAGCGTCTTGGGCAGCAGGCCGCCATAGGTGACGAGCGTCACGTCCGCGCCCTGTCGCCGTACGGCGGCATGGACGATGTCGACCGGAGCGTCGGGGTCGAGCACGCCGGACGTGTTGTACAGCGTGCCGTGCTCGAAGATCAGCACCGGGTCGGGATCCTCGAGCGCGGGCCACAGCATGCCGCGGGCGTCGTCGAGGGTGGCGGGAGCGAGGATGCGCAGGCCGGGGATGTGCGCGTACCAGCCCTCCAGGCTGTGCGAATGCTGTGCCGCGAGCTGCCGGCCGGCGCCCGTCGTCATCCGGATGACCAGCGGCACGTTGAACTGCCCGCCGGACATGTGCAGGATCGTCGCCGCGTTGTTGATGATCTGGTCCAGCGCCAGCAGGCTGAAGTTGACCGTCATGATCTCGACGATCGGCCGCATCCCGGCCAGCGCGGCGCCGATGCCGGCGCCGACGAACGCCGACTCAGACAGCGGCGTGTCGCGGATGCGCTCCGGCCCGAACTCCTCGAGGAGCCCCAGGCTGACCGCGAAGCAACCGCCATACCTGCCGACGTCCTCGCCCATGAGGAACACGCGGTCGTCGCGGCGCAGCGCCTCCGCGATCGCCGCCCGCATGGCCTCCCGGTAGCTGATCTCCTCGCTTCGCACCGCCGTCGTCATGATGACCTCGCCTCCGCGGGCGTCGAGTAGACGAATCGGGTGAGGTCCTCGGCCGGCTCCAACGGGGCGGCCGTGGCGGCCGCGATGGCCCTGTCGATCTCCTCGGCGATCTCTTTCTCCATGGCGGCGAGATCGTCGTCGGTGAGCTGGCGCGCGGCGCGCATCCGGTCGGCCAGGGCGTTGATGGGGTCGTGGGCCTTCCACGCCTCGATCTCGGCTTTGTCGCGGTAGCGGTCAGGGTCGTACATGGAGTGCGCCCGGTATCGGTAGGTGCGCAGTTCGAGGAAGTGCGGCCCGCCGCCCCACCGCACGGCTTCGGCGGCGCGCGCGGCGGCCTGCTCGACCGCGAGCACGTCCATGCCGTCCACCGCCCAGGAGGCGAGCCCGTACGATGACGCGCGCAGCGCGAGGTCGGTCTGCGCGTGCGCGCGCGCCAGCGCGGTGCCCATCGCGTAGAGGTTGTTCTCGCAGACGAACAGCACGGGAAGCTGCCACAGGGCGGCCAGGTTGAGGCACTCGTGGAACTCGCCCTCCGCCACGGCCCCGTCGCCGAAGAAGCAGGCCGTTACGCGGTTCTCACCGCGCATCCGGTCGGCCAGCGCCAGCCCCACCGCCAACGGCAGCCCGCCGCCCACGATCGCGTTGCCGCCGTAGAACCGCAGACCGGCGTCGAACAGATGCATCGAACCGCCCCGTCCCCGGCTGCAACCGGTGACCCGGCCGTACATCTCCGCCATGATCGATTCGGCCGGCATGCCGCGGACCAGCGCGTGCCCGTGCTCGCGGTAGGTGCTGACGACGGCGTCCTGGGGGGTGAGCGTCCGTAGCACGCCGACCGCGACCGCCTCCTCGCCGATGTAGAGGTGCATGAAGCCGCGGATCTCGGCGGCGCTGTACAGCTCCACGCACCGCTCCTCGAACCGGCGGATGCGCAGCATCTCGCGGAGCAGATCCGCCCGGTGCTTGGCTTCGGTGGCGTCGGTCGCCTCGGTGGCCCCGGTGGCGGGCCCCACGGTCCCGGCCGTCCCGGGATCTGAACGGCTCCGGCTCTGGCGCCGGCCCGTACCCTTGCCGGCCGTGGTGGGGGCCGGTGCCCGGGTGCCGCGCGCTCCGGCGCGGGTCGTCGCCTCGTCGGTACGGGATGTGCGTTTTCCTGTCATGACGCGCCCTCCAGCGTGGACACATCTCCTTCTGGCAGACCCAGCTCCCGCGCCTTGAGCAGCCGGCGCATGACCTTGCCGCTCCTGGTGTGCGGCAGGTGCTGGTCGAAGACGATCTCCTTGGGGGCGATGGCGGCCAGCCGGCGACGGCCGAAGGCGACCAAGTCGAGCCGCAGCTCCTCGGTGGGCTCGAATCCGGGCTTGAGGGTCACGAACGCCTTGACGATCTCGCCGGCGACCGGATCCGGTTTGCCGATCACGCCGGCCTCGGCGACCGCCTCGTGTTCCATCAGCGTGCTCTCCACCTCGAACGGGCCGATGAGGTGGCCGGCCGACTTGATCACGTCGTCGGCGCGGGCGACGAACCAGTAGTAGCCGTCGGCATCCCGGCGGGCCACGTCGCCGCTGAGGTACCAGCCGCCGGCGAAGGCCTTGGCGTAGCGCGCGTCGTCGTGCAGGTAGCCGCGGAACATCGACGGCCAGCCGGGCCGCAGCGCGAGCTCTCCTTCGACGTCCGGCTTGTCGAGGACGTGCACCTCGCCGCCGGTCACCAGGGCCCGGCCGTCGCTCCCGCGCTCCAGCAGCGCGACCTCGATCCCAGGCATCGGCCGGCCCATCGAGCCTGGCCGTACGTCCATCGCCGCGAAGTTGCTGATCATGATGGCGCCGGTCTCGGTCTGCCACCAGTTGTCATGAATCGGCTTGCCGAACGCCTCCATCCCCCAGGCGACCACCTCGGGGTTGAGCGGTTCGCCGACGCTGGCGATGAACCGCAGCGCGCCGAGATCGTGTTCCCTGGCCCGCTGTGCGCCGTACCGCATCAGCATGCGCAGCGCGGTCGGGGCGGTGTACCAGACCGTGACCCGCTGCTCCTCCAGCACCCGGTACCACCGCCTGGCGTCGAAGTCGACCGCGTCGACGAGCAGGGTGGCGCCATGGGTGAGCGGCGCGATGATGCCGTACGAGGTGCCGGTGACCCAGCCGGGGTCGGCGGTGCACCAGAAGACGTCACCCGCCCGGAGGTCGAGGGCGTAGGCCGAGGTGACGTGATGGGCGAGCACGGCCTCGTGCACATGCACGGCGCCCTTCGGCTTGCCCGTCGTACCGCTCGTGAAATGCAGCAGCGCCATGTCCTCCGGGTCCGTCGGCGGGATCTCGAACACCGGGTCCGCGGCCACCATGGCCTCGTGGAACGAGATCGTGTCCGGCGGGGCGGGCCCGCCCACGATGAGCACGTGCCGCAGGCCGGGCAGCGAGTCCCGGATCGGCGCCACCTTGCGGGCGTACAGCTCCGGGCTGGTCACCAGCACCGTGCCGTCACCCAGGTGCAGCCGCTCCCTGATCGGCTCGGGGCCGAACGCCGGGAACAGCGGAGAGAACACGCTCGTGTTCTTGAGGGTGCCCAAAGCCGTCACGTACAGCTCAGGCACCCTGCCGAGCAGCGAGAAGACCCGGTCCCGCCGGCCGACCCCGAGGAAGCGCAGCAGGTTCGCGAACCTGTTGGTCTCCCCGTACAACTGCCGGTAGGTCAGCTCGGTGACTTCTTCACCTCGTGAAAGGCAGCGCAGCGCGACGGTGTCGCGGTCCGGCCCGGCGGCGTGCCGGTCGACCGCCTCGTAGGCGATGTTCAGCCCCCTGCCACCCGGCAGGCCGGTCAATCGGGACCGCGCGCGATCCCAGGAGAACGTCCGGCACGTTTCGTCATAGTCCGGCAAGTTCGCCAACGAGGCTGCATGTCCGGCTTTATGTATGGGCTCCCAATGCATAACCCACCCCCCGCGGGTCAGCTTCTGTTCCTGTGTAACGCCGGACGGAAACCCCCAGGCAGGGGCGAAGGTCCCGCCGCGCTCGGCCGGCCGGCCCGCCTGACCGCGCGCCGGCCGAGGGCGCGGCCGGACCCGCCGGTGAGGAAGCACCCCGGAACTGCCCCTTGCCGCTGTCGCGCAGTGAGCGTACAAATACTGAAGCTGAATCACGTTCGGTTCTCGGGGGGCTCGCAGCCGGCGGCGGAGGTAGCCCGATGAGAGTTGTCACGCGTGTCGCGATCGCCGCGGCGCTGGCGGTGGTGGTGGTCCCCGTCCAGGCGGCGGCCGCGGCGACGTACTCGCCGCCGCCGACGTACCAGGCCGGCGACTACGGCGGCGGGCAGGTGATGAGCGTCAACCCGCCGGGCGAGAACGGGCTGGTCAACACCACCGATCTCGCCCTGTTCCAGCTGACGGGGCGGCGTCCACCGGCCAGCGACGACCAGCTCGGCACGTACGCCGGCCTGCTGTACGGCTACCCGACGCTGACCGACGCGACGCTCGGCAGGTACTACAACGACGAGTCGTTCGGGGTGCGGCCCGGTGACATCACCCGCACCGAGCACCCGTCGTCGTCCGTGCCCGTCGTCATCTACCGCGACACGCACGACGTGCCGCACGTCTACGGCCAGACCGATGCCGCGATGGCGTACGGCGCCGGCTTCGCGCAGGCCGAGGACCGGCTGTTCCTGATGGACGTGCTCCGGCACTACGGAGCGGGAACGCTCTCGGCGTTCCTCGGCCCGTCGTGCGCCGACGAGCAGATGGACCACGATCAGCTGCTGCTGGCCCCCTACACCAGGCAGCAGGCGCAGGCGCAGGTCGACGCCCTGCCGCAGCGGTACGGCGACGAGGGACAGCGCGCCAAGGACATGATCGATTCTTACGTGTCCGGCGTGAACGCCTACATCGCGCGGACCGCACTCGATCTGTCGAAACTTCCCGCGGACTACGCCGCGGCCCTGCAGCCGCCGCAGCCGTGGACCGGCGCCGACGTGGTCTACGTGTCCGCGCTGATCGGTGGGATCTTCGGCGCCGGCGGTGGCACCGAGGTCCGCAACGCCGCCCTGCTGCAGTATCTGCGCGGACGGCTCGGCGGCGCCGCTGGGCAGCAGGCCTTCACCGACCTCAAGGAGCAGAACGACCCGGACGCGCCCACGACGGTCGCCACCGCGTTCCCCTACGAGATCCCCGGAACGGTCGACCCCGCGCTGACCGCCATGCCCGACGACGCGTCCGAGCCGCTGACCGGCGGACCGACCGGCACGACGCCCGGCTGCGATCTCGTGCCCACCAACAGCACCGCCACCAAGATCATCGCATCGCTGCTCGCCATGCCCTCGCACATGAGCAACGCGCTCGTCGTCGACGCCGCGCACTCCGCGGACGGCCACCCGATCGCGGTGTTCGGCCCGCAGGTGTCCTATTTCGCCCCCGGCATCCTCATGCAGGAGGACCTGCACGGTCCCGGCTACGACGCCGAGGGCGCGTCCTTCCCCGGTACCGGACTGGTCGAGCTCGGCCGCGGCCGCGACTACGCGTGGTCGGCGACGTCGGCCGGCTCCGACCTGACCGACCAGCGGCTGGAACGGATCTGCGATCCGGGCGGCGGCACCGCGCAGCCGCACGGCACCTCCTACGAGTTCGACGGGCAGTGCGTCCCGATGACGCACGAGACGTTCACCGAGACGGCGCTCCCCAAGCCCGGCGGCCTGGGCCCGCCCGCTGTGATCACCCACGACATCTATCTCACCCGGCACGGCGTCGTGCAGGGCTGGACCACCGCGGACGGCGGCAAGCCGGTGGCCGTGGTGAACCAGCGCTCCACGTACGAGCACGAGGTCGACTCGGTGATCGGGTTCGCGCACTGGGGCGATCCCGGGTTGACCCACGACGCGGCGAGCTGGACGGCCGGTGCCGCGCAGGTCGGCTACACGTTCAACTGGTTCTACGTGGACGACCATGACATCGCGTACTTCAACTCCGGCCTGGACCCGGTACGCCCCTCC
This sequence comes from Streptosporangiaceae bacterium, assembly GCA_036378315.1. Lineage (GTDB taxonomy): Bacteria > Actinomycetota > Actinomycetes > Streptosporangiales > Streptosporangiaceae > CALAED01. Next base: position 51,832 of record DASUWU010000011.1, on the reverse strand, counting down.
GGGGTCGACCCGAACCTGCCGACCTGGGGGACCGGGCAGGCCGAGTGGCAGGGCTTCCTGCCCGCCGGCGCGCACCCGCAGGCCATCAACCCGCCGGCCGGCGTGCTCACCAGCTGGAACAACAAGCAGGCGCCGGAGTTCTCTGCGGCCGACTCCCAGTACGGCTATGGCCCGGTCTTCCGCGTGCGGATGCTCAACACCCAGATCGCCCGGCAGCTCGCCGACCACGGCGGGCGGCTCACCCGGGCCGAGCTGGTGCAGGCGATGGAGACCGCGGCCAGCCAGGACCTCGACGGCCTGACCACGCTGCCCGAGCTGCTGCCCTACCTGGCCGCGCGCGCCGAACCGGCCGGCGTCCGCCGGATGCTGGACGCGCTGGCCGCGTGGGACGCCGCGGGCGACCACCGCAGGAAGGCGGCCGCCGGCGACGCCCAGTACGCCGACCACGCGGCCGTCGCCATCATGGACGTGCTGCAGGAGAAGCTCATCCGCGCGCTGTTCGACCCCATCCTCGCGGCGGGCGGGATCAGCGGCGTGGGCTCGACGGGCGGCGCGGCGACCCGTGGCTACGCGGCGCTGCCGATGCAGTGGGTCAACACGCCGAACAGCGGCGGAGCGCACCTGGGCAGCGCGTACGACGGCGGTTACGAGGGTTATGTGCTGAAGGTCCTGCGCCAGCTGCGCGGCGAGCCCGTGGCGCAGCCCCTCGGCCCGGCGATCATGTCCGATGTCTGCGGTTCCGGTCCGGCGAGCTGTCCCGCCGCCATCGACCGCGCTCTCGCCGACACCTACGACACGCTCGTCCAGGCGGGCGGCGGCTCCACCGACGTCACTTCCTGGACGGCCACGCCGGACACCAACGCGGCCGGCCAGACCATGCCCCAGTACGACGCCATCGCGTTCCGCGCCCTCGGCGTCGTCGGCCAGCCCGACATCGACTGGCAGAACCGCCCGACCTTCCAGCAGGTGGTCGAGTTTCCCCGGCACCGCTGAACCAGAGGTGAACCAGAGGCGCACGCCCCGCCCGCACTGACAACCAGCCGCACCGACAAGGGCCCAATGGGGGTGGCCGAAAGCCTCCCGCGGGCTCATGCTGGTGTCTCGACGACAGCGCACCCGGACCGACAGGCGCAGTGGAGCCCCCATGCGAACGACCGTGCTGGGCGGCGGCTCCTGGGGAACCGCCGTGGCGTCGTTGGTGTCGAAGTACCACGACACGACCCTTTGGGTGCGCCGGCCCGAGCTGGCCGGCGAGATCGCCGAACGCCGCGAGAACAGCGCCTACCTCGCCGGGTTCACCTTGCCGGCCGAGCTGCGCGCGACGGCCGACCTCGAGGAGGCGGTCGCGCGGGCCCAACTGCTGATCGTCGCCATCCCTTCGCACGCGTTCCGGCCGGTCCTCGAACGGGCGGCGCCGCACACCCACCCCTGGATCCCCGCGGTGAGCCTGGCCAAGGGGCTCGAGCGGAGCACGCTGTTCCGGATGACACAGGTGATCAAAGAGGTGCTCCCCGGGCATCCGGCCGCGGCGCTCACCGGCCCGAACCTGGCGAAGGAGATCATGGCCGGCAAGGCCGCCGCGACCGTGGTCGCGACCGAGGACCCGGCGGTGGCCACGCAGCTCCAGGCGATCCTCCGGCGCGGGCTGCTGCGGGTCTACACCAATCACGACGTGATCGGGTGCGAGCTCGGCGGTGCCCTGAAGAACGTGGTGGCCATCGCCACCGGGATGGCCGAGGGACTCGGGGTCGGCGACAACACGAGGGCCGCCGTCATCACCCGCGGGCTGGCCGAGCTCACCCAACTCGGGACGGCCATGGGCGGGGAGCCGGGGACGTTCGCCGGGCTCACCGGCATGGGGGACCTCGTCGCCACGTGCATCAGCCCGCAGAGCCGCAACCGGTACGTGGGCGAGCAGCTCGGTCGCGGCCGCAAGATCGACGACATCCTGCACGAGATGACCATGGTCGCCGAAGGCGTCCACACCGCCGCGGTGGCCGTCGAACTGGCCGACCGGCACGGGCTGCCCATGCCGATCTGCCGTACCGTCCACAAGGTCGTCTCCGGCGAGATCACCGCGTTCGACGCCTACGCCGGGCTCCGTGACAACCCCGCGCGCCGCGAAGCCGACCCCTGGTAAAGCGCCCCGGCGACAGCGGGCCCAAAGTCCTCCTTAACAGGGACCAAGTCAGGCATGACGGCCCGCCGCCCCCTGCCTACGTTCGGAGGGATATCTCCACGTGCCGGGCGGTACGACGGCCGGTACGGCGGGGGCGTCGCCGGCTTCGGACCACGCGTGACGCAGCGCGCGGATGACGAGATCGAGAGACACCATGAAGACGCAAGGTCTTGACCTCGGCACTCTCTCCCTGATCCTCGAGGCGCTCGACGACTTCACCACCGACGCGCTGCCGCTCGAGCGCCTGCTCGAACTCGACCAGGAGGACGTCTGCCCCGAGGAGACCATCCGCGCCATGTGCGGCGAGGACCTCGGCGTACAGCTCGTGTTCGTCCCCGAGGAGTACGGCGGCATGGGCGGTGGCGCGGTCGACGCGTACCGGGTCTGCGAGCGCCTCGCCCGCATCGACGTCGGCATCGCCACCTCGGTGTTCGCGACCTTCCTCGGCAGCGACCCGCTGATGTTCGGCGGCACGCCCGAGCAGAAGAAGAAATGGCTGGGCCGGATCGCCTCCGACGGCATCGTCCTGGCGTACGGAGCGACCGAGCCTGATGCGGGCAGCGACCTCGGCGCGCTCCGCACCACGGCGACCCCCGTCCTGGCCGCTGACGGGATCACCGGATACAAGATCAACGGCCGCAAGCAGTGGATCAGCAACGGGTCGATCGCGGACGTCTGCACGGTCCTCGCGCGCACCCCGAACGGGCCTTCGTGGTTCGTCGTGGAAAAGGGGACCGAAGGGTTCACCGCGGCCAAGCCTGAGGACAAGCACGGCATCCGGCTGTCCAACACGGCGGCGCTCTTCCTCGACGACGTGCTCGTGCCGGCGGAGAACCTCGTCGGGGAGGTGGAGGGCAAGGGCCTGGTGGTCGCCCAGCTGGTGTTCGGCTACACGCGGGTCATGGTCGCCGCCTTCGGGCTCGGCGCCGGCTGGGCCGCGCTCGACCGCGCGATCGAGTACTCGACGCAGCGGGTGCAGGGCGGCAAGGTGCTCGCGGGCAAGCAGGGCTACACCCACAAGCTGATCGTCCCGCACGCCGTACGCCTCGAGGCGGCGCGCGCGGTCGTCGAGGAGACCGCGGCGCGCATCGACGCCGGGGAGGGCGAGGACGGCGCGCTCAACACCGAGGGCGCCATCGCCAAGTACCTCGCCAGCGAGGCCGGCAACGCGGCGGCCGAGGCGGCCATCCAGGCGCACGGAGGCTACGGCTACACGAAGCCGTACGTCGTCGAGAAGATCAAGCGCGACGTCCGCATCACCACGATCTACGAGGGCACCTCGGAGATCCTCGAGATGACGATCGCGAGGGACCGCTGGCAGCACCACCTCAAGACCGGGGGCGCCTACTACCGCGACGCCGCGCGCGACCTCGGCCGGGCGCTCTCGCCCGCGGCCGGCGCCGAGGCCGGCATCGACGTCGGGGCCGGCGCCGCCGTGCTCGCGCTTGAGTGCCTCGCGAGCGTGCTCGACGCGTGCCGGGCCGGGCGGCTCACGAGGAACCAGCACGTGCTGCTCCGCCTCGGCGAGCTCGCCGCGTACGCCGAGGGCGCCGCCTGCCTGGCGCGCCGCGCCGCCGCGGCGGCCGCCGGCACGCTGCCGGAGAAGGCCGACGGGCGCTTCGACGCCACGGCGCTCGCCGCGATCAGCCGCGTCTTCGCCCGCGAGGCGGCCATGAAGGTCGCCGAGGAGGGCCTGCGGTGGGTCAGCGGCGCGCTCCCCGATGGCGCCGCGGGGGGTGACTCAGGGCTGGCCGCCTCCCTGCCCCTCGACGCCGTGCGCGCCGCCCAGGCCGGCCTGCTCGCCGACATGGACCTCGTCGCGGACGTGCTGTACGGCCGCGGCAACCGCTGATCCCCTGATCTTCAAGGAATCATCATGACCGGACGGACCGGATATCCGCTCGAGCCGATCGCCGTCGTGGGCGTCAGCGCGATCATGCCCGACGCTCCCGACGCCGCCGCATTCTGGGCCAACATCACCGGCGGCCGCTACTCGATCAGCGACGTCCCCCCTGAGCGCTGGGACCCGGCGTTGTACTACGACCCTGATCCGAAGGCGCCGGACAGGACGTACTCACGCATCGGCGGCTGGGTGCGCGAGTATCCCTGGGACCCGATCGGGTGGCGGCTGCCCGTCCCGCCGACGGTCGCGCTCCAGCTCGACGACGGGCAGAAATGGTCGGTCGCGGCGTCCAGGGCGGCACTGCTCGACGCCGGCTGGCCGGACTGGAACGTCGACCCCGAGCGGGCCGCCGTGATCATTGGCAACGCCATCGGCGGCGAGAAGCACTACCAGACCAACCTGCGCGTCGACTACCCCGAGTTCGCGCGCGAGCTGCGTGCCGCCCCGTCCTTCGCCGCGCTGCCCGAGGGGGTGCGCGCGGCCGTGCTGACCGAGACCAGAACGTCCTTCCTCGCCGGCCTTCCCGGTGTGACCGAGGACACGATGCCCGGCGAGCTGGCCAACATCATCGCCGGCCGGGTGGCCAACCTGTTCAACCTGCGCGGGCCGAACTTCACCACCGACGCGGCGTGCGCGTCCGGGCTCGCCGCGATGTCCGCCGCGATCCGCGGGCTGCAGGCGCACGACTTCGACACGGTGATCACCGGCGGCGTCGACCGCAACATGGGCGTGGCCGCGTTCGTGAAGTTCTGCAAGATCGGCGCGCTGTCCGCGACCGGCACCCGCCCGTTCGACGCCGGGGCCGACGGCTTCGTGATGGGGGAGGGCGCCGCGCTGTTCGTGCTCAAGCGGCTGTCCGACGCCGAACGGAGCGGTGACCGCGTCTACGCCGTGCTGCTCGGCATCGGCGGGTCCAGCGACGGCAAGGGCAAGGGCATCACCGCGCCCAACCCGGTCGGGCAGCGGCTCGCCGTCGCGCGGGCCTGGCGCAACGCGCACCTCGACCCGGCCACCGCCTCGTACGTCGAGGCGCACGGCACCTCGACCAAGGTCGGCGACGCGACCGAGCTGGCCGCGCTGAACGAGGTCTTCGAGAAGGCGGGCGCCGCCCCGGGCACGATCGCGCTCGGCTCGGTCAAGTCGAACATCGGCCACCTCAAGGCGGCCGCGGGGACCGCCGGGCTGTTCAAGGCGGTGTTGAGCCTGCACCACAAGGTGCTGGCGCCGAGCCTGCACTTCGAGCGCCCCAACCCGAACGTCGACTGGGACACCACGCCGTTCCGGGTCAACACCGCGCTGCGCGAATGGCCGGCGCCGCCGCCGGGCGGCGCGCGCCGCGCCGGGGTCAGCGCCTTCGGCTTCGGCGGCACCAACTTCCACGTGGTGCTGGAGGAGTACGTCCCCGGCCGGCACCGGAGCGAGGACGAGCCGCGCACGTACGCCTCGGCCGAGGTGCCGCCGTCGGCGCGAGTGGACCCGCGGCCGGCGCCCCAGCCGGCGCCCCAGCCGACGGGCAAGGCGCCGTTGCGCGGGATCGCCATGGTCGGCGGCGCGGACGAGGCCGACGTCATCGCGCGGCTCGAGCGATTGACGGTCCCCGGCCAGCAGGCTCCGCCCGACCCGCCGGCACCGCCCGACCGCGCGCTCGCCGGCGCCGCCGTCCGCGTCGCGATCGACTACGCCGACGCAGCCGACCTCGCGGCCAAGGCCGGCAAGGCCGTCAAGGCGCTGCGGTCCGGCTCGGCAGGCAAGCGGACGATGGCGTTGAAGATGCTGCGCGCGCAGGGCGTCTTCGTCGGCCGCGGGCCGGCACCCAAGGTGGCCTTCCTCTACACAGGGCAGGGCTCGCAGTACGTCAACATGCTTCGCGACCTGCGCGAACGCGAGCCGATCGTCGCCGACACGTTCGCCGAGGCCGACCGGATCATGACGCCGCTGCTCGGTCGCCCGCTGACGTCGTACATCTTCTCGGCCAACCCCGACGGCCAGGACAAGGAGCGGCTGGAGCGGCAGCTGCTGCAAACCGAGATCACCCAGCCCGCCGTTCTCGCCGTCGACCTGGCGCTGACCAGGCTGCTGGCCGCGTACGGCATCGCGCCCGACCTCGTGATGGGGCACAGCCTCGGCGAGTACGGCGCGCTCGTCGCGGCCGGCGCGCTGTCGTTCGAGGCCGCCCTCGAGGCGGTGAGCGCACGGGGCCACGAGATGGCGAGCCTCGCGATGGAGGACAACGGCGCGATGGCCGCCGTGTTCGGACCGATCGATGACATCGAGCGCATCGTCGCCGGGGTCGACGGCTACGTCGTGGTCGCCAACATCAACAGCACCGGACAGGCCGTCGTGGGCGGCGCGACAGCCGCCGTCGAGCGGGCGGTCGACGCGTTCCGTGCCGCCGGGCTCACGGCGACGCGCATTCCGGTCAGCCACGCGTTCCACACGTCGATCGTGGCTCCGGCGAGCGAGCCGCTGAAGGTCGCCCTGCGCCGCCTCGACGTGCGGCCGCCGCGCCTGCCGGTCGTCGCCAACGTGACCGGCGAGTTCTATCCGCAGGACGCCGACGTCGAGACCATGCTCGACATCCTCGGCCGCCAGGTCGCCTCGCCCGTCCAGTTCGTCGCCGGGCTGCGCACCCTGTACGACGCGGGCGCGCGGGTCTTCGTCGAGGTCGGGCCGAAGAAGGCGCTGCACGGGTTCGCCGACGACGTGCTGGGCGCGGCGCACGACGACGTGCTCGCGCTGTTCACCAACCACCCGAAGTACGGCGACGTGGCGTCGTTCAACCAGGCGCTGTGCGGCCTGTACGCGGCCGGCCTGGGTTTCCCCGCCCGCGAAACGCCGATCCCGTCCGCCACGACACCCGCGAGGTTCCCCTTGACCAGCGACACCTACACCGAACTCGGACGGCTCTTCGCAGACGTGCTTGAGCGCGGAATGCGGATCTACGGCGGGACCTCCCAGGCCCCGGTCCCGGCGCCGGGGCAGGAGGCGCCGGCCGGGCCGCCCGTGACCGAACCCGTCGTCGTGACCGGCGCCGCGCTCGGCCTGCCCGGCGTCGACCGCGTCTTCGACGACGACAACCTGGGCAGGATCCTGGACGGGCAGCAGTTCATCGACGCCATCCCGCATCGCTTCCGCCGCGAGATGGTGAACCGGCGCATCACCAGGCTGGTCAAGCGGGAGGCCGGCGATCCGACCTTCGAGACGATCGACAGCGAGGCCGACGTCATCAAGCTCGCCGGCCGGCGCGCCCCGTTCGACGTCGTCGCGGAGTTCGGCGTGGACGCCGCCCGCGACGCGGCTCTCGACAGCGCCACCCGGCTGGCGATCGGAGCCGGGTTCGACGCGCTGCGCGACGCGGGCATCCCGCTCGTCATGCGTTACAAGACCACGACGGTCGGTTCCCGGCTGCCCGAGCGCTGGGGCCTGCCCGACGCGCTGCGCGACGACACCGGCGTCATCTTCGCGTCGGCCTTCCCCGGCTACGACGCCTTCTCCGAGGATCTGGAGCGCTACTTCACCGACCGCGGCCGCCGCGAGCAGTTGCTCGCGCTCGAGGCGGTGCGCGCGCGGATGCGCGGGAACGAGGCCGCGGTCGCTGAGGTGGACCGGCGCATAGGGGAACTGCGCCACCTGCTGGAGGCCGAGCCGTACGTCTTCGACCGCCGCTTCATCTTCCGCTGCCTGGCCATGGGGCATTCGCAGTTCGCCGAGATCATCGGCGCCCGCGGCCCCAACACGCAGGTGAACGCCGCCTGCGCGAGCACCACCCAGGCCGTGAGCGTCGCCGAGGACTGGATCCGTACGGGCCGGTGCCGGCGGGTGGTCATCGTCGCCGCCGACGACGCCACGACGGACAGCCTGCTGCCGTGGATCGGCTCGGGCTTCCTCGCCTCCGGCGCCGCCGCCACCGACGACATCGTCGAGGACGCCGCGACGCCCTTCGACCGGCGCCGGCACGGGATGATCGTCGGGATGGGCGCCGCCGCCATCGTCGTGGAGTCGGCCGATGCCGCCCGCGAACGCGGCATCCAGCCGATCTGCGAGGTCATCGGCGCGGTGATCGCGAACAGCGCCTTCCACGGCACCCGGCTCGATGTCGACCACATCGGCCAGGTGATGGAGCAGGTCGTCGCGCAGGCAGAGGCCCGCGGCGTCGACCGGCACGCCATCGCCCCCGAGATGGTCTTCGTCTCGCACGAGACGTACACCCCGGCCCGCGGCGGCAGCGCCGCGGCCGAGATCGACGCGCTGCGGCGCGCCTTCGGGGCCGACGCCGACTCGATCGTCATCACGAACACCAAGGGCTTCACCGGGCACGCCATGGGAGCCGGCGTGGAGGACGTGGTCGCGATCAAGGCGCTCGAGACCGGGATCGTCCCACCGGTGCCCAACTTCAAGGAGCCCGACCCCGACCTCGGGTCCCTGAACCTGTCGGGCGGCGGCGCCTACCCTGTGCGCTACGCCCTCCGGCTGGCCGCCGGGTTCGGGTCGCAGATCGCGATGTCGCTGCTGCGCTGGACCCCGATGCCGGACGGCAGGCGGCGCCCGCCGAGTGAGCTCGGGTACGCCTACCGCGTCGTCGATCCGGCCGCGTGGCAGCGCTGGCTCGCCGCCGTGGGCGGGGCCGACCCCCGGCTGGAGGTCGTCCAGCGGCGCCTGCGGTTCGTCGCGGGGGAAGCCGCTCCGGCCACCGCGAGGCCGGCCGCGCCCGCGAGGCCGGCCGCGGTTCGGGAACCCGCCGCGGCGCCCGAGCCGGCCGCGTTCGAGCCGGCGCCGCCCGCGGCCGCGCCGGAACCCCCTCCGGTCGCGGCCGTGGAGCCGGTACGACCCGTCTCGCCCCCAGCGGCAGCGGCACCGGCCGCCGAGGCGCCGGCTCCGGCCGGCACCGCGACCGCCGATGCGGTGACCGATCCGGTGACCGACGCGGTGGTGTCGGTGGTGGCGGAGATGACGGGGTATCCGCCGGATCTGCTGGAGTTGGACCTGGATCTGGAGGCGGATCTGGGTGTGGACACGGTCAAGCAGGCCGAGGTGTTCGCGGCGGTGCGGGAGCGGTTCGGGGTGGCCCGTGAGGAGGATCTGCGGCTGCGTGACTTCCCGACGCTCGGCCATGTGATCGGCTGGATCAGGGACAAGACGGGAACGCCGGAGGCGGCCCCCGCCGCCCCCGCGGAAGAAGCCCGGGAAACCGGCGACGAGACCCACGGCGAGACCTACGGCGAGACCGGTGACGAGGCTGGCGGCGAGACCTACGACGAGGCCGGGGGCGACTCCGCCGGCGGACTCGCCGGGACGCCGGCCGCGCCACGGTACCCGCGCCGGGTGCCCGTCCCGCTGCTGCGACCGGCGCTGGCACAGTGCAAGCCCACCGGGGTCGCGCTCGGCGCCGGCAGCCGCGTCGCCGTCATGCCCGACGCGGGCGGGGTGGGCAAGGCACTCGTCTCCCGGCTCGGCAAGCTCGGCTGCGAGGTCGCCGTCCTCGATCCGGCCGTGCCGGCCGGCGAGCTCGTGCTCGACGGGCGGATCGACGGCATCTACTGGTTGACCGCCCTCGACGACGAGGGGCCGATCGCCGACATGACCATCGGCGACTGGCGTGAGGCGCTGCGCCGCCGGGTGAAGACCCTGTACGCCGTGGCCAGGAGGCTGTACGACGGGTCGCCGTTCCTTGTGGTCGCGACCCGGCTCGGCGGCCACCACGGCTACGACGGGCCGGGCGCCGTGGCTCCGCTCGGCGGCGCGGTCACCGGCTTCGCCAAGGCGTACCAGCGGGAACGGCCTGACGCCCTGGTGAAGGCCGTCGACTTCCCGGTGAGCAGGAAGACCGGCGCGCTCGCGGACGCGCTCATCGAGGAGACGCTGCGCGACCCGGGCTGCGTGGAGGTCGGTCACGCCGACGGCCTGCGCTGGACGGTCGGGCTCGAGGAGAGCCCGCTCCCCGACACGGAGCAGGCAGCGCGTCCGCTGGACCGCGACACGGTTTTCCTCGTCACCGGAGCCGCCGGAGGCATCGTCTCGGCGATCACGGCGGACCTGGCGGCCGCGTCGGGCGGCGTGTTCCACCTGCTCGACCTCACCCAGGCGCCCGACCCGGACGATGCGGACCTGCGCCGGTACGCCGAGGACCGCGACGCGCTCAAGGCCGACATCGCCGCACGCATGAAAGACCGCGGCGAGCGGCCGACTCCGGTGCTCATCGACAGGGAACTGGCCCGCTGCGAACGGCAGCAGGCGGCGCTCGCCGCGATCCGTGCGGTCGGTGACGCGGGCGGCACCGCGCACTACCACCGCGTCGATCTCACCGACGCCGCCGCCGTCCAGCAGGTGATCGACGAGGTACGTGACGTCAGCGGACACGTCGACGTGCTCCTGCACGCAGCCGGACTGGAGATCAGCAGATCGCTGCCGGACAAGGAGCCCGCCGAGTTCGACCGCGTCTTCGACGTGAAGAGCGACGGCTGGTTCAACCTGCTCAACGCGGCCGGAGACATGCCCATCGGCACCACGGTCGTGTTCAGCTCGGTCGCCGGCCGGTTCGGCAACGCCGGGCAGGCCGACTACAGCGCGGCCAATGACCTGCTGTGCAAGCTCACCAGCGCCATGCGGCACACCCGCCCGGCCACCCGAGCGATCGCGCTGGACTGGACGGCGTGGGCCGGCATCGGCATGGCGACCCGCGGCTCCATCCCGCAGATCATGCGGATGGCCGGCATCGAGATGCTCGACCCCGAAGCGGGAGTTCCCTGGGTCAGGCGCGAGCTGACCGGGACCGCGCCCGGCGGCGAGGTGCTGGTCGCCGGAGCGCTCGGCGTCCTCGGCGAGGAGTACGACGAGACGGGCGGCGTCGACCCGGGCGCGATCCCCGCGGCCGGCCAGCAGATCGGCCCGATGATCGGGAGGGTCGTCACCGCCGGGGTGCACAGCGGGCTGGTCGCGACGACCACGCTCGACCCGAAACGGCAGCCCTTCCTCGACGACCACCGCATCGACGGCACGGCCGTCCTGCCCGGGGTCATGGGCATCGAGGCGTTCGTCGAAGCCGCCGGCCTGCTGGCGCCCGCCGGATGGCAGGTCACGAGCGTCGAGGACGTCGACTTCCGCGTCCCGGTGAAGTTCTACCGTGACGAACCGCGCACGCTGACCGTCCGCGCGCGGACCCGGCCCCACGGGTCCGACCTGGTCGCCGACTGCGCGCTTGAGGCCGAGCGGACGCTGCCTGGCGCCGCCGCCCCGCAACGGACGGTCCACTTCACCGGGTCGGTACGGCTCTCCACCAGGCCGCCGCGGCCGGAGCACGTGGAGCCGGTGCGCGAGGCGGGGCCGGCGATGCGGCGCGAGGACGTGTACAGCTTCTACTTCCACGGCCCCGCCTACCAGGTGGTCTCCGCGGCCTGGCGGCACGACGGCGCGGGCGGCGTCGCCGCCCGGATGGCCGGCGACCTTCCGGCCGACCTCGACCCGGCCGGCCCGCCGGCCGTCGCCGCGCCGCGGTTCGTCGAGCTGTGCTTCCAGGCGGCCGGCCTCGAGGAGGCGGCGAGATGCGGGAGGCTGGCGCTGCCGCACCACGTCGACAGGATCGTCGTGCCGCGACAGGACGCGCCGGCCGGCCCGTCCGGGCCCGTCCACGCGATCGTCACCGAGCACGAGGACGTAACCGACTGCACGGTGATCGACGCCGACGGCGACGTCATCCTCCGCGTCGACGGCTACCGGGGCGTGCCCGTGCCCGGCGACCTGAAGCAGGACATCAAGGACACATTGGCCCCATTGACCTGAGGGAGCCACGATGGCGCTGCCGAACCTTCGGCCAGCGGCCGAAGGCCCACCCCTGCAGCTCAGGCGCCTCGCGATCGTCAACCGCGGGGAGCCCGCGATCCGCGCGCTCGGCGCCGTCGCGGAGCTGAACCGCGACGGCGCGACGCCCTCGATCACCGCCATCGTCGTGCACACCACGCTCGACGCCGGCGCGTGGTTCGTCCGGATGGCCGACGAGGCGGTGTCGATCGGACCGGCCACGTTCGTCGATCCGCTCGACGGCCACCGGAAGTCGGCCTACCTGAACGAGGCGCGCGTCATGGAAGCGCTGCGGGAGGCGCGCGCCGACGCCGTCTGGGTCGGCTGGGGCTTCGTCGCCGAGCACGCCTCGTTCGCGCAGCGCTGCGAAGAGGCGGGCATCGCCTTCGTCGGCCCGTCCAGCGGGACGATCCGCCTGCTCGGCGACAAGATGGCGGCCAAGCTGCTCGCGGAGAAGGCGGACGTGCCCGTCGTGCCGTGGAGCGGCGGACCCGTCGTGGACGCGGCCGACGCGGCCGCCCACGCCGAGCGGCTCGGCTATCCCGTCGTGCTCAAGGCGGCCGCTGGGGGCGGCGGCAGGGGCATCAGGATCGTACGAGACCCGGAAGAGGTGGCCGGGGCGCTCTCCTCGGCCCGCGCCGAGGCCGACCTGGCCTTCGGCGACCCGACCGTGTTCCTGGAGCGGCTGGTGCCCGCCGCCCGGCACGTCGAGGCGCAGATCATCGCGGACGCCCACGGCAACGTCTGGGCCCTGGGCATCCGCGACTGCAGCATCCAGCGGCGCAACCAGAAGGTGATCGAGGAATCGGCGTCGACCGTCCTGGACGAGACCGCACAGCGGGCGATCAAGGCGGCCGCGACGCGCATCGCGGTCGCGGCCGGCTACCGGAACGCCGGCACCGTGGAGTTCCTCGTCGATCCTGAGGCCGGCCGGTTCATGTTCATGGAGGTCAACGCCAGGCTCCAGGTCGAACACCCGGTCACCGAGGAAACATCGGGGGTCGACCTGGTCAAGCTGCAGCTGCACGTGGCCAGGGGCGGCTGGCTCGAAGGCGACCCGCCGCGGGCCCGCGGCCACGCCATCGAGGCGCGGCTGTGCGCCGAGGACCCAGAACAGGGCTTCGCCCCCGCGCCCGGACGGATCGTGCGGTGGCACCCGCCGGCCGGGCCCGGCATCCGCGTCGACACCGGAGTGACCGAGGGCGACGTGGTGGCCCCGGAGTTCGACTCCATGGTCGCCAAGGTGGTGGCGGTGGGCAGGGACCGGCGCGAGTCGCTGGCCCGCCTGCGCCGCGCGCTCGCGGCGACGTCCGTCATCATCGACGGCGGCACGACCAACCGTTCGTTCCTGCTGTCCCTGCTCCGGCGGCGTGAGGTCAGGGAGGGGCGCCTCGACAACCGCTGGCTCGACCGGCTCGTGGCGGCGGGCGACCAGCTCCCCGAGCCCGACCCGATCGCGGTGCTGCAGGGAGCCGTCGAGGCGTACGACGCGGAACACGCCGTGGCGGCGCTGGCCTTCCACGCCGCCGCCGGGCGCGGCCGCCCCGAGCTGCCGGCGGAGGTCGGGCACCAGGTGCGGCTGCGCTACCGTGGCCGGCCGTACCGGCTCGGGGTCTTCCGTACCGGCCCCTGCTCCTACCGCGTCGACACCGGCGACGCGGTGGTCGACGTGCGCGTGGACCGGCACGGGGATTATGACCGGCGCACCGTGTGCGGCGACCGCGCCCACCGGGTGACGGTCGTGGCGCAGGGCTCGTCCTTCCTCATCGACATCGGGGAGACCACCCACCGGGTCTACAGGGAGGACGGCGGGCCGGTCCGCGCGGCCTTCCCCGCCTTCGTCGTCGCGGTACGCGTCGCACCGGGAGACGAGGTGCGCGAGGGCGATCCGCTGGTGGTCCTGGAGAGCATGAAGATGGAGTCCGTGCTCACCGCCCCCTTCGCCGGACGGGTGACGAGCGTCGACGCCGCCGTGGGCACCCAGGTCGTCCAGGGGGAGTCGCTGCTGCGCCTGCGGGCCGCGGCCGTCGATGGCACGGAGGCGGGGGAGCGGGCCGGCATCGACTTCTCGCCGCTCGCGGTCCGTACCGACGACGCGGCGCAGTGCCGGTGCCGGCCCGTCTACGCGGCGCTCCGCAGCTACCTGCTCGGCTTCGACCTCGACCCCGAGGCGGTCCGCAGGGTGATGGGCGATCAGCGCCGTCTCGAGACGACCGTCGCGCCGGCGGATCCCGATCTGCTCGCCACTGAAGAAGAGCTGCTCGACCTCTTCGCCGAAGTGAGCGGGCTGTACCGGCCGCAGCCCGAACCGGAAGCAGACGCGCCAGAGGCGGCAAGCGCGCAGCAGTACCTGCTGTCCTACCTGCAGTGGCTCGACCCCGAACGGGCGGGCATTCCGGCGGGCTTCGCCGCCCGTCTGGAGAACGCCCTCGCCAGGTACGGCGTCAGCGGCCTCGACCGGACGGCGGAGCTTGAGGACGCGGTCGTCTGGATGTTCCGCTCGTTCCGCCGGGCCGACGAACTCGTTCCGGCCGTGACGACCGTACTGGAACGGTGGCTGCGCCATCGGGGCAGCCTGGATCCCGGCCCCGGGCTGCGGTCGCTGCTCGACCGGCTGGCCGCCGCCACCCAGGGCCGGCACCGGGTGGTCGCCGACCTGGCCCGCGACGTGCGCTTCCGCTATTTCGACGAGCCGCTCCTCGAGGGGGCGCTGACCGAGGTCTACGCGGAGATGGAACGCCATCTCGACGCGCTGACCGCGCACCAGCGGCCACCGGACCGGGAGGCGCTCATCAACCGGCTGGTGTGGTGCCCGCAGCCCATGCGGGGGCCGCTGCTGCGCCGCTGGGCGCTCGCCGGTCCCGAGGCGCGCGCGATGATCATCGAGGTGTACATGCGCCGCTTCTACCGCACCCGCGAGCTCGACAGGATCGGCTTCGTCGACGCCGCGGGGACGCTGGTCGGGACGGCCGACTACACAGAGCACGGGAGTCGCGAAGGACACGATGCGCGGGCGGAGCACGACGAGCCCGCCGGCGACGGGGCGCGGTGCCATCTCGTGGTCGCCTACACCCCGCTGGCCGAGGCGCCGCGCGTCGCAGCGGCGATCGCCGGCCACCTCGCCGGGGTCGAGCCCGGCCGGCGGGTCACGGTGGATCTCGTCACGTGGCGCCCGGGCGAGCGGCGGGGCGGCGACGCGATGGCGGCCGAGCTCGCGCCGCTGCTCGCCGGCTGCCGGTTCGGCCGGCCGCTCTACCGGCTGAACGTGACGGTGACCAGCCGGGACGGCGGCGGTGCCGAGCACCAGCGCACCCAGCACTTCACCTACCGCCAGGGCGGCGCGGGCGACTTCGTCGAGGAGCCGCTCTACCGCAACCTCCATCCGATGATCGCCGAGCGGGCCGAGCTGTGGCGGCTGTCGAACTTCGCGCTGGAACGGTTGCGTTCCGCCGAGGACGTGTACCTGTTCCGCGGCGTGGCCCGCGACAACCCGGCGGACGTGCGGCTGTTCGCGGTCGCCGAGGTGCGCGACCTGACCGCGGCGCGGGACGCGGCCGGCCGGATCGTCTCGCTGCCCCGTCTGGAGCGGATGGGCCTGCAGTCGCTCGCCGCGATGCGCGAGGCCATGTCGCGGCCGCCGGCGGGGCCGCGTCCCCAGCTCAACCGCATCATGCTGTACGTACGGCCGCCGTTCGACGTGCCGAAGGCGCAATGGCGCGACCTGGCGCGGCCGTTCGCCTCGCTGGCCATGGGTGCCGGTCTGGAGGAGGTCGTGTTGCGGGTGTCGGTTCCCGGTCCTGGCGGCGGCCGGGAGTCCGAGCTCCACCTCGAAGGGATGGACGAGGATCAGGTCACCGTCCGCGAACTGCCGGTCGACGACGCGCCGATCCGTCCCCGCACCGAGTACCAGCGCAGGGTGCTGCGGGCCGCCAAGTCCGGCGCGCCCTACCCGTACGAGATCGTCCGGATGATCGCGCCTCCCGAGGGGACGCCGAGCGCCTTCCCGCCCGGCCGCTTCGTCGAGTACGACCTCGACGGCGGCGAGCTCGACGGCGAGAGCCAGGACCTGGTGCGGGTCGAGCGGCCGGAGTGCGGGAACACCGCCAACGTCGTCGTCGGGCTGCTGACGAGCTACACGGCCAAGGTGCCGGAAGGGATGACCCGCGTGGCCGTGCTGGGCGACCCGACGCGCAGCCTCGGTTCGCTCGCCGCCGGGGAGTGCCGGCGCATCATCGCCGCGTTCGACCTCGCCGAGCGCATGCGCGTGCCCGTCGAGTGGTTCGCGCTGTCGTCGGGCGCGCGGATCGCCATGGACAGCGGCACGGAGAACATGGACTGGATCGGCGCGGTGCTCCGCCGCATCATCGAGTTCACCCAGCTCGGCGGCGAGGTCAACGTCATCGTGACCGGCATCAACGTCGGGGCCCAGCCGTACTGGAACGCCGAGGCCACGATGCTCATGCACACCCGCGGCATCCTCGTGATGATCCCCGGCAGCGCGATGGTGCTGACCGGCAAGCAGGCGCTGGACTTCTCCGGCGGGGTGTCGGCCGACGACAACACGGGGATCGGCGGCTTCGAGCGGATCATGGGACCGAACGGGCAGGCCCAGTACGCCGCCCGCACGCTCGCGGACGCCTGCGCGATCCTGCTGCGCCACTACGACCACACCTACGTCGTCCCCGGCGAACGCTTCCCGCGCCGCCGCCCGACCGCCGACCCCGCCGATCGCGACGTCCGTACGGCGCCGCACGCCGGTGAAGGCTTCACGCGGGTGGGGGAGATCTTCTCCGCCGAGCACAACCCGGAACGCAAGAAGCCGTTCGACATCCGTTCCGTGCTGCGCGCGGTGGCCGACAGCGACGCCGCGCCGCTGGAACGGTGGGGGCGCTGGCGCGGCGCGGAGACCGCCGTGGTGTGGGACACCCACATCGGCGGCATCCCGGTGTGCCTGCTCGGCATCGAGTCGCGGCCGCTGGCCAGGAGCGGCTTCGTGCCCGCCGACGGCCCGCCGGCGTGGACGTCGGGCACGCTGTTCCCGCAGTCGTCGCGCAAGGTCGCGCGCGCGATCAACGCGGCCAGCGGCAACCGTCCGGTCGTCGTGCTGGCCAACCTGTCCGGCTTCGACGGCTCTCCCGAGTCCATGCGCCGCCGGCAACTGGAGTACGGCGCCGAGATCGGGCGGGCGGTGACCAACTTCGCCGGCCCCATCGTCTTCGTCGTCATCTCCCGCTACCACGGAGGCGCCTTCGTGGTCTTCTCCAAGCGACTCAACCCGCTGCTCGAGATCGCCGCCGTCGAGGGCTCGTACGCCTCCGTGATCGGCGGCGCCCCGGCCGCGGCCGTCGTGTTCGTACGGGAGGTCAAGGCCCGCACCGAGCGCGACCCGCGGGTGGCCGAGCTGAAGGAGCGAGCGGCCGCGCAACGGCGCCGCACCGAACTGCACGAGATCTACGAGGAGGTGCGGGCGGAAAAGCTCCGCGAGGTGGCCGCCGAGTTCGACGGCGTGCACAGCATCAGGCGCGCCCTCGCCGTCGGCTCCGTCGACCGCATCATCCCCGCCGCCGGCTTGCGCCCCTACGTCATCGACGCATTGGACCGCGGCATGGCGGCGGCTCTCCGGTCGCCGGGCCGGTGAGCCGCGTCCGCCGCGGCTCGGTCAGCCAGGAATGCAGGGGGGTGGCGGCGGCCAGCGCGGGCGGATGTTCCAGCGTCCCGGGTGGCCGGGGCGCCGGCCCGCGCGCGGCGACGGTCAGCACGAAGTCGCCGAACCGGCACCACCAGCCGGGGAAGACGGCGCCCTCGACGGTCCGCGCGGTGAGCGGCGCCCATTCCCCGCCTCCGTCCGCCGCCGGTGTCCCCACCGAAGTGCCAAGCGCGATCTCGACCGTACGGGTGTCGCGGCGCAGGCCGGTGCGCAGCACCTTGAGGACGCTTTCCTTCGCCGACCAGAAGAGGTTGGCGGCCAGCTCGTCGGCGCCGATGCGGCGCTGTTCCGCCGGCGTGAAGTAGTCCCTGACGAATCCGGGGCTGCGGGGTTCGACCAGCTCGAGGTCGCAGCCGACCGCGCCGGGCGCGCCGCCCAGCAGGCACACCGCCCAGCCGGCCCGGTCGCTCAGCGAGATGCCGACGTCGAGGGGGCTGCCGTCCAGCCACGCCTCCGGCGCGCCGGTGACGTGGTGGCGTACCTCCACGCGGGTGGGGTCGATGTCTTGGCCCATCAGCCCGGCGATGGCCCGCTTGGCCGTCCAGCGGGCGACGAGGAACTCGGTGCGCCGCTTGGTGAAGCGCATCTCCGCCGCCCGCTGGGCTTCCGCCGGAGACAGCCAGGAGATGTCGCGGGGAAGCTGCGGCTCGCCGCGCGCCAGCCATTTCATGACGTGCCGAGAAGGTAGTCGATGACGTCGCGGGCGGTGTAGGTGGACTCGCCGGGACGGCGCCTGGCGAGCAGGTGCCGTACGGCGGCGAAGTCGGTGCCCGCGGTCACGATCGGGGGCTCGACGTAGCCGCCTGGTCGCCGCTGGGCGAGGTCGGCGGTCGCCATGAGCGCGTTGCACAGGCAGCGCCGGTCCACCGTGTTCGCCAGGCGCCCGCCGCGCCTGCCCGTGTAGATGTCGACCGGCTCGGAGGGGCAGCGGTAGCCGATGGTCCCGTCGGGTTTCCGGTACGCCGCGCGCAGCACGCCGAGATCGCAGAGCCGCTCGCGGTCGGCGTAGACGTCGGGGTCGGACATGGTGCCGGCCAGCTCGACGACCTTGAAGGGGAAGCCGGTCGGCGACGCCCGCGGATCGGTGCGGATCCGTACCTCGCCGCGCGCCGCCTGCTCGATGATCTGCAGCTTACGCTCCTCGACTAGGCCGGACTCGCGGCACAGCGCGAAGGCCGTCCCGACCTGGACCCCGGCCGCGCCCGCCGCGCCGGCGCGGGCCAGCCCGTCCGGCGTGCCGTACGAGCCGGCCATCCAGAACGGAACGCCGATCGCGACCATGTCGTGCGGATCGACGACGTCGCGCCCGTCGTAGATCGGTTCCCCCGCCGGGTCGATGCGCCGCGGGCCGCGCGGCGGTGCGTTGTGCCCGCCCGCCGTATGGCCCTCGACGACGAAGCCGTCCGGCCGGGTGCCGGGGTCGGCCGCGAGCGCCTCGGCGAGATCGACCGAGGCGACGATCGCGTTGAACCGCGGGCGGCGCAGCTCCGGAGGCGCGTCAGGGAAGAGCGCGGCCGGATCGAACCGCACCGCGTGGTCTCCGTCGGCGGACGTGGCGCCCTGCACCCGGATCGGCACGGCCACCGGCTCGCGCCTGGCCAGCCGGCCGAGCAGCGCGGGCAGCTCAGCGGGGTTGCCCGCGCCCACCATGACGTGGTCGACGCCGGCCAGCATCGCGCCGTAGCAGGCGAACGGCAGCGGCAGCTCGATCTTGCGGAGGTAGTTGATGCCCACAGGACCTCCGTGGCCCTCCTTCGCCAGGTAGACCTCGACGAAGTTCGCCGCGACCGTCAGTTCCTGCAGGGCCAGCGCGGGCCGCAGCGTGAACCTGGGCACCGGGCGGAAGGGCTTGCCGGCGGCGATCCCGCCCGCCACGTAGTACGTGCGGAGTATCCGGTCGGCGACGCCGGGAACCGGGAAGTGCGCGAGGGCACGCCGGACGTGGCCGCCCGCGTCACCGAGCTGCAGCCGCCTGGCGCAGACGAGCTCCAGGGCGGTGCCGGAGACCACGCCCAACTGCCCCGTCTCCGCCACCGCCGCGGCGAGCCGCCATCCTGAGACACCGACCCCCATGCCACCCTGGATGATCTTGGGCAGTACCCGGCTGGGCGGACTCATGAGGTCCTCCTCCCATACCGACGCTCTGGGTCGGCCCCGGCGACGGCGGCGGTGAGCGCGGCGCTCTTCCCCGGTCGGCCCGGGACACGCCTACCAGCAAGCTCTCGTGCGCCGGGCGGCCGGCGAAGATGCCGAACGGGTACGGGATGCGGGGCGTGTAGCCCGCGCGTCCGTGACGTTGGTCCCTGCCGCCCGCCAGGAGTCGCCGCCGCCCGCCGGGCGGCCGCCACTTCGCTCCAGGTCAGGCACTGGCCTTGCGCTCCTGTACGTCCTTGCGTTCCCGCAGGTCCTTGCGCACCTCGTCGAGATCGACGGCGCGGGCCTTGGTGATCAGCTCTTCCAGGGCGGGCTCGGGCAGCGCGCCAGGCTGGGCGTACAGCACCATGTTCTCGCGAATGATCATCAGCGTGGGGATGGACGTGATCTGGAAGGCGCCGGCGAGCTCCCGCTGGGCCTCGGTGTCGACCTTGCCGAACACGATGTCGGGGTGCCTTTCCGACACCCGCTCGAACACCGGTCCGAAGAACCGGCAGGGCCCGCACCAGGACGCCCAAAAGTCGATCAATACCATGTCGTTGCCGCCGAGCACCTCGTTGAAGTTCTCTTTGGTCAGCTGCGTCGTCGCCATGGCCGCCTCCGTCTGGTCCGGCTCCGGATATCGCCTTGATACCCCTACGGGTATATCGACATCGATGCGCCCTCTCTTATTCCATGAGCCCGTGGCTCTTTCAGCGATACCGTACGGGGTATGCTGAGGTCATGAGCTACGGCATGACGATCAGGCTGCACCAGCCGTTCACCGAGACGATCGACCGGGTGCGGGCCGCGCTGAAAGACCAGGGCTTCGGTGTGCTCACCGAGATCGACGTGCGGGCCACCCTGCACGAGAAGCTCGGCAAGGACATGGAGCCCTACCTCATCCTCGGCGCCTGCAACCCGCCGCTCGCGGAGCGGGCACTGGATACCGACCGGCAGATCGGCCTGCTGCTGCCGTGCAACGTCGTCGTCCGCACCGAGGGGGAGGACACCCTCGTCGAGGCGCTCGACCCGCATGTCATGGTCTCGGCGACGCACCAGCCCGCGCTCGAGCCGATCGCCGACGAAGCGGCACAGCGGCTCACCCGGGCTCTGAGCGCGGTGCTTGGAGCGGCAGCCGCACGGTGAAGGTGGCCCCGCCGGGCGGCGCGGAGGCCGCGTGGACGGTGCCGCCATGCGCGGTGACGAGCTCGCGGACGACGGCGAGACCGATGCCGGAGCCGGCGATCACGGTGCCGGCGCCGCCGCCACCGGCACCCGCGCCGCCGCGCCAGAACCGGTCGAAGACGTGCGGCAGCTCGCCGGGCGGGATGCCAGGCCCGGTGTCGGCGACCTCGACCACCGCCGTGCCGTGGCGCCGCCCAGGTAGGTGGTCGGCCCGGACGGTGACCGTGACGGAGTCGCCGGGGCGGCAGTAGCGGGCGGCGTTGGCGAGCAGGTTGCCGATGGCCTGGTGCAGGCGGCCGGCGTCGCCGCGGACGACGACGCCGGACGCGAGGTCGGAGTGCACCGTGAGGCCGGCGGCGCGCAGCTCGGGTCCACGGTCGCGCAGCGCGGTACGGGCAAGGCTCCCGAGATCCACCTGACCGGTGTGCAGGGACAGCGCGGCCGACTCGGCCGCCGCCAGCTCCCCCAGGTCGCCGACGATGCGGCCGAGACGGAGCGCCTGGTCGTGCAGCGCGGCAAGCCGCGCCGGCGCGGGCTCGGCGAGGCCGTCCCGCAGCTCCTCGAGACCGGCCTGCAGCGCGGTCAGCGGAGTGCGCAGTTCGTGGGCGACGTCGGCGGCCATGTGGCGGCGCGCCCGTTCGGCGCGGTCGACCTCGTCCGCCATGCCGTCGAACGCGCACGCCAGCTCGCCGAGCTCCCCAGGAGCGCGTACGCCCGAGCGCGCCGTCCGGTCCCCGGCGGCGATGGCCCTGGCGGTACGGGTGATCCCGCGGACGGGCCCGGTGAGCCGTCGGGTCACGAACAGGCTCGCCGCCACCGCGACCACCAGCGCCACCAGCGCCGCCACCGCGATCCACCCCCAGGCGACCCCCCGCGCGGCACCGGCAGAAGAGGTGCCGTATCCCAACCGTACGGTCCCGACGGCGTGGGAGCCGAGCGCGACGGACGCGCTCACCCATCCATGCCCGGCGAGGTCGCCGCCGCTCGGGCCGTGACCCATTCCTGGGCCGCCCATCCCTGGCCCCCGCGACCCGTTGCCCGGCCCATTACCCGACCCGTTGCCCAGTCCGTTGCCCGACCCGTTGCCCGGTCCGTTGCCCGATCCGCCGGCCGGCTCGTCGCCGGTACCGGCCGCCATGGCTCCGTTCTCGTCGAGGACCAGTAGGCGGGCGCCGGCTCCGTCGGCGATGGCGCGCGCCTGGCGCAGATCGGCGCCGGCCCAGCCACCGGCCGCCTCGTACGCCGAGGCCGCCGCCGCCGCGCAGCGTTCGGCCGTGGCTTGCCGGTCGGCCTGCCGGGCCGCCGACAGGCCGCGGTCGGCGCCGATGAGCGCGGCGGCCGTGAGCACCGCCACCGACGACAGCGCGACGACGAGGAAGGCGGCGAACAGCCGCCGGCCGAGCGGGCCCAGGACCGGACCGTCACGGGTCACGGGAGACTCCGAGCCGGTACCCGACACCCAGGACGGTCTCGACGATGCCGGCCCCGGCCGCGCCGAGCTTGCGCCGCAGGTTCTTCACATGCGAGTCGATCGTCCGCTCGTACCCGGCGAACTCATAACCCCGCACCCGGTTGACCAGCTCATAGCGGGAGTACACGCGGCCTGGCACCGCGGCCAGCGCCGTGAGCAGACCCCATTCGGTCGGCGTGAGATCGAGCGGCGCGCCGTCCAGCACGGCCTCGTGCCGCTCCTCGTCCAGCCGCAACCTGCCGCTCCCGTAGCTCGCCATGGAAGGTCGCCCCGTACTTCCGGCGACCCGGTGCAGGACGGCCTGCACGCGCAACACCACCTCGGTCGGGCTGAACGGCTTGATCACATAGTCGTCAGCGCCGGACTCCAGCCCGTGGATGCGATCCTGGACCGAGCTGCGTGCCGTCAGCACCACCACCGGAACACCGCCGCCACTGCCATCGCCGCCGTCACCGCGCACGTCGTGCCCGCCGCCCTCGTGCACCGCCCGCAGCACCTCCATGCCGTCGATGTCGGGCAGCCCGAGATCGAGGACGACCAACGCGACCGCGCCGGCGTCGATGAGCCGGATGGCCTCGGCTCCGGAACCGGTCGTCGTGACCGCGAACCCGGCCCGCTCCAGATAGCGGCGCAGCACCTCACGGATCTCTTTCTCGTCCTCGACGACGAGCACGCTGCGGGCCACAGACTCTTTATATGCATCGTCGCGAGCCGGATTGAGTGCCGAAGGACCCGGCCCGGACAGGACGTTCCGCCGGCCGGGCAGGCGCCGCCGCGGCGCCCGCCCGGTCGGGCGGCCGGCGCGGCGGGCTGTCGGCACCCGAACTCTCCCGGTCTAGTCCGCCCAGGACTGGAAGGCCTCCAGGTGCCGCTGCGACGTCGTGAGCAGGTGGGTGTAGACCTGCTTGACGTCGGCGGCCGTGAGCCCTTGAAGGGCCTTGCGCAGGGCCGCGACCTCGGCCTGCTCCACCGTCACCCCGACCTTCAGGGCGGCCTGCTCGCCGCCCGATCCCTGCGCCAGCAGGCGATCGTAGGTCGCCTTCACCTCGGCCGAGGTGAACTGGCCCGCGGCCTTGCCCGCGGTCGGATCCGGCACGCCGTACCGATCCAGAAGGGCACGGATCGCGGTCAGGTGCCGGGTCTCGGCGGCCCCGATCTGGTCGAGGATCCGAGGGTCGTACCGGGCGGCGAAGGCCGCGTACAGATCATGCGCGAGCTTCTCCTCTTCGGCCATGCGGGCCAGCGTCGCCTTCTGGGCGGCCGTCACGCTGCCGCTCGGCGCCGGCAGGCCGAGGCAGGTCCCGTCGCCGGGGCCGCCGCCCCTCGGTTGGCCTCTCATCTGACCCATGCCGCCGCCCATGCCGTAACCCATTCCGTAACCGGCCGGCGGACCGCCCGGCGCGAACGTGCGGCCGTACGCCGCCGGCCGATCGCCGGGGCCGGGCCCCGGCCCGCCCGCCAGGACCGGGGCCGCCACGGCGATCCCGCCCAGGGCGAGGGCGCCACCGGCGGTGAGCGCGGCCGCGGTCTTGCTGATGCGTCGCATCGCCGACTCCTTCCATCGATCCACTCATCCGCTGACACCCGCAGACTCCGGCCCCGGCATGCAGAGCGAATGCGAACGATGTGAAGAACGTGTGGAGAACCCCGGTGCGACGGGCCCCGATCTACCCGGCAGGGCCCGATCTACCCGGCCGGGCCGGCGCCCGGCGGAGGCGGCTCCACCGGCTCCACCGGCTCCACCGGCGCCGGCCCGGCGGCGTGCTGTGGCATGAGGCTGAACGCGCTTTCTTCTTCCTGGGCGTTGTGCAGACGCAGGATCGCGTAGAGGCCGTAGAGGGCGCCGCGCAGATCGACGACGTCCTCCGGCTCGGGCGGATCGCCGAGATCGGCCAGGGCACGGCGCAGCCGGCGCACCTGGTGTTCGATCTCGGCGTGGGTGCGGCTGAACGCGCCGGTCGGATCGGCGCCGCCGAGGGCTCGGGCCACGATGGGCAGCAGTTCGGCCTCTTCGGCGCGTTCGTGCGGCAGCAGGTCGGTCTCCAGCCGGTCCAGCAGCTTGCGTAGCGGTTCGAGATCCGGATCTGTGGTGCTCAGCCGGTCGGCGACGGTACGGACCTGTTCGACCACCGGCCGGATGGCGTTGTGCTGTGCGTACAGCCGTCGCGCGGTGGACAGGTCGGCTTCTCGCAAGGTGACGGTGTGGGCCCGGGCCGGCAGCAGCGCGGTCAGCGCGAACGCGATGGCGGCCACGTCGATGACCTCCTGCAGCAGCGCCCCCGCGGTCGGGGGCAGCAGGCCGGCGGCCGCTGGCACCATGGCCGCGACCGAAAGCCCGATGCCCAACAGCGCCGCCCGGCGGGCGATGCGGTAGGCCCGGCGGGCGATGAGGATGGCGTCGGCGAGGCCGTCGACGCGGTCGACGGTGAGCACGACGTCGGCGGCTTCGGCCGAGGCGGTCACCCCCCGGGCGGCGAGCGCGACGCCCACTCCGGCGGCGGCCAGCGCGGGCGCGTCGTTGATGCCGTCGCCCACCATGATGGTGGGGCTTGTCGCCTGCTCGGCGCGTACGATCGTCAGCTTGTCCGCCGGGTCGCGGTCGGCCTGTACCGCGTCGACCCCGACGATGCGCCCGACCGCCTCGGCGATGTCGGCCCGGTCGCCGGTCACCAGCACCATCCGCCTGATGCCGGCGGCCCGCAGGGCCCGGATCATCCGCGGCGCGTCGGGCCGGATCGGGTCCTGCAGGACCAGCGCCCCCGCGGGCCGGCCGTCGACGGCGACGAACACCGTCAGCGTGCCGTCGAGGGCGGCGCGGCGGCGGATATGGCGCACCCAGGGCGGCGGGGGACCCGGGACGATCCACGCGGCCTTGCCCAGCCGGACGGTATGCCCGCCGACGACGCCCTCGACGCCGTACCCGTGCTCCTCCCTGACCCCCGCCGGGGGTTCGAGACGCAGACCGCGGTCCCTGGCGGCGGTGACGATCGCGGCTGCCAGCACGTGCGCGGACAGCTGGTCGAGCGAGGCCGCCAGCCGCAACACCTCATCGGCCTCCGCCCCGGGCGCGCCGTCGGTGCCGTCCGCGGTGACCACCTCGGTCAGCGTCGGCCGTCCCAGGGTCAGCGTGCCGGTCTTGTCGAACAGCAACACCCGCCCCGCGGCCAGCCGCTCCAGCGCCGAACCGCCCTTGAGGATCACGCCGGTCTTGGCCGCCCTGGACAGCCCCGACATGATCGCGATGGGCGCGGCCAGCAGCAGCGGACACGGCGTGGCCACGACGAGCACGGCCACCGCCCGGACCGCCTCGCCGGTGACCGCCCACGCCAGCCCGGCCGCGACCAGGGTCAGCGGCACGAAGGCGAGGGCGAACCGGTCGGCGGTGCGCACGAACGGAGCCGACGCGGCCTGCGCCTGCTCGACCAGGCGGACGACCCCCGCGTAGGTGGAGTCGGCGGCGGTGGCGGTGGCGACCATGCCGACCGGGCCGCCGGCGTTGATCACACCGCTCCGCACGTCCTCACCTGGGCGGCGCTCGACCGGTATCGACTCGCCCGTCAGCGCCGACTCGTCGAACACTCCCGAGTCCATCAGCCGCCCGTCCACCGGCACGAGCTCACCGGCGCCGACGAGCAGCCGGTCGCCCCCGACCACCTCGCCGGCGGGCACCTCCACCACGCCGTCCGGCGTCTGCCGGCGCGCGATCCGGGGCGCACCGGCGGCCAGCCGGCTCAACTCCCGCCGCGCCCGTGCGGCCGCGCGCGCCTCGAGCACGGCGCCGGTGGCGAGCATCACCGCGATCACGGCCCCCGCCAGCGGTTCGCCCACGAGCAGCGCGCCGACCAGCGCCAGCCAGGCGATCACATCCACGGTCGCCTGCCGGCGCCACAACGAGGCGAGGATGGACACCGTCGAGTACGCGAGCCCGAGCACGGTCGCGGCCACCCAGGCCGCCCGCGCCGCCTCCGTCGCCGCGGCCCACGCCGCCAGGAGCCCGGCGACCAGCAGGACCGCCGCCACGCCGAACAACACCAGCTCTCGGTCCCGCCACCAGCGGGCCAGCAGACGCCGCCCCCCCATGCCACGACCTTGCCCGATAATCATGGATCGTCACCCTGTGAATGAGTCCGTTCGGCCCTGGCGCCGCTGACCCGGCGCGCCCCGCCCGTCCCGGCGGGCCCCGCCCACCACGGTTGGCGTTCGTGCCGCGGGCCTCGAGCCGACATCTTCATCAATCGTCGCGTCGGCACCGCCGCCACCCCCAGAGCCGAAGGTCCCGCAGCCGTCCAGCGCGGCCGCCCCCGAAATTTTTTGCTCCGTCCATGTATCTGGCCGCGGTGCCGCGCCCTCTATATATCGACGGCCGAGCACCTTCGCCCGGAGGGATGCCGGCGCCGTCCGGAAGTCAGGCACGTCCAGCCCGGTCGAGTTCCGGAGGTGCGATATGGGGCTTGTACGCGCGCAAGAAGATCACCACGACTCGCCGGAAACGCACCGTGCGTTGACGACGGATGACGTCGTCCGCATCGCGACCTTCAGGGACCGCGACCCCGATCGCGAGGCGAAGGTCGTCGCCCTCGGCTACCACCAGCTCGCGATGGACCTCGCCGCGCACCTGGGCCGAGACGTCAACACCTTCTACAGCTTCGCGACGTGGGGTTCCAAGGCCGTCGGCGAGCAGTTGGACCTCACCCGGCGCTCGGCGTTCTGGACGGACGTCTGCGACCGGCTGAGGGTGCCGCACCGCTTCCGCCGGCCGCTGCGGCGGCTCGCGCTCACGCTGCTGGGCGACAGTTTCCAGCTGGGGCTCTCGCTCGCCAATCGGGCGATCTTCCTCGAGACCGCGAGCCTGGGGGCGGATCTTTGGCGGGACGCCTGCGACTACCGCTTGCAGGTGCGGACGCCGTCGAGCCGCGAGCGCCGGTCCCATGACGTTCTGGCCGATGGCGGGCTGCCCGTCGAGGTGCGCCGGCCGGCCTTTCTGTCCAGCCTGCTCGGGCCGGCCAAGGAGGACTACCTCGACATCGTCGTCCGGCTGCTCACCGAGGCGAAGGACACCCGCGACCCGGCGCGCCGGGCCGAGCTGGTCCTGGGCGCCAACGTGGCGCTGGTCGCCTACGAGCAAAGCCGCTGCCAGCCGCTGCTGCAGCTGGTGTTCTACCGGCCGGTGCGGTGGCTGCTGCGGGTGTCGTGGCGGTCGCTGCGCAGCCGGCTGACCGGGCGCCGCTTCCGGCGCTTCTGGATCTACACCACCCCGCACTACAGCCAGCCGGCGCCGGTGCGGTGGGCCGAACGGGTCTGGGCCACGATCTACACCAAGCACGTGATGTTCATGCGGACGCCCGTCGGCGTCGTACGCCTCGGCAGACCGCTGCGGCCGCCGCAGGGGGTCGACCCGGACCTGATGCGCACCCCGATCAAGCACCCGGAAGTGCGCCGGCTCGTCGACAGGTTCGTCCCCGACCCCGAGCGGGCCACCGCCGGGGTGACCAACTGGCTCGACTACCGGGAGCGGATGCGCTACATCGTGACCTTCTTCCGCATGTACCACACCGCTCCCCAGCTCCTGGAGCCGCCGTTCGCGCCGCCGCTGTCCGGCGCGCTCGAGGCGGACCTGTGGCGCGGGCCGATCCCGCGTCCCGTGGAGGAGTGGTACGAGAAGAAGGTCGAGGCGTTCGAGAGAAAGGCCGCGCGGCGCGGAGTCCGCGGCTTCATCCTCCGGCAGGTGTACCGGTCGCCGGTGGCCATCGACCCCGACGCGGCCGATCTCGCCGGTCTCGACCTGGAGGACTACATCAGCGAGCGGCCGTTCGCGACCGGCGGGGGACCGAGGACATGAGGGCCGCCGGGCCGGCGCGCCCGCCCCGCCGGTCAGTCCAGGAAGTCGGCGGTGACGCCGCGGTCCTCGAGCAGCATCCGAACCCTGCCGAAGCAGCGGGCGCGGGAGGGCCCGATGCTGCCGACCGGCCGCCCCAGCCTGCGCGCCACGTCGGCGTAACGCGGCCGCGGCTGCTCGGTGAGCGCCCGGAACAGCTCCCGCTGGTCGGCGGGCAGCCCGCCGACCACGTCGTCGAGGATGCGCCTGAAGCTCGTCCTGGCCCAGGCGCGGTGCGCGTCGCCGGTCCCGTCGCGGAGCCCGTGTGTGAGCCCGTGTGGGAGCCCGTGTGGTGTCCCGGTTGGGGGTCCGCCGCCCGGCCCGTCGCAGGCCACGCGCCAGACGGTCGCGGGATCGGCGGTGCATACCTCCTTCGACCTCTGGCTGAGCCTGATGCTCTCCCGGGTCGCGATCGTCGTCAGCCAGCTGCCGATCCTGGCCGCGTGCCGCAGGCGCGGCAGATTCTGCACCGCGAGCAGCCAGGTGTTCTGCAGCACGTCCCTGGCATCGTCGTGCCCCACCCCCAGGAACCGGATCCTCGCCAGCAGCATGCCGCTGTAGAGCTCGACGAGCCGGCTCCAGGCATCGGCGTCGTCCTGGCGGGCCGCGGTCACCAGGTCCGCCACGTCGTCGCCGCGCGTGTCCGCCGGTGCGGTGCCGCGGCGTGGGCTCGAGGTCCGCGTCTGCATCGTGTCCTCCTGCCGGCCGGAACCGGAGGGCCGGAAGCCGGTTCGAGCCGCCTGCCCTGACGATGCGCGAAGCCGCGCGGTCCCGCTGTGCCCAGGGACACAGCCTGAGTGTCATCAGCCATACAGAGCGAATACGGGCCTGACCTACAGTGCGGTCATGGACGGCGTCACGACCCCCAAGCCGTCTTCGCGGGACATCCAGCCGCTCGTCGAGGTTCTGGCGGAGACCGAGCTGTTCCGCATGCTCGACAACACGAGCATCGCGGCCATCGCGCGAGCCGGTCTCGTTCGGCGCTATCGACCTGGCGGCTTCGTCTTTCACCAAGGCGACCCCGGTGACCGCCTCTATGTGGTGATCGACGGGCTGGTCAAGGTCGTCTTCGCCACCGAGGGCGGGGACGAGATCGTGCTCAACGCACTCGGTCGCGCCTCGACGTTCGGCGAGACCGCGCTGCTCGACCGGGCACCTCGATCCGCCTCGATCGTCGCGGTGGAACGGACGCGGCTCTTCTCGCTCTCAAGGGGCCAGGTCATCGCGCTGATGCGGGAGCATCCGGCGTTGCTCGACGGGTTCCTGCACGCGCTGGGACGGCTGGTACGCGGACTCACCGAGCGAGCGGCGGACTCGGCGTTCCTCGACCTCACCGGGCGGCTCGCGAAACGCCTCCTGCACCTGGCGAGCAAGCACGGCGAGGCGAATGGCGTCGTCCTCGACCTGGGTCTCACCCAGTCCGATCTCGCGGCATTGATCGGTGGGTCGAGATCCGCGGTCAATCGGGCGCTGCAACGGCTTGACTCTCGGGGCCTTATCGCGATGAAGGGACGCACCATCGTGCTTCGGGACACCACAGGGCTGCGCCGCCTCTGCGGCTACCATGACGGATTTTCTGAATTCACGCCGACCGGCCATTCCCGCGCCGTCCGGTCGGACTAAAGGACGGCCATCAAAGCAAGTTTTACTCGGCCGAAAAGGAACTCTTCGGCCGCTTCGTGATGTCACCGTGATGTCGAGTGCGACGCCGATTGACGCCGAACGGAGGGCGTAAGGTATGTGTAGTCTACTTCCCCAGGATTGCCCCTCGCCCCGATGGACTCACGAGAATCAGTGGAGCGCGGCCGCCGCCGAATGGTCGGCGGTGTCCCGCGCTCGCCGCCACGCCGGCCAGGTTCCACCGGGGAGGCGGTCATGAGATGGACGGATGAGCGATTCCGCCGGCTCCGGCGGCTGGCCGACCCCGATCTCGACGAGAAGGTGGCCGGCTACCGGCGCGACCACCCCGAGATGCGCGACGCCCGCAGCCTGATGCCGGCCTTGGTCCGGGAGCTGGCCGCGGCCAAGGAAAGAGCCAGAGAGAACGGTCCCGCGAGCCCGGAAAACGGGGAGTACACCCCGTTCAACCTGCTGGACGAGCTCGGCGCCAAAACCACCTTTCCGGCGTGGGCATACGACGACTCCCTCATCAGGAAAGGGCAGGCGGTATTCGCCGACCACGGCCTTTACCAGGCGGTGGCGCTGTTCTTCGTCAGCCTTCCACTCGGGTATGCGCTGCCGGCCAGCGCCAAGGTCCTGTTCGCCGCGTCGGATCTCGCCGACCGGGACGGGAAACTGACCCGCCGGGTGGCGGAGACGGGGCAGATGCTCATCGACGTGATGGGCATGCGTGATCCGGACAGCCTCAAGCCAGGCGGCGCCGGCCATGCCACGGCCATCGGCGTCCGGGTGCTGCACTCCGCCGTCCGGTCGCTGATGCTCGACCCCGCACACGGATGGGATGTCGAGAAGGACGGGCCGCCGGCCAACCAGGAACTCCTGCTGGCCACGCTCTTCGACTTCTCCGTGGTGATCTGGGCCGCGATGAAGCGGATGGGTCTTGAGCTGAGCGCCGCCGACCGCGCGGCGAACCTGTACGTCTGGAGCGTCTTCGGGCACCTGATGGGCCTGGTGACCTGCCGGGACCGGCCGCTCACCCTGGAGGACGTCGACCCCGTCTCCGCTCACTTCGGCGCGCTGCTCGAGGGGAGCGACGAGGGTCGTGCGCTCATGCGAGCGCTGCTCGCGGAGATGGAAGAGTTCATGCCGCTCGGATGGCGCAAGCTGCCCCGCAGCCTCATCCGCTGGCTTTTCCGCGACGCCGGTCACGGGGTGCACCAGGTGCCCGATCTCCTCGCCGTGCCGAAGAGCGCGTGGTGGGCGACGCCCCTGTTCGTCACGGCCCGGATGGCGCAGAGTTTCACCTGGCTGCCCGACCCGTTGCGGCCCGCGAGCCGGCTGCTGATGCGGAGGGCCGGGCGCTTCATCATCAGCTCCTACGCCGATCGCTACTCGGGCGGGCAGGCGCCCTTCTGGATTCCCGCCGAGCTGGCGCGCGACTGGAAGATACGCCGGCTCCCGGCGGCGCGCAGGGCCAGGCTGACGCGCGATCGGGCGCGGCGGGCCGTACGGGCCAACTTGCGGCACCTCAAACCAGGAAGACCAGAAAGACCGGGAAGACCAGGAATGGAGGCACGAAGGGCGTAATGGAGCTTCCGCCGGGGACGCTGACCACGGCCACCGTCCTGTTCACCGACATCGTCAATTCCACCGCGACCAGGTCGCGGCTGGGCGAGGAGCGTGCCGACCAGCATTTCGAGCGCGTCTACAGGCTGCTGCGCGGCGTGGTCGAGGCGGGCGGGGCGATTTTCACCAAGAGCCTCGGCGACGGTCTGATGGCGGTGTTCGAATCGGCCACCGCGGGGCTCGACGCGATCACCGCGGTGGAGCGGGCGTTGATCGCCGACAACAGGTGGGCGATGGAGGCGACCAGCATCCACGCCGCCCTGAGCTCCGGTGACATCCGCTGGCAGGAGGACGACATCAGCGGGCAGCCCTACACCGAGGCCGCCCGGTTGGTCGAGATCGCGGGCGGCGGGCAGGTGCTGTGCACCGACGTCGTCCGGCGGCTCGCGCGTGATCGCGGCCAGCACGAGTTCCGGGAGGTGAGCGGGCCGGCGGCCGGGGGGCTGCCCGGCAACACGCGGACGTGGGAGCTGTTGTGGCAGCACGCGGACGACCGGTCGGAATGGCTGGCTCCGTGGCTGGCCGGTGGCCACATGCTTCCCTTCGTGGGCAGGGAAAGGGAGCTCGCCGTTCTCGACGGCGCGCTCGACGCGACCCGGTCCCGGATGAGCCTGGTGATCCTGCAGGGCGATCCCGGGGTCGGGAAGACCCGGCTGGTGTCCGTCGTGGCGCAGCGGGCGCGGAAGAAAGGGTTCACGGTGCTGGCCGGTCGTTGTACCGATCCGGCGCGGTTGCCGTACGAACCGTTGGCCGCCGCGATCGACCGGCTGGCCGGCACGTCGGCCGCTCTGTTGCTGCGCGCCGGGGTGGACCAGGAGTGCGGCCAGCTCGTCCGGCTCGCCCCGTCGCTGTCCGCGCCGCCGCTGTCCTTGTCGGTCCCGTCCGTGCCGGAACCGGCCGCGCAGCGCCACCAGCTGACGGCGGTGTCCGAACGCCACCAGCTGGTGGCCGCGGTGCGCACGTTCTTCGAGCGGCTCGCCATGGTACGGCCGGTGCTGCTCATCATCGACGACCTGCACGCGGCGACGACCGAGTCGCTGCAGCTGCTGCGCGCGTTGCTGTGGGACACCGAGAAGCTGCCGGTGCTGATCGTGGCCACGTCACGCCCCGTGCCCGACATGGTGGACGCGACCGAGGCGGACCAGGAAGTGCTGGAGCTGCACGAGCTGCAGGCGCTGGGCCGGGTCGTGCCCGTCCCGCCGTTCCGGCTGGATGACGTCACCGCGGCGCTGTCGTCGGTGACCGGTGACGCCGCCACGATCGAGCGGGAGGAGGCGGCTCGGCTGCACCGGGTAACCGGCGGAAACGCGTTCTTGGTCACCGAGGTGCTGCGGGACCTTGCGGGGGCGGGGAGCCTCGACCGGCTGGCGGTGCCCGACTCGGTGACCCGCATGGTGCGTGAGCGCCTCTCGCGGCTGAGCCGGGACGCCCGGCAGCTGGTGAACGTGCTGGCGGTCGGCGAGCAGCTGACCTCCGCCGCGCTCCGCACCGCCATGGACGTCGACCACCTCACTTTCCTGGCGGCGGCTGAGGAGGTGCTGGCCACCGGTCTGGTGAGCATGCCGCCCAGCGGCTGGTGCCAGTTCTCCCACGAGCTGACCAGGACGGCGATCTACGACGGCCTGTCGTCGCCGCGGGCCGGGATGCTGCACGGGCGGGTCGCCGACGCGCTGCGCGCGTCGGAGCCGCAGATCATGGAGACCCGCCCGTACGTCGTGGCGACCCACCTGCTGGCCGCCGCCGAGCGCGATCGGGACCCCGAGCGGACCGCCGAGGCCGTCGCGGCGGTGGAACGCGCCGCCGAGGACGCGAGCGAGCGGCTCGCCTACGGTGAGGCGGTCGCGTGGTACCGGCGGCTCGTCCAGCTGCTCGAGGACGGGTCGGCCGCCCCTGCCGAACGGCTCGCCGAGGCCCTGGTGCGGTGCGGCCGGGCCATGTGGCTGGCCGGTGACCCGCAGGCCAGGGAGACCCTCGTCCGGGCGGCCGAGCTCGCCGAGGGCACCGACCGCAAGGGCCTGATCGTGGAGGCGGCACTCGCCGGCGACCGCGGGTTCTACAGCAGGACAGCGCGCCCCGACCCGCAACGCATCGACCTGCTGACCAGGGCGAGGGAGCTGGTGGAGCCGGCCGACGTGCGGACGAGGGCGCTGCTGAACGCCCAGCTGGCCGCCGAGCTCACCTGGGCCACGGACAGCCATCGCCGCTTCGCGTTGAGCGACGAGGCGGTCGCGCTGGCCCGCAGGTCGGGGGATCCGCGGACGATCGTCAGCGTGCTGGGGTCGCGCAGCTTCACGGTGATTCCCGCCGAGCCCCTCGAGCGGCGCATCGAGTACGGAAAGGAGATGCTCGAGGCCGCCAGGCGGACGGGCGACGACCTCGCGCTCTTCCACGCGACGTTCCAGCTCATCCCGGTGGCGCTGGACACCGGCGACTTCGTGCGCGTCGCCGAGTCGCTGGAACGTGCCGAGGAGCTGGCGCAGCGGCTGGCCCAGCCGCACTTCGTGTGGCTGGTCAAGATGTGCAGGACCGGCCAGGTCATCATGCGCGGCGACATCGCCGGCGCGGAGCGCGCGTCCACCGAGATGCTCGGGATGGGCACGGCGATCGGCCACCGGCTGGAGGCGATCGCCTTCTACGCCGAGCAGATCGGTGAGATCCGGCGCCTGCAGGGGCGGCTGGGCGAGCTGCGCGACCGGCTGCGCCAGCAGGCGCAGGCTCCGCAGGTCGACCCCGTCCACGCCGTGCTCCGCTACCTGTGCGAACTGGACGACGCGGCGGCCGGGCCCCTGCTCAACCGGATACTCGACGAGCAGGGAATCATCCCGCCGGAGAACCTCGCGCAGCGCTCGGCGCTGGACAACCTGGCGTTCGCCGCGTGCCGGCTGGGGCGTCGCGAGCTCATCCAGCCGCTGTACGAGGCGCTCGAACCCCAGGCGGAGACCTTCGGGATCTCCGCGGTGGCCCACCACTGCGGCCACCACTACCTCGCCCTGCTGTCCGCCGCCTCGGGAGCGGTCCAGCAGGCAATCGATCATTTCGCCGCCGCCGCCCGCGTCCACGAGCGCTGCGGGGCCCCGCTGCTGATGGCCGAGTCGCTGCTGGACTGGGCCGGGTTCGTGGAGCGGACGCATGCCGGCGGGCTGGACCCGGCGGCCTTGCGGCGGCGCTGCGCCGAGCTGCTGAACGGCCATGGCGCCGTTCTGCTCGAACGCCGGCTGGCCAGGGAAGGCGGGTGAGGAGCATCCGACCACCCGGAACGGTGACCACGGTCACCATCCTGTGCACCGAGGTCGTCGGTTCCGCCGAGATCCGCGAGCGCCTCGGCGGGGAGCCGGTCGACCGTCTCCTCGCCGACCACCAGCAGCTGCTGCGGACCATGGCCCGCGAGCGGGGATCGGTCTTCATCAGGAGCCGGGGTGAGGGGATCATGGCGGTGTTCCCGTCGGCCACGGCCGGCCTGGAGGCCATCACCGCGATCGAGCAGGCGCTCGTCAGGGAGAACCGGGCCGCGGTCGAGCGGATCACCATCCGGGCCGCGCTCAGCGCGGGGGACGTGCGCTGGGGAGAGGACGACATCGCCGGCCTGCCTCCCGTCGAAGCGGCCAGGCTGCTCGTCGCCACCGCCGGCGACCAGGTGCTCTGCACCGACGTGGTCTACCTGCTCTCGCAGGGACGCTGCCGGTGCGAGTTCAGGGAACACGGGCCGGTCCCTGGAAAGGGGCTGCCCGAACCCATGCACGCCTACGAGCTGATGTGGCGGCGGACCGACGCGTCCTAGCGCCGCCGGGTCGGCTCCGCTGCCGTTGAGTTCGATCATGGATGGTCCGCCGGGTACGGGCTGGGCGGGAGGGCCCCGCTCGGCGGCACTCGCGGCGTGCCGCCGGGCGACGGAGTCGGTACGTAGAGGTAGGCGGGCCCCTTGTACTCCTTGCCAATGACCCTGACCTCGGTGAACTGGCTCTCCCGAAGGCGGGTCCACCCACCCGCGACGTAGGTGTTGAACAGCTTGGCCGAGACGATGAACGCCGCGTACGTGACGTCGGGATCGCTCTCGCTCAGGGCGGCGCGCAGCGGCTCGGCGTCGAGGAGCCGGTTGACGTCGATGGCGGCGGCGGAGAAGTGCCCGACCGAGTACTCGTCGTCCACGAGCCCGATGTGCAACGCGGCCCGCAGCCGCAGCGGCGACCCGCCTGCCCGCAGCTTCGGCGCCCGCTCGGCCAACTCCTTTTGCAGGCACAGCGGGAAATGATCCATGAGCCTTGGCGCCGACTCGGCCGGCAGCATCGCGAGAATCCCGTCTCCGGTGTTTTCCACGAACCGCGCGGCCTGCCAGGTCTCGACGAGGTCGCTTGCCTTGAGGGCTTCATCCAGAACTTCACGGATCGCCATATGGACGTCGCGCGGTTCCGCGTCGCGGTGGGCGCTGAATTTCTCGGCATCGACCACGAGAAGCACGCAAAAGGCTGCCATGAATGACCATCCCCCAGATGACCTGACCCCCCAAGCATGGAGCCGTGTTCGAGCCGGCACTGTCTGAAATCAGACACTGCCATGTTCGGATTCGGCCAGCGCGCGCAACCGCGGCAGGTCGGTGATGACGATCCGGCTGCGCCTGGTGACGACGACGCCCTGCTCGCGCAGCCGCGACAGCTCGGCGGCGACGACCCCTCGGGACAGACCCACCGCCTGGCCGATCTCCGCCTGGCCGAGAGCCACCTCCACCGGCTCCCCGGAGCCGGGCGCGGACAGCCGCACCAACGCCCGGGCCACGCGCGGGCCGGCCGGCAGCACCGCGGTCTCGGCACGCCACGTCTCCCCCTCACGCAGCCGCCGCATCGCGTTCCGCAACAACTCGTCGCCGAGCCCCGCGGAGCGGACCAGCGCCCGGAACCGCGCGGCGGGCAGCACGCGCGTGACACAAGGGTCGATCGCGATGACGGTGGCCGACCGCCCGTCGTCATCGTCGCCGAGCACCGCGATGTCGCCGAGCAGCTCACCCGGCCCGCGTACGGCCAGCAGGATCTCGTCAGAAGGGAGCGCGAGCAACACCTTCACCCGCCCGGAGACCAGCAACAGGACATGTGACGGTGGATCCCCCTGACGGAGCATCACCTCGCCCCGGCGAAATCTCCGTACGACACCGGCGGCGAGAAGCTGCTCCCACATCTTCGTCGAGATGCCCACAATGTTGCCCTCACATCTTCCGGCCCGCACGCCCGGCAATGACCATGGCGATAGATCACCTCGTTGATGGCGAAGCCGCATCGCCCTGATTGTCACAAAGGGGCGCAACCTCAAGAAGGCCAGGCGCCATTGTCACCGGGGGATGGGCGGCGGACCGCTCGTGAGGATGACGAGCTGCCCGGTCGTCCGGGTCATCGCGACGTAGCGGTCGACCCCGCCTTCGACGCCCGGCCCGAACGCCTCCGGGTCGATGAGGACCACCAGGTCGAACTCGAGCCCCTTCGACAGCTCAGGGGTCAGCGACCGGACGCGGGGCCTCCCCGGGAACCCGGGATCGCCGATGACGCAGGCGATCCCGTCGGCATGCCCGGCCAGCCAGGTGTCGAGCACCGAGCCCAGATCGGACGTGGATCCGTGGACGACGGGGACGCCGCCGGTGCGGATGGAGGTCGGCACGTTGGCGTCGGGGAGCACGGCCCTGATGACCGGCTCGGCTTCCGCCATGACCTCGCGCGGCGTCCGGTAGTTGATGCTCAGCGAGGCCAGGTTGATCTGGTCGAGCCCGATGCGTTCGAGCCGTTCCCGCCACGACTCGGTGAACCCGTGCCTCGCCTGGGCGCGGTCACCGACGATGGTGAAGCTCCTGGACGGGCAGCGCAGCAGCAGCATCTGCCACTCCGCGTCGGTCAGCTCCTGGGCCTCGTCCACGACGATGTGCGCGAACGGGCCGGCGAGCAGGTCCGGGTCGGTGCCTGGCAGCGCGGCCTCGTCGACGAGGGCGTCATGGAAGTCCTCGCCGCGCAGCATCGTCACCAGGCCCACCCCGTACTCGTCGGCGACCTCGACGAGGTCGTCCACGACCCTGGCCATGCGCTCGCGTTCCGCGGCGACGGCGGCGTCATGGCGGCGCCTGCGTCGTGCCGCCTCCGGGTCGCCGAGCCGCTGCCGCGCGGCGTCCAGGAGCGGCAGGTCGGATGTCGTCCACGCCTGGGCGTCCGCACGCCGCAGCCGCCGGACGTCGTCCCGGCTGAGCCAGGGAGCGCACATCCGCAGGTAGGCGGGCACGGACCACAGGTCCCCGACGAGGTCGGTGGCGTCGAGCAGCGGCCAGGCCCTGTTGAGGGCCATGAGCAGCTCCCTGTTCCCCCGCAGCGACCTGCGGAGCAGGTCGGCCGGGACGTCGCCGTCGTGCTTGTCCACCAGGATCGCGAGCAGTTGCTCCCAGATCTGGTCGCGTGCCTCGTTGTGGGGAGTACCGGGATCCGGTGCCTCGAACGCCTCGGCCCACTCGTCGGCGCTCAACCAGATCTCCGACCAGTGGGTCTCGACCGCCATCCCCTTCGTTGGCGGATTCTCGTAGAACCTGACGGCCGTCTCGATCGCCTTCACCAGGTCGGCGGACGACTTCAGGCGCGCCACGCGCAGGTCAGGCTCCACCGTCGCGGCGGCGCCTTCGGCGACGAGGTCCCGCAGGGTGCAGGTCCGCACGCCCTCCTCGCCGAGGCTGGGAAGCACGTCGGAGACGTAGGCCAGGTAGGGCTGGTGGGGACCGACGAACAGCACGCCGCCGCGGTGCCGGCCGAGCCGGGGGTCGGAGTAGAGCAGGTAGGCGGAGCGGTGCAGGGCGACGACGGTCTTGCCCGTACCAGGACCGCCGTCGACGACGAGGGCGCCGCGCGACCCCGCGCGGATGATGGCGTCCTGGTCGGCCTGGATGGTGCCGAGCACGTCCCGCATGCGGGCGGACCTGCTGCCGCCCAGGCTGGCGATGAACGCCGACTGGTCGTCGAGCGCCGCGTGCCCGTCAAGGGCGTCGGTGGTGAACACCTCGTCCCAGTAGTCGCTGACCCGGCCGCGGGCCCAGCGATACCTGCGGCGGCTGGCCAGCCCCATCGGGTTGCCGTGGGTCGCTCCGAAGAACGGCTCGGCCGCGGGAGAACGCCAATCGACCAGCAGCCGGCGACCCGCGCCGTCCGTGAGGCCGAGCCGTCCGATGTACACGGGCTCGGAGTTCTCGGCGCCGACGACGCGTCCGAGGCACAGGTCCAGACCGAAGCGACGCAGGAGGCGGAGCCGAGCGGTCAGCCGGTGGATCTCCATATCCCGGTCCATCGCCGCCCGGCCGATGCCGCCGGGCGACCTGCGCTCGGCGTCGAGGCGGTCGGACAGGTCGGCGATCGCCTGCTCGAGACACTCGGCGACGGCCGCGAAATGCTCCTCGTCGCCGGCGATCAGCGCTGGGTCGGCTTTCGCTTGGAGGTGGTCGGGAAGGTCGAACGCGCTGGTCGTCAGCGGGTTCACCTCGTCAGCTCCGATGCCGCCCCCGCGCCGAGCGCCCGCACCCGCGGCGCGAGCGCCGCCGGCGGTTCGACGCCCCCGCCCGAGTCATCACACGTCGATACCATCACACGCACTACGCGCCCCCATTTCCGCGGCATTCTGGCCCCGGCCGGCAATTGTGCGGCACCACCCGGGTCTTGCCGCAAGCCCCCCGGTGCGCTATATATTGAAAATGGCAGGGAGAGTATTGCTCCTTGCCTTTTTTCGTTCGCGCGGACGGCCCCTCCTCGCGAAGCGGCCGCACCCGCGCGTGACCTGGCACATTATGGGGAAGTGCCCCGTCGTCGACGGGCAGAGGAGGCCGCCCCATGGTTCAGATCCCCTCCAACGATCAGCTGGCCGGCGTCGCCGAGCACTACGGGCTCGGCCTTTCCGCCGGGGACATCGACGAGTTCGCGGCGCCCGTGGCCGGCCTGCTGAGCTCGTGGGACGCCGTCGAGCGGCTCTATGCGCGATCCGCGCCCCGGCCGCGCACCGATCGCAAGTGGCACCGGCCGGACGACGTGGACAACCCGCTGGGCGCGTGGTACGTGCGCACCGAGATCCGGGAGAGCGACGACGGCCCGCTCGCCGGGCGCACCGTCGCGATCAAGGACAACACGATGGTCGCGGGCGTGCCGATGATGAACGGCTCACGGACGCTCGAGGGCTTCGTGCCCACCCGTGACGCGACCGTGGTGAGCCGCCTGCTCGCGGCCGGCGCCACGATCGTCGGCAAGGCGGTGTGCGAGGACCTGTGCTTTTCCGGCGGCAGCCACACGTCACGGACCGGCCCGGTGCGCAACCCGTGGAACCCGCGCCGCTCGGCCGGCGGTTCGTCCAGTGGCAGCGCGGCGCTGGTCGCGGCCGGCGACGTCGACCTGGCGACCGGCGGCGACCAGGGCGGCTCCGTCCGCATACCGAGCGCGTTCAGCGGGACGGTCGGCCACAAGCCCACCCACGGCCTCGTCCCCTACACCGGGGCCTTCCCGATCGAGCAGACCATCGATCACATCGGGCCGATCACGCGTACGGTCGCCGACGCCGCGCTGATGCTGGACGTGATGGCCGGTCGCGACGGCCTGGACCCGCGCCAGCCGGCGGACCTGTCCGCCGGCGGCTATCGCGCGGCGCTCGGGCGCGAGGCCCGCGGCCTGCGGGTCGGCGTCGTCGGGGAGGGATTCGGCATCCCCGAGCTGTCCCAGCCCGGCGTCGACGACGCGGTTCGAGCCGCCGTCGACGTGCTGCGCGAGGCCGGCCTGGCCGCCGAAGACGTGTCGGTGCCCTGGCACGGCGACGCCATGCACGTCTGGAACGTGATCGCCACCGAGGGCGCGGTCGCGCAGATGGTGGACGCCAACGCCTACGGCATGAACTGGCAGGGCGCCTACGATCCTGAGCTCATCGCGTTCTACGGCAGGCAGTGGCGGGACCGCGCAGCCGAGTTCTCCGAGACCGTCAAGCTCGTGCTGCTCGCCGCCCGGCACACGATCGACACCGAGTACGGCCGGCACTACGCGATGGCCCGCGACCTGGCGGGCGAGCTACGGAAGGGCTACGACGACGCGCTCGCGACGTATGACGTGCTGGTCATGCCCACACTGCCGATGACCGCCACCGAGATCCCGGCGGCCGGCGCCGCCCGCGCCGAGCTGCTCGCCAGGAGCCTGGAAATGATCGCCAACACGGCGCCCTTCGACGTGACCGGCCACCCGGCGACCTCGGTGCCCTGCGGCCTGGTCGACGGCCTGCCGGCCGGCATGATGATCATCGGCAGGCACTTCGACGACGCCACCTGCCTCCGGGTCGCGCACGCCTTCGAGCGGGCCGTCGGCGGTTTCCCCGCCCCGCCGCGCCCGTAGGCCTCGTCCAGCGGGTCCGCACGCGCCGGGACCGCCTACCGCCGTCAACCCCAGACGCGCTCCGCGACCTCGCTGACGAGGTGCAGCTTGCTCGCCTGGGCGGCTTCGCTGATCGCGTTGCCAGGGCCCGCGGAAGCGAACCCGCACTGCGTGGACAGCGCGAGCCGGTCGCGCGGGAAGTAGCGGCCCGCCTCGTTGATGCGGGCCTCGAGCTGATCGGCCGTCTCCAGCGTGTCGAACTTCGACGAGACGAGGCCGAGGACGACGCTCTTGTCCTCGGGCAGGTCGCCGAGCGGCTCGAACGAGCCGGAGCGCTCGTCGTCGTACTCCAGGAGGAACACGTCGAAGTTCGTCGCCCGCCGGAACAGCTGCTTCGACAGGTGCTGGTAACCGCCGGCGCTGATCCACTCGCTGTCGTAGTTGCCCTTGCAGAGGTGGAGGCCGAACGTCACGCCCGGCACGTCGGCGACATCGTTCAGGATGTCCACACCCTCGCTGAAGACGCGGTCGACGGAGATCCCGGCCCGCTCCCACGCGTCGCGCTGCGCCGGGTCGACGAGCTGGCCGAAGTCCGGCGCGTCGATCTGGATGTACTCGCAGCCGAGCCGCGCCAGCTCTTCGGCCTCCTCCCGCATCAGCCGCAGGCCGTCGGCGAAGAGCTGGAACGGGTCGCTGTAGGCGTCGCGCGACCGTTCCGGCGACCAGACGAGGAAGAGCATCAGCGGACTCGGCAGGGTCACCTTGACCGGGCGCCGGGCCCTGGCGCGGGCATAGGAGTACTCCTCCACGGTCATCATCCGGCGCCGGCGCAGCTTTTCCGTAGCGGAAAGCGGCACCGTGAAGGCGGACTTCTCCTCCCCGGTCTCGTCCCGGAACGGAACATGGACGTGGTCGGAAGCGGGATCCGGCGTGAGCCCCTCGACCGCCTCGGTCAGCTGGTCGATGAACGAGTGCCGCCGCAGCTCCCCGTCGTTGACGACGTGCAGCCCCGCGCCTTCCTGAAGTGCGATCACCTCGTCGACCGCGCGATCCTCGATCTCCTTGTACTTCGCCGCCGGCAGCTGCCCGGCCTCGTACCGCTCCCGAGCGCTCACCAGGTACGCGGGGCGCAGGAGCGACCCGATGACGTCTGCGTGAAACACCGTAGTCATTTCGGACCTTCTTTCTTGTTGTGACCTGCGTCGCGAACCTCACCCGTCTCCAAGGCACAGCAAGGAGCGCAGTGCCCGAAGCGCCACCTCCTCGGAGGCTCCGACCGCGTCCCTGGCCCGCCAGCCGACGAAACCGTCCGGTCGTACGATGACGGCGCCGGCCGCCGTGATCCCGTA
The DNA here is from genome assembly GCA_036378315.1 of Streptosporangiaceae bacterium. Taxonomy (GTDB): domain Bacteria; phylum Actinomycetota; class Actinomycetes; order Streptosporangiales; family Streptosporangiaceae; genus CALAED01. The sequence goes on along the minus strand of DASUWU010000011.1, from coordinate 9,643 downwards.
CGCGTCGTGGAAACGGCCCTCCGGATCGGCCAGCTCGGCGGAGCCCACCCGGTAGGTGTCCAGAGACAGCCGCAGCCGCTCCGCCGCGCGGAGCGCCGCGGCGCGCCAGGCGTCTCCCTCGGCGCCGGCGAGCAGCACGAAGCTCCCGCCGAGAAGATCGAGCACGGACAGCCGTGCGCCGTCGCGATCGAGGAACACGTGCGGCGCCCGCGAGCCCGGGCGGCCCTTCGACTCACGCGGGTGCTCGTGCAGCGGATGATCGCCATCGTTCTCCAGAACGACGGCGGCGGAGTTGTAGCGGTAGCCGATCTCCATCGAGAAGTCGTCCACCAGCGGCTGCATGTCCTCCGTCCCCAGGTAAGGGGCGACGCGCGTGACGTACCTCGCGTATGCCTGCTCGATCGTCAGTTCGCCGATCGGTCGCCGCTCGGCGTCATAGGTGTCCAGCAACTCCGGCCCGGCGATGCCGTCCAGCACGAGCGCCAGCTTCCATGCGAGGTTGTGCGCGTCCTGGACTCCGGTGTTGCCGCCGAACCCGCCGTTGGGCGGCACCACGTGCGCGGCATCGCCGGCCAGGAACACGCGCCCCTCCCGATAGCGCTCGGCGACGTCGGCGATGGCCTGCCAGGGCGCGACGTCCTTGATGACCACCGGCATGTCGGGCACGCCGATGGCGGCGCGCAGCAGTCCGAGGGCGCGCTCCTCGGTGATGCCTTCGGCGACGTTCGCCCATGGAGCCCATGGGTAGGCGGAGATGACCTCCGGGCGGGACGTGTCGCCGACGAGGTTGACGACGAGGAAGCCGGCGTTGCCGCTCCGGTCGAGCCGGAAGAATCCGCGCAGCATCGGGTTCGTCACATAGTGGACACCCTGGTTACGGCCACGCAGCAACGGCTCGAGGTCGGCCTCGGCACGGAAATAGATCGTGATGCTGTTCGACAGCAGGCCGTGGCCGCGCATGCCGATGCCCAGCCGTTCCCGGATGGGGCTGCGATTGCCGTCCGCCGCGACGACGTACCGGGCGCGCACGGTGCTCTCCGTCCCGCTGTCGAGGTCGCGGAGCGTCGCCGTGACGCCCGTGCCGTCCTGGGTGAGCGACGTGCACTCGGTGCGGTAACGCAGCGTCGCGCCCAGCTCCCCGGCGCGGGCCCGGAGGATGGGCTCCAGCGCGTCCTGGTCGACGAACAACCGCACCGTCGGGCTGAACTCGTCCACGCCCGTGTTGAGGCTTGGAAAATAGTTCGCGATCTCCCGGCCGGCCAAGGACTCGACGTTGTTGATGCCTCCGTCCGGGGGATATTGCTCCTCCGACTTGCGGCGTACGACGCTTTCCAGGCCGACCGACCTGAGAATTTCGATGGTGCGCAGATGGAAATGGCCGGCGCGTGGATGGATCGCCGTCCCGGTGTGTCGTTCCACGGTCAGCGAGTCGATTCCATGCCAGCGAAGAAACAGCGCCGTCGACAGGCCGACCAAGCTGCCGCCCACGACGAGCACGGGAACTTCTTCGTCCGCGTTATGGTGACTTGCGGTCCGCACGTCTGTACGCCCTTCCGGATACCCGGCGACCTGGTGGTCGTCACGTTCTGTGATCGAAGCCGGCACTTTGTGGGTGGGTCCCGGCACGCCGCCCGCGACGGTCAGAGGATCCTCCTGCGCCTCCAGCCGTGGGCTGGTCTGACGCTAAACACCGGTGGACCATTGTGCAATCTGATCTCGTGAATGCAGTCCATTGCTGCGGTCAATAGTCCCCGGTAAAGTGGCGGGAATGAACCTTGCCGGCGTGGACCTCAACCTTCTGGTGGCGTTCGACGCGCTGCTGACCGAATGCAGCGTCACCCGCGCGGCGAATCGGGTCGGGCTGAGCCAGCCGGGGATGAGCAACACCCTGGGCCGGCTGCGCAAGCTTTTCGGCGACCCTCTGTTCGTACGCGAAGGCCTGACGCTCGTGCCGACGCCACGCGCCGAATCCCTCGGTCAGCCGATCCGGGAGGCGCTGGCCCTCATCCGGCACGCCCTCGACGAGCGGCCCGGCTTCGACCCGGCGGGCGACCGCGCCACCTTCGTCATCAGCTGCTCCGACTACAGCCTGCTCATGCTCATCGGCCCGCTGGTCAGGCGGCTGGCCGCCGAGGCCCCCGGCGTGACGATCCAGGTCCTGCCACGATCGCCGGAGGCCGTACGCCTGCTCCGCGACGGTGATGTGGACCTCGTCATCGAACCCTTCAAGATCATGGAAGATGCGGCGTTGCCCACCCAGCGACTCTTTTCCGACCGCTGGCTGTGCTGCGTGTGGGACGGCACCACTCAGGTCGGCGACGCCATGACGATCGACACCTACCTGCGGCTCGGCCACCTCGTCTACTCCATGGGACGGGGACAGCCCGTCTCGCTCGCCGACCAGCACCTGGCCCAGGCCCGCGTGCCGCGCAGGATCGAGTTCACCGTGGAGAGCTTCCTGCTGGCGCCGTTCCTTCTCCAGGGCACCGACCTCGTGACGTTGGTCCTCGAACGCGCGGCTCCGCATCTACGGCGCACGGCCGCGGTCCGCTTCCTCGAGCCCCCGCTCGACCTTCCCCCGATCACCGAGATGCTGTGGTGGCACCCCCGACGCACCGCCGACCCGGCCCACGCATGGGTACGAGCCCGCATCGGAGAGATCGCCGCGGAGCTCGACGAAGCCGACCTTCAACCCCCATCTGGTCCGTGATTGGTGTTACTTGGACTGGGGCAGGTTGGTCGAGCCGCGTCGGGCGGCCGGCGCCGACGGCGGCGGCACGACCGGCCCGATATCCCCGTCCGGAGCTTCGTCCAGGTCGACCATCACCGGAGCGTGGTCGCTCGGCGCAGCGCCCTTGCGGGCGTGCCGGTCCACCCATGCCGCCCGTACCCGGTCAGCGACGGTAGCGGTGGCCAGCACCAAGTCGATCCGCATGCCAAGGTCCTTGTGGAACATCCCGGCGCGGTAGTCCCAGTAGGTGAACACCCGCTGGGTCGGCCAGTGTTCTCGAACGGCGTCGCGCAGGCCGATCCGTTGGAGCTCAGCGAGCGCCGCGCGCTCCGCCGGCGTCACATGCGTCTGGCCGACGTAGGCGTCCGGGTCGAACACGTCGGCATCGGTAGGCGCCACGTTCATATCCCCGCATACGATCGTGGCCTCCGGCCCGGCCCCGACCACCTCCCGCAACGCGGCCAACCAGGCCAGCTTGTAGTGATAGTGGTCGGATCCCGGCGTCCGTCCATTGGGGACGTACACCGAATACACCCGGATCCCGCCGCAGGTCGCCGCCACCGCACGCGCTTCTGGATCCGGGAAGCCCGGCGCGTCGGCGAGTCCGGCCACGACATCGTCAAGCCCGATCCGGGAGAGAATCGCCACGCCGTTCCACCGGGTCTCGCCGTGGACCGCGACCGCGTACCCGCGGCGGGCGAGGTCGCCGCCGAGCAGCTCCCCGAACGCGCCGTCAGCGATCTTCGTCTCCTGCAGGCAGAGGACGTCGGGCTGTCGCTGGTCCAACCACGGCAACAGCCGCGGGACCCGCTGCTTGATCGAGTTCACGTTCCAGGTCGCTACCCGCACCCGGCCACCCTAACTTCGGCGGCACCGCCCCCGACGGACGACGCAGGCGCGCGGACGGATCGGATTCAGTCGTCCACAGGTTGGACGGACTGGATGCGGGCGAGGTTGAACATCCTCTCCTCCGGGCGTCCGGTCTGGGCGCTGCGCATCTCGCAGATCGCCTTGAGGAGCTTGCCGTCCACGATCTCGTAGGGCGGGGAGATGTCCCGATCGGTCTCCTCGCCTTCCCGGCTGACGTAGGTGATCCGGACCCGCCTGTCCGCCGCGACGGCCTGGGCGAGCAGCCGGATCTCATTGGAGTCGAGCTCGCGGGACCCGCGGGTGATCACACCTTCCGCTCGTTCCAAAGCCGTACGCGGGCGGGCCGGACGCGCGGGACGGGAGGCCGCCGACCGGGGTTGACGAAGGGGCCGACGAGGAGGCCGAGCCCGAGAACGCGACGGGACATGCGGCTCCCGCCGCAGCCGTTCGGCGAGCGCGCCGAAGTCGGGCGCCGGCTCGTCGGCGGCGAGCGGGGGAAGCGGCCCGGGGACGGGGTCTTCGACCGCCGCGTATCCGGCGGCGCGCAGCGCCGCGAGCACGCTGTCGCGCGGGCCGGTGGCGATGAGGATGCCGGGGGACAGCTGCCGCACGCCGATGGCCTGCATCGCCGGATCACCGGCGATGCGCGCGAGCAGCGCGGTGTCGGCGCTGCGGAAGACGCAGGTGGCCGGGACCTCGGCAAGCCGGGGCGGCGGGACGCGGCCCCCCGCCGCGGCCGCGATCCTGCTCCGCAGCGACGCAGGGAGCGGCGCGGCGCTGATCGCGGCAAGGCTTGCTTCGATGTCGGCGGCGCTCAGGCCCGATTCCCAGGCCCGCCGGAGGCTCTCGTGGCTGATCTGCCAGACCGGCCCGAACTGGCGATCGGCGACGGCATCGAGCGTTTTCGCAAGGCGCCTCGACGGCGTCCCGCGAACGGTCGCCATGTGGCGCGGAGCGATCTCCGCGTGCTCGGCGAACGGCGGCAGCAGCCGGGACGCCTCTTGCGCCAACCCGGCATGGTCCCCGTCGGCGAGGAGCGCGCCGAACGAGGACAGCACCCCGTGTGCGACCACGCCGAGCAACCGGGCCTCTTCCAGCAGCGCGCTGTGCGGCGGATGGCCCAAGGAATGGTCGCAGGCAAGCGGCCGCCACCACACCAGCGCCGCGGCGACATCCTCGCGCGCAGGCACCCCCTCGCCTTCCGGCAGCCGCCGCAGGATCGCCACCAGTTTGTGCCGCACCTGGACGCAGCCGGCACAGACGGCCTTCGGGCTCAGGGGATGCAGCTGCCCGCCATCGTCCGAATGGGTACGCGTCGGCGCAGACGGCAGCCGCCACCACGCGAGCAGCAGCCGGGCGGCCTGTTCGCCCGGCGGCAAAGGCGTGAACGCGTCGCAGGCCGGCGCAAGGCGAACGTGCGTCCCGTCGCTGACCAGCACCCCCGCGCGCCGGGCACATGCCACCGCCAGCCGCGCGGACGCTTCGTCGCAACGCGCGGCCCGCATCACCCGCCCAAGCGCCGCCGGTTTCATCCCGGCCACCTTGAAGACCTGCAACGGCCGCCGCGCGCACTCGGCGAGCATCCCCTCCACCTGCCCGAGAAACGTTCCGAGCTGGGCGGCGGCCGTCAGGTCCACCTTTTCCGGATCGGCAAGGACGGTGGTCGGCGGCTCGGGTGGGAACAGGTCGAACCGCGCCCGCCCTGCCGCCGGGCGCCGTGCGGGCTCCCGTTCTCGAAGTGCTTCGGCAAGCGTTTCGGCAACGTGCAGCACCTCGCCGGGCCCGGGCCACACGAGCGCATGCTCCTCTAACGTCATCAACGCGTCGTCCACGGCGTCGTACACGTAGTCAGGCACCCTGTCGTCCCAAGGGTGGTCCGACGGGTCGTTCGGGTCCTTTGGTCCGCTCAGCAGCTTCGCGATCGTCTCCCTGGTCGCGTCCGGCCCGAGCGCCGCGGCCGCCTCGGCGACCTGGAGGTCGGGCCGCGCCAACCGCTTGAGCGCCTGCCCCACCGACTGCCGCTGCTGGAGCCGGTCGGCGAGCTCGTCCCAGCCGCCCGGCTCGGTCGGTCCGCAGACATCGGCCCGGACCGCCAGCACCTCCGCCAGCTCGCCCTGTTCGAGCGTGGCCAGCCAGGCCGGCATCGACGTCCCTCCCATGCCCGTTCTCCCTCCGCCGATTACCCGTAACGGAAAGCAACGAGCACCACCTAAGCGCAAAACGCACAGCATCCGCCGCCAATCTGAGAAATGCCGCATTCCATTGTTATTAGGAGAACCCGCATCTCCGAGAATTCTTCACGGCATGGCCGGTCGCGGCGGCGACCGCCAGGAGCGATATTTGTGCCTGTTGCCCGGTGCCGGGACGACCGCGTGGGTACCGTACGTTCATGGCCGAGTGGTCGTTGGTGACGTTCGGGCATGGCACCGCCGACATCGAGGAGATCACCGCCTTGCTTCGCGGCGCCGGGGTCGTGTCGCTGGTCGACGTGCGCACCGCGCCGGGGAGCCGCCGCAACCCGGCCGTCGCCCGCGCGGAGCTGGAGCGGTCGCTGCCCGAGCACGGCATCGCCTATCACTGGGAGAAGCGGCTCGGCGGGTTCCGTAAGCCGCCGCCGGACTCGCCCGACGTGGTCTGGCGCAACGACGCGTTCCGCGGATACGCGGCGCACATGCGTACCGACTCGTTCCGCGCGGCCATCGAGGAGCTGCTGGCCGAAGCGGCCGCGCGTCCCACCGCGGTCATGTGCAGTGAGAGCGTCTGGTGGCGCTGCCACCGTCGTATGATCGCGGACTTTGTGCTCCTCACCCGCGGCGTGCCGGTACGCCACCTCATGCACGACGGCCGGCTCGAAGAACACCGTGTCAGCGAGGGGGCGCGGCTGCGCGACGACGACCTCCTTGTATACGACGGCGGCCAAGAGCAACTGCCCTAGAACCCGCCAGCAGCCGCCCGTCCCTCCGGCGCGTCCATCACCGGACCGCCCGCGCCGCCCATCGCGATCGGCACAGTCGTCCGGAAGAAGACGAAGTCGCTCAGTGACGTATTTCCGAGCCGGGCGGTCACCGGCGAGAAGTTGCGAAAATGACGGCGAAGTTCGTATGCGGTGTCGTGTCGGCCGCCTGTGGTCACGGGCCGCCGCGACGATCCAGAACCAGCCGGAACATAGCGGGCATTTCCGCACGCCAGGGCTGTGGGCCCGCGGTGACCGGACGTGGGACGTGGCCCTGCTACCGGCCGGTATCGGCTGATCCGCATCCCGGATCGTCGATGAAAAGCGCTTGATCACGCCTGCATCGATTGACCTGAAATAGCCGGGTGCTGATACTTCGGAACCGGTTCGGCGATTTTGGGCCGACTTGGTGCGGGGAGTCTTTGATGGGTGCTCAACGGCGGCGCAGGCCGCAGTCGGCCACGGCCATCGGTGTGGCCGGATCTCTCGTGGCGTGGCTGTTCGCCGCCGGTGGTCCGGCGGCGGCCGCCGAGCTCGCCCTGTCGGTGGACGTGTCCGCCGTCCGGCATGCGATCAGTCCGGACATCTACGGCATGAACGGCGGTGATCCCGCGCTGCTCGCCGAGCTCGGCATGCCGGTGGCGCGCTGGGGCGGCAACGCGACCAGCCGCTACAACTTCAAGAACCACACGTACAACACGGGCAGCGACTGGTACTTCGAGAACATCGTGGCCGGACCCGACAACACCCTTGAGTCGTTCGTCCAGGCCAATCGGGATCGCGGGACCAAGCAGGTGGTTACCGTGCCGATGATCGGGTGGGTGGCGAAGGACTCGCCCGCGTCACATCCGTTCGCCTGTGGTTTCCCGGCGACACGCTTCCCGACGCAGGACTCGTTCGACCAGTGGGACGCCAACTGCGGCAACGGCCGGCAGGGCGACGCGAACCTCACCGGGGCGGTCCCCACGGACACCTCGATCCCGGCCGACGCCTCGTTCGCTGGCGAGATGGTGTCGCACCTGGTGGACCAGTTCGGCCCGGCCGCCCGGGGCGGCGTGCCGATCTACGAACTGGACAACGAGCCGGTGCTGTGGAGTTCCACGCACCGCGATGTGCACCCCGACCCCGTCACGTACGACGAGCTGGGCGGAAAGGGTACGGCGACCGCCGCGGCCATCAAGGCCGCTGACCCGAGCGCGGCGGTGCTCGGCCCGTCGGGCTGGGGTTACTGCGAATGGGTCGCGTCCGGATTGGACGGGTGTGCGCCCGGCGCGGACGCTGCCGCGCACGGCGGGCTCAACCTGTCCCAGTGGTACCTGAAGAACATGAAGGACTTCAGCGACGCCCACGGTGGGAAGCGCTTCCTCGACTACTTCGACCAGCACTACTACCCGCAGATCAGCAGCGGTAAGGACGCCGAGGCCAACGCGCTGCGGCTGCGGTCCACGCGCTCGCTGTGGGATCCGACGTACGTCGACGAGTCGTGGATCGGCCCCAGCGGCGTGAACGCGCCGCCGCTGCAGCTGATCCGCACGATGAAGGCGTGGGTCGCGCAGTACTACCCCGGTACGAAGGTCGCGATCACCGAGTACAACTGGGGCGCGCTGGACGACATCAACGGCGCGCTCGCGGAGGCCGACGTCCTCGGAATCTTCGGGCGCGAGGGTCTCGACCTCGCCACCATCTGGGGCGAACCCAAACCAACAGACCCCGGCGCGTACGCGTTCCGGATGTACCGCGACTACGACGGAGCCGGCAGCCGGTTCGGCGACGTGAGCGTATCGGCGGTCAGCAGCGACCAGGGGCAGTTGGCGGTCTACGGCGCGCAACGCACGTCCGACCGGGCGCTGACCGTCATGGTGATCAACAAGACGGGCAGCGATCTGACATCACGGCTGTCGGTCGCCGGCTTCAACTGCAAGGGCCGTGCGCAGCGTTACACCTACAGCCCGGCCGACCTCGCCTCGATCGCGCGAGGGGCCGACCTCCCCGTGACCGGCGGCAGCGTCAGCGCGACGTATCCGGCGAACTCCATCACACTGCTGGTCCTGCCGCGACACCGAGGCTGAGCGCGGTCAGGCCGCCACCTGTTGGCCGTCGTTCGGTAGGAGAGGACTCGACGCTGTGGCCGCAAAGCCCCGGGTGCGGTTTGGCCACCTCGGGACAACCCGATTGTGGAGCAATCTGTCCGCGCCTAGCGTCGTGACCCGGGTGCGAATGCGATGCAAGGCGCCATGCAAGGGGAGATCATGATGGTGAGGCGGATTCTGTTCGTGATGCTTATGGCCGTCGCGTCGGCGTTAGGTGTGTTATCCGCCGAGCCGGCCAAGGCGGTTACGGTGATCACGGCCAGCTTCGACACCGAGGTGGCGCATCCGGGCGACGCGGTGAACCTGACCATTACCTTCACGAACCCGGAGACCGTCGACGTCACGTTCACGTACACGAACCTGATCGAGGAGTACGACTCCATCACCGATGGCATAAAGTTCAGCGGCACCGGCTGCACGGGCGAGATCAGTGATTCGTGTAACCACTACACGGTTCCCATCGCCCCCGGCGCGACCCGCACCATGACGTGGCCCTTCACGATTGCCCCCGACTCTCCCTGCGGCGAGAACAAGGAGCTAGGGCTCTCCGTCTACAACTACCGCGAGTCCACCGCCGGCGCGTTCGACCTCATCCAAGGTGGGGACGTCGTGACCATCCTGTGCGCGACTCAATCATGAGGACTCCCTAAGCGCGGCGTCCCGCTGCTGATCTAGGGAGGCCGGTCTGGGCGAAACCGAATCCGCGGGTCTGGCAGTGCCTGACCGCGGCGCTCCCCTTCTCCACGATCGCTCGAACCGGTCGCCGCCGTGCTGGACCAACCTCGTGACCGTAAAGGAACTTCAACTGGGGACCGTGTCCGGGGATACGGGTGAGACGGTCACCACCAGAGAAGGGCGGGGGGTATGCGGGGGCTCCTGCCAGCCCTTGATGGGGTCGCCCTCGAGGCTGTTGGCGAACCGCGCGAACAGGACGACCGCTCCGGCTGCCAGTGCAATCATGGCCACCGTACATGATATGGCGACTTTGGATCGAATGTT
>DASUWU010000010.1:0-17252 GCA_036378315.1 Streptosporangiaceae bacterium | reverse complement strand
CGACGAGGTGACCAGGGTGGCCCGCGAGGTCGGCACCGAAGGCAACCTGGGGGGCCAGGCCCAGGTCCGCGGCGTGTCCGGGGTGTGGAAGGACCTCACCAACAACGTCAACGAGCTCGCCCTCAACCTCACCAGCCAGGTACGGAACATCGCCGAGGTCACCTCAGCGGTCACGCAGGGCGATATGTCGCGGATGATCACCGTCGAGACCCGCGGAGAGGTCTCCGAGCTGAAGAACAACATCAACCAGATGGTCTCCAATCTGCGGGAGACCACTCAGGCCAAGGATTGGCTGGAGTCCAACCTCACCCGCCTGGCCGGGCTGATGCAGGGGCACCGCGACCTCATGGAGGTCGCCGACCTGGTGCTGCGCGAGCTCACCCCGCTGGTCAAGGCACAGTACGGCGCCTTCTTCCTGGCCGACGCCGACGGCAAGGGCGACCCGGGCAAGGGGCTCGTCTACATCGCCGGCTACGCCTCTCAGGAGCGGACCCTCGACACCGGGGAGATGCCGGGCCATGGCCTGGTGCAGCAGGCCATCCAGCAGAAGAAGCGCATCCTCATCGAGGACCCTCCGCCCGGCTATATCACCATCAACTCCGGGATCGGGGAGGGGACGCCCATCAGCGTCGTCATCATCCCCATCCCCTTCGAGGACAAGGTGCTCGGGGTCATCGAGCTGGCTTCCTTCAGCCGCTTCTCCAACGTGCACCTGGCCTTCTTCGACCAGTTCGTCGACACCATCGGCGTCGCGATCAACACCATCATCGCCAACTCCCGGACCGAAGCGCTGCTCGGCCAATCACAGCAGCTGACAACCCAGCTTCAGGACCGTTCCGTGGAGCTGCAACGGCAGCAGGCCGAGCTGCAGCGCTCCAACGAGCAACTGGAGGAGAAGGCGGCGCAGCTGGCCTCCGCCTCCCGATACAAGTCGGAGTTCCTGGCGAACATGTCACACGAACTGCGTTCCCCGCTCAGCTCGCTGCTCATCTACGCGCGGCTGCTGTGCGACGACACCGACGGCAACCTCTCCGCGGACGAGCAGTCGTTCGCGCAGAACATCTACCAGTCAGGTTACGATCTGCTGCAGCTGATCAACGACATCCTCGACCTGTCCAAGGTCGAGGCCGGCCGGATGGACATCCAGCCGAGGTATCTTCCGTTGGCCAAGCTCCTCGACTACGTCAACGCCACCTTCCGGCCGATCGCCGCCGACCACGGACTCGGCTTCGACATAGAGGTGTCCCAGGACGCCCCGCACGACCTTTACTCCGACGGCCAGCGGCTCCAGCAGATCCTGCGCAACCTGCTGTCCAACGCGTTCAAGTTCACCTCGGAAGGGCACGTCAGGCTGCGCGTGGAGAAGGTCACCGGCGTCGACGACGAGTCGCCGGACACCGTCGACGAGTTCCTGGCCTTCGCCGTCGAGGACACCGGCACCGGCATCCCGCCGGACAAGCTCACCACGATCTTCGAGGCGTTCGAGCAGGCACACGATCCCCACGGCCGCACCGGCGGCACCGGCCTGGGCCTGTCCATCAGCCGCGAACTCGCCGGCCTGCTCGGCGGCAAGATCGTGGCCGAGAGCGAGCCGGGCCGTGGCAGCACCTTCACACTGTTGGTGCCGGTGGCAACCGGACCAGCGGTGGGGACGGGCGAGCAACAGCCGCGCCGCGGCGAGGCCGCGGCATGGGCCGCTCCCAGGGAGCTCGCCCCCGCGCGGCCGGGCGACGGCGCCGTGCGGCCCGCCGAGCCGGCCGCGCCCCCCGGCGAGGTCGAGCCGGCGTCCCGAGCGCCCCACCGGGCGCAGAAGAACCGCGAGGCGCCGATCCTGTCCGGCGCCCACATCCTCATCGTCGACGACGATCCCCGCATGGTCACGGCCCTGACCCACGTCTTTGGACGAGCTGGAATGTCCGTCTCTCACGCCGTGAACGGTGAGGAGGGCATCTCTACACTCGACCAGAACCCCGACGTATCACTCGTCGTGATGGACATCATGATGCCTGGCATGGACGGATACGAGACCATGCAGGCCATCCGCAGCGACCCGCGGTACAAGGCTCTCCCGATCATCGCGCTCACCGCCAAGGTCGTCGCCGGGGAGCCGGAGAAAGCGATCGCCGCCGGCGCCAACGAGTACGTCCACAAGCCGGCCGATGCCAACGCGCTGCTCGGTGTCGTCCGTTCGTTGCTGGACCCCGAAGGCCCCGACGCGGAGCCGTCCGGTGACCGCCCTGCGGCAAGCCCGAACATCGAGGCGACCTGAGCGACCGATAACCATGATCATCGACATCGGGGTGGCAACCTACACGGATGGGGGATATGCGGTGCCCAGGCGTCGGCAAGTATTGGGCCGTACCGCAAAGGACGCTTCGACATCGGCCGCACCACGGCCAGATCGAGGACACTCCCATGGAACAGTTGATCAGATCGCATCGGTCCACAGAGCTACTCGACAACCCGCCGGCAGCAGACGGCGACACGAGCGCCTTCCCGCGCGACGGGATCCGCACCTCCCCCGGCGACGACTCCACCGGACGGTTCACCCGGTCCGCGCACGGTCTGGGGTCGCTGGGCAAGCAACGCAGGTTCGTCTTCGACGCCTCCCACGAGCTGCGCAACCCGCTCGCCGGGCTGCGCATCCGGCTGGAGGAGGCACGACAGCACCCCGACCAGACCGCCTTGGACGACCTGATCGAGCATGCGTTGCACGACATCCACCGGCTGGAAGCGATCGTCACCGACATGCTGCTGCTCTCCCGGGCCGAAGCCAACGGCAACGGCAACGGCAACGGGAGCGGAGCGAGGAACTACGAGGCACTCGACCTGGCCGAAATGGTGGCCTCCGAAATCAGTCACCGGCCGAATCGGCTCGCCGTCGAGCGGATCCTCCACCCCGGAGTGACCGTCATGGGGGTCCGCGGCGAGCTCGCCCGGGTGCTCGCCAACCTGCTGGACAACGCCCAACGGCACCTCAAGCGGAAGGTCACGGTCGAGGTCCGCCGCAGGGGCGACAACGCCGAACTGGTCGTTTCCGACGACGGCGACGGCATCGCCGCGGCCGACCGGGAAAGGATCTTCCAACGGTTCGTCCGGCTCGCCGCCTCCCGGGAACGTGACCGGGGCGGCACCGGCCTCGGCCTGGCGATCTCCCGCGAGATCGCCCATGCCCATCACGGCACGCTCGATGCGGGCGAATCCGCCCTCGGCGGCGCCCGCTTCGTCCTCCGGCTACCCCTGACCCAGACGCCTTGCCCCGCTGGATCAGCCTGAGGTGGCGGGTGACGGGCGGTTTCGCGGGCGCCTGCGCGCTCGCGGCAGGGGGACGGGGGGAGATCCGGGGACGATGGTGTTGGAGATGGTGCCGAGATGTTGTGCGGTGAGGGTGACGCTGTCGCCGGGAGTGAGCGGGGGCGGCTCCCGGCGGCCGCGCAGACCCCAGAGCTCGGCGAGGCAGCCGCCGTTGCCGCAGGTGCCGGAGCCGAGCACGTCGCCGGGCCGTACCCACGTGCCGCGGGAGGCGTAGGCGATCATTTCTTCGAACGTCCAGCTCATGTTGGACAGCAGGTCCTTGCCGACGACCTGGCCGTTGACCTGTGCGGTCAGGCCGATATGGAGGAAGCCGTCGGCGTCGCGGCAGGCGTCCAGCTCGTCGGGGGTGACGAGGTAGGGGCCGAGGGTGGTGGCGGTGTCCTTGCCCTTGCAGGGGCCGAGGCCGACCCGCATCTCGCGGGACTGCAGGTCGCGTGCCGACCAGTCGTTGAACAGGGTGTATCCGGCGATGTGGGAGCGGGCCTGCTCGGGAGTGAGGTCGCGGCCCTCGTGGCCGATGACGACGGCGACCTCCAGTTCGAAGTCCAGCATCTGACTGCCCGGTGGCACGGGCACGTCGTCGTGGGGGCCGATGACCGCGTAGGGGTTGGTGAAGTAGAACGTGGGGGCGTCGTACCAGGCGTCGGGCACGTCGCCGGACCGTTCGACGCTGCGCCTGACCCCCTCGACGTGTTCTTCGAACGTGACGAAGTCCCGGATCGTGGGCGGTTCCAGCGGCGCGCGGAGCCGTACCCGATCCAGCGGCACCGCCGGCCCGGTGGGCGGCGGGTCGGCCAGCCTGCCCGCGCGGATGAGGTCGAGCAGTTCGGTGCCGTCCGCGAACGGGCGTACCGCGGTGTCGTCGACGAGGCCGCAGCGGCGGCGGCCGTGGTGCTCGTAGGTGAGGTAGCGCATGGGTTCAGACCGGAGGGGCGGTGAAGCAGCCGGGGTCGGGGTCGTTGAAGGACTCTTTGGCGATGAGTTCGTTGATCGGGTTGGCGGTGCCCCACTGGTCGGCGACCTCGGGCCGGGAGAAGTCGTAGACGTGAGGGTGCCAGGTGTCCTCGTCCAGCTCCTCAAGTTCGGTGGTGTATTCGACGGTGTTGCCGTGCGGGTCGAGGAAGTAGGTGAAGGTGTTGTCGCCGGCCAGGTGGCGTCCGGGACCCCAGATCTTGCGGAAGCCCGCGCGGATGACCCGGCCGGAGCCGCGCATGTACTCGTCGATGCCGCGCATCTCGAAGGAGATGTGGTGCAAGGCGGTGTGCGGGCCCTGGGCGATGGCCATGCTGTGGTGCTGGGGGTTGATCCGCATGAAGTGCATGACCTCGCCCATCCGCGGGTGGCCGAGGGTGTCCGACAGGCGGAACCCCAGGTGCTCCTCGTACCACTGCCTGGTCCGGTTCAGGTCCGGGGAGTTGAGGACGACGTGGGACAGCCGGACCGGGATGGACTCCTTTTCCTCGATGCGGCGGTGCTGCCTGGGCGCGACGTCGGCGGAGACCTCGATGGTGCGGCCGTCGATGTCGAAGAAGCGGAAGCCGTAGCCGCCGCCGACGGTGTCGAGTTGGCCGGGCTCGCGGATGATCCGGACGCCTCCGGCGGCCAGGTGTCCGGCGAGGGTGTCGACGTCGCCGGGGGAGGCGGCGCCGTAGGAGATGAGGTCGAGCCGCTTTTCGTCGGCCCGGCGCAGCCGGATGACGTACTGTTCGGGGCTGCCTTCGGCGGCGAGGAACGCGATGCCGCTGTCGTCGGCGACCGTCGTCAGGCCCCAGACGCCGGCGTAGAAGTCCCATTGTTTCTCGAAGTCGGGTACGGCGATGTCGACGTGCCGCAGGTGGGTGAGCAGGCGATCGGTCATGGATCTCCTCAGGCGAGGCTCAGCAGGGATGCCGCGTTGGCGCCGCGTACGGCCTGGAAATCGGCGTCGGGCAGGTTCGCGGCGCGCAGGGCGCCGAGCGGGTCGCCGGTGCCCATGTCGAAGGGGAAGTCCGAGCCGAGGAGGACGCGGCGGGCGCCGGCGACGCGGATCAGCTCCGCGAGGACGTGCGGGTCGTGGACGAGGGAGTCGAAGTACAGGCGCCGCAGATAGCTGCTTGGCGGGTGGGCGCAGCCGCGGGTGTCGGTGCGGGCGCGCCAGGCGTGGTCGGAGCGGCCGATGTGGGTGGGCAGGTAGCCGCCGCCGTGCGCCGCGATGATCTTGAGGTCGGGGTGGCGGTCCAACACGCCGGAGAAGATGAGGTGCGAGAGCGCGACGGCGTTCTCGGTCGGCTGGCCGACGGTGTTGGACAGGTACCAGCGGTTGAGACGCTCGTCGAGGGTGCAGCCGAAGGGGTGCAGGAAGAGCAGCGCTCCGGTGTGTTCGGCGCGCCTCCAGAAGGGCTCGTACGCCGGGTCGGACAGGTCGCGGCCGGGGGCGTGGCTGGAGATCTCCACCCCGCGCAGGCCGAGGGACAGCGCGTGGTCCAGGGCTTCGGCGGCCAGGTCAGGGTGTTGCAGCGGCACCAGACCCAGGCCGTAGAGGCGGTCGGGGGCATGGGCGCAGTGCGCGGCGGTGCCGGTGTTGGTCAGGTCCCACAGCGTGCGGGCCAGGTCCTCGTCGGCCCAGTAGTGGTAGTGCGAGGGGGACGGGCTGACGAGCTGGACGTCCACGCCGGCGGCGTCCATCGCGGTCAGCCGCTCGTTCACGTCCGTCAGTTTCGGGATGCGTTCGCGTACCATCGCCCCGCTGACGGCCAGCGCCTCGGGGCCGTTGCGGCGGGCGTCCAGTTCGCGGGCGGCGGCCAGGCCGGGGTGACCGGCGGCGGCCTGGTCGACCTCGGGCAGCAGCACGTGCGCATGCACATCGATCGCCGGCGTCACGGGCGCTCGCTCAGGAAGGTCATGGTACGGGCCATCAGACCGGGCACGTCGGCGTCGCGTACCCCGTCGAGCAGCCATCGGCACAGCTGGACGGAGCCCTCGACGACCGGTCGGACGCGGGAGATGCGGCGTCCGTGGTATTCGGCGAGCAGGGTGTCGTCCAGCGTGTCGCGGGTCGTGAGGAGCTCGGCCAGGACCATGGTGTCCTCCAGCGCCATCGCGGCGCCCTGGGCCAGCGTGGGTGGGCAGCAGTGCGCGGCGTCGCCGACGAGCACCACGCGGCCGCGGTGCCAGGGTTCCTCGACGAGCATCCAGTCGAAGATCGTGTAGTTGACCAGGGTGGGGTCGACGATCGTCTCGCGGATCTCCACCCAGGCGCCGCCGTAGCCCGCGGCCAGGCGGCGCATCTCGGCGGCGCGGTCGACGTGTTCCAGGCTCTCGCGGTCGCGGCTGGGCTCAACGAGGTAGGCGTAGATGGTGTCGTCGCTGGTGGGGCAGTAGCCGGCGATGTAGCAGGGGCCGCCATAGGTGAGGTCGGTGCGTTCGACGCTCGCCGGACGCGGCGCGGGGGTGCGCCAGATGCCCATGCCGAGCGACTCGGGCTTGTCCGCGACGCCGATCATGGCCCGGGTCGCCGACCGGCGGCCGTCGGCGGCGACGACCAGGTCGTAGCGGCCCGTGGTGCCGTCGGTGAAGGCCACCTCGACGCCGGCGTCGTCGTGCGCCAGGCTCTTGACCGTGCAGCCGAGACGTACGCCGGCGCCCGAGGCGCGGACCGCGTCGGTGAGGATGCGCTGGAGGACGGGGCGCCGCATGCCCAGGGTGGCGGGCAGGTCGGGGCCGCCGGTGCGGAAGTCCTCGGCCACGTGCAGCACGGTCCCGTCGGGTGCGGCGAGCCCCACGGTGTTGAAGCCGAAGCCGTGCTCGCGCACCTCGTCCCACACGCCGATCTCACGGAGCACGCGCAAAGCGTTGCCCTGCAAGGTGATGCCCGACCCGCGGACGTTCCAGCCCGCGTCGATCTCGACGAGGTCGACGTCCACGCCGGCCCGGCGCAGCAGCAGGGTCAGCGCGTTGCCGGACGTGCCTCCGCCCACCACCAAGACCGTGTTCACACAGGTCATGCTCGGCTCCTTCACTTGACGGCGATGGGATTGACGGGGGAGCCGACGGCACCGGTGATGGGCAGCGGAGCGGCGGTGAGCCAGAACTCGAACACGCCGTCGGCGGCGCAGTCGTCGGCGAGCGCGTCCGGGTCCCACATCTCGCCGATCAGCAGCCCGATGTGGGGGATGGCGATCTGGTGCAAGGGCTGGAAGGCGTCGTCGAACTCATTCGGCCGCACCTCGAATCCCCAGGTGTCGGTGGCGATGGCGGCGATCTCGGTACGGTGCAGCCAGCCCGCCGTGGTGAACGACAGGCCCGGCGCGGGGCCGCCCGCGTAGTCGCCCCAGCCGTCGCGGCGGGTGCGGGTGAGCTGCCCGGTCCGGATCACCACGATGTCGCCGCGGCCGACCGTCACGCCGTGCGCGTCGGCGGTGGCGGCCAGGTGTTCCTCGGTGATCGGGAAGCCGTCGGGCAGCTCGCCGCCGCGTCCGATGACGCGACCGACGTCGAGCAGGACGCCGCGCCCGGCCACGTGCGGGGCCATGTGCTCGATGCCGGTGACCAGGTCTCCTTCGCTGGTGACGACCTGCTCGGCCGGGCGGCCGTTCCATGCCTTGCCATGGTCGAAGATGTGGCCCAGGCCGTCCCACTGGGTGGAGCACTGCAGCGGCATGGTGATCATGTCGTCGGCGCCGCCGATGCCGTGCGGGAACCCCTGGTGGCCCAACACGGCGTCCGTGCCGGTGCCGAGCATGGTGTGCACCGGGTTGGTCCGCCGCCGCCAGCCCTTCTGCGGCCCGTTCATGTCGAAGCGTTGCGACAGCGAGAAGCTCACGCCCCGGCGGATGAGCGCGGCGCCCTCGCGCCGCTTGTCCTCGGTGAGGAAGTTCAGGGCGCCCAGGCGGTCGTCGGCGCCCCAGCGACCCCAGTTGGAGTACGCCTTGGCGGCCTCGGCGACCGCGCCCTCGGGGTCGGTGCGGTCGATCATTTCACCTGCTCCGCGACGCAGCGGGCGCGCTGGACGCCCAGCCCGGTGATGGACCCCTCCATGACGTCGCCGTCGCGCAACAGGCGCCCCCAGTGCAGGCCGTTGCCGGCCGGGCTGCCGGTCAGCACCAGATCGCCGGGCAGCAGCGTGGTGGTCCGCGAGGCGTAGGCGACCAGCCGGGCGACATCGAAGATCATGTCTTTGGTGGACTCGTCCTGCATGACCCGGCCGTTGAGGGTGAGCGTGACCTGCAGGTCGGAGGGGTCGCCGGCGAAGGCGGCCGGGACGAGCCAGGGGCCGAGCGGGGTGAAGCCGGCCGCGTTCTTACTGCGCAGCCAGTCGGTGCCCAGTCCGGGCATGTCGCGGCGGAACACCAGCTCGCGGGCGGTCAGGTCGTTGGCGATGGTGTAGCCGGCCACGTGCGCGAGGGCCTGGCCCGGGTCGACGCGAAAGGCCGGGCGGCCGATCACCGCGGCCAGTTCCAGTTCCCAGTCCGGCTTCTCGCACCATGACGGCAGCACCACGTCGTCGTACGGGCCGATGATCGCCGATGGCAGTCCGATGAACATGTACGGCTGGTCGCCCGCGGCGCGCCGGTCCATCATGGCGGCGGTCTCGGCCCGCACCTGCTCGGGCGGCCGCCCGCCGGCGGGCTCGTGGGCCACGGCCAGCTCGATCACGTGGGTGCGGTAGTTCGCGCCGGACTGGAAGATCTGCCGCGGCTCGACCGGGGCGTGCACCCGCAGCCCCCGCAGGGGCAGCCACTCGCGGCCCCGGTCCTGGGACAGCTCGTGCAGGCGCGGCAGCGCATCCGCCCAGCGCTCCAGGAGTGAGCGGACCGTCAGGCCGGGTTCGTCCAGGGCGGAGACCAGGTCCAGCACTCGCCCGTCCGGCACGAGCAGACCGGGGAACGCGTCCGTTCCCCTGGCGGAGAAGGTGCCGAGGGCGAACGGGCCGGCGAACGGCGGCGGCTCAACCGTGGGTTTCACGCCGATTTCCTCCCGATTTGGGTGAAACCAATCTGGATGAGTCGGCGGGATCTAGGAAATCGATTCTTTAGATCAGAATCATCCGTGTAATGGATATGCTGCGGCGACCTGCACGTGGAGACCGCGATGAACCTCGCCAGCCTGGACCTCAACCTCCTCACCGCCCTGCGCGCCCTCCTGGAGGAGCGCAACGTCACCAGGGCCGGGCAGCGCATCGGCCTCAGCCAGCCGGCGATGAGTGCCGCCCTCGCCCGCCTGCGCCGCCACTTCGACGACGACCTGCTGTTCCGGGTGGGCGGGCGCTACGAGCTGACCGCCCTCGGCAGGGCTCTGGTCGACCGCACGGCCACCGCCTGCGACATGCTGGAACGGGTCTTCAGCAGCCAGGCCACCTTCGACCCCGCACGCGAGGAGCACGAGTTCACCCTGTTCGCCTCCGACTACGCCGTGGCGGTCTTCGGCGCCGAACTCGTCCGCGCCGCCCACGCCGGGGCGCCCGGCATCAAGCTCCGCTTCCGGCAGGCGCCCCCCGATGTGCCCGAGCGGGTCGGTCCGCTGCTGAGCACCTCTGACGGGCTGCTCATGCCGCACGGCATCATCAGCGGCTTTCCCGCGGTCGAGCTCTTCACCGACCGCTGGGTCTTCCTGGTCGCCGAGGACCACCCCGAGGTCGGCGAGCGCCTCACCCTCGACGACCTGGCGCGGCTGCCGTGGGTGACCTACCAGCGCACGTACGACGCACCCGCCGTACGCCAACTGGCCATGCTCGGCGTCGAACCCCGGGCCGAGATCTCCGTCGACGGCTTCCAGTCGCTTCCGTTCCTGGTCGCCGGGACCCGCCGGATCGCCCTCGTCCAGGAGTTCCTCGCCGACCGGCTGCGCGGCGTGGCCGCCGTCCGGGTGATGGAACCTCCGTTCGACGCCGTCCCGCTCCAGGAGGCGCTGTGGTGGCATCCGGTCCACACGCACGACGCAGCGCACATCTGGCTCCGGGAGACCGCCGCGAAAGTGGGCGCGACGGTTGCCGGATAGCCGGCCGCCCGGCCGTCCGGATCATTTCGGGGCGGACGGGACCGTCACGAGGCCCGCATAGGGATTGTGTTGAAGGGTAGCAACCCCCGCATGATTCCTCCGTTCGTCCATGACCACCGATCTGCGTCATGAGCTGGTAGCACATGACCACGGCGACGCGCCTCGGCACGATAAGCACCCAGATCCCGGCACGTCTGGACCGGCTGCCGTGGTCGCGGTTCCACCGGTTGGTCGTCATCGGACTCGGAACCGTCTGGATCCTCGACGGCCTTGAGGTCACCATCGTCGGATCGGTCGCCGCGAGGCTGACCGAGCGGGGCGCCGGCGTTGGCATGACGCCAGCCGACATCGGATACGCAGCCGCGATCTACGTCGCCGGCGCGTGCACGGGTGCTCTGCTGTTCGGGCAGCTCACCGACCGGTTCGGCCGCAAGAAGTTGTTCATCATCACGCTTGCCGTCTACGTCGTCGCGACGGTGGCGACCGCGTTCACGTTCGCGCCCTGGTACTTCTTCGCCTGCCGGTTCGTCACCGGCATGGGCATCGGTGGCGAGTACTCGGCGATCAACTCGGCGATTGACGAGTTGATTCCGGCCCGCGCCCGCGGCCGGGTCGACATCCTCATCAACGGGAGCTACTGGGTGGGCGCCGCGGTCGGCGCGCTCGCCGCCGTGCTGTTCCTCAACACCTCCATCTTCCCGATCGGCTGGGGCTGGCGGTTGGCCTTCGGGATCGGCGGTGTCCTCGGGCTCACGATCATGATCGTCCGGCGGCACGTTCCGGAGAGCCCGCGTTGGCTGTTCATCCACGGCCGTGAAGAGGAGGGTGAGCGGATCGTCGACGGCATCGAGGCCGAGGTCCGCCGGGAGACCGACAGAGATCTGGAGCGGCCGGGCGAGAGCATCACCGTCCGGCAGCGCAGAGCCATCCCCTTCCGTGAGATCGCCAAGGTCGCGGTGCAGGTGTATCCGAAGCGGGCGACGCTGGGATTCGCGTTGTTCGTGGGCCAGGCGTTCCTCTACAACGCGGTGACGTTCGACCTCGGCACGATCCTGCACAAGTACTTCGACGTCCCGTCGGGGATGGTGCCGTATTCCTTCGCGCTTTTCGCGGTCGGCAACTTCCTTGGCCCGCTCGTCCTCGGCCGGCTCTTCGACACCGTCGGCCGCATACCGATGATTTCGGGGACGTACTTCGCGTCCGCCGTCCTTACCGTTCTGCTCGGAGTCCTCCTGATCTCCGGGGTGCTGACGCACTGGCCGTTCTTGGCCTTGGTGGGGGTGACGTTCTTCTTCGCCTCCGCCGGCGCCAGCTCGGCGTACCTGACGGTCAGCGAGATCTTCCCGATGGAGACCCGGGCTCTCGCCATCGCGTTCTTCTACGCGATCGGGACCGCGACCGGCGGCATCACCGGCCCGCTGATCTTCGGAAATCTGATCGGGAGCGGTGAAGTCAGCCTGGTCGCGGTCGGCTTCTTCGTTGGCGCCGTGATCATGGCGCTGGGCGGCGTCGCCGAGCTCTTCTTCGGGGTCCGCGCCGAACAGACGTCGTTGGAGAACATCGCCAAGCCGCTCACCGCCGAAGAGGCCGAACAGGAGACGCCGTCGCGGGAGCGCCCGGCCGCGGAGGTTCCGTACCCGCAGCCGGCGGAGCCGGAGAAGTTGGGCGTCCGGGCAGGTGGCCATGCGTCGCTCGAGGCCCGCCGGCACGCCGAGGAGGAGCGGGCGAGGGCGGCTGAGCACCGCGCCGCCGTGCATGAGCTGCGGCCGCTCGCGGACGGTGGCGACCGCCCAGCCGCCGAGCGGCTGCGGGTGGAGGAAATCCTCGCGCAGATGGCCGAATGGAACGCCGAGCGGTTGATGGAGGAGGCGACCGCTCACAACGAGCGCGCCAACGCGGAGGGCGCCTCGACCGAGGCCGAGCGCGACAGCGCGCGCAGCCGGGCGGCGGCGGCCGATGACCGCGCCCGGGCGTTCGGGGAACGGGCTGAGGCGCTGGCGGCCGAGAACCAGGAGGACCGCGAGAGCCACACGAGCCTGGCCGAGGCGGCGACCGAACGGGCGCGGGCCAGCGAGCAGCGCGCGATGGCCGCCGACGTCCGCGGCCGCCTCGGTGACCTGCGGGGGGTC
Source organism: Streptosporangiaceae bacterium (assembly GCA_036378315.1). GTDB lineage: Bacteria > Actinomycetota > Actinomycetes > Streptosporangiales > Streptosporangiaceae > CALAED01. Next base: position 4,833 of record DASUWU010000010.1, on the reverse strand, counting down.
GAGGCAGAGATCGCCCGAAGGCAAGCCGAGACCTACGACGAGTGGGAGCGCATGCACGCCGAATCGGCCCTGGCGCACGTGGCGCGTGCCGAACACGACGAAGGGGAGGCGAGCCGTCACGAGCAGGCGGCGGAGGTGCACCGGCTCCGGGCCGAGTCGGCCGCAGACCGGGTGGAGGCCGCGCAGCACCGGCTCGCCGCCGCGTCCCTCGCCGAGGAGTACGGAACGGACGAGCAGGCGCGCCGCGAGCGCGAGGAGGCGGCGCGGCGGCAGCGGGACGCCCGGGAACGCGACAGGCGCGTCCGCGAGCGCGTCCTGCGTCGCGAACGCGAGCAACGCCGCGGGCTGCGCCGCTTCCTCCCAGGCCCGGGCGCGACGTTCTACTCTCCCGGCATGCTCGGAACCGCGAGCCGCTGGACGGCCGGCGAGGACATCGCCCTCGACCGTGAGGTCGACGCCATCGCGCGGGCTCTCAGCGAACACGGGCCGACCGACCGTGCCCGGCTCGCCGAACTGGTCGGCGGCCGCTACTGGGGGCCAGGACGGTTCCGCGCCGCGCTGCGGGAGGCCATGCACGAAGGACGGGTCCAGCCGCTGACGGGCAACCGGTACGGGCCGTCCACGCCCGCGGACCCGAACGGGGAGTCGTGACCAACATTCGGTGCTGGATCTTCGGACATGACTACCGTTTCTCCGCCGAGGGCCGGACGATGCGCTGGTCATGTGCGCGCGGCTGCGGAGCGGGCGGCGCCAAGGAGTACGACACCCCGTCCCGTGCACAGCGCTACGCCCGCGCCTTTGACCGGAAGGACAGCGCTGACCTGGGCCGCCGCGCGCCACTCGTCGGCCTGTTCCCGCTCCGCCTCCTGCGTGCCCTCCGGCGGCGGACGGACGCGTAGCCGCCTGTGAGCGCGGGCCCGGGTGTCCCGAACGCAGCACCGAGGAGACACGCGAGCTTCGCTGAAGATCGAAAAGGTTCCGGAGTGACCTCCGAAACCTTCTCTGAACTGCTAGCCAGCAATGGTTACTTTCTTTCCGACGGATTGTCAGCCTTGTATTGTTTAACCTGTCGAGCATCTCGTCGCGGAGTTCAGTGGAGGAGACCATGGGTCTGCCGGATTCCTCTTCCACCGAGCAGGATGATCCGCTCGAGATCGATACCGCGGTCGCGCATCCGGCCCGGCGGTACAACTACTGGCTGGGCGGTACTCAGAACTTCGAGGCCGACCGGATCTCCGGCGACGCCGTGGCGGCCGTCCTCCCGTCGATCAGGACCGGCGTTATGGAGAACCGCCGGTTCCTGCGCCGGGCGGTGACCTACGTGACCGCGGAGGCCGGCATCCGGCAGTTCCTGGACATCGGTACCGGCATTCCCGCCGCCGACAACGTGCACGAGGTCGCGCAGCGGATCGCGCCGGACACCCGAGTGGTCTATATGGACAACGACCCGATCGTGCTGGCGCACGCCCACCAGCTGCTGCTCACCTCCGAGACCGGCGCCACCGCGTATATCCACGCCGACTTGCGCGAGCCCGACACGATCTTCGGACATCCCGACCTGCGCGCCACCTTGGACCTGAGCCGGCCGGTCGCCCTGATGCTGATCGCGGTGCTGCATTTCATCGTCGACGCGGACGATCCGTACGGCTGCCTCGCGCGGCTGGTCGAACGTCTGCCCCCGGGAAGCTACGTGGCAATTTCTCACGCGACCGCCGACTTCCTGCCCCCCGAACTCGGCAACGACATCATCCAGCGCGCGAACACCGGCAGCCGAGACCAGGCCCAATGGCGTGACCGGGCGGCATTCGCCCAGTTCTTCAACGGCATGGAGCTGATCCCGCCGGGGATCGAGTCGATTTCCGACTGGCGCAGTGAACTCCCGCCCGGCAAGCGCCCCTCCGCCGCCGACGCCCTGCACTACGGCGCCGTCGCCCGCATCCCCTGAGCTACCGGCCGGAGAGGCCGCTCCGACAAGACCGTACGGCTGTGGGACGTCACCACCCGGCAGGCCACCGGCGTACTCCATCATCGTGCAGGCATACTGTCGGTGCGTGAAAATCCGCGCGTTTTCATGCCGTTGAGCCGGTGGCGCACTGCCGCAGGTCGCTGCCGCCGGTCTTTGCTAGAGCCGGCACTGGCCATTTTCCTACTGCACGTCACGGTGCGGTCAATTTCGGTTAATGGCTCACTCCCTTAAGGGGAATCCGTCTATTGCTGGCGACCGGGGGGCGGCTCAGTATGCCATGAACTAGACGCCCGTCGAAGGGATCACCAGCGGATTCTCTTGATGACCTCGCCTGAGCGCACATTATCGAATGACCGCGGGTCGCCCGGCCCGGCCGGTCGCCAAATGTATTCGGCTGTTTACATGGGCGGCTCCGTACGGTCTTGTCGCCGGCTCGGTTAGTCGGCTTATCGCGCACTGCTCTGGTGCTGCCTGCCCCACTCGTCCCGCGGCGATAGGACGCTCCTTTCTCGCCCGTCGAGAATCCCCCGCATGCCAGGAGAAAGTAAATGACGCTACATCGAAGAGCGACGATGGGTACGAACGGTGGGAGGCTGATCAGGAGGCCCTTGCTCAGCGGCGTGTGCGCGTTCGTCATCGGCGCCGTGACCGTGCTGGCCGGGGGGACCGCGCGGGCGGCCGTCCCGTTCGAGATCCAGAGCCTCGACGGGAGTGGGAACAACGTGGCCAACCCGGCCTGGGGCCGGGTCGGATCGGCGTACTCCCGCGTGACGGCGGCGCGCTATGCCGACGGCGTCGGTTCCCCGGTGTCCGGGCCCAACAGCCGCTTCATCAGCAACCGCATCCACAACGACGTCAATCAGAACATCTTCAACGAGACCCTGCTCAGCCAGTGGGGCTGGACGTGGGGGCAGTTCCTCGACCACACCTTCGGCCTGCGCGCGAGCACGGGCGACGGGGCGACGGCGGCGAACATCCCGTTCAACAGCGCCGACCCGCTGGAGAGCTTCCGCGACGACCTCGGCGTCATCCCGTTCACCCGGTCGGCCACAGCACCGGGGACCGGGACAAGCACGAGCAACCCGCGCCAGCAGACCAACACGGTCAACTCTTACATCAGCGGCTGGCCGGTCTATGGCGGCACCAACACACGTCTCGACTGGCTGCGCCAGGGCACCGTCGACGGCAACCCGGCGAACAACAGCGCCAGCCTGCTGCTGCCGGGCAACTATCTGCCGCGGCGCACCAGCCGCGGCGACGCGTCGACCGCGCCGGCAATGGACGTCGACGGCCGGCTGCTGTCGAGTCCGGACAACGCCGCGGTCGCCGGTGACGTGCGGGCGAACGAGAACATCGCGCTGGAGGCCACCCACACGCTGTTCGCCCGCGAGCACAACCGGATCGTGAGCCTGCTGCCGAGCTCGCTCAGCGATGAGGACAAGTTCCAGATCGCCCGGCGCGTCGTCATCGCGGAAGAGCAGTTCATCACCTACAACGAATTCCTGCCCGCGATGGGGGTCAGCCTGCCCGCGTACTCCGGTTACAACCCGGGCATCAACACGACCCTGAGCAACGAGTTCGCCACCGTAGGCTACCGGGCGCACAGCCAGATCCACGGTGAGTTCGAAGTCGACACCAATGCGTCGCGCTACAACCAGGCCGCCTTGGACGGGCTGCGCAACCAAGGCGTCGAGGTGGAGGTCGACGGCGCCGACGCCACCCTGGGAGTCCCGCTCAACGCCGCCTTCTTCAACCCCGACCTCCTCCAGCTGATCCAGCTCGGTCCGATGCTGGAGGCCCTCGCCGAGGAGTCGCAGTACAAGAACGACGAGCAGATCGACAACCAGCTGCGCAGCACGCTGTTCCAGGTGCCGGTCTCCGGCAACCCGGGCTGCCTGGACGGGCCCACGCTGCCACAGTGCTTCCAGGGGGTCGTCGACCTCGGCGCGATCGACATCGAGCGCGGTCGCGACCACGGCATGCCCACCTACAACCAGCTGCGGCAGGCCTACGGCCTCCCTGCGCGGACCTCGTTCGCGCAGATCACCGGCGAGGCGAGCGACGCCTTCCCGGCGGATCCGACGTTGACTCCGGGCAACGAGATCAATGACCCCAACAGCCTGGACTTTCTCGACTTCCGCAACGTGTTCGGCACCCAGATCGCCGCGGATGACGCGGATGGGCTGGCGGACGAGGTCCTGACGGCAACCCGGCGCACCCCGGTCGCCGCCCGGCTGCGCGCCATCTACAACAACAACATCAACAACGTGGACGCCTTCGTCGGCATGCTCGCCGAGCCGCACATCGCCGGCACACAGTTCGGCGAACTGCAGCGGGCCATTTGGACGCGGGAGTTCCAGCGGTTGCGCGACGGCGACCGGTTCTTCTACGGCAACCAGACGGCGGCGCTCGACTTCATCAGGAACACCTACGGCATCGACTTCCGGCGGAACCTCGGCGACATCATCGCCGCGAACACCGACATCCCCCGGGCGGACCTGGCGCCCAACGTGTTCTTCTTGCACGGCGACATGCCGCCGACGAGCTGCCGGGTGCAATACGTGATCAACAGCCAGTGGGGCGCCGGCTCCGGTGGCTTCAACACCACGCTGCGGATCACCAATACGGGCACTCGGCCGATCAACGGCTGGACGGTCCGCTTCGCATTCCCCAACGGGCAGCAGATCACCGATGCATGGAACGGCACGGCCGCGCAGGACGGCGCCGATGTGCCGATCGAGAGCATTGCCACCAACGGTGCCATCGCGCCCGGCCAAACCATGGACGGGATCGGCTTCAACGCCTCGTGGAGCGGTACGAACGGGAGACCGACCGGCTTCTCGGTCAACACCACCCCGTGCGCGGTC
>DASUWU010000009.1:0-52449 GCA_036378315.1 Streptosporangiaceae bacterium | reverse complement strand
AAGATGCTCTACGACAACGCGTTGCTGCTCCGGGTGTACCTGCACCTGTGGCGGGCGACCGGCGACGCCTGGGCCCGGCGGGTCGCCGACGAGACGGCGGACTTCCTCATCCGGGACCTCGGGACGCCGGAGGGTGGCTTCGCCTCGGCGCTGGACGCCGACACCGACGGCGTCGAGGGACTGACCTACGTGTGGACCCCCGACCAGCTGCGCGACGTGCTGGGCGCGGACGACGGACGGTGGGCCGCGGACCTGTTCGGGGTCAGCGACGCCGGCACCTTCGAGCACGGCACGTCGACCCTGCAGCTGCTCGCCGACCCCGACGACGCCGCCCGGTACGCCTCGGTGCGCGGCCGCTTGCTCGCCGCCCGGGCGCAGCGGCCGCAACCGGCCCGCGACGACAAGGTGGTCACCGCCTGGAACGGCCTGGCGATCGCCGCCCTGGCCGAGTGCGGCGCGCTGTTCGACCGGCCCGACCTGGTGGAGGCCGCCCGCGCGGCGGCGCGGCTGCTCGCCGGCGTCCACCTGGCAGGCCCGGCGGACGGGCGGCTGGTGCGTACCTCGCGCGACGGTGTGCCAGGCGGCAACGCCGGGGTGCTCGAGGACTACGCGGACGTGTCGGAGGGCCTGCTCGCGCTGTACGCGGTGACGGGCGACTCCTCGCACGTGACGACGGTTGGGCGGCTGCTGGAGACGGTGCTCGATCGCTTCACCGACGACGCCGGCGGCTTCTACGACACCGCCGACGACGCCGAGGCGCTGTTCCGCCGCCCGCAGGACCCGACCGACAACGCCACGCCTTCGGGCGGGTTCGCCGTCGCCGGGGCGCTGCTTTCCTACGCCGCGCTGACCGGGTCCGCGCGGCACAGGGAGGCGGCGCTGGCCGCGCTCGCCCCGGCCACGCTGCTGGCCGAGCGATATCCGCGGTTCGCCGGGTGGGGTCTGGCGGTGGCCGAGGCGGTGGCCGCGGGTCCGGTCGAGATCGCCGTCGTCGGCCCGGCCGGCGACGAACGGACCCGCGCCCTGCATCGCGCGGCCCTGCTGGCGACGGCGCCAGGGGCCGTGGTGGCGCTGGGCGACGGGGGACGGGCGGACGGGGTGCCGCTGCTCGAAGGGCGCGGGCTCGTGGAGGGCGCTCCGGCGGCGTACGTCTGCCGCGACTTCGCCTGCCGGCTGCCGGTCACCGCGCCGGAGCGGCTCGCCGAGGAGCTCACCACGGTCTGACCGATCGGGCGGCCCGATGATTTCGCGGGTTGGCCGGAACCGGCAGATCCGGCGGATCTGACGATGTGATGACGAATTCGGCGCGCCACCGGAATTATCGAGCCAACGTCGCTGGTCAATGGCGTCGCGCCCGAGACGGCCGCGACGCAAGGGAACTTCGGCGCCTGGACGGTCGTCACCTTCGTAGGCCATAGTCGTGGGCTATGGGGCCGGCCTCGGCACCGCCGGGGTCGTCGCAGGGCGCGAACAAGGGAGTGGTGCAGTGCACAGGCCGAGCCGCCGTGTGCTTCCGACGGTCATCGGTACGTCGCTCGCCGCCACCCTGGCGGCCGACGTCGGCGTCGCGCTGGCCCGCGCTTCGCGGCAGGCGGCCGAACCGACCACCGCCGATCAGTTCGTCGCCGCGGCCCAGCATTCCGACCTGTCACCCAGCGCCGTGGCGCCGCTCAGGCGCCGGCTCAGCGCCGACCTGCTCGTCGCAGCGCCGCACACGCTGCCCGCCGTGGCCGTCGACCGGATCCGGCACCTCAAGGGCGTGGCGGGCGTCGAGGTCATCGACGCGGCGCAGGCGCTCGTGGCCGGCAAGCGGGTCGGTCTCGTGGGCGTCGACCCGTCCACCTTCCGCGCGTACACCCCCAAACCGACCGCCGAGTCCGACGCGCTGTGGCGCAACGTGTACGCGGGCGACGTCGCGGTGTCGTTCGTGCTCGGCGAGGACGGCGGGGTCAAGCTCGGCAGCACGGTGCCGGTCGGCGGCCGGCAGCGGCAGAGCCCGCTGCGGATCGGCGCGTACGCGACCATGGGCATGGGCGAGGTGGACGCCGTCGTCTCGCACGCCACCGCGCAGTCGTTCGGCATGCCGGCCGGCAACGCGCTGATCGTCAGCGCGCCCAAGGCGAACGCCGGCAAGCTGCGCGCGGCGATGGCCAAGGCGCTGCCCAAGGAGGCGAAGGCCGCCGAGATCCATCCCGAGGTGCGGCTGCCGAGCCGTGGGGCGCCGCCGCCGGGTCTCGGCCGGCTGCCGAGGGGGCAGCTCGGCGCGGTGATGTCCGCGCAACAGATCAACACCGCGATCCGCGCGGCCGAGTCGAAGCTCGGCGTGCCGTACGTCTGGGGCGGCGAGTCCGACGCGGAGGGCGGTTACGACTGTTCCGGCCTCGTCCAGTACGCCTTCGCCATGGCCGGGATCCGGATGCCGCGGGTGGCCGCCGACCAGGCGAACACCGGCTGGCGGATCCCCTTCGCACAGGCCCGCCCCGGCGACCTGCTGATCTGGGCGAACGACCCGACGGCGCCCGGGTACATCTCGCACATCGCCATCTATATCGGCGGCGGGAAGATGGTCGTCGCGCCGCACACCGGCGACGTGGTCAAGATCCAGCAGGTTTACTTCAGCAACCTCCAGGGCGCCGTCCGCGTCAACCCCCAGGTCGCCGCGCACCTCGCCTGACCAGGGTTTCAGAGGGGGCAGGGTTCAGAGGGGACAGGGTTTCAGAGGGGGCAGCCGGCGGCGATGAAGGCCAGCGCCTCGTCGACCAGCTTCGGCAGGTCCAGCGCGCCGTCGCTTTCCGCCCATGTGGTGACCGCTGCCTCGATCGCGGCCGTCGTCGCCCAGGTGAGGACCCTGACCCTCGGGTCGTCGATCGGCACCCCGGCCCGCTCGGCGGCCAGCTCGGAGAACGCGGTCGCCGACTCCTGCCGCATCAGGTCGAAGGTCCTGGCGCGCAGCGCCGGCACCGACAGGACGAGTCTGCTGCGGGTGAGGATCCGGTCGCGGTCGCCGATGTACATCCCGGCCAGCAGTTCCCTGTACATCACCCGCAGCGCGTCGATGACGCCCATCTCGGGCGGCTGGGCGCGGAAGACCTCGGCCATGACCGGGTCGTACTCGTCGCTGAGCACGCAGTCTTCCTTGGTGGGGAAGTAGCGGAAGAACGTGCTGGGCGAGATCTCCGCCGCGTCGGCGATCTGCTCGACGGTCGTCGCGTCGTAGCCCTGCTCGGCGAAGAGCCGCAGCGCGTGGTCCTGGATCGCCCTGCGGGTCTTCAGCTTCTTGCGCTCACGCAGCGGCAGGCGCTCGAACTCGCGGTCAAGTCGAGAGGTGCTGCTCATGCTCTGATTGTCCAGCACGCTCCGCGCCCGCCGCGCCCGCCGTCGCGGCTTCGTCCGCGCGGCGGGGCAGCAGGACGAGGGTGGCGACCGCGCTGACCAGCAGCAGCCCGGCGCCCGTCACCAGCACCACGTCCATGCCGTGCACGAAGGCGGCGCGGACGGAGCCGAGCAGCGCCTGGTCGCCGAGCCGCCGCGCCACCTCCACTCCGCCGCCGATGCCCTGCCGTACCGCCCGGGCCGCGGGGGCGGGCAGCCCGGCGACCGCCACCTGCCCGCGGTAACCGGTCGCGAGCAGGCTGCCGAGCACCGCCGACCCCAGGGCCCCGCCCACCAAACGGACCGTCAGGAGCACCGCGGAGCCGGCGCCCCCGCGTTCGGCCGACAGGGCGCTCATCGCGACGGTCATCGAGGCCGGCAGCATCAGCCCCATGCCGAAACCCACGACGACCAGCCACGTCGCCACGTAGCCGTACCCGTCGGCCACCGACGTGGCTGCCCCGGCCAGCGCCCCGGCGACGAGGACGAGGACGCCGGCGACGATCACGACGCGGTTGCCGAACCGGTCCACCAGGCGTGGGCTCAGCCGCGCCGTCAGCATCAGCCCGCCGATCAGCGGCAGCAGCCGAAGGCCGGTGCCGAGCGGCCGGGCGCCCAGCACGTCCTGGAAGTACTGGGGTACGGCGAACAGCACGCCGAAGAGCGCGAAGGTCATGACCGTGCTCGGCACGAGTCCGCCGACGAACCGGCGGTCTCGGAACAGCCCGAGGTCGATGAGCGGCGCCTTCGCGCGCCGGGTCCAGCCGGCGAAGGCGGCCAGCGCGGCGGCCCCCGCGGCCATCGTGCCCCACACCCGCGGGTCGCCCCAGCCGCGTTCTGGCTGCTCGATCACGCCGTACACGAGGGCGAGCAGGCCGCCGGTGGACAGCGCGAGGCCGGTGACGTCGGTGCGCCCGGCCGTCTCCGACCGTGACTCGGGGATGAGCGCCACGCAGGCGACGAGGGCGACGACCGCGACCGGGATGTTGATGAAGAAGATGGACCCCCACCAGAAGTGGTCGAGCAGGTAGCCGGCCACGATCGGGCCGAGCGGCAGCCCGACGAACGAGGCCGCGGCCCATGCGGCCATCGCCTTGGGCCGTTCCTGGGCCGGGAACACCACGAGCATCACCGACAGCGCGAGCGGCAGCAGCACGGCGGCGCCGACGCCCATCAGGGTGCGGGCCGCGATCAGGCCGCCGGGGCCGTCCACCCGCACCGCCCACAGCGACCCGGCGAGGAAGACCACCAGGCCGCCGACGAGGACCTTCTTCCTCCCGTACCGGTCGCCGAGCAGGCCGGCCGGCAGCAGCAGCGTGGCTGAGGCGAGGGTGTAGCCGGCGATGATCCACTGCAGGTCGCCGGTGCCGGCATGCAGCGCCGCGGCCAGCGTCGGCAGGGCGACGTTGAGCGCGGTGAGGTCGAGGCTCACCGCGAGCAGCGTGACGACGAGCGCGCCGAGGACCCACCAGCGCCGCGCGCCCAGAGCAGCAGCCATCCGGGCCCCCTTTTGAGAGATGATGTTAAATGAGATTAACTCTCAAAAGTTAGCCCCTGTCAAACATGGGAGCGGCGGCAGGGCTTGGCAGGCGCCCGTGATGATGTAATCATGATTACATGAATTCGTCCGAAGCGGCCGAGAAGCTGCGTGGGTGGTTCTCCGGGCGGCTGCCCGACGACTGGTTCGAGGGCCCGCCCGAGATCGTCCATGACCGCGAAGAGATCACCGTCATCGGCACGCTGCCGTCCCCTCCGGTCGCCTCGAACGCGTCGGAAACCGAGCGTGCCGCGGCCGCTTCCGGGCAGATCGGGCGGTTCCGCGAGGACACGAGAGAGCGCCGTATCGCGATCGCCAGGGAGGCCGAGCACCGGTTCGGCCGCAAGGTCTCCTGGGGGGTCGAGTCCGGCGGATACCGGGAGATGTTCACGACCTTGTCCGTGCCCGTCATGACCAGGCTGCGGCAACCCGAGCGCCGTGTGCTCGACACCTTGGTCGAGGCGGGGGTGGCCCGCAGCCGCAGCGACGCGCTCGCGTGGTGCGTACGCCTCGTCGGCAAGAACGCCGACGAGTGGCTCGCCGAGCTGCGCGAGGCCCTGCAGCACGTCGAACGCGCCCGCGCCTCCGGCCCGCAGGTCTGAGCGGGCCGACCGGACCCGGTAGCGAGTAGCCGGTAGGGAAGCTACCCGGCAGCGGGGGCCGGCGGCCAGCCACGGTGGCCGCCGACGGCGTCCGGGTCAACCCACGGGGCCGGGCCGGTCACGGCCGGTGTATGCGCGGTCAGCGTTCGGGCAAATCACGCTCTGTAATCTCGATCACCCCGGCCGGCCACGCATATCCTTCGGCGGGTGAGGGGAGTGCGCTGCGTCGACGGCTCGTCGCTCATGATCGTCCCGGTGCCGTCCCGCGACCGCGGTGGCAGGCCGTACGAGATCACCCTCGAGCTGATGCGCGACGGCGGGCCCTTCGGGTCGGTGGGGGAGCGGTGCGGGCACGCGCTGGCCGCGCTCGCCCGGCTGCTCGCGGCCGCCAGGTCCGACGAGTCGCCGCAGGCGAATGCCTGGCCCGACCCCGACGACCGGTTTCCCGACCCGCCGCTCGAGCGCGCGCTGCGCGCGACCGGCTGCCGGCACGACCTTGGCGGCCACCTGCCCAAGGAGCGTGAGCTTTTCGCGTTCCGCTGCCGGGACCGCGGCGACCTGGCCAGCACCGGCGAGCTGCGCTGCGCCCTGCGGACGTCCTGCCGCTGGGTCGTCCAGGGGAACGGCCCGGCGCACGGAGACGGCCAGTGGCGGGTCGCCCGGCGGGCCGTACTCGACGCCTGGGGGGCTGGCGGCCGCGGCGTCCGCGCCGTGCTCACCTCGGGTGAGCTGGCGACGCTTCTCGCCGAGCTGCTGCGGGACGCGGAGCGCGCGGGCACCGGCCGCCGCAACCTCCTCAACGGGGTGGTGGCCCGCCGTTCGCGGTGAGCCGGGATCTGACCTGAAATCACTATGAGAGCACCATGGGATCCTGATGAGATCCGGCCGGATTCGGGTGAGATCTGCCGGGACCTGGTGAGATCTCGTGATAGGTACGTGCCGACCAGGGGATAATTGACTGCCCGTTCCAGCGGCGGCGTCGGCGCGTAGGAGGATGACCATATGGGGGCGCGGGACCTCGTTTACCGGCTCTACGAGCGTCGGCTCGAGCGCTCGCTGCCGCCCGGGGCCTGTCCGCGCCACGTCGGCGTGATCCTGGACGGCAATCGCCGCTGGGCCAGGTCGATGGGGCTGACCGACGTCAAGGCGGGCCATCAGCGCGGCGCCGACAAGATCTCCGAGTTGCTCCAGTGGTGCACCGAGGCCGGCGTCGAGCTGGTCACGCTGTGGCTGCTGTCGACCGACAACCTGAGCCGCCCCGCCCGCGAGCTCGAGCCGCTACTGGAGATCATCGAGAACACGGTCGAGCGGCTGGCCGCCGAGGGCTGGTGCGTCAAGCCGGTCGGCGCGCTCGATTTGCTGCCCGACAAGACCGCTCGTGTCCTCAAACATGCCGGAGAACATACTTCTGACGCTCCTGGCCTGATTGTGAACGTCGCAGTTGGGTATGGAGGTAGGCGTGAGATCGCTGATGCGGTGCGCTCACTCCTGCACGAGCATGCGAGCAAAGGCACCAGCATCGAGGAACTCGCCGAGATCCTCGACGTCGAGCACATCGCCGAGCATCTCTACACGCGCGGTCAACCCGATCCTGATCTGGTCATTCGCACCTCAGGAGAGCAGCGGCTTTCCGGCTTTCTGCTCTGGCAGAGCGCCCACTCGGAGTTTCACTTCTGCGAAGTCTACTGGCCTGATTTCCGGAAGGTCGACTTCCTGCGGGCGCTCCGCTCTTATGCCGCGCGGAATCGTCGCTACGGCTCATAACACCCATCTTCCGTCCACATCCGGCCGAAATTCCGTCTCCGCCCGGGGGCCGGGCCGTAGCTTCGAGTCAGGTCCCCACGCTGAGGTGATTCGGGGGGCGACCCCCGAAACCCACGACGCAAGGGCGCGGGCCTTCTCGGGGGCGCGCCCGAAGGAGAGCGAGTGGCCACAACCCAGACGTCGTCCACGGCTTCTGCCCAGCGGCGCACGTACGTCCTCGACACCAGCGTTCTCCTCGCCGACCCGGGCGCGTTGACCCGGTTCGCCGAGCACGAGGTCGTACTTCCCATCGTCGTCGTCACCGAACTCGAGGCCAAAAGGCACCACCCTGAGCTGGGCTACTTCGCCCGGCAGGCCCTGCGCACGCTCGATGATCTGCGTTTCGAGCAGGGCCGGCTGGACGAGCCGCTGCCCATCGGGGTCGAGGGAGGCACGCTGCGCGTCGAGCTCAACCACTCCGACCCCAGCGTGCTGCCCGACGGGTTCCGGCTCGGCGACAACGACACCCGCATCCTGTCGGTGGCGCGCTCGCTGGCGATGGAGGGCCGTGACGTCGTGCTCGTCTCCAAGGACCTGCCGCTGCGGGTGAAGGCGGCCTCGGTCGGCCTGGCGGCCGAGGAGTACCGCGCCGAGCTGACGGTGGTCGAGTCGGGCTGGACCGGGATGGTGGAGCTGGACGTGACGCAGGAACAGCTCGACGAGCTGTACGAGCACGGACGGATCGAGCTGGACCAGGCCCGCGATCAGCTGTGTCACACCGGGCTGCGGCTGATCTCGGGCAACGGCTCGGCGCTCGGCCGGGTGCTGCCGGACAAGTCGGTACGCCTGGTGCGCGGCGACCGCGAGGTGTTCGGGCTGCGCGGGCGGTCGGCCGAACAGCGGGTGGCGCTCGATCTGCTGCTGGACGAGGAGGTCGGCATCGTCTCGCTGGGCGGCCGCGCGGGCACCGGCAAGTCGGCGCTCGCGCTGTGCGCCGGCCTCGAGGCGGTGCTCGAACGGCACCGGCACCGCAAGGTCGTGGTGTTCCGCCCGCTGTACGCCGTGGGCGGCCAGGACCTCGGCTACCTGCCGGGCTCGGAGAACGAGAAGATGTCGCCATGGGCGCAGGCGGTGTACGACACCCTGTCCGCGGTGACGACGCCCGAGGTGATCGAGGAGGTCCTCGACCGGGGCATGCTCGAGGTGCTGCCGCTGACCCACATCCGGGGGCGGTCGCTGCACGACGCCTTCGTGATCGTGGACGAGGCGCAGTCGCTGGAACGCGGCGTGCTGCTCACCGTGCTGTCGCGGGTGGGCACCGGCTCCCGCGTGGTGCTGACCCACGACGTGGCCCAGCGCGACAACCTGCGGGTGGGCCGGCACGACGGCGTGGTCGCCGTGGTGGAGAAGCTCAAGGGCCACCCGCTGTTCGCCCACGTGACGCTGACCAGGTCGGAACGATCCCCGATCGCCGCCCTCGTCACCGAAATGCTCGGCGACGTCGGGGCTTAGCCGCGCCGGCACCGCGCGCCCGGCGGCCGCCGGCTCGGCCGTCGGGCGCCGGCAGGCGTCGCCGGGCGCCGTCGGGTGCCGGGGCGACCGGTAGGGTCGCGTGGGTGCGGTTCGATCTGCTGATCTTGGACAATGACGGCGTTCTGGTGGACAGCGAGCCCATCGCCAACCAAGTGCTCGCCGAGCTGCTGACCGAGTGCGGGCAGCCCACGACGTACGAGGACTCCGTCCGCGACTACCTCGGCGGCACGCTGCGGCGCGTCCGGGAGATGGTCGAACCGCGGCTCGGCCGGCCGCTGCCCGACGACTTCGACGACCGGTACCACGAGCGGCTCTTCGCCCGGATGCGCGGCGAGCTGTCGGCGGTGACCGGCGTGGTGGCGGCGCTCGACGCCGTCGACCTGCCCATGTGCGTCGCGTCCAGCGGCACGCACGAGCGCATCGAGACGGCCCTCGCCACGGTCGGGCTGCTCGGGCGCTTCGCCGGCCGGATCTTCAGTGCCGACGACGTGGCGCGCGGCAAGCCCCACCCCGACCTGTTCCTGTACGCGGCGGAACGGATGGGCGCCGAGCCAGAGCGGTGCCTCGTCGTCGAGGACAGCCCGCACGGGGTGGCGGCGGCCAAGGCGGCGCGGATGGCGGTCATCGGCTACGCCGGGCTCACCCCGGCCGAACGCCTCGCCGGCGCCGACGCCGTGATCACGCGGATGGCCGAGCTGCCCGCGGTCATCCGTTCATACGGGGTCCGAACAGTGACATCGCGCATGTAAGCGGATCCTGTATGCGATGTGGTGACCAACGTCACAGAACCCGGCGAGTCTCCGCGGAAAACCCCTTCTCACATAGGGTTTGGGGTGGATTCACCAAAGTTGCCAGCGGGCCCGCTGAGACCAGTCGTGGCGTTTCGGTTGCGAGGAACCCCAGTGACTGCGGCATGGTTGGGCGACGTAAGCACCCCCCGTGCACGGTGGTCCGTTCCTCCCCCGCTCGCCGTACGGACCCGACCGGCACGCCGTGGGCGTGGCCGCCGCCACCAGTCTGGCGCGCCTCCACGCTGGGGGTGAGGCTCTCGCCGCGCACTCGGTGCGCGCGCGACCGTCGGAAGGACCGCCTTGGACGGAGGCTCGTACGGGTCCCCTAGGCGAGACGATCGACAACAAACCGATGTACTGCTCATCGGGAGCGGGTCACCTGGGTCGCCACCTGCCGACGTGAAGGTGGCGGGCGACCCGCTACCGGACGAGCGACCTCAAGCGGGAAAGCGTGTGGCGGGCCGCCGCATCCCCGACGTGCGGGTGCCGGGCGGCAAGGGAACCCTCGTCGCGGCCGCTGCGGCGGTGACCGTGCTGGCCGGCGGCGGTGGCGCGCTGGCGCTGACCGGGTCGGGCGGCGACGGCGGCGACACCGCGACGGTGGCTCCGGCCCGCGCCGCGCCGCAGGTCGCCGCGGACGCGATGCGGCGGCCGGCCGAGGTGGCGGGCCGCAAAGTGCTCGCCGAGCGGGCCTCGCGGGCCGCCAGGGAGGACGCGGCCAAGCGTCCGGTCCTTGCGGTACGCGGCACGCCGCCCGCGGAGCCGAAGAAGACCGACCAGCCGAGCGCGACCGCGGCCCCGGCCGGCAATCCGGTGCCGGCGGGCGAAGCGCAGCGCATCGCCAAGTCCCTGCTGCCGAAGTACGGCTTCGATCCCGACACCCAGTTCGGCTGCCTGGTCGATCTGTGGAACCGCGAGAGCCATTGGAACGTGCATGCCGGCAGCCCCGGCGGGCCGTACGGGATTCCGCAGGCGAATCCCGGCTCCAAGATGGCGAGCGCGGGAGCCAACTGGCTGGACAGCGCCAGCATCCAGATCAACTGGGGCCTCGGCTACATCAAGGGCAGGTACAGCGGGCCGTGCGACGCCTGGAGCCATTCCCAGGCCACCGGCTGGTACTAGGGCGTGTCTCAAAGTCCCGCTGCCTGCTGCGCGTCGCCCAGGCGGCCGACGGGAGCTTCGAGACACGCCCGAGGCATTAAAAGGCGATTCGGCCCGAATCCCGCCGCGTACTGCCGGGGCTTATCAGATCACGGCGGCGCTGAAGCGCAGCACATCAACGTGCGACAAAGAAGGCGGCCGATGGCCGCCTTCTTTGTGTATCGGCGGCCATTGGTCGGCAAATTTATGCCATTGGGCGATGCGTTGCGTGCTCGATGTGGGGACGCTACCCGCCGTGTCAGCAGGAAGGGCGAACGCCAAGCCGTTCGCCGTAAGAATCCCGGAATGCTCGATGCGCACGCGGAATGGTGCCCGAGCTTCACGTGGCGCCGCCCGTTCTGGGTCGGCGTCCGGCGCGGGACGGCCCAAGTCGCCGTCTCGCGTCCTGGTGCCCGGTCGTCCTCGGGGGACGCGCCGCCGGGATGCGATCGCTCGACCGCGGGATCGGCGCGGCGACCGGTGAAAGGATCACCTTGGCTCGACATCGGCATTGCGCCATCGACACGCGCCCGTTCTGCCGCCGCGCGACCGGCGGCCCGGCCGGCAGCCCGACCGGCAGCCCGGCCACGGCGGCCGCGGCCGGATGTAACAGGGGTGGGCGAAAAGCGGCTTGCCCGGCCATGAGCGAAAGGCCAGCGATCGGGCGATGCGTCTTTAACAAGGGCATCGCGGAAAAGACGGTCGCGGTCATCACGGCGTCGTTCCTCGCGGTCGGGCTCGGCGCGGAGGCGACCGCCCGCGCGGAAATGACAATGGCGCGGTACGCTTCGCGGATACAAATGCCCGCGCGGCACATGGCCCAGCACAAACGGATGGCACAGCACAAACGGATGGCACACAAACGGGCGGCGCGGCACAAACGGGCCGCTCAACGCATGCGCGCCAGGCACCTGCGGCTCGGCATGCTCCAGCGTACGAAACGGCGGGCGGCGGTGCTGGTCTCGCACCACGGCTGGTCGCGGCGGAACTTCATCTGCCTGGACCTGCTCTGGATGCGGGAAAGCGGCTGGGACCACCACGCCTACAACAGGTTCTCCGGGGCGTACGGCATCCCGCAGGCGGTGCCGGGCGGGAGGATGCGCAGCGCCGGCCGCGACTGGCGGACGAATCCGCGCACCCAGGTCGTCTGGGGGATCAGGTACATCGAGCAGCGCTACGGCAGCCCGTGCCGCGCCTGGTGGCATTCCCGGGCCACCGGCTGGTACTGATGCCGCGACGCCATCGCGATCATGCGTCCGTTCCCGCCGCACCCGAATGGCTCGGCGGGAACGGACGCATGATCGTCACCGCGGTTCCAGCCCGCGGGCTCAGGCGCGCGGCGCGCCGGTCATGCCGAGCACGTCCAGGGCGGCGTCGAGCTGTTCCAGGGTGAGCTTGCCGTTGTCCACGTAGCCGCGTTCCAGCACCACATCGCGTATCGTCCTGCGTTCCGCCAGGGCCTGCTTGGCGACGGCGGCGGCGGCCTCGTACCCGATGTACCGGTTGAGCGGCGTGACGATGGACGGCGAGGATTCGGCGTACTCCAGGCAGCGGGCCTCGTCGGCGTCGATGCCCTCGATGCAGCGGTCGGCGAAGAGCCTGGACACGTTCGCCAGCAGCCGGATCGACTCCAGGATGTTGCGGGCGAGCATGGGCAGCATCACGTTCAGCTCGAAGTTGCCGGCCGCGCCGCCGAACGCGATCGCCGCGTCGTTGCCGATCACCTGCGCGGCGACCATGCAGACCGCCTCGGGGATGACCGGGTTGACCTTGCCCGGCATGATCGAGGATCCCGGCTGCAGGTCGGGCAGCCGGATCTCGCCAAGACCGGCCCGCGGACCCGAGCCCATCCACCGCAGATCGTTGGCGATCTTGTTGAGGCTGACGGCCACCGTGCGCAGCGCGCCGCTGGCCTCCACGAGCGCGTCACGGGCGCCCTGCGCCTCGAAGTGGTTGCGGGCCTCGGTCAGCGGCAGCCCGGTCGCCCTGGCCACCTCCGCGATCACCCGGCCGGCGAACCCCTGCGGGGTGTTGATGCCGGTGCCGACCGCCGTCCCGCCGAGGGGCAGCTCGGCGAGCCTGGGCAGCGCCGCCTGCAACCGCTCCACGCCCAGCCGCACCTGCGCGGCGTAGCCGCCGAACTCCTGGCCGAGGGTGACCGGGGTGGCGTCCATCAGATGGGTGCGGCCCGACTTGACGACCGTCGCGAACGCGACGGCCTTGCTGTTGAGCACCCCTTCCAGGTGCCGCAGCGCCGGGATCAGGGCGTCCCGCACGGCGCCGGTGGCCGCGATGTGGATCG
Source organism: Streptosporangiaceae bacterium (assembly GCA_036378315.1). Taxonomy (GTDB): domain Bacteria; phylum Actinomycetota; class Actinomycetes; order Streptosporangiales; family Streptosporangiaceae; genus CALAED01. Next base: position 39,429 of record DASUWU010000009.1, on the reverse strand, counting down.
ACGACGGGAACACGTCGTTGGACGACTGCGACGCGTTGACGTGGTCGTTCGGGTGGACGTTACGGCCCAGCCGCTCGGTGGCCAGCGTCGCGATCACCTCGTTGGCGTTCATGTTCGACGACGTGCCGGAGCCGGTCTGGAATACGTCGATCGGGAAATGGTCGTCCCAGCGGCCGTCGGCCACCTCAAGGGCGGCTTCGGAGATGGCCTCGGCCATGTCCTTGTCGAGCACTCCCAGGTCGGCGTTGATCCGCGCGGCGGCGGCCTTGATGTGGCCGAGCGCCGCGATGTGGGTGCGCTCGAGGGTACGCCCGGAGATCGGGAAGTTCTCCACGGCCCGTTGGGTCTGCGCCCGCCATTTGGCCTCAGCCGGTACCCGTACCTCACCCATGGAGTCGTGTTCGATCCGGAAGCCGGATCGCTCGAACGGGCCTGGCTGCCCGGCCCGTCCTGCCCGTTGGGGCTGCTCGGACTGCTCGGTCATCGAAGAATGCACCTCCCGCGCCAAGCCTGCCACGTGCCGAGAGCGCGCTTACGGCGGCCCTCCTTACCGGTGGTTCTCGGAACTCATCCGATCATGCGGCCAGATCAGGAACCAAATGCTGCATTAACGGTGATCGCGGACTGGTAAGTTCACGACCCAAGGGGGGCATGGGGGCTTATGAACACGGACATATGACGGACCTCCATCTCCATTTCGATCGGACGGCGGGGCGCCTCTCCGATCAGATCGCCGCCGAGCTGCGCGCTGCGATCCGCTCGGGACGGCTCGTCGCCGGCACCCGACTCCCTTCCAGCCGGGACCTCGCGCACGAGCTCATCGTGTCCCGCGGCGTCGTGGTCGCGGCGTACGAACAGCTCATCGCCGAGGGTTTCCTCGTCGCGCACCGCGGCGAGGGCACTCGGGTGGCGCCGCTGGCCACGCCGGACCGGCCGGCGCCGCTGGCCAGGCCACCATGGCCCGACCCCGGCCCCGACCTGCCGTACGACCTGCGCCCCGGCGTTCCCGACCTCGCGGCGTTCCCGCGCGACCGGTGGCTGGCCGCGACCCGCCACGTGCTGCGCACGATGCCGGACGAGGACCTGACCTATCCCGACCCGGCCGGGGTGATCGCGCTGCGCGCCGAGCTGGCCGGCTATCTCGGCCGGGTACGGGCGGCCAACGCGGCGCCGGACCACATCGTCGTGACCAACGGCGTCGCGCACGGCCTCGCCATCGTGATGAGGCTGCTCGTCGAGGACGGGCATCGCATGCTGGCCGTGGAGGATCCGACCAGCGTCCGCCAGCTGCCGCTGCTGCGCGGGTCCGGGCTCGACATCGTCCCCATCCCCGTGGACGAGGACGGCATCGACGTCGAGGCGCTGGCCGGGACCGGCGCCAAGGCCGTCCTGGTCACGCCGGCCCACCAGTACCCGACCGGGGTCGTCCTGTCGCCGCGGCGCCGCTCCGCGCTCGTCGCGTGGGCCCGCGACGTGGGCGGGCTGGTGATCGAGGACGACTACGACGCCGAGTTCCGCTACGACCGGGACCCGATCGGCTGCCTGCAGGGCATCGACCCTGGGCGGGTGGTGCTGGCGGGCTCGGTGACGAAGTCGCTGGCGCCCGGGCTGCGCCTGGGCTGGGTGGCCGCGCCGCCGGCGCTGGCCGAACGGATCCGCGACTACCGTGCCCGCACCGACCTCGGTGGCCAGGTGATCGAGCAGCAGGTGCTCGCGCAGCTCATCGGCTCCGGCACCTACGACAGGCAGCTGCGCATCATGCGCCGCCGCTACCGCACCCGGCGCGACCTGCTCAGCGCCGCGCTCCGCACGCACCTGCCCGGGGTGACCGTGCGCGGCGTGTCGGCGGGCCTGCACGTCTACGTCGAGCTGCCGGACGGCTACGCGGAACGGGACGTGGTCGAGGCGGCCGCCGGGCGCGGGGTGGCCGTGGAGGGCGCCGCCGGGCTGTGGGCGGCGACGCCGCCGCGGCCGGCGCTCGTGCTCGGCTACGGGCGGCTGACCGAGACGAGGCTGATGGAGGCGGTGACCCTGCTGGCCGAGGCGGTCCGCTGCCGGCGCGTGTTACAGGGATCGCCGCGGCCGGTCACCGGCGGCTACGCGACGGGTCGCTCGGTGACGGCCGCGGGGGGCGCGTCCGCCCGGCCGGCGACCGGCGCCGGCTCGAAGCCGCGGGCGGCGGCCAGGATCACCAGCGTGAGCAGCGCGGGCACGGCGAACGCGATCCGCAACCCGTGCTGGGGATCCACGGGCGCGATCGCGCCGACCACCGCGGCGCCGGCCACGAAGCCGACGTAGTTGAAGACGTTCACGCGCGACACCGCGACTCCGAGGCCGGTCGGATCGATCCTGCCGGCGGCGGAGAAGGACGCCGGCGGCACGACGCACAGCCCGAGCCCGACCACAGCGAACGCGGCGATGGCCACGCCCGCGTCCGGCGCGGCGACCACCGCCAGCAGCCCGATCAGGCCGACGATCGCCCCCGCCCTGACGACGCGGGCCGCGCCGAGGCGACGCACCCCGCGATCGGCGATCGCCCGGCTGGCCACCATCGCGATCTGGTACGCGACGTAGCCGAGCGGCGCGACGGCCGAGGAGCTGTCGAGCTCGTCGTGGAGGTACTTGGTGCTGTACGTGGACGTCGCGGCGTCGGCGAGGTACATGACCCCCATCGCCGCGCCGATGACGAGGATCGGCCGCCAGGGCACCAGCCTGGCCGCCGCCTTGAGCTCGGCGCCGGTCGGCCCGGTGCCCTCCTCGAGCTTGCGGTACAGCCGCGGCCCGGTGCACAGCGAGCCGACCACCCCGACCGCGGCCGGGACGGCGAAGCCGGTGAACAGCGACAGGTCCAGCTTGTTCGCGAGGGCGACCCACAGCCCGCCGAGGATCCCGGCGGCGCTCCACACGGCGTAGAAGCCGTTGACGAGGCTCAGCCGGTAGCGGCGTTCCACGGCGACCGCCTGTGCGTTCATCGACGCGTCCACGGCTCCGACGAAAAGGCCGAACAGCGCCACGCTGCCGTAGAGCGCGATGTCGTTGTCCCCGGTCGACCCGACCAGCACCGCCGCGGCGCAGACCGCCGGCTGGCTGGTCCGCAGCACGACCGCGCTGCCGTACCGCGAGAAGACGAAGCCGGACAGCACGCTGCCCACCCCGGCGATCACCGGCACCAGCAGCAGCACGATCGCCAGCGTCCCGTCGCTGAGCGCGTGGGCGTGCTGGATCTGCGGCACCCGGGTCACCAGCATGGCGAAGCACAGCCCCTGGATCGCGAACCCGGCGTACGCGGCCACCCGCGCCGCCCGATCCCGGCCGGTCACCTCGCCCTGCGTCACTGCACCCCTCTGCCGCGCGAACGAACATGAGCAAGCTTCGCGTCAGCGTAGGGACCTGCCGAGACGCACGTCAACAGCAGAGCGACCGAAGATCAGGGCACGCTGTAGTAGATGTGGTCGGCGTGCACCCGGTTCATGGCGCGGGCCCTGGGCGTCGCGATGTAGTTGCCCCACGGGACGGAACACCGCCCCGATGCCGCCCATCCGCAGCCGTACCAGCGGCCCTTGCCGTGGGCGTCGAAGCCGTACACCTGAACCGCGTTGTAGGGGTCTCCCTTGGCGCTGTGCCACGAGTAGGAGATCCTGGCGCCAGGGCGACCCCAGTACGAGCAGTTCGCGACGCCTGTGCTCCACCAGGGCAGGGCGGGCATGTTGCCGCCGCACCTCGCGAGCGCGCCGTGCGCGCCGGTGGTTGATGCGGCCGACGCGGCCGGGACGTACGGGTGCGCGGCGAGCAGCGCGGCCGACCCGCAGGCGAAGGCGGCCGCGGCGAGCCGGGCCATCCCCATCCTGGGCATCCAGGCCATCCTGGGCGCTTGGGTACGGCGGTTCGGCGTCATGTTCCCCCCGAGGTTGTGTCCATCAGGAGGAGTCTGACGACAGGAGCCCCAAGAGGCGGTCACCAACGGCGCTGGACCGCGTACTTTTCGCGACCGCCACGGCACGGACACGGACGAAAGGCGTGACCCGGGCGCCGGGCGTCAGGGGCTGGGACGGGACCGCAGCGCCGCGGCCAGCGTGGCGAGCTCGTCGTAGGCGGCCGTGCCGGTCACGACGAGCGTGACCCCGGGGAGCCGGCGGGCCAGCGAGTACTGCCTCTTGTCCGGCCGGTAGTAGCGGTCCCACGACGCCCCGGCCACCTGTTGGGTGCCCACGGGCCGGTCGCGGTTGGCCATCCTGGGCACGAAGGCGGCCGGGTCCTCGTCGCTCTCCTCCAGCGCGGCGTAGGCGCCCTGCGGGGTCACGTACTCCAGGTGCCAGGCCACCGGCCGGTCGGCCGCCGACCCGGTGATCCGCGTGCTGACCGGCCGCCAGCCGGCGGGCAGCCCGCCGGGGACGTACGGGGGATACGGCGCGAGCGCGCCCAGCCTGGCGGCCTCGCGGTCGACGTCGGCGCGCGGCGGGGGCTGGCGGCCGACGCCGACGACGAGCAGCCAGAGCCCCACGACGAGCACCGCGGACGCGGCCACCGCCGTGCGCACCGGGTGGGACGCGTTCACCTCGTCCGCGTTCACCTCGTCCGCGTTCACCTCGTCCGCGGGTTTTTGATCGTCTCCACGATACCGAGGCATTCGTCGGCGAGCCGGCGGGAGCCGGCCTCGTCGTCGCTCTGCGAGATCTCCGACACCGCCCCGGCCATCGCCCCGGTAAGCACGATCACCAGCGCCTCGTCGACGCCCTCACCGGTGTGGAACAGCGCGGCGTTGCGTCCCGCCCAGGTGCGCAGCCGGTCCCGCATGACCTTGTCGAAGCCGGGCGGCCCGTCACCCGACATGAACAGCCGGGAGATGTCCCGCTCGGTCAGGCAGCCGTCCAGATAGGCGCGGGCGCCGGCGATGAACAGGCGCATCGGCTCGGACTCGCCGGCGTCGCGGGCCCGGCGGACCGCGTCTTTGGTGCGCTCGGTCTGCCTGGCCTGGAACTCCTCGAACAAGGTGAGGTAGAGGTCGGCCTTGCCGTTGAAATGATGGTAAAGGCTGCCGACGCTGGCCCCCGCCTTGGCGACGATGTCGGTCACCGCCGCCTGGGCGAAGCCGGCCTCGACGAACACCGCTCTCGCCGCCGCCAGCAGGGCGCCGCGCGTGGCGGCACCTCGATCGGAGATCCGCAGCGGCCCTGCGGCGGCCGCTTCCGTACTCATAGAGGGAGAGATTACGCCCTGACAGACGGGAACTACGATTCGAGTGAGGCCGACAACCGTACCGACGACCTTGCCGACAACCCTGCCGACTACCTTGGGGACAACCTTTGGGGGCGATCACCTGATGGCCGACGAGACGACGGTTCCCTCGCCGCTGGCGACGGCGACGGACGCCCCGGACCGCAACCTGGCGATGGAGCTCGTCCGGGTCACCGAGGCGGCGGCGATGGCCGCGGCTCGGTGGGTGGGACGCGGCGACAAGAACGGCGCTGACGGAGCCGCCGTCAATGCCATGCGCCAGCTGATCAACACCGTGTCCATGCAGGGCGTCGTGGTGATCGGCGAGGGCGAGAAGGACAACGCGCCCATGCTCTTCAACGGCGAGCACGTCGGCGACGGCAGCGGCGCCGAGTGTGACGTGGCCGTCGACCCGATCGACGGCACCCGGCTGACCGCGCTCGGCATGAACAACGCCATCTCCGTGATCGCGGTGAGCGCCCGGGGCTCGATGTACGACCCGTCCGCCGTCTTCTACATGGAGAAGCTGGTGACCGGTCCAGAGGCGGCCGACGTCGTCGACATCGAACGCCCGGTCGGCGACAACATCCGCGCCGTGGCCAGGGCGAAGGGGTCGTCACCGCAGGGCGTGACGGTCGTCATCCTCGACCGGCCGCGACACGAGTCGCTGGTCAAAGAGGTCCGCGAGGCCGGCGCGCGCATCAAGTTCATCACCGACGGCGACGTGGCCGGAGGCATCATGGCCGCCCGCGAGGGCACCGGCGTCGACCTCCTGGTCGGCATCGGCGGGACGCCCGAGGGCATCATCACGGCGTGCGCGATCAAGGCGCTCGGCGGGGTGATCCAGGGCCGGCTGTGGCCGCGCGACGAGGCGGAGCGGCGGCAGGCGGTCGAGGCCGGGCACGACCTGTCGCGCGTGCTCACCACCGACGACCTGGTCACCTCCGACGACGTCTTCTTCGCCGCGACCGGGATCACCGACGGCGAGCTGGCCAACGGCGTCCGCTATCGCAAGGGCACCGCGACCACGCACTCGCTGGTGATGCGGTCGCGCAGCGGCACCATCCGGCAGGTGCACAGCGAGCACCAGCTCGGCAAGCTGCGCGCCTACAGCGCGATCAACTTCGACGCGCCGTCCTAGGAGCGGCGCGACAGGCGATCACGCCACCTGCGCCGCGGGTTGCGGGCCCGCAGCGACCCCAGCACGAGGGTGCCGCGCACCTCGACGACCGGCCCGTCGGCGCCGGTCGCGCGCAACCGTACGTCGCGCGGGCACAGGAACCTGCGGCCGGTCACCTGCACCTGGACGCCTTCGGGCACCAGGAGCCTGAGCCGGCCGCCGAGTATCTGGGCGTCGATGATGATGTGCCGCCGCTGCAGGACGGCCTCGCGCAGGTCGAGGTCAACGGTGCCGAGCACGGCGACCAGCGGGATCCGCACCGGCACCACCCACCGGCCGCCGCGCCGCAGCGATCCGAACACGACGTGCAGCGGGCGGTCGTCCACCAGGATCGGCTGCGCCTCGGCCGGGGTGAGGTCGGCGGTCAGCCCGACGAGATCGCCCAACGTCCTGGCTGAGCAGGCGGTCGCGGTCCGCTCCGCGTGCTCTTCGGGGGTCAGCCTGCCGTCGGCGAGCGCCTCGCCGAGCAGGGACAGCACTCGTTCACGGTCGGCGTCGGACGCCCGCAGGTCGCGGACGAGGGCCGGCCGGTCGGCGGGCTGCGACTCCGGTGGCCGCCAGGGGACTTCCACGCATTGACGATAACCGGATCAGGCCTTGACCTGGCGGATGCCGGCCGCCGGCGGGCCGGAAAACCGTTCGGGAAATGTCGGGGTCGCCGCCTATGGTGGGCGCCATGGGGACCGTACGATCCGCCGCTGAGCCGGCCGCCGTGCCGCGGTCGTACGGCGAGCACGCGATCGCGCTGCGCGGCGTGGTCAAACGGTTCGGCACGCTCACCGCGGTCGACGGCCTCGATCTCGAGGTGCCGGCGGGCGTGTGCCTGGGGTTGCTCGGGCCCAACGGCGCCGGCAAGTCCACCACGATGCGGCTGCTCACCGCCCAGGCGCTGGCCGACGCCGGGTCCATCGAGGTGCTCGGCTTCGCGGTGCCGCGCGAGTCCAAGCGGGCCCGCGCCGAGATGGGTGTGGTGCCGCAGCAGGACAACCTCGACGAGGAGCTCACCGCGCGCGAGAACCTCGAGGTGTTCGCCCACCTCTACCGGGTGCCGCGGGCGCGCCGCACGGCCGCGGTCGACGACGCGCTGGCGCTGGCGCACCTCACAGAGCGGCAGCTCACCAAGGTCGACGACCTGTCCGGCGGGATGCGCCGCCGGCTGCTCATCGCCCGCGGGCTCGTGCACAAGCCGCGTCTTGTGCTGCTCGACGAGCCGACGGTCGGCCTCGACCCGCAGGTGCGGGCCGAGCTGTGGGGTCTGATCGACTGGCTCCGGACGAGCGGCACGACGGTGCTGATGTCGACCCACTACATCGAGGAGGCCGAGCGGCTCGCCGACGAGTGCGCGCTGATGTCGCACGGCACGGTGGTCGCCCGCGGCGCGCCGGCCGAGCTGGTCGAGCGGCACGCCGGCGAGCGGGTGGTGGAGCACTACGGCCCGCCGCACCGGCTGGTCGAGATCGAGCGGCTGGCCCGCGAGGCCGGGCTCCCGACGCGGCGCACCGGCCCTTCGGTGTCGATCCTGCGGGCCGAGGAGATGCCGCCGTCGCTGGCCGACGCCCTCGGCCCCGACGGGGTGCACAGGGCGGCCAACCTCGAGGACGTCTTCGTGGTCCTCACCGGGGAGAAGGTCGAATGACGCAGGCGATGACGCCGTCCGCGGCGGAGGCGGGGGCACCGCCGCGGCTGCGGCGGTTCGAGCTGGCCGCGCTGCGCGGCACGTGGCGGCACGAGTTCGCGCTGTTCAAGCGCTACTGGCGGACGTCGTCGTTCGCGGCGATGTTCGAGCCGACCTTCATGATGCTGGCCTTCGGGTACGGCTTCGGCTCGCTGGTGTCGACGCTGGCCGGCTACCGCTACCTCGACTTCGTCGGCACCGGGATGGTCGGCACCGCCGCGCTGTTCACGTCGGTGTTCCCCGGCATGTTCAACCCCTATATCAGGCGGGTCTTCCAGCACACCTACGACGCGATGCTGGCCACCCCGCTCGACGTGCACGAGCTGGTCACCGGCGAGGTGCTGTGGCTGGCCGGCAAGTCGGCGGTCTACAGCTGCGCGCCCGTGGTGGTGGCCATGACCTTCGGCCTGCACCCGAGCTTCGGCATGTTCCTCATCCCGTTGATCGCGTTCGCCACGGCCTGTGGGTTCGGCCTGTTCGGGATGTGGACGTCCACCGTGGTGCCGTCGATCAACTCCTTCGACTACGTGATCACCGGCGTGGTGACCCCGTTGTTCCTGATCGCGGGCACCTTCTTCCCGGTGCAGGCGCTGCCCGACTGGGTGCACGTCGCGGCCCAGATCAACCCGCTGCTGCACTGCGTCGAGCTGGTGCGGCACGCCGTGTTCGGCTTCCACCCGCTCGTCGACCTCGGGCATTTCGCCTTCCTGGTGGCGTTCGCCGCTCTGATGTGGGTGATCGCCGTCCGCGGCATGCGCCGCCGCCTGATCGACTGACCCATGGCCACGCCGCCGAGCGGTTCGCGGGACGCGGGGGGCCCTAGAACGGGGTTTGCGTCGCCTGGTCGCCGTTCGGCGGCCGCTCGTCGCCGGGCCCGGTCGGCGCGTCCTGGCGGCCAGGCGTCGCGGCCAGCGCCGCCGACAGCCGCGCGCGGGCGCCCTCCAGCCATTCCTCGCAGACCGCCGCCAGACGCTCGCCGCGCTCCCACAGGCTCAGCGACTCCTCCAGGGTGAGCCCGCCGGTCTCGAGCCTGCGGACGACGTCGGCCAGCTCGTCGCGGGCCCGTTCGTACGACAGCTCCGGCTTCTCCTCCGTCACGGCCATCAGCTTAGGCTCTGTCGTACGCTGCACGGGTGCCCATCAGCCTCGGCATGCCATGAGCGGTCCATGAGCCTCGGCGTGGCGGCGCTGGCAGCGCCGGCCGGCGCGGCGGTCGGCTGGTTCGCGGCGCCGCTGACCGCCGCCTACTGCGGGCCGCCGACGCGGCGGCGCCGCGGCGTGCTGGCCGTGCTGACGGCGGCGACGTTCGCCGTCGCCGGCTGGCGGTTCGGCGCGCACGCCGATCTGGCGGCCTTCCTGTACCTGGGTGCGGTGGGTCCGCTGCTCGGGTTCGTTGACGTGCGGGTGCGGCGGCTGCCCGACCTGCTGACGCTGCCCTCGTACGGCATCGGCGCCGCGCTCCTGGCCGTCGCCGTCCCCTTCGCCGACGGCGGTGGAACGCGGTTCAGGAACGCCGCGATCGGGATGGCGGTGCTCTGGTTCATCTATGCCGCGCAGCATTTCGTGTGGCCGGACGCGATCGGCCGGGGCGACGTCAAGCTGTCCGGCGTGCTCGGCCTGTACCTGGGCTGGCTCGGGTTGGACGGATGGGTGACCGGCGCCCTGGCCACGTTTTTCATCGGCGGCGCTTACGCGCTCGGTCTCATCGCGCTCCGCCGCGGCTCCCGGAAGTCGGACATGCCGTACGGCCCGTTCATGCTGGCCGGCGCGTTGCTCGGGATCATCGCCGGGTGACGTCAGCGGCGACGCGGCCGTCCGCGAACCTGATCAGCAGCTCGTCGCCCGGCGCGGCGTCCGCCGCCGCCCGTACCACTGACTCGTCCGGGCGCTGCACGATGGCATACCCGCGCTCGAGCGTGGCCGCGGGGCTCAGCGAGGTCAGCCGGGCCCGGGTGTGCGACAGTTCGCCGCCGGCGGCGTCCAGCGCGGCCGACAGGCAGCGCCGCGCCCGGTCGCGCAGGGCGAGCACCTGCTCCTCCTGGCGTTCCACCTCCCTGACCGGGTTCGCCAGCGCCGGACGGGACCTGGTGGCCGACAGCCAGGCCAGCTCCCGTTCGACGCGCCCGAGCAGGCAGCGCCGGGCGCGGTCGCGCAGCTGCCGGACGACCTGCGCCTGCTCGCGCACGTCGGGGACGACCTTCTTGGCCGCGTCGGTCGGCGTCGAGGCCCGCACGTCGGCGACGTGGTCGAGCAACGGGGTGTCCTGCTCGTGCCCGATCGCGCTGACCACGGGGGTACGGGCGGCGGCGACCGCCCTGACCAGCGCCTCGTCGGAGAACGGGAGGAGGTCCTCGACCGAGCCGCCGCCCCTGGCCACGATGATCACGTCGATTTCCGGGTCGGCGTCCAGGGTGCGCAGGGCTTCCAGGATCTCCGGCACGGCGTACGTGCCCTGGACGGCGGTGTTCTCGACGGTGAACAGGACGGCCGGCCAGCGGCGCCTGGCGTTCTCGAGCACGTCCCGTTCGGCGGCCGAGTCGCGGCCGCAGATCAGCCCGACGCGGCCCGGCAGAAAGGGCAGCGGCCGCTTGCGCTCGGGGCGGAAAAGACCTTCGGCGGTCAGCAGCCGCTTGAGCCGCTCCAGGCGGGCCAGCAGCTCGCCCACGCCGACCGGCCTGATGTCCGTGGCGGCCAGCGCGAACGAGCCGCGGTTGACGTAGAAGTCGGGCTTGGCGTGCACGACGACGCGGGCGCCGTCCGCGACCGCCGGGCCGGCGCCGTCGCAGACCGCGCGCGGGCAGACCACCCGCACCGACACGTTGGCGACCGGGTCGCGCAGCGTGAAGTACACGGTGCCGGCCCGCCGGTTGAGCTCGGTGATCTGGCCTTCCACCCAGACCCGGCCGAGCCGGGTGATCCAGCCGCCGACCAGCTGCAACACCGTCCTGACCGGTACTGGGGACTCCGCCGAGGTCTCGAGGGCCATGCGGGGCAGCCTAGGGGACCGTTCGGCGTACTGAGTTCGACATACTGAGGCGGTGCGCTCGGACGTCGTCATCGTCGGGGCCGGTGTGATCGGCGCGGCCTGTGCCTACTACGCCGCGCGGGCCGGGCTCGCGGTGACCGTCGTCGATCGCGGGCCGGTCGCCGGCGGCACCACAGGCGCGGGCGAGGGCAACCTGCTCGTCTCCGACCGGACGCCGGGGCCCGAGCTCGATATGGCCCTGCTGTCCGTCAGGTTGTGGCGGGAGCTGGCGGCCGACCTGGGGGACGCGTTCGAGTACGAGCCCAAGGGCGGACTGGTCGTCGCGGTGACCGAAGCCGCGGCGCGGGCGCTGCGCGAGTTCGCCGACCGGCAGCGGGCCGCCGGGGTGGAGGCCGTGCAGGCCGATGACCTCCGCGCGTACGAGCCGCACATCGCGGCGGGTTTCGCCGGCGGGATGTTCTATCCGCAGGACGCGCAGGTGCAGCCGATGCTCGCCGCGGCGCACCTGCTGCGTGCCGCCAGGGAGCGGTACGGCGCACGCCTGCTGACCGGGGTGGCCGTCACCGGCTTCCTCACCGACGCCGCGGGTCGCGTCACCGGCGTACGAACCGATGGTCACGGAACCGGCGGTGCGGCCGGCGGCGGCCGCGACATCACCGGTGCCGCGGTCGTCAACGCGGCGGGCCCCTGGGGCGGGGAGGTGGCGCGGCTGGCGGGGGTGCACCTGCCGGTACGGCCGCGCCGGGGGTTCATCCTGGTCACCGAGCCGGTGGCCGAACCGGATGGGGCGCCGCTGATCAGGCACAAGGTGTACACCGCGGAATACGTGGCCAACGTCGCCAGCGACGCGGCCGGACTCGAGACCTCGGCGGTGGTCGAGGCCACCCGCGCGGGCACCGTGCTGATCGGCGCCAGCAGGGAACGGGTCGGTTTCGACGCGACGATCTCGCTGCCCGTGCTGCGCGGGCTGGCGCGGCAGGCGGTCGCGTTGTTCCCGGTGCTCGCCGAGGTCGCCGCCATCCGCGCGTACTGCGGGTTCCGCCCGGACAGCCCCGACCGGTTGCCGGTCGTCGGGCCCGACCCGCGCGCCCCAGGCCTGCTGCACGCCTGCGGCCACGAGGGCGGCGGCATCGGCATGGCCGCGGCGACCGGCCATCTGATCGGGCAGGTTCTCGCCGGCGTGCGCCCCGACATCGACCTGCGGCCATACCGACCAGAACGATTCGCGGAGCGGGCCGCATGAGCCCCGCGAGCGAGAAGGGTGAACGAGCCATCGAACGCGCCGACTTCGAGATCACTTTCGACGGCCGGCCCGTGGGGGTGACGGCCGGCCAGACGGTCGGTGCCGCGCTCGTCGCCGCGGGAATCAGGTCGTGGCGCCGCACCCGGATGACCGGGCGGCCGCGTGGGTTGTTCTGCGGGATCGGCGTGTGTTTCGACTGCCTGATCACCGTGAACGACCGGCCCGGCCTGCGCGCGTGCCTGGTCGAGGCGCGCCAGGGAGACGTCGTACGGAGCGATGACCCACACCGCGACGGGGCCGGCCCATGACGTCCGGCACCTACGACACGGGCACCTACGACACGGGCACCTACGTCACGGGCACCTACGACATGGCGGTGGTGGGCGCCGGGCCGGCCGGGCTGGCGGCCGCCATCACCGCCGCCGCTGCCGGCCGTGCCGTCGCGCTCGTCGACGCCGGGCCGCGCCCCGGTGGGCAGTACTTCCGCCATCGGGCGGCGGATCCCGGCCGGCGCCCTCGCCTCGACGGGGTGACGTACCTTCCCGGCCACCGGGTGTGGCAGGTCGAGCCGGGCTTCGTCGTGCATGCCCTGGCGGGCACGGGCGGCACCGCCGGCACGGGCGGCGCGGGCGGTGCGGACGAGCGGCCGGTCGAGATCCGGGCGGCGATGCTGGTACTGGCTCCGGGCGCCTACGACCGCTCGCTGCCGTTCCCCGGCTGGGACCTGCCTGGAGTGCTCACGGCGGGCGCGGCGCAGGCCCTGGTCAAGGGGAGCGGGGTGGCCGCCGGGGCGCGGACGGTCGTCGCCGGCACCGGGCCCTTCCTGCTGCCGGTGGCGACCGAGCTCGCCGCGACCGGGTCGACGGTCGCGGGGGTCTTCGAGGCCAACCGGCCGTACGGCTTCGCCGCGGCGCTGGCGCGGCAGCCGGCCAGGCTGGCCGAGGGGGCCAGGTACACCGCCGCGCTCGGACGGGCGCGGATCCCGTACCTGATGGGCCGGGCCGTCGTCGCTGCGCACGGGGACGGCGCGCACGGGGACGGCGCGGTGACCGCGGTGACGGTCGCGCGCCTCGACGACGACTGGCATCCGGTCGGCGGCACGGAACGCACGATCGAGTGCGACTCGGTCGCGGTGGGCTACGGGTTCACGCCGCAGCTGGAGCTCCCCCTACAGCTCGGCTGCGCGACCGAGGTGGCCGCCGATGGCAACCTGGTGGTCGTGGTGGACGCCGCGCAACGGACCAGCGTGCCCGGTGTGTACGCGGCCGGAGAGGTCACCGGCATCGGCGGTGCCCAGCTCGCCATGGTCGAAGGCGAGCTCGCCGCCCACGCCGCCCACGCCGCCTTGGGTCACGGCGCGCCGCTCGCCTCGAAGCGGGTGCGGGGCCTGCTGGCGCGCCGGCGCCGGCTGCGCGACTTCGCGGCCGCGCTGCGTGCCGCCTATGCGGTACGGCCCGGCTGGACCTCGTGGCTGCGCGACGACACCCTGATCTGCCGCTGCGAGGAGGTGCCGTACGCCCGGCTGGCGGCGGCGGTCGGCCTGGGTGCCACGGAACCCCGCGCGGTCAAGCTGCTCAGCCGGGCCGGCATGGGTTGGTGCCAGGGGCGGGTGTGCGGCTACCCGACGGCGATGATCACCGCCGCGGCCACGGGCCGCCCGCCCGGCGCCGCCGAGCTGCGAAGCCTCGCCCGGCGCCCGATCGCCCAGCCGATCCGGCTCGGCGACCTCGCGGGCGGCGCCGACCCCGCCGACCCCGCAGGCTTCGCATCAGGGGAGTTACGGAAGAGAGGGAGAGTGTGATGGACGCCCCCCGCATGCCCTGGCACGGCGTCATGGTCGCCACCGCGCTGCCGCTGCGCGACGACCTGTCGGTCGACTTCGACCGGTACGCCGAACACGTCCGCTGGCTGGTCGACTCCGGGTGTGACGGCGTGTGCCCCAACGGTTCGTTGGGGGAGTACCAGAACCTGACCCAGGGCGAACGCGCCGAGGTGGTGCGTACCGCCGTCGCGGCCGCCGGCGGTGATCGGGTGCTGGCGGGGGCGGGTGCGTACGGCTCGGCCGAGGCGCGCCGCTGGGCGGAGCAGGCCGCCGAGGCGGGCGCGGCCGGCGTGCTGCTGCTGCCGCCCAACTCCTACCGGGCCGACGAGCGGAGCGTCATGGCGCACTTCGCCGAGGTCGCCAAGGCCGGGCTGCCGATCGTCGCGTACAACAACCCGTACGACACCAAGGTCGATCTCACCCCGGCACTGCTGGCGGGGCTGCACGAGGCCGGCCACATCGTGGCCGTCAAGGAGTTCAGCGGTGACGTGCGCCGCCCCTATGAGATCGCCGAACTCGCGCCCGGCCTCGATCTTCTGATCGGTGCCGACGACGTCCTGCTCGAACTGGCGCTCGCGGGCGCCAAGGGCTGGGTCGCCGGCTTCCCGAACGCGCTGCCCGCGGCGTGCGTCGCGCTCTACCAGGCGGCCGTGGCCGGCGATCTCGCCCGCGCGGTGCCGCTGTACCGGGTGCTGCACCCGCTGCTGCGGTGGGACTCCAGGACCGAGTTCGTCCAGGCCATCAAGCTGTCGATGGACGTCGCGGGCCGGTACGGCGGACCCTGCAGGGCGCCCAGGCTGCCGCTCAGCCCAGAACAGGAGCAGGCCGTCAGGACCGCCACCGAGACCTTCCTGGCGAGTCCGGTGAGTATGGCGAGCACGGTGAAGACGGCGCGAGCCGTCAACACGTCGCCGCCGCCGGTCAGGTGACGCGCCGATGCGCAGCAGGCACGTCTTCCATGCCGTCGACTCGCACACCGAGGGTATGCCGACCCGCGTCGTCACCGGCGGGATCGGCGCCATCCCGGGCGCCACGATGTTCGAGCGGCGGCGGTACTTCATGGAACATCTCGACCACGTCCGCACCCTCCTCATGTACGAACCGCGCGGGCACGGGGCGATGAGCGGCGCGATCCTGCAGCCGCCCACCCGCCAGGACGCCGACTACGGCGTGCTGTTCATCGAGGTGTCCGGCTGCCTGCCGATGTGCGGCCACGGCACGATCGGGGTGGCGACCGTGCTCGCCGAGACCGGCATGGTCACGGTCACGGAACCGGTCACGACGATCCGTCTCGACACTCCGGCCGGGCTCGTCGTGGCGGAGGTCGCTGTCGCCGGCGGTGCCGCCACCTCGGTGACCATCACGAACGTGGCGTCCTTCGCCCACGCCCTCGACCAGGCCGTGGACGTGCCGGGGACCGGCGCGGTGACCTACGACATGGCCTACGGCGGCAACTTCTACGCGATCCTGCCGATCGAGGCGGTGGGGCTGCCGTTCGATCGGTCCCGCAAGCAGGAGATCCTCGCCGCCGGCCTGGCCGTCATGGAAGCGATCAACACCAGCGACGCCCACCGCCCGGTGCATCCGGCCGAACCGGAGATCTCCGGCTGCCACCATGTCCAGTTCGTCGCGCCCGGCTCCGACGCGAAGCATTCCCGGCACGCGATGGCGATCCACCCCGGCTGGTTCGACCGGTCCCCGTGCGGCACCGGGACCAGCGCGCTGCTGGCCAGGCTGCACGCCCGCGGCGAGATCGCGGTGGGCGCCGAACTGGTCAACGAGTCGTTCATCGGCACCCAATTCACCGGCCGGATCGTCGCCGAGACGACCGTGGCCGGGCGGCCGGCGATCGTGCCGACGATCACCGGCCGGGCCTGGCTGACCGGGACCGCCCAGTACTTCCTCGACCCCGCCGATCCCTTCCCCGCCGGCTTCCTGCTCTGAGCCGGGGAAGCGGCTCAGGAGCCTGAGGTGAGCTTGGCGATCCTGTTCTCGTACATCCGCAGGAAGTCCGGCCGGGCCGCGTGCGCGGCCTCGTAGTCGCGCAGCTGGCTGACCTGCGCGGCGGTCAGCGTCCGCAGCCGGGCGCGCACCGAAGCCAGGGTGGCGTCGTCGTAGTCGGGCACCGGCAGGGAGTCCGCGGCGACCTTGCCGGACCGACCGGACCGGCCGGAGCCCTTCGCCGCCTTGGGGGCGGGGGGCTTGGGGGCGGGTGCCGGCTCGGGGGAGGGTTTCGCGACCGGCTCGGCCCCGGACTCGGCGGGCGGCTCGGGTACGGGGGCGGGCGCCGGTTCGGCGACCGGTTCGGCGTCGAGCACCGCGTCGGCCGTGCCCGCCCGGCCCTTCGGCGGCGTGGCCTCCGGGGGCGTGGCCTCCGGCGGCGTGGCGACCGGCGGCTCAGGCTCCGGGGTGCCTGGCTCGGACGTGGCCCGGCCCGTCCTCGGCAGCCGCGCGCCGACCCTGCCCATGACCTTGCCAGCGAGCTGCCCGGCGTCGCCGCGCCAGCGCTCGAGGAGCGGCCGCACCCCGGACTCGCGCGCCTCCCGCACGTCCTTGCGGACGCGGTCGGTCAGCAGCAGCGTGCGCCCCACGCCGAAGAGCGCGAGGCGTGCGGCCTGCGCCGGAATCTCGCGGACCGCTTCCTGTACCTGTTCCTTCAGCCGGCCCTGCGATCGTGTCATCGTCCGTCAGCTCCTTCCAGCCCCGTCTCTATGGACTGGTCGGTAATGATCTGTTACGTACCACTGTGCCGTACGGGTGCGAACCTGGTCACGTCCGGCGCACGGAAACCCGGCGCCACTCCGCGCTGGGGCGCCCACATACCATGGGTCCCATGACGCCAACCCGTCGCGTTCTCCTCGCCAAGCCGCGCGGCTACTGCGCCGGCGTCGACCGGGCCGTCGAGACGGTCGAGCGGGCGCTCGAGCAGTACGGCGCGCCGATCTACGTCCGCAAGCAGATCGTGCACAACACCCACGTGGTGAAGACACTCGAGGCGCGCGGTGCCATCTTCGTCGACGAGACCGAGCAGGTGCCGGCGGGATCCATCGTGGTGTTCTCCGCGCACGGCGTCGCACCGGTCGTCCACGACGAGGCCAGGCGGCGCGACCTGCGCACCATCGACGCGACCTGCCCGCTGGTCACCAAGGTGCACCGCGAGGCGGTACGGTTCGCCGCCGCCGACTACGACATCCTCCTCATCGGGCACGAGGGCCACGAGGAGGTCATCGGCACGTCCGGTGAGGCGCCCGACCACATCCATCTGGTCGACGGTCCGGCGGACGTGGCCAACGTGACGGTCCGCGATCCGGACAAGGTGGCCTGGCTGTCGCAGACCACACTGTCGGTCGACGAGACGCTCGCGACCGTCGAGGCGCTGCGCGAGCGCTTTCCCAAGCTGATCGACCCGCCGTCGGACGACATCTGCTACGCCACCCAGAACCGGCAGACCGCCGTGAAGGAGATCGCGGCCGCCGCTCAGCTCGTCATCGTGGTCGGGTCGGAGAACTCCTCCAACTCCAAGCGACTCGTCGAGGTGGCGCTCGAGTCCGGTGCCGACGCCGCGTACCTCGTGGACGACGCGAGCTTCCTCGACCCCGCGTGGCTTGACGGCGTCACCACGGTCGGCGTGACCAGCGGCGCGTCGGTGCCGGAAGACCTGGTGCACGGCGTGCTGGCCGCGCTGGACAAGCACGGGTTCGACCAGGTCGAAGAGGTCGAGACCGTACCGGAGCACATGGTCTTCAGGCTTCCCCTCGAACTGCGCCGCGACCTGCGCGCCGGCTGACCGGCGGCACCCGGCGGTGTCCCGGAATCGGGCATCTCGGCGCGTCGCGGGCGACAGCCCGTGATCCGGATGTCACGATGCGGACGATGAATTCAACGGCGCGTACGGCGGGTCCCATCGTGACCGGGCCACACCACGCGCGGGCGGCGGCTCGGTGCGTGCGCGGCGGGGTGGACCGCGGGGTGGACCGCGGGGTGGACCGCTGATGGACGTCGCGCTGCTCGTCGGGCTGGCTCTCGGGGCCGCCGTCGGGCTGGCGTGCGGCTGGGCGCTCGCGACGGCCAGGCAGGCGTCGCTCATCGCCCGCGCCAGGGCAGCGGAGGAGAAGCTCGGCTACGCGGAAGAGCGGCTCGAGGAACGCTTCGAGGCCCTGTCGGCCCGCGCGCTCGACGCGAGCAACCAGCGCTTCCTCGAGCTCGCCGACACCCGGCTGCGGGCCGCCGGCGCGCAGGCGGCGGGCGAGCTCGAACGCCGCAAGCAGGCGGTGGAACACCTCGTCGCCCCGCTGCGCGAGACCTTGTCCAGGGTCGAGGAGCAGCTGCGCGAGGTCGAGCTCGGGCGGCGCGAGTCACACGCCATGCTCGCCAAACAGGTCGAGTTCGTGCGGCAGCGCGCCGATCAGCTGGGCGCGGAGACGCAGGCCCTGGTCCGCGCCCTGCAGCGGCCCGAGGCCCGCGGCCGGTGGGGTGAGATGCAGCTGCGCCGCGTGGTCGAGATCGCCGGCATGGCGGCGCGGTGCGACTTCGACGAGCAGCCGACCGCCGCCTCCGCGGCGGAGGGCGGCGGCTTGGTGCGGCCCGACCTCGTCGTCCGGCTGGCCGGCGGCAAGAACATCGTCGTCGACTCGAAGGTGTCGCTTGCCGCCTACCTCGAGGCGGCCGCCGCCGACGAGGAGTCCGTACGGTGCGCCCGCCTCGACGCGCACGCCAGGCACCTGCGCGACCACGTGGACCGGCTCGCCGCCAAGACCTACTGGCAGGCGTTCCATCCGGCGCCGGAGTTCGTGGTGCTGTTCATCCCGGGTGAGGCGTTTCTCGCCCCGGCGCTCGACCGGGCACCCGACCTGCTCGAGTACGCCATGCGCCGGCGGGTGCACATCGCGACGCCGACGACACTGATCACGATGCTCCGCACCGCCCATTTCGCCTGGCAGCAGGCGGCGCTGTCGCGGAACGCGCGATCGGTGTTCGAGCTCGGCAAGGAGCTGTACGAACGGCTGGGCACCATGGGCCGGCACATCGACGAGGTCGGCCAGGCGCTCTCCAACGCCACCAGGGCGTACAACCGGACGGTCGGCTCGCTCGAGAGCAGGGTGCTGGTGAGCGCGCGCCGGCTCGCCGAGCTCGGCGTCGTCGACGGCGAGGTCGCCGCGCCGCGGCCCGTCGACGAGGCGGCCCGCGCGCTGTCGGCCGCCGAGCTGCTCGACGCCCGGTCGATCGATGACGGGATGGTCGTGGCGCCCCGTCCCAACGGCGTCGAGCAGGTAGGTTTCCGCCAGGAGGGTGGTGAGGGCGCGTGGTGACCACGGAGGGCGTACGCTCGGCGCAGGCTACTTCTGGAGGCACCGTGCGCCGTCGGTCGGCCGGTTCCTCGCTCACGCTGACCGGCCGGGGCGGGATCGTCGTCATCCTCGGCGGTGGCCTGCTCGCGCAGCTCGTCGGCAGCGCGGCCCATCTGGGTTTCCTCCCGGGCCTCGGGTTCGTCGTGGCCTGCGCCGTGGCCGCGGCCACCACCCGCGGCGGCGACCTGCTCACGGTCGTGGTGAGCCCGCCGCTGGTCTTTCTCGTCATCACCCTGGTCAGCGAGTTCCTCGGCGCCATCGGCGAGCCGTCCGTGTCGCGGAGCATGCTGGTCGGCGTGGTGACGACGTTCGCCGCCCGGGCACCCTGGCTGTTCCTGGGCACCGTGCTGGCGATCGTCCTTGCGGTGCCGCGCGGCCTGCCGGCGACGCTCCGCGCGCTGCGTACCGTACGGCCGGTGGCGCAGGCCGAGACAGGCGCCGACCGGGGCGCCGGCTCTGCGAAAGGGGCCGGCTCGGCCGCGGACGACGACCCCGTACGCTGGGACAACTGACGCCAGCCCGCCCGGCGCCGCGCGTACGCTGCGCGGTCACCGCTCGGCTGCCCGTAGACTCGAGCCGCCGGCCACGGGGCCACGGCTCGTCGGCTTGAACCATCGGCTTGAACCACCACACACACGCACGAGCTGACCAGTTCGACTCACGCGCGAGCGAGGAGAGTACGTGAGTCTGTCCATCGGGATCGTGGGGTTGCCCAACGTGGGCAAGTCCACCTTGTTCAACGCGTTGACCAAGAACGACGCGCTGGCGGCGAACTATCCGTTCGCGACGATCGACCCCAACGTGGGCGTCGTCGCGCTGCCCGACCCGCGGCTCGAAGAGCTTGCGCGGCTGTACGACTCGGCCAAGATCGT
The DNA here is from genome assembly GCA_036378315.1 of Streptosporangiaceae bacterium. Lineage (GTDB taxonomy): Bacteria > Actinomycetota > Actinomycetes > Streptosporangiales > Streptosporangiaceae > CALAED01. The sequence continues at coordinate 19,089 of DASUWU010000009.1, read as the reverse complement.
GCCGGCCACGGTCCGTTTCGTCGACATCGCCGGGCTGGTCAAGGGCGCCTCCGAGGGGCAGGGGCTCGGCAACCAGTTCCTCGCGCACATCCGCGAGACCGATGCGATCTGCCAGATCATCCGGGTGTTCGACGACCCGGATGTGACGCACGTGGACGGGGAGATCTCGCCCGCGCGTGATATCGAGACCATCAATACCGAGCTGATCCTCGCCGATCTGCAGACCATAGAAAAGGCGCTGCCGCGGCTGGAGAAAGAGGCCAGGACCCGCAAGTCCAAGGAGCTCATGGAGACGGTCGATGCCGTCGCCGCCGCGCAGAAGGTGTTGAACGAGGGGACGACGGTGTTCGCTGCCGGGCTCGACCAGGCACCGTTGCGCGAGCTGCAGCTGCTCACCGCCAAGCCCTTCTTGTACGTTTTCAATCTGGACGAGGCGGAGCTGGCCGACGCCGAGCTGCGGGACCGGCTGGCCCGGCTGGTGGCGCCCGCCGAGGCGATCTTCCTGGATGCCAAGATCGAGGCCGAGCTGATCGAGCTGCCGGACGACGAGGCGCTGGAACTGTTGCAGGGAATGGGCCAAGAAGAGTCTGGCTTGTCACAGCTTGTCCGTATTGGATTTGACACTCTCGGATTGCAGACATTCCTCACCGCGGGGCCCAAAGAGGCGCGGGCGTGGACCATCCACAAGGGCGCGACGGCCCCGGAGGCGGCCGGTGAGATCCACACAGATTTCCGCCGCGGTTTCATCAAGGCGGAGATAGTTTCCTACGACGAACTCGTCGCGGTGGGTTCTGTCGCCGCCGCCCGCGCCGCAGGCAAGGTACGTATAGAAGGCAAGGATTACGTGATGCGCGATGGCGACGTGGTGGAGTTCCGATTCAACGTCTGAGTCGCCCGCTTGGGCCGCGCGCGCTCGCCACTGTGGGGCCCGCTAAGGCGGCCGAGTCGGTTCCACGGATTCCATCGGTCGGTCGGTCGGGGAACGCCAGGCGGCCCGGCGGACCAGGTGACCCGACGCGTCACCTTCCACGGGGCGGGCAAGCACATCCTCACCTCGGGGAATCTCGGTCGGCGGCTAGTCTGGCTGCGTTTCGCGAAGTGCGGCACAGCGCGGTTATCCACAACCGCGTGCCGGGGCTGGGCATCTCCGGAAGTCGCTGGAACAATTAACGCTCGTGGTTAAGGTGGGTTAGTCCGACGCCCACTGAGGCCACTGACCGAACTGGCAAGCACAAGAGCGCGCCGACCGGGGGCAAGGCGCGAGCGGAGGCGCGATGGCTCGCAGGTCGGCCGTGCGACACGGCCCCGAGACGGCTGCCTATGACGAGGCCGTTTCGGCCGGCGCCGGTCTGGCGTCCGGTGACTACGCGGCGGGCCGGTGGGATCCTGTCCAGCCGCGCCGCCGTCGCCGCTGGGGTGGGTCAGGTGGCCGGTGGTGGATGTGGATCGGGCGGATCATCCTCTGGGCGTGCATCATCGTGGTGCTGGTCAACGGCATCAGGGTGGAGTTCGACCGGTTCACCGCCGAGCCGGCGCGCACTCCGGCGGCGCCCAGGCAGGACGCCAAGGCGCAGTTCCCCACCGCCGCGGCGTCGGCGTACGCGGTGCAGTTCGCCGGGGTCTACCTCACCTACGACCAGCGGAACGCCGCGGCCAGAGAGCAGCAGCTCCAGTTCTTCCTGCCCGACGGCGTCGACGGGCAGTTCGGCTGGAACGGCACCGGTGCCATGCGGGTGCAGTCGCTGCAGGCGGCCGGGGTCGACGTGCGCGACGCCAACAACGCGGTGGTGACCGTGCTCGCTCAGGCTGGTGGCAGGTGGCTGCAGTTGGCCGTGCCGGTCTATGTCAAGGACGGGCGGTTCGTGGTGTCCGCCGAGCCCGCGCTGCTGCCGCCGCCGCCCCGCGCGCAGTTGCCGCAGCAGGCCGCCGCCGAACGCGACACCGCCCTGGAAAACGAGCTGCAGCAGACGATGGTGGGGTTCTTCAAGGCCTACGGCAGCGGCGATACGGTCAACCTGTCGCGGTTCTCCGACAACGCATCGGTCACGGGGATGGCCGGCGCCGTCTCCTTCAGCCGGCTGAAAGACGTCAACGCGCCGCGCGGCCCCGCCGACGAGCGGCAGATCACCGCGACGGTGGTGTGGCAGGTGCCATCCGCCGGGCCGAAGGGCGCGCCTGGCGAGCTCGAGCAGACATATCAACTTACGGTGGTGAAGAAAGACGGGACTTGGTACGTGAGAGACATCCGTGGTTCGACGCAACCAATCGGATCATGATTTGCCCGCCGACCGAGGAAGGCAGTTGGGGCGATGTTCCACCATGTCATGACGTCGCTGCCAGGCCAGGTGCTGGCGGCACCGACAGGTCTGAAGACCGATGACCTTGCTGCCTGGCTGCGGGAGATCTTCGGACCGCTTTTCCTGGTCATCGTCTCGATCGTCGCGATCTTTTTCCTGTTCACTCGGGAGATCACGCGATTCGTCCAGTTCATCGTGCTGGCGATTGGCATCGGGATCATCTTCTACGTGCCCAATGTGATCGAGGTGACGGCCAAGGCGATCGCGAAGGCCCTCGGGGTGACCCTGACCTGACCCGGTTTCCAGGCCGGCGAAGGCCGGCGTTCGCCAAGGTGAGGCCAGTGTTTGCCTAGGTAAGGGGAGTGGGGCGTGGATCTACCCACGTACACGAACATCTGGCGCATCGAGAAGCGGCTGTACAAGCTTTACGACCTGCGGCTTCCGATGCCGCTGCCGCTCGTACAGATCGGTGTGTTCCTCGGCGTGTTCGTGCCGTGGATCGTCCTGCTTCGCCTCCTCGGCGTCCCGTTCGGCGGCGGCTGGGTCCTCCCGCTCTACCTCGTCCCGCCCGCGGTGCTCACCTGGCTGGCCACCCGCCCCGTCATCGAGGGCAAGCGGCTCACCGAGCTGCTGCTGTCCCAGGCCAGGTACGTGACCGAGCCGCGCACATGGTGCCGGCTCACCCCGATCAGGGAGCCGGCCGAGGTCGTGGTCGTCGCCCGCGTGTGGCGCCGCGACGGCGGTGCCGCCCCCGCCGCCGAGGCCGCGCGCGGCGCCAAGAGCGTCGTCGTCCGTGGCCGGCGCAAGGCGCGCAAGGCGGGCCATCGCCGGCCTGCCCTGCCGAGGCCGGTGCTCGATCCGGCGGTCGTCCAGCGGCAGCCGCCGCCGACCCGCGTCCCCGCTGCCGCCGCCACGGCGGCTCCGCAGGCCCCGGCGATCGAGCCGCGGCCGGTGCCGCCGCCGCCCATGCCGCCGCCGCAGCCGGTGCGCGCGCGGGCCACCGAGTCAGCGCCGCTCGTCCCCGCGAGGGCGGCGCCCCCTCCGGCGCCCCCGCTCGACCCGCTGACCAACCCGAGCGAGCCGCCGCCCGCCGTTCCCCAGCTGGACATCGGCCCCGAGCCCGCCGGCTCGGGCAAGCGCGGCCTGGTGTCGGGCGTCCTGCGGGCCCGCGACTCCTGGCAGCCGATCTCCCGTACGGACGCGGAACATCTCGCCGACCAGGCGGCGGATTCGCCGGAGTTCGAGCGTGCACCAGAACCGGCCGACTCGCTACCCGCCGGCCCCACCGCGAGCCTCGCACCGCCCACGAGTGGCGTCGCGCCGCCCGAAAGCAGAGGGTCCGAGACCCAGGCGCCCGAGCGCGAGTCGTGGAGCGCCTCGCTCGAGATGCAGTCACCGCCCACCGGCGCGAGCGCGCCCTCGGTCGACGTTCCGGATGTCGAGCACGGATCGGAGGCAGCGCCGGCGCCGAGCGCCGGTCCGCCGGCCGCGGACGAGACGGCGACGGCCCGCCCCGACTCACTCAAGCCGGAGACGGCCGTCGCTGCGGAATCGGACGCGGCACCGTCGGCCGCTGAGTCCCCGGCCGCTGAGTCCCCGGCCGCCGAGTCCCCGGCCGCTGAGTCGCCGGCCGTGCGGCCGGCCGCCCAGTTGCCCGCGCAGTTGCCCGCAGCGCAGGCGTCGCCGGCCCCGGAGGCGCCCGTTACGGAGTTGCCCAGTCCGGAGCAGCCCGCCGCGGAGGTGCCGGTCGCGGAGTTGCCCGCCGCCCAGGCGTCACCAGCCCCGGAGGCGCCGGTGGCGGAGCCGGAGGGCGCGCGGTCGCCGACCGAAGCCCCGAGGCTGCCGCCGATGACCCCGTCGCGCCCCTGGTCCGAAGATCTCTCGCGGCCGCGTGAGGCGCGCACGGATGCGCTGGTCTGGCCGCCGCCACCCCGGCGCGTCGGGTCAGGTCCCGCGCGCCCGTCCGACGGCCCGCCGGCAGGCGCGCAGCCGTCCACCGGCAGGGCCGCCGGCAAGCCGGTCTGGGGGCGACCGGCCGATCCGGTGCGGATTCCGTCGGCCGGCCTGCCGCCCCTCGGCACGCCGGCCCGTCCCGAAGGCACCCCGGTCAAGCCGCCGCCGCCCCGGGTCGTGCCAGAGGCGCACGAGGTTCCGGCGCCTCCGCGCGAGACGAGGTCAGGCCCCGCCTCGCCGGTGCGTCCCGAGCCTCGGCACCGGCCGCAGCGACCGGCTGCTGAGCCCCCTGCCATCACGCCGCCTGACCCGGCGCACGAGGCGGCGCTCTCCGGCGGCGGGCTGCGCCGCTTGCTCAAGGCGGTGAGCGGTGGCCAGACCGAGGTCGACGCGGAATACGAGGAGCGGCTGCAGCGGCCGTTCTACGGCGCCAGGCACATCGTCGTGCTGGGCTGCACCGGCGGTGCCGGGCAGACCGTGACCGCGCTGATGATGGGTCACACCTTCGCACAGCACTGCGGCGAGCCGGTGGTCGCCATCGACGTCAACCCGGGGCCGGGCGCGCTGGCCCGCCGCACCCGCAGCCAGACGCCTGAGACGCTCACCGGGCTGATCACGCGGGCCGACCAGATCACCAGCCTTACCGCCGTCCGCCGCTACACGTCGCGGGCCAAGTCCGGGCTCGACGTGATCGCCGCCGGCAAGAACCCGGTCCAGGCGCTTGACGACCGCGACTACGCGCTGGCCTTCCGCACCCTCGACCACTTCTACTCGGTGACCATGCTGGACGCCGCCGCCGCGATCGTCGCGCGGGTGCTGCCGTACGCCGACCAGGTCGTCCTCGTCGCCCCCGCCAGCTCCGACGCCGCCCGCGCCGTGCAGATGACGTTCGAGTGGCTGGACGGCCACGGCTACGACGAGCTGCGCTCGCGGGCCGTCACCGTGGTCAACGGGGTGAGCCGGCGCAGCATGGGCGACGTCGTGCACGCCGAGTCGGTCGCGCGCGGGCGCTGCCGGGCGTTGGTGCGCATCCCGTGGGACGACCACCTCAGCCTGGACAGGTCGCCCCGCAACGAGCTGCGATCGCTACGGGCCCCGACGCGGCGTGCCTACCTCGCGCTCGCCGGCGTCGTCGCCGGAGGCTTCACCGTCGTGCCGGATCGATACCAAGAACAGGAGGCGTCCAGGTGAGCAAGCCGCTGGCGCGGAGCGTTGTGCGGGATCCCCGATCGAGCGTTGTGCGGGAAACGCAGTGAGCGCGTGTGAGCCGCGCGGCGCGGTCTGGACTGAGGAGCGCGCGGAGCGAGGGACGAGCGAGCACGTGACGAGGGAAGGCCGCGGCGAGAGCGCGGCGAGCACTGCGCGGGAAACGCAGTGAGCATCGCGGGAAGCGGGCGGCGCAGCGCCAGCAGGCTCGCGGTGCGGTACTTCGACGACCGCATCCTGCTCACCGACAGCGCCGCCTGGGCCTACTTCCGGCTGCCGACCATTTCGTACGAGTTCACCACCGGCGAGCAGCGCGACGCGCTGGCCACCAACATCACGATCGCGCTTGCCGGGCTGCGGATGCAGGACGCCGAGATCCATCTGCGGATCGCCCACCGCACGTACCCGGCGGCCGAGTGGGCGCTGTCGCTCGACCAGACCGCGGACGGCGGGCCAGGGTGGCGCGACTACCTGGAGGAGATGTACGCCCACGTCTGGTCCAAGGACTTCTGGACCAAAGAGGTCTATCTGGGCGTACGGCTCGGGAAGCGGGGCGTGGGGGCGCTCGGCGGCGGGACGCTGGCCCAGATGCTGGGCCTGTACCGGCGCGGCGAGCGGACGCTCGGCCTGGAAGACGACGCGATCGACGCCAAGGAGATCGCGCGCTGGACCGAGAGCGCCGAGCGGGTCGGCCGTGCGCTTGCCGGGGGCGCGCTGCGCGCGAGGCACGCGCTGTCGGTCGAGGTGGCGTGGCTGTTCCAGCACGCGGTGACCGGGTCGTTGAGCGATCCGCCGCCGTCCGCCGTGCCGCGCCGTCCGTGGGGCGCGGGTGAGATCGAGACGCTCGTCGAGGGCGCCATCCACAACGGGCGCTCGCATCTGCGCATGGAGCAGCCGGGCGGGTCGTCGTACGTGGCCTACCTCTCCTTCGCCAGGTTCCCCGATCTGATGCCGTTCCCCGACGGCGAGCCGTGGATGCACTACTCGGACTCCCTGCCATTCCCGGTGGAGATCAGCGCCAGGATGAAGCTGATCCCGCCGGCCATGGCCTCGCGGGACGTCTCGCGCCGCCTCGCCCACGCCCGCGACATGGACCAGCACATCAGGGAGGCGGGCGCCGAGGCGCCGATCGCGCTGGCCGAGCAGATCGACGCGGCCCGGATGCTCGAGCACGGCATCACCAAGGAGCGGCTCCCGTTCGTGTACGGCTGGCACCGGCTTGTGGTGTTCGCGCCGACCGAGGAGCTCCTGGTGCAGCGGGTCGACGCGGTCGTCGAGCACTACCGCGACATCGGCATCGACGTCGTCAACTCGACCGGCGACCAGTTCTCGCTGTTCTGCGAGTCGCTGCCCGGCGACCGGATCCGGCTGAACGCCTATGCGCAGCGGCATCCGCTCCGGACGATCGCCGGCGGCATGCCGGTCGCCACCGTGGACCTGGGCGACCGGGTCGACGGCGGCGGTTGGGTCGGTCCGTACATCGGGGAGACGCTGGGCCGGGCCCGGTCGATCGTGCACTTCGACCCGCTGGTGGCCGCGGCCCGCAACCGGCCGACGGCGGTGGCGATCACCGGGGAGCCTGGCGGCGGCAAGACCACGCTGGCGCTGCTACTGATCTACCAGATGGCGCTGCGCGGCGTGACGGTCGCGGCGATCGACCCCAAGGGCGACGCCGAGTCGCTGGTCGAGCTGCTCCGCTCGCGCGGCCGCAAGGCGCGGATCATGCCGCTCGGCTCGGCCGCGCCCGGCCTGCTCGACCCGTTCTCCTTCGGCGACGACCTGGCGGCCAAGAAGACGATGGCCACAGAGACGCTGCGGCTGCTGCTGCCGCGCATGTCCGAGGAGCGCGAGTCGGCGATGATCCAGGCCGTCGGCGCGGTGGCCAACGGCGACCAGCCCTCGCTCGGCAAGGTCGTCGACCACCTCGAGGCGTCGCCCGACCCGGCGTCCCGCAACCTCGGCGCGGTGCTGCGGTCGATGTCGGAGATGCACCTGGCTCGGTTGTGCTTCGACCCGTCGGGCGGTGACCGCATCGACACGGCCGGGTGGACGACGGTGTTCACGCTCGGCGGTCTGACCCTGCCGGACGTGGCCGTGGGCCGTGACGACTACTCCTACGAGCAGCGGCTGTCGGTCGCGCTGATGTACCTGGTGTCGCAGTTCGCCCGGCGGCTGATGCACGGCCTCGACCGGCGGCTGCCCAAGGCGATCTTCCTGGACGAGGCGTGGGCGATCACCTCGACGCCGGAGGGCGCCAAGCTGGTGCCCGAGGTCTCCCGCATGGGCCGGTCAAGGAACACGGCGCTGATCTTGGTGTCGCAGAACGCGGGGGACCTGTTGAACGAGCAGGTCACCAACTGTCTGTCGTCGGTGTTCTCGTTCCGGTCATCGGAACGGGTCGAGGTGGGCAACGTGATGGCGCTGCTGGGGGTGGAGGCGTCCGAGGAGCACAAGGCGGTGCTGCGCAACCTCGGCAACGGCGAGTGCGTGTTCCGGGATCTCGACGGCCGGGCCGGCCGGATCGGCGTGGACCTCATCTCCGAGGAGCTGCTGCGCTGGCTCGACACCAACCCGACGCACGCCAGACCATCCGCGCCCGGCGGGCCGATACCGGGCCAGGGGGAGCCCGACCCCGCGGGGGCCGAAGCCGAGGAGGTCACCCGATGAGGTTCCCCCACCCGATCCGCGCCAGGCGACGGGCGCCGCGGGACCGGGACCGACTGGAGCGAACCTCGCGGCACCGGGGTAGACGCCGGTCGATCGTCATCCTCTCCGTGCTCGCGCTGTTCATGCTGAGCCCGTTCGCCGCCCCGTCGAGCGCGGCGATCCCGCTGCCCAGCCCGAACGACAGCTGCCGGCCGGCGGACAACCCGGCGCCGGAGGCGTACGGGTCGGGCGTGGACGGCATGATCAAGCCGCCCGACTACCCCGACGACAAGCTCAAGCACACCGCGGCGCGGGACCTCACGTACTACGACCGGTACGGCACCCGTGGCCAGTTCTGGTACGCGATGGACATGGGCTGCTCGGACGCGGTCGCGCTGATGGGCAACTCGATCGCGAGCACCGTGTTCACCCTCACCCAGTCCATCGACCGCTCCACGATCAGCATCTACCAGGCAGCGGCGTCCGAGTCGTTGCTCGGCTGGTTGAAGAAGACCGTGGACGGGGTGATCACCGGCATCGGCAACACCTTCAACGCCAAGTACTGGGCCTGGGTCGTGGTGCTCGGCGCGATGTGGCTGGCCTGGTGGGGGCTCATCCGCAAGCGCGCCAGCAAGGCCGCCGAGGGCACGATCTGGATGGTCGCGGCGATGGTGGGGCTGATCTGGCTGATCGCCCGCCCGGCCGACTTCACGACGCTCGGTACGAAGGTGTCCGAGGCGACGACCGTCGCGTTCAACGCCGCGCTGCCACAGAGCGACGACAAGGGCAGCACCTGCGTCCCGGCGCCGGCCGGGCAGCGGTCGCCGCGGCTGGCGGACATGGACGCCACCACGCGCAACGCCAACGGGCTGTGGGTGGCGCTGGTCTGCAAGCCGTGGCTGATGGGCGAGTTCGGCACGACCGACCCGAACGCCCAGATCGTCAAGGACAACGCCGACAAGCTGCTGAACTCGCAGGCGGTCGACCTGCCGGAGACGTTCGGCGGCCAGAAGCCCGACCTCAACAAGAAGGCCGACGCCTACAAGGATGTCGCGAAGAACGTCAAGGACAACTATCCCGGGATATATCCACTTTTCCAGGGGAAACAGTGGACAAGTAGGTTGGCGGTGGCGTTCGGAGGCATGTTCGCCGCGTTGATCGCGGGACTGCTCGTCCTCGTCATCGCCATCGCCCTCATCGTCGTCAAGATCGCTTTTCTGCTGCTGCTCGTGGCCGGACCGATCTTCCTCGGTATCGGCATCCATCCCGGCATCGGCCGCGTGATCGCCATCCGCTGGCTGGAACTGTTGCTGTCGATGCTGCTCAAACAGGCGGCGCTGATCGGCGTGCTGGCGCTGCTGCTGTGGGCGTACGGGTTGATCCTCGGCGAGGGGCTGCCGTGGGGCCTGCAGATCCTGCTCATCGCGCTCGTGACGTTCGCCGCCTTCATCTATCGCAAGCCGTTCCAGCATCTTTTCTCCGCGGTCGGCTACTCCAGCGTCGGGTCGCGGGCCAGGAGCAACGAAGAGATGGACAAGTCGGTCACCGAGACGCGCAAGCGGACGGCGGCGCTCGCCACGGCGTCCGTACCGGGCGCCCTCGGCTACCGGCTGGCCCGCCTGGGCAAGCGCGACGCGCTGCCCGACGGCGCGGACGGCGGCGCGGCGACACCCGAGCCGCTCACCGCGGACACGGCCACCGCGGGGTCCGCCCGGGCCCTCGGCGGGGCGGCCGCTACCGGAGCCGGCGTGCGGCCGCGCGACGGCGCCCCGCCGCTCAACCTCCCGGTCCGCGGCGGCGGAGCCGGCGGCTCGGCCGGAGCCGGCGGCGCGAGCCCGCCCGTCCCGTCCGGCGGACGCCTGGCGGGGTCCGGAGCCCGCCCTCCCGGCCCCTTGACCGGCAAGGCATCGCGCGGCGGCAGCCGGAACGGCGGAGCCCGTCCAGGCGGCGGCACCGCCGGAGCGGCACGCGGCACCGCCGGAGCGGTGCGCCCCGGCGGTGGGTCAGGTGCCGGTGGCGGGTCAGGTGCCGGTGGCGGGTCAGGTGCCGGCGGCGGTACGGGGACGGGCGCCGGCGGGCGCGGCTGGTTCGGTGGCGGCTCCGGCCGTACGGACGGCGGTTCCGGCGGCTCCGGCGGCTCCGGCCGTGTCGAGCGCGGCGCGGGCGGCGGCCGGTCCGGCGGCTCTCGCCGCGCCGACGGCGGACCGGCGCGAAGCCGTCCAGGCGATCCCGCGGCCGGCGTGCCGAAGCAGCGTCAGGGTCCGGAGGCCGTTCGCGATCGTGGTTCCGCGCCGCCGCCGCTGTGGGGCCGGGCGGTGCGCGACGACGGTCCACCGATCCCGTTCTGGTTGCGCCCGACGGATCGCTCCTCCGATCGGGAGGAGGCCGAGGAGTGATCGGGCCGCTCGGCCGGCCCGCGGCGGGTGAGGCGGGCGCGCGATGGACTTGAGCGACCGCCAGCGCAAGCTCGCCTTCGCCGGCATCGTCGTCGTGCTGGCCGGCGTGGGCATCTACCTCACCCTGCCGAGCCCCGCATCGAGCCGGCCGGCCTCCTCTCCGACGCCGTCCGCGGCGGCCCCGGCGCCACCGGCGACCAGCCCGCCTGGCATCTCCTCGAGCATCTCCCCGGACGGGTTCGACATCTACCGGTTGCTGCCGTTCTCCCAACGCGACTTCGCGACGGCGGCGGATCTGGCGCGGCGATTCACCGCCGCGTACGCGACGTACCGCTATGACGAGGACCCGCAGGCGTACGGCCGGCGGCTGCGCCCGCTCGTCACCGACCAGTTGCTGCCCGACCTGGTCAACAGCCAGGCCGCGCCGGGGATCACCGCCGAACGCAAGCGCGACCAGACCGTCGCGGTGGGGACGGCCGTCGTCGATTCGATCCGCGACATCGGGGCCAACTCGGTGATCTTCGTGGTGACCGGCAGTCAGCAGCTCCGCACCGCGGCCGGGCAGAGCGAAGACACCAAGAGGTACGCGGTGACGGTGACCCGCGACGGCGGCGTATGGCGCGTCTACGCCTTCGAACCAGCCGACGCCGGCCAGGCGGGGGACACCGGATGAGCACCGGGAGGCAAGGATGAAGACGTCGCGTGAAGTGCGGTTAGTGCCGGTGGAGAGTGGGTCGTGAACCGCCGGCTGGCCCTGCTGGGCATCGCCGTCGCCGGCGCCGGGGTCCTGCTGGTGGCGCTGCTCGTCATGCCGGTCCTCTTCGGGGCCGGTCAGTTCTTGTTCGGCGGGGGCTCGAACGGCGGGTGCACCGACACCAGAGGGGCCAAGGCGCAGCCGGGCGAGGCGTCGGACGCCAGATCCATCCCGGCCGCCTACCTGGGGCTCTACAAGGCGGCCGGCAGCAGGTACGGGATGCCGTGGAACGTGCTCGCCGGCATCGGCAAGGTGGAGACCGACCACGGCCAGTCGAAGGCGCCCGGCGTGCACAGCGGCGAGAACTTCGCCGGTGCCGGCGGGCCCATGCAGTTCCTGGCCGGCACGTGGCGGATGTTCGCGGTCGACGGCAACTCCGACGGGAAGAAGGACCGCTACGACCCGGCGGACGCCATCCCCAGCGCGGCCGCGTACCTCAAGCACAACGGCGCGCCCGACCGGATGCGGACCGCGATCTTCATGTACAACCACTCGTGGGGATACGTGGACGCGGTGCTGAGCTGGGCCAAGCGCTACGCCAGCGGCGACTTCAACGTCGTGGAGGCCGACGGCCCGGTCTGCGCGGACAACGCCTTCCTCAACGGCATCTCCGACGCCGTCGTAGCCAAGATCATCTCGTTCGCGATGGCGCAGCGCGGCAAGAGGTACATCTTCGGCGCCGCCGGCCCCGACGCCTGGGACTGCTCCAGCCTCGTGCAGGCCGCCTACCGCCAGGTCGGCGTCGACATCCCGCGGACGACGTTCGGGCAGTGGCCGTTCGGGACGCGCATCCCCAACGGCACGGAGAAGCCCGGGGACCTGGTGTTCTTCTACTCCGGCCCGAACTCGGGGCCGGACCATCCCGGCCACGTCGGCCTGGTGATCGGCGGCGGCAAGATGGTCGTCGCCCGGTGCAGCGCATGCCAGCCCAACATCGGCGTGCAGAACTACACGGTCCGCGGCGATCTCGCCGGCTTCACCCGGCCGCTGGCCCGGCCGGACGTCCAGCAGCAGCTCAAGAACGCGAGCCAATGAGCGAGATCGTCGTTGGCGCGGCCATCATCGCCGGTGGGCGGCTGCTGGCCGCGCAGCGCGCCGAGCCGCCGGCGCTCGCCGGCGGCTGGGAGTTCCCCGGCGGCAAGGTCGACCCGGGCGAGTCGGACGAAGAGGCGCTCGTCCGCGAGTGCCGTGAGGAGCTCGGCGTCGAGGTTGGCCTCGGAGAACGGGTCGGCGGCGACTGGCGGCTCACCGCGAACGCGGTGCTGCGCGTGTGGACCGCCACGATCACCGACGGCACGCCCCGGCCGCTCGAGCACCTGGCGCTGCGGTGGCTGGCCGCGGCCGAGGTGTACGAGGTGAGCTGGCTCGACGCCGACCTTCCCGTGGTCGATGCGGTCCTCCGTTACCTCTGATTACCTCTGAGCCCGTCCGGGGTTGCTCGGGGACTCGCACGGGACGGCGAGCGGGGTCGCCGCGCCGCGTAGACTTATAGCGCCAGCAGTCTGCGGCGATCCCAACCTCACAAGCGCGAGCGAGCCTGCATGCCCATCTCCACACGCGACGATCTCCGTAATGTCGCCATCGTCGCCCATGTCGACCACGGAAAGACGACGCTGGTCGACGCCATGCTCTGGCAGTCCGGAGCCTTCAGGGAGAACCAGGACGTCGACGAACGCGTCCTGGACTCCAATGACCTGGAGCGGGAGAAGGGCATCACGATCCTGGCCAAGAACACGGCCGTCCGGCACCGCGGGCTGACCATCAACATCATCGACACGCCCGGCCACGCCGACTTCGGCGGCGAGGTCGAACGCGGCCTGTCCATGGTCGACGGCGTCGTGCTGCTCGTCGACGCGAGCGAGGGGCCGCTGCCGCAGACCCGGTTCGTGCTGCGCAAGGCGCTGCAGGCCCGGCTCCCGGTGATCCTCGTGGTCAACAAGGTCGACCGCCCGGACGCGCGCATCGCCGAGGTGGTCGACGAGACGTACGAGCTGTTCCTCGATCTCGACGCCACCGAAGGCCAGATCGACTTCCCGATCGTGTACGCCTCCGCGCGTGCCGGCCGGGCGAGCCTGGCCCGGCCGGCCGACGGCTCGCTGCCCGACAGCCCCGACCTGGAGCCGCTGTTCCAGGTGATCGAGGAGACAATCCCGGCGCCCTCGTACGACCCGGACAGCCCGCTGCAGGCGCACGTCACCAACCTGGACGCCTCCAGCTACCTCGGCCGGATCGCGCTGTGTCGGATGCGCGCCGGCACGATCAAGAAAGGGCAGCAGGTCGCCTGGTGCAAGCACGACGGCAGCATCGAGCGAGTCAAGATCACCGAGCTGCTGATGACCGAGGCCCTGGAGCGGCGCCCGGCCGACCAGGCGGGCCCGGGCGACATCATCGCGATCGCCGGCATCCCCGACATCATGATCGGTGACACGCTGGCCGACCAAGAAGATCCGCGCCCGCTCCCGCTGATCACCGTCGACGAGCCGGCCATCTCCATGACCTTCGGCACCAGCACGGGGCCGCTGGCCGGCCGCGAGAAGGGCACCAAGGTCACCGCCCGGCTGGTGAAGGACCGCCTCGACCGCGAGCTCATCGGCAACGTCTCGATCCGGGTGCTGCCCACCGAGCGCCCCGACGCCTGGGAGGTCCAGGGTCGCGGCGAGCTGGCGCTGGCGATCCTGGTCGAGACGATGCGCCGCGAGGGTTACGAGCTGACCGTGGGCAAGCCCCGCGTCGTCACCAAGGACATCGACGGCAGGCGGCACGAGCCGGTCGAGCGCCTCACCATCGACGCGCCCGAGGAGTACCTGGGCTCGATCACCCAGCTGCTCGCCGTCCGCAAGGGCCGCCTGGAGAACATGACCAACCACGGCACCGGCTGGATCCGGATGGAGTTCCTGGTCCCGGCCCGGGGCCTGATCGGCTTCCGCACGGAGTTCCTCACCGAGACGCGCGGCACCGGCGTCGCGCATCACGTCTTCGAGGGTTACGAGCCGTGGTTCGGCGAGCTGCGCACCCGGCCCACCGGATCGCTGGTCTCCGACCGGGCCGGCGCCGCGACCGCGTACGCCATGTACAACCTGCAGGAACGCGGCGCGCTGTTCGTAGCGCCCGGCACCGAGGTGTACGAGGGCATGATCGTCGGGGAGAACTCGCGGGCCGACGACATGGACGTCAACATCACCAAGGAAAAGCAGAAGACGAACATCCGCTCCTCGACCGCCGAGTCCTTCGAGCGACTGACCCCGCCCCGGGTGCTGAGCCTCGAGGCGGCCCTCGAGTTCGTCGCCGACGACGAGTGCGTCGAGCTCACCCCCAACGCCATCCGGCTACGCAAGATCGTCCTCGACGCCAAGGAACGCGAACGCCTCCGCGCCCGCGCCAAGCGCGCCTAACCGCCCGCCGCCGGGTCGTCTGCGCCGTTCGGTTCACAAGGCGATCAGCGCCTTGAGGACCTCGCGGTTGTCCATGGCGCGGTAGGCGTCGGGGACCTCGTCGAGCGAGACCGTGCGGTCGAAGACCTTGCCGGGGCTGGCCGTGCCGTCGAGCACTGCGGGCAGCAGTTCGTCGATGTAGGCGCGCACGGGAGCGGGACCGCCGTTGAGGGTGATGTTGCGCCCGAACAGGCTGGCGAAGCCAACGGGGGCGTCGTCGTACTGCGGCACGCCGACGCGGCTGATGACGCCACCGGAGCGCACGATGCCGACGGCCTGATCGTAGGCGGGCCGGTGTCCGACGGCTTCCAGGACCTTGGGGGCGCCGCCGTTGGTGAGCTCGCGCACCGCGGCGATGCCGTCCTCGCCGCGCTCGGCGACGACGTCGGTCGCGCCGAACTCCCGACCCAGGTCGGTGCGAGCCTTGTGGCGGCCCATCAAGATGATCCGCTCGGCGCCCAGCTGCCTGGCCGACAGGACGGCGAGCAGACCGACCGCGCCGTCGCCGATGACCGCGACCGTGTCGCCGGCGGCGACGTTGGCGCACTTGGCGGCGTGGTAGCCGGTGCCGTACACGTCGGCGAGAGTGAGCAACGACGGCAGCAGCTCGGAGTCCATGCCCACGGGCAGTTTGACGAGGGTGCCGTCGGCCAGCGGCACGCGGATCATCTCGGCCTGCGCGGCGCTGAGGAAGCCGCCGTGTACGCAGGCGGTCTGCACGCCGGCGCGGCAGAACTCGCACGTGTTGTCCTGGTAGGAGAACGAGGCGACGACCAGGTCACCGGCCTTGACACCTGCGACGTCGGCGCCGGTCTGCTCGACGACGCCGAGGAACTCGTGGCCCATCCGCTGACCCTGTTCGCCGGCGGGCATGGAGTGGTAGTGGTGCAGGTCGGTGCCGCAGACGCAGGCGCGCACGATGCGCACGACGGCATCGGTGGGCTGCTGGATGGCGGGGTCGGCGACGGTCTCGACGCGGACGTCGCCGGCACCGTACATGAGGGTGGCACGCATGGTGATGGTTCTCCTGGGGTTAAGGGCCTGTCAGTGCTGACTTGCCGGCAGTTCGTCGAGGACGACGCCGGCGCACGGCAGCGGCGCGGTGTGTCTGCCAGCCATCAAAGGCGCTGCCCTGGTGGGGTGGAAGGCACCGGTCAAAGGTGTACTGACAGGGCACCCCTGCCAGGCGGAAAGCCACCTAACCTGGGGACGTGGACCAGCGCAGCCAGATCCGTGAGTTCCTGACCTCCCGTCGCGCCAGGATCAGCCCGCGGCAGGCCGGCCTGCCCTCGCACGGCACCCGGCGGGTGCCCGGGCTGCGCCGCGCCGAGGTGGCCCTGCTCGCCGGCATGAGCGTGGAGTACTACTCGCGTCTGGAACGCGGAGACCTGTCCGGTGTCTCCGAGCAGGTGCTGGAGTCCTTGGCCCGCGCCCTGCGGCTGAACGACGACGACCGCACCCACCTGGAGGATCTGGCTCGCGCCGCGGGCCCGACGCGGCGCCGCCGGCGCCACCCCGCGTCGGGGAGCATCCGGCCCTCGGTGCAGCGGCTCCTGGACGCCATGACCGACGCACCGGCGTTGATCATGAACGGCCGCGTCGACGTCCTGGCCACCAACGCCCTCGGCCGGGCACTGTACGCACCCATGATCGAGGCCGCCGGCGGCGACGTGCCCAACCACGCCCGCTTCATCTTCCTCGACCCCCGCTCCCGGCAGTTTTGGGGCGACTGGGAAGGCGCCGCCGACACCACTGTCGCCCTCCTGCAGGCCCAGGCCGGCCGCGACCCCTTCGACAAGAACCTCACCGAACTCATCGGCGAGGTGTCCACCCACAGCAACGACTTCCGAACCCGCTGGGCCCGGCACGAGGTACGCCAGCATCACCAGGGCGCCAAGCCCTTTCACCATCCGCTGGTCGGCACCCTCCACCTCACCTACGAGGCCCTCCAACTGGCCGCTGACAATCTGACCCTCGTCGCATATGGCGCCGAACCGGGTAGCGAGTCGGAGGACAAACTCCGGCTCCTGGCCAGCTGGGCCGCCGCGAACACCGACGCCCCCCACCCCGCCGGCACCGGACGCTGACATCCCGACCGGCGCTGTCGCGTATCCCGATCCGGATCAGACGGTGCGGCGGCGGATGAGGTAGAGGCTGGCGGCGGCCAGGGCGAGGGCGAGCAGGCACAGGGTGCCGGCCTCGATGGACTGCAGGGCCCAGAACCGGCCGTCCGGCTGGTAGGTCTCCCACTGCGTGTAGCCGTGCTGGAGCAACCAGCGGAGGGGTTCGTTCTGACCCACCGCGGCCAGGTGCCGGAACACGCCTTCCTGCTCGGCCGCGCTGAGCCGGTGCCCGCCCGGGCCGACGAGCCCCCACCGCAGGACCCACTCCGTATGCTGCGCGCGGCCGTTCCCCGGCACCACGCCCGTGACCGGCGGAACGAGGTGCGGCCGCAGGAACATGATGATCGACGTCAGCACCGCGAACGAGGCCACGCCGGTGGCGGCCATCGCGGCCACGGTGCGACGGAGGACCGCGCCGATGAGCGTGCCCAGCGCGAAGGCGAACACCGAGCGGGCGGCGAAGACGACCCCCTCGACCTCGTAGGCGGCGCCCGGGTCGATGCGGCCGCCGATCCGGGTGAACGGGGCGTGCCACCAGGCGAACAGCGCGCTGAACGCGAGCGCTGCCGCCGCGATGGCCAACCCCAGCAGGGCCAGCTTGGTCACCAGCCAGCGGGTCCGGTCCACGCCCTGGGTCCACGCGAACCGGAACGTGCCGGTCTCGAGCTCGCGGGCGAGGAGCGGGCCGCCGACGAACATCCCGATGAGCGGCGGCAGCAGCCCGATGGCGGTGAGGTTCTCCCAGTCGCGGGTCTCGCTGTAGAAGTCGTCGGCCGCGCCGGCGCACGCCGGGACGCTCAGGTCAGGGCAGTGGTCGAGCCCGAAACCGCGGTACGCGTGGTGGATCCGCAGGCCGCTGACCAGCAGCACCAGGCTCAACCCGCCGAGCACCCCGACCAGGCCGGCGAGCGCGAGCCGGTGCTGGCGCCATGTCACCCACGGCATGCCGAGGAACGGCAGCGCACGCATCGCCTGCTCGGTCATGTCGCCTTCCGTACGATCCACCAGACGGCGGCCGCGGCGCACGCCCCCGCGAGCACGACGAGGCAGCCGCTCTCGACGAGCTGGAACGTCCAAAATCGGCCGTCCGGCTGGTAGGTCTCCCACTGGGCGTAGTGGTGCGCGGCCAGCCACCGGTAGGGCTCGACGCCGCCGACCTCGAGCCGGTTGGCGAGGGCGCTCATCGTGGCCCGACCCACCCGGTGGCCGTCCGGGCCGACCCACCATTGGTGCAGCGTCCAGCCGGTCGGGTCATGGCCGGGGCCGAGCCGCGTCGTGATGGGTCGCTCGATGCGCGGGCGCAGCACCAGCGCCAGCGGCAGGCTGATCGCCAGCTGGCCGAGCAGCGTCGCGGCCATCGCCACGATGGTCCGCCTGATCAGCACGCCGAGCAGGACGCCGAGGGCGAATCCGAGCACCAGCCGCGCCGTGAACACCAGCCCGCTGACCTCGTACGTCCCGTTGCCCAGCCGTCCCTGGAACGAGGCGGCGGGCTCGAACCACCAGGCGTACACCAGGCTGAACCCGAGCGCGGCCACCGTGAGCACCACCGCGATCGCGGCCAGCTTGACCAAGATCCAGCGCAGCCGCCCGCAGCCCTGCGTCCAGGCGAACCTGAACGTCCCCGACTCGAGCTCGCGGGCGACCAGCGGAGCGCCCGCGAACATGCCGATCAGCATCGGCAGGAACAGCAGCAGCCGCGGCCAGTACAGCAGCGCCCCGCCGTACTGGTCGTCGAAGAACGGCTCGAGCGCCTGGCACCGGCCGCCGGCCGGCGACCCGCACCTGTCGAGTCCGAGCCGTACGAAGTCGGCGTGCATGCCGAGACCGTGCACGAACAGGGCGAGCGCGAGCCCGCCGAGCACGGCCACGACCCCCGCGGCCATCATCCGGTGCTGGCGCCACGCCACCCAGAGCATCCCGCGGACCGGCCGGGCCGCCGTGACCGCGCTCATGAGTGTTCCCCGCGCAGCCTCGGCGCGCCCTGTGCGCGGGCTTCCCCGCTCATGCGGGCACCGCACCGGTGGCGAGGCGGCCCGGGCCGGGAAGCGCGGCCGCCGCCGGCGCGCGGAGGTAACCGAGCACGAGTTCTTCCAGGTCCACCCGGTGGGCCTCCCAGCCGGGCGGCGGCGCGTTCCTCCCGTTGGCGCCGGCCGTACGGCGGTCACGTACCAGCAGGTGGGCCTGGGCGCCCGCGCGTCGGTCGCGGACGACCGGGACGGCGGCGGCGACGGCGTCGGCGGTCGCGGCGGGGCCGGTCAGCACCTTGTGTTCGGCCAGCAG
>DASUWU010000008.1:0-31871 GCA_036378315.1 Streptosporangiaceae bacterium | reverse complement strand
CCAGCTCAAACACCGTGCTCGCCAGGATGTCCGCGCCGTACCCATCCCGCCCGTGCTGGTGGGCATCCTGCGAGAACATATCGCGGAGTTCGGGACGGCGAAGGACGGCCGGCTGTTCCAGAGCGAACGCGGGAAGATTGTCGCCTCGACCTCGTACGGGCGTGTGTGGGCCGAGGCACGCCCATTCGGACTCTCGCCCGATCGGGTGGCTTCTCCCATGGCCCGGCGGCCGTACGACCTGCGGCACGCCGCGGTGTCACTCTGGCTGAACTCCGGCGTCCCCGCGACCGAAGTGGCGCGGCGCGCGGGGCACAGCGTTGACGTCCTGCTGAAGGTCTACGCCAAATGCATCGACGGACAGGAGGGTCTGGCGAACGGCCGGATTGACGACGCGCTCGGCGGTTGAACGTCACGTACGGTGGAGGGGTCGCGGGTCATCCCGCGGCCCCTTCTCGCGTCTGGGGCGACCTGCGCAAACGCCCGGACTCTCATCCCGCGTATATCCCGCGAACGGCGGCTGAGGGCTGCTTTCGGTGGCATCCGGCTGCCTATGCCGGTCCGGAAACACGACGGCCCCCGGACCATGTTTGTACTGGTCAGGGGCCGCTCTGGGTGGTGGTGGCGGGTGTTGGGTTCGAACCAACGTAGGCTGAGCCGACGGTTTTACAGACCGTTCCCTTTGGCCACTCGGGCAACCCGCCGTGACGCCGCTCGCGCGACGACACCGGCAAGGATAGCGAACTCGGGCGGTGGTCGTGACACGGTATCGAGGGGCGACGATCACTCACCTGCGGGCGCTGGCCGGGTGCTCGGTGCCAGACTGGGATCAGCTGCTGATGCGCATCAGGCCCTATCAGGCCGGTTGCGCCGACGTGATCATGACAAGTCGTGAGGACCAAGCACCGTGGCGGAGTCATCGTTCGACATAGTGAGCAAGCTGGACCGGCAGGAGGTCGACAACGCGCTGAACCAGGCGGCCAAGGAGGTCGCCAACCGCTTCGACTTCAGGAACGTCGACGCGGGCATCAGGTGGTCAGGGCAGTCCGTCGAGATCCAGGCCAACAGCGAGGAACGCGCGAAGGCCGTTCTCGACGTCTTCAAGGAGAAGCTGGTCAAGCGCGGCGTATCGCTCAAAGCTCTCGACGCCGGGGATCCCAAGCCGTCCGGGAAGCTCTACAAGCTGGGCGTGGACCTCAAAGAGGGGATCTCCCAGGAGAACGCCAAGAAGATCGGCAAGATCATCCGGGATGAGGGGCCCAAGGGGGTCCGGGCCCAGATCCAGGGGGACGAGCTGCGCGTGAGCTCGAAGAAGAAGGACGACCTGCAGCAGGTGATCACCTTGCTCAAGGGCAAGGACCTGGACGTCGCCCTCCAGTTCACCAACTACCGGTGAGTCAGCGGAGGGCAGCCGGCACGCGGTCGGGGTGACCGGCGGAAATAAGGTGGCGCGCCGGTACCTCCCCGCCATGGTCGACCCGGCGCGCCTCCATCTGTTCAGACGACCGACCGGCGCCGAAAGTTCTCGATGTGCCCGGCGAATATCTGTCTGTTCTGCGACATCTCTACAACCTGAAGACGATACGCGGGTAACCCCTCTCTACGGCGTCTCGCTGACCCGGGCAGCGGTGCGGGGCCCGGGAGGGCACAGGAGACGCACCGGATGCGGCGGTCCCGCGCTGCCCGCCGTGGTGCGCGCTGCCGGCCCGATGTCCCGGTCGGGCACCAAGGGCCTCTACGGGGATTACGGTCGGCCGTGTCGTTTGGTGGTGCGCGCGAGATTCCGGACGTTCCACCGAGGTGCGCATAGCGGTCGGGCTGTCGGCGGAAATAGCGGCGCCCGAAAAAGGGGGCCACGGGGTATTGCAACCAAAGGAGCATATCCCTAGAAAGCTGGCATATCAGTCATATACCGAAGAGTATGCACCGCTAGCGGCCAGGGGTATGGAATCATGGCGCCATGTCGTTCGCGAGCGCTTTTGGGTTAACCGTCTTGGTCGTGGCGGCCGCCCTGCTATTGAGCATTATCGCCGGCTGGATCAGCAAACCCGGTTGGCTGCCCACCAGAGCACTGGCGCCCATCATCGTTGGCTTGGTATTGGTCTCGGCACTGTTCGGTGCGCTGCAGATAATCAAACAACAGTCGTCGGCCGATAAAGTCCCCGGGCACCCTTCGCCGCCGGAAGGCGTCGCCCGCGAGCCGTTCATCGACAAGAAGGGCTACGTCCTCAGGCGGTCGTCATCCATCGCCACGAACGACCAGGACAAGGTCGATCTCGACACCGGCTGCCCGGGTTGGGGCGGCATGCATCCACACCTGGGCCCTTCCCGATGCGGAGAAACCGCGGATCTGATCCTCGACCAAGAGGGAATACATCCGGCGGACGACCGGCCTCGGTTCATTGAAATCGGCCACGATTCACCAGGCGGCTACGCGGAATGCCGGTCGGCGCTCGCCGCCAAACCGTCGCGCAGCGTCAGTCAACTCGAGGCTACGACGCTCCGGTCCGGCGAACGCTTCTGCGTGCAAACCGATCTGGACCATACCGCGCTCGTCACCGTCGACGACGTGTCGACCGACGCCTTTCACCAGCTGGAGCAGCTCACCATCGACTTTTTCGTATGGCGCGATAACTAACGTCATCGACGACCGCATACTCCACCGGCCACGAAAACGCACGGCGGCCGCCGGGCAACCGCCGATAAATCCTCTGGTCTACCGTGCACACCTGCCGCAGTATGAGACGGTGTCCACTCCACTGCCGGGCTATCCGGCGCGGAAGGGCGATCCGGCCACGCCGGCCGGGGTCGCTTACTCCCAGTTGCGCATCACTCAGCCGCTGTCCCGCGTAGTGCTGCCCAGCGGGCACGAGGCGTGGTTGATCACCCGGTACGACGACGTGCGTGCCGTGCTGTCCGACCCGCGCTTCAGCCGCTCCCTCTTCTACCCTGGCGCGCCGTGCATGATGGAGCCCGGCGACTTCTCGACCGGGGAACGCAGCATCCTCAACCTGGACCCGCCCGACCATACGCGCGTGCGCCGGCTGGCGGCCAAGGCGTTCACCGCCCGGCGCATCGAGGGGATGCGCGGCCGCATCGAGCAGATCACGCACGAGCTGCTCGACCGGATGGCCGCCAAGCGGCCCCCGGTGGATCTGATCGACGAGTTCGCCTTCCTGCTGCCGACCGCGGTGATCTGCGAGCTGCTGGGCGTTCCCTTCGAGGATCGCGAACGGTTCCGTGCCTGGTCCAGCGTGATCGTCGCCCCCATGACGTACGGCATGGACGCCGTGGCGCAGGCCCAGCGCGACGGCGCGGAGGACATGCGTCGCCTGATCGAGATCAAGCGCAGCAGGCCGGGCGACGACCTCCTGTCGGCGCTGATCGAGGCCAGGGACAACGAGGCGCGGCTCAGCGAGGAGGAGCTGATCGACCTCGCCACGCAGACGCTGCTGGCCGGCCACGAGACGACCGTGAGCCTGATCGCCACCGGCGTGGTGCTGCTGATGCGGCATCCTGACCAGCTCGCCGCGCTGCGCGCCGACCCGACGCTGATCGGTCCGGCGGTCGAGGAGATTTTGCGGTACGACGGTCCGGCCGAGGGTTCGCTGCTCCGGGTCGCCACCGCCGACGTCGAGCTCGGTGGCGTACGGATCCGGAACGGGGACGCGGTGGTCGCGATGAACAGTTCGGCCAATTACGACGAGCGCCGCTTCGCCGATCCGACGAGGTTCGACATCACGCGACGGGACAACCCGCATCTGGGCTTCGGCCACGGCATCCATTTCTGCATCGGCGCCCCGCTCGCCAGGCTTGAAGGGCAGATCGCGTTGGCCGCGCTGCTGGACCGCTTCCCAGGCCTCCGGCTCGCCGTTCCGCACAAGGAGATCGTCTGGCGCCCGGCGATGTCCGTCCGCGGCCCCGCCGCGGTCCCCATCACCTGGTAGCGGGCCCGGGTCAGCCGGCGATGGGGGTGCGGCGGCCCTCGGGCATCAGAGTGCGGGCCAGGTCGGCGAGGTCGAGGTCGAGCGCCCGGGCGATGGCGGCGACGGTGAAGAAGGCGGGGGCGGCGATGGCGCCGCGTTCGATCTTGCGCAGGGTGTCGAGCGAGATGCCGGCGTCGTGGGCCACGCCGGCGGCGCTGCGCGGGCCGCGTGCCGCCCGCAGGACCTGGCCCAGTGCCCGGCCGCGGTCGCGCTGTTCGTCGGTCAACGGGGTGCGCACCATGATGGAGATTGTAATCCTGGTATTAAAATATTCTCCATGGTGGCGCTGAAGACTTCCAGCGAGCTGGCGATCATGCGCGAGGCCGGCCGGGTCGTGGCACGGACGCTCCAGCGGGTCGCGCGGGCGGCCGCGCCTGGCGTACGGCTGGCCGAGCTCGACGAGATAGCCGAGCACTCGATCAAGGAGCACGACGCGAAACCGTCGTTCCTGCATTACCACCCGCAGTGGTCGGCCACCCCCTACCCGGCCACGCTGTGCCTGTCGGTCAACGACGTGGTGGTGCACGGCATACCGGACGCGCGGGCGCTCGCGGCGGGCGACATCCTGTCCGTTGACTGCGGCGCCGAGCTCGGCGGCTACCACGGCGACGCGGCGATCACGATCCCCGTCGGCGCCGTCGACGACGCGGCGACGAGGCTGATCGAGGCCACGGCCGAGGCGCTCCGGCGCGCGATCGAGGCGGCGGTCCCCGGCAACCGGCTCGGCGACGTCGGGTACGCCGTGGAGTCCGTCGCCCGCGGCGCCGGCTACGGGATCCTCGACGGCTGCACAGGCCACGGGGTGGGTACGGCGATGCACGAGGACCCCGCCGTCCCCAACATCGGACGGCCGCGCCGCGGGATGCGGCTGCGCGAGGGGCTCACCATCGCGATCGAGCCGATGCTCATCGAGGGCGGCCACGACGACGGCCGGCTCCTCCAGGACGGGTGGGCCATCGCGACCGGCGACGGCAGCCGCGCCGCGCATTTCGAGCACACGATCGCCGTGACCGCCGACGGGCCCCTCGTGCTCACAGCCCCCTGAGCGCGGGGCCGCGGGGCCCCGGGGCCGCCGGGCCTGAAAACGAGATCAGCGGCGGTAGCCGGCCATGCGCTCGAGGCGGGCGACGCGTTCGGCCGTCGGCGGGTGGGTGGAGAACAGCCGCACCAGGCCCTCGCCGCGGAACGGGTTGGCGATCATCAGCGGGCTGGCGGCGGCGAGCTCGCCGTCGGGCGGCAGCGGCATCGCCCGCGCCCCCGCCTCGATCTTGCGCAACGCGCCGGCCAGGGCGAGCGGGTCGCCGGTGAGCTGGGCCCCGGACGCGTCCGCCTGGAACTCGCGGGTACGGCTGATCGCCATCTGGATGACCGCGGCGGCCATCGGACCGAGGATCATCATGAACAGCGCGCCGAGGACCCCCGGGCCGCCGTCGTCGTCATCGCGCCCCACCGGCAAGAAGATCGCCAGGTGCGCCAGGTAGGTGATCACGGTCGCGATCGCCGCCGCCACCGACGAGATCAGGATGTCGCGGTTGTAGACGTGGGAGAGCTCGTGGCCGAGGACGGCGCGCAGCTCCCGCTCGCTCAGCATCTGCAGGATGCCGCGCGTGCAGCAGACCGCGGCGCTGCGCGGGTTGCGGCCGGTGGCGAACGCGTTCGGCTGCGCGGTCTCCGACACGTACAGCCGGGGCATGGGCTGGCGGGCGGCCGTCGAGAGCTCGCGCACCAGGCGGTACATCGTCGGAGCCTCGACCTCGCTCACCGGATGGGCCCGCATCGCGCGCAACGCGATGCGGTCGCTGAAGAAGTACGCGATGCCGTTCGTCGTCAACGCGATGAGGAGGGCGATGGTCAGCCCGGCGCGTCCGCCCAGCGCCCAACCCACGGCGAGCATCAGCGCGGACAGCGCGCCGATCAGCGCCGCCGTCTTGACACCGTTCAACCGCAACGCTTTCTGCCTCCCCGGGACCCCTCCTGCTTGGTCAACGGCTTGAACCTGGAGAGACGTTCCCCAGCGGTGGTCGAGCAGATTAACCGGGGAGGATCGATACCGGCAAACGCAGGTGTAGCACGAACTGCGGCACCACGGAAAGCACCACGGCGCCCGCCGCTGCCGCCGCGATGGCCGCGCCCACCGTACGGTCCATCCCCTGGGTCGCCGCGCGGCCGGGCGCGGGCGGCGCGAACAGCCGCGCCGCCCAGCCGAGGTAGTAGGAGAGGCCGATCACCGTGTTCACGGCCATGACGACGGCCAGCCAGGTCATCCCGCCGGCCACCGTGGCCCTGATCACCACGATCTTCGCGAACAGTCCCATCACCCCCGGCGGCAGTCCGGCCAGGCAGAGGAGAAAGAACGCCAGCGCCATGGCGGTGGCCGGTTCGCTCCTGGCCAGACCCCGATAGTCGTCCACCACCACCGCACCCCGGCGCGCGGCCGCCGCCACGACGCTGAACGCGCCGAGGTTCATGACCGCGTAGATCGCCACGTACGCCACGGTCGCCGCGACCGCCTCCGGCAGCCGCCGCACGCCGGTCGCGCCGGCCGACAGCGGGGCCAGCATGTAGCCGGACTGGGCGATCGACGACCACGCCAGCAGCCGTACGGCGTGCCGCTGCCGCAGCGCGACGAGGTTGCCGACCGTCATGGTGACCGCGGCCAGCACGCCGATCAGCACTCCCCACGTACGGGCGTACGCGGGGAAGCCGGCGGCCAGCAGGATCGCCAGCCCGGCGAAGCCACCCGCCTTGGAGATCACGGACAGGAAGGCGGTTACCGGCAGCGGCGCGCCCTGGTAGACGTCCGGGGCCCAGAAGTGGAACGGCACCGCGGCCACCTTCACCGCGAACCCGGTCAGCACGAGCACCACGCCGGCGGCGGCGGCCGGCCTCAGGTCGGCCGGCGTACGGGCCAGCGCGGCCGCGACACGATCAAGATGCAGGGCGCCGGTCACGCCGTACACGAGGCTGATCCCGAACAGCGTCACGGCGGTCCCGACGACGGTGAAGAGGAACAGCTTCAGCGCCGACTCCCCGGCGATCCCGTCGTACCGCCGCAGCGCCACCAGCGCGACGACCGGCAGCGACAGCGTCTCGAGGGCGACCACCAGCAGGGCCAGGTCGCGGGCCGCGGCCAGCGCCAGCGCGCCGGTGACCGCTGCCAGCAGCAGGAAGTGGTACTCGCCCACCGGCAGCCTCGACCGGGTGATCTCGCCGTACGACAGCAGCAGCACGGCGAGCGCCGCGGCCAGCACCAGACCCTGGAACAGCAGCGTGAAGTCGTCCACGACGTATGAGCACGACGCCAGGCCGGGCGGGCGGGCCGCTCCGGCCGCCGGCGGGCCGCCGGCGGACGGCACGGCGGCGCGCAGCCCGCTCGGCAGGCAGAACGTGGCCCGCGGCCGCCCGGCGGCGAGCACCCCGACCGCCGCGAGCCCGGCGGCCGGGCCGGCCCAGGAGACGAGGCCGACCGCCCGGCGGGACAGCCCGAACGCGTCCGCCAGCAGGGCCACGATGCCGGCGGCCGCGGTCAGCAGCGGCGGCGCGATCGCGGCGTAGTCGATCCCCTGGGTCACCTGGCCGGCGTGGACCGCGTAGCTCATGATCAGCCGCCTCCCAGTAGGGCGCGTACGGGGCCGTCGGTGAGGTCGAGCAGGATCTTCGGCCAGAGCCCGATCGCGACGATCAGGATGACGAGCGGCGCCCACACCGCGTACTCATGCGCCCGCACCTCCTCGCGCGCGACCGGCACCACCCCACGCGTGATCCCGGCGAGCAGGCGGAGGAAGTACGCAGTGGTCAGTACGGCACCGAGCCCGCCGGCCGCCATGAACGTCACGAACGCCGGGCGCGGCAGCCCGGCGGCCGGCCGGTAGGCGCCGAGCAGGGCGAGCAACTCGCCCCAGAAGCCGGCGAGGCCGGGCAGCCCGAGGCCGGCGACGGCGGCGAAACCGAGCATCGCGGCCAGCCGTGGCGGCATGGCCGTCGTCCCGCCGCCCAGCGCGTCCAGGTCGCCCGTGCCGTACCTGTTCCGCACCGATCCGGCGGCGAAGAACAGCAGGCCGATGATCAGGCCGTGCGCGACGTTGCCGAACAGCGCGCCGTTCGTCCCCGCCGGCGTCAGCGTCGCGATGCCGAGCAGCACGAACCCCATGCCGCCCACCGTCGAGTACGCGACCATGCGGGTGAGCTGCCGCTGGGCCAGGCAGGCCAGCGACGCGTAGCAGATCCCGGCGACGGCGAGCAGGCCGAGCCACGGCGCCCATGTGCGCGCCCCGGCCGGCGCCATGGGCAGCGCGATGCGAACGAGGCCGTACGTGCCCGTCTTCAGCAGCACGCCGGCGAGCAGCACGGAGCCGGCCGTCGGCGCCTCGGTGAGCGCGTCCGGCAGCCAGGAGTGCAGCGGCCAGATCGGCGCCTTGACCGCGAACCCGAGGCCGGCGAGACCGAACGCGGCGACCTGGACGCCGTGCGACAGGCCGGCGCCGTGCCGCCGCGCGAGGACGACCATGTCGAGGGTGCCGCCGTGCACCGCGATGAGCAGCAGGCCGACCAGCAGCACCCCGGAGCCGAGCATCATGTAGAGGACGTAGGTGGACGCCGCCGCGCGCCGGCCGGGCCCGCCCCAGATCGCGATCATGAAGTACATCGGGATCAGCACGGCCTCGAGGAAGAGGAAGAAGAGCATCAGGTCGAGCGCGACGAACGTCCCCAGCGTGCCGACCTCGAGGAGCAGTACGAGCCCGGTCAGCGCCCGGCTCTGGTGCCGGTCCTGGCCGTACACGAGGCAGAGGAACGTCAGCAGCGCGGTGAGGACGACGAGCGGAAGGGATATCCCGTCCACGCCGACGTGGAAGCGCAGGCCGATCGCCGGCGCCCACGACAGGTCGACGACCCGCGCCATCCGCCGCGGCTGCCCGTAGTCGAACGTCGCCGCGACGAGGACGGCGAGCAGCAGCGCGCCGCCCGAGGCCAGCAGCCCCACCGCGCGGACGTACCGCTCGGCTCCGGCGGCTCCCGCTCCGGCGGCTCCGGGGCGCAGGCCGAGCCGGTGCGGCGGCACGAGCAGGAGCAGCAGCGCCCCGCAGAACGGCACCGCCAGCAGCGCGACGATCATGTGAACACCACCACCACGACCGCGATGACCGCCACCCCGGCGAGCAGGCCGGTGACGTACGCCTGCGGGTTGCCGCCCTCGGTGGCGCGCAGCAGCCCGCCGAGGCGGCGCACGCCGCGACCGGCTCCGCCGACGGCAGCGGCGACGACCCGGTCGTCCGCGGTGGCCACCAGCCTGGCCAGCGCCAGGATCGGGCGTACGACCGCGACGCCGTACACCGCGTCCACGGAGAACCCCCGCTCGAGCACGGTACGGGGCCGGCGGCCGAGCACCCGTGCCGGATCGAGCGCCGGGTCGCGGTTCCAGACCACGAACGCGGCACCGGCTCCCGCTGCCACCAGCGCGAGCAGCACCGCCGTCGGGCCCGGTTCTGGGCGCAGCCCGGCCGAGCCGAGCCCGAAGAACCCGAGGACCAGGGCGGGCACCGCCAGCGCGGCGACCGGCCACCGCATGAGCGGCGGCGCCTCGCGCACCTCGCGCCCAGGGGCACGCCCGCGCGGCTCGCCGAAGAAGGTCATGAGCCAGGCCCGGGTCGCGTACGCCGCCGTCGCCGCGACAGTGAGCAGCAGCGTCACGTACAGCAGCACCGCCGCCCACGCGGGCATGGCCCCGGACGCTTCGGCGGGGCGGGGCGCGCCCCCGATCGCCGCGTGCTGGACCGCCGCGACGATCGCGTCCTTGCCGAAGAACCCGGCGGCGACGGGGACCCCGGCGACCGCGGCCCAGCCGGCCGTCATCGACCAGAACGTCACGGGCATGGCCAGCCGCAGCCCGCCCAGCCCGGGCAGCCGGATCGTGCCGGCCATGGCGCGCACGCAGCCGGCGCCGAGGAACAGCAGGGCCGCGGCCGCGCCGTGCGCCAGCAGATAGAGGATCGCGGCGTCCCGCGCTCCCGCCGCCAGGCTCGCCGCCATGCAGGCGAGCTGGCTGATCGTCGAGTACGCCAGCACCTGCGTGAGGTCATCCTGGGCGAGCGCGGCCAGCGCCGCGCCGAGCATCGTGATGGACGCGACGACGGCGAGCGCGGCCAGCGCGCCGGGCGCCTGGAGGAACACGGGGAACAGCCGGGCGACGGCGTAGACCCCCGCGGGCACCATCGTGGCCGCGGTCATCAGCGCGCCGGCCGGCACCGGCGCGACCATCGCCTCCGGCAGCCAGGTGTGCAGGGGGAACTGCGCGCTCTTGGCCACCACGCCGGCGAGCAGCAGCGACGCCCCGGCGAGCGCGGTCGCGTGCGGGTAGTGGTGGGCGAGGACGCCGCGGACCGAGAACGTCCGCGCGCCCACGCCCAGCACGAAGATCCCGAACATGAACCCGGCGTCGCCGGCGCGGGTCATCAGGAAGGCCTTGACCGCCGCCGCCCGCGAGCCGCCCCCGGCGTCCCCGTCGCCCCCGCGACGGCCGATGAGGACGTACGCGCACAGCCCCATGACCTCCCAGCCGGCGTACAGCACGATGAGGTCGCCGGCGTACACGACGAGCAGCATCGCCGCCGTGAACAGCGAGACGGAAGCGGCGAAAGAACGGTGGCTGCCGCCCGCCTCCGTGGTGGACGCCGGCCGGGCGGCCGCGAAGGTCTGGACGGCCGCCGCCACGCACCCCACCATCAGCGCCACGACGGCGGACAGGCGGTCCACGTACAGCCCGATCCCGATCGGCAGCGTGCCGGTGGGCGCGACCGCGAGCGTGCCGGTCCGTACGCCCGCGTCCCTCCAGAGCGCTACCGCGACGACCAGCGTGAGCAGCGCGGACGCCGCCGCGGCCGTGATGTGGACGGCGGGCCCCGTCCACCGCACCCGCCCGGGTGGCAGCAGCACCGTGAGCGCGGCGGCGAACGGCACCGCGATGGCCGCCGCGGCGAACGCGATCACCGTGGCCGTCCGCGGTCTTCGCTGTCTTCGCGGTCTTGGCGCTCTTCGAGGTCTTGGCGGTCTTCGTGCAGGGCACGCAGCGCGTCGACGTCGATCGTCCGGCGGGTGCGGAACACCATCAACGCGATGGCCAGCCCGAGCCCGACCTCGGCTGCGGCGATGGCGATGACGAACAGCGCGAGGACCTGCCCGCCGTGCAACCGGTCCCGCAGCCAGATGTCGAAGGCAACCAGGTTGAGGGTGACCGCGCCCAACATGAGCTCGACCGACATCAGCACGAGGATGGCGTTCCGCCTGGCCAGCACCCCGTACACCCCGACGGAGAACAGCAGCGCCGCCACGACCGCCGGATAGACGACGTGCATCAGCCCCCGCTCCCCTCGCGCCGCGCGGGGTCCCCCGCCGTACCGTTCGCGATGTCCGTACGAGACAGCACGATCGCGCCGACCAGCGCGGCGAGCAGCAGCAGGGACAGCAGCTCGAACGCCGGCACCCAGCCGCGGAAGACGCTCCGCCCGAGCTCACCCGCGGTGCCCGCGCCGGCGTGAAGCGGCACGTAGGCGTCCTTGAACCCGCGTACCACCACGGTGACCAGCACGCCCGCCGTCGCAGCGGCGACCGCGAGCGCCGCCCACCTGTTCCCTGAGTCGAGCGCGTCGGACCGCCCGATCGGCGCGCGGGTCAGCATGATGCCGAACAGCAGCAACACGACCACGGCGCCGACGTAGATCAGAACCTGGACCCAGGCGACGAACTCGGCGGTCAGCACCAGGAACGAACCCGCCAGGGCGCCGAAGGAGACCACCAGCCACAGCGCCGCGTGGACGAGCCGCCGGGTGGTGACCACGAGCACGGCGGCCCCGACCGTGACGGCGCCGAGCAGCACGAACACGACCTCCTGGGCGGTCAAGGCACCTCCTGGACGGTCATTGTCATGGCCGCGGCCGCATCCTGGACGGTCATGGTCATGGCCGCGGCCGCATCCCGGCGGTCGCCTCCTTCGGCGGCTCGGCGCCGGCCTCGTGCGCGGGCGGCGGCGGGACCGTCCACATCCACTCGCGCAGCCGGTCGCGCTCGTGGGTCAGTTCGGCGATGTCGTACACGGCGTACTCGAACTCCGGCGACCAGAACAGCGCGTCGAACGGGCACACCTCGACGCAGATCCCGCAGTACATGCACAGGGCGAAGTCGATGGCGAAGCGGTCGAGCACGTTGCGGGTGACCGGGCGGCCGCCGCCCGCCGGCGCGGGCTCGGTCTCCTTGTGCGAGTCGATGTAGATGCACCAGTCGGGACACTCACGGGCACACAGCATGCACACCGTGCAGTTCTCCTCGAACAAGGCGATCACGCCCCTGCTGCGCGGGGGAAGCTCCGGCGCCGCCACTGGGTACTGGCGAGTGATCGAACGCCGGGTCATCGTGCGCAGCGTGACGGCCAGACCCTTGGCGAGGCCGCCTCCTGGAAGCCGTGCCATGGGACACCATGATTGCGTACGCCGGCCGCGCCGCGGAACGACGGTCCCCGCGGCGCCGTGCGGCAGGCGCCCCCGGCGCTGTGCGGCGGCGGCGAGCGTGCTTACCATCCTTGTTATGGCAGGGCCTGTCCCGACATCCCCCGGGTGGCCGCCGCGTCCCCCCGGATGGTGGCGGGACGCGCCGCCCCAGGTGCCGGTGCCGCCCGTGCCCCCACTGCCGCCGGTGCTGCTGCCGCCGGTGCCCAGGAACGAGCCCGAGGGGCTCGGTTGGGCGCTCGTCCCGCTGCTGACCTGCGGCTTCGGTACGTCACCCGCGTTCTTCTACGCCGCCGTTCGGCACGGTTCGACGCGGCTGGGCAAGGTCGCGGCCGGATACGGCCTGGCCACCGGCGTGGAGATCCTCTCGTTCGCCACCGGCTGGTCCGGTCTCGGCGTCGCGCTGTTGCTGATCATCTGGCTGGTCGGCTCGGTGCACGCGTTCGCGCTGCGCCCCCGCCTCTTCCCCGGCCGCTCGCCGCGCGACGAGCTGAACCGGCACGCGATCGCGGTCGCGCGTTACCGCAGGGAGCTGCGCGCCCAGGCCCGCCGGCTGGCGAGCACCGACCCCGAGCTGGCCCGCGACCTGCGGATCGGCCGGCCCGACCTCCCGCGCACGTACGACGACGGCGGGCTCGTCGACGTCAACCACGCGCCGCCGGCGGCGCTGGCCACGCTGCCCGACCTCACCGACGAGATGATCGAACGCATCGTCCGGCTGCGCGCCGAGCACGGCGGCTTCGTCTCGGCCGCGGAGCTCGGCGTGCACGCCGACCTGGCACCCGACCTGGTCAGCCGCATCGACGACTACGTCGTCTTCCTCCCCTGAACGCCCGCTGGCGTGCGGTCAGTCGATGCGCCAGGTGTCGCCGCTGCCGAGCAGGGCCGCCAGGTCGCCCTCGCCCTGCCGGGCCACGGCGTCGTCGAGCTGCTCGCGCATCATCTCGTCGTACGTCGGGC
The DNA here is from genome assembly GCA_036378315.1 of Streptosporangiaceae bacterium. GTDB lineage: Bacteria > Actinomycetota > Actinomycetes > Streptosporangiales > Streptosporangiaceae > CALAED01. Next base: position 18,433 of record DASUWU010000008.1, on the reverse strand, counting down.
GGCCGACCTGCCGGAAGATCCCGATCGGGGTGTGCTCGAAGGCGGGCGCGTCCAGACGGGACAGCGCGAACGCCGTCGACGGGTCGGGGTTGCGCGCGTCGTGCACGGCGACGTCGGGCGAGCCGGCGGGCACGACTTCGAAGCCGCCGGACGCCGTGCGCCGCAGCGCCTTGTCGCGGGCGGCGCCGAAGACGATGGGCTCGCCGTGCTCGAGCTTGATGGTGACCTCGTCGCGGACCGCCGGGTCCTTGAGCGGCTCGAAGGCGCCGTCGTTGAAGATGTTGCAGTTCTGGTAGATCTCGACGATCGCGGTGCCCTTGTGCTCCGCCGCCGCCCGCAGCACCGACTGCAGGTGCTTGCGGTCGGAGTCGAGCGTACGGGCCACGAACGAGGCCTCGGCGCCGAGCGCCAGCGAGATCGGGTTGAACGGCGAGTCGAGCGAGCCCATCGGCGTCGACTTGGTGATCTTGCCGATCTCGGACGTCGGCGAGTACTGCCCCTTGGTCAGGCCGTAGATCCGGTTGTTGAACAGCAGGATCTTCAGGTTGATGTTGCGGCGCAGCGCGTGGATCAGGTGGTTGCCGCCGATCGACAGGGCGTCGCCGTCGCCGGTCACCACCCACACCGACAGGTCGGGCCGCGCCGCGGCGAGACCGGTGGCGATCGCCGGGGCCCGGCCGTGGATCGAGTGGAACCCGTAGGTGTTCATGTAGTACGGGAAGCGCGACGAGCAGCCGATGCCCGAGACGAACACGATGTTCTCGCGGCGCAGCCCGAGCTCGGGCAGGAAGCCCTGCACGGCGGCCAGGATCGCGTAGTCACCGCACCCCGGGCACCACCTGACCTCTTGGTCGGTCTTGAAATCCTTTGCAGTCTGCTTCTCGTCCGTCCGCGGGATCAGCGCCAATGCCCCGAGCGCCGCCGCTCCGTTGCCGGACCCCGCCCCGTTGCCCGACCGCACCCCGTTGCCGATCCTTCTCCCGTTCGGCCCGGAATCGGTGTCGGAACCATTGGTCACCGCTTCACTCACTGTCGATCACGTCCTGGATCACCCCCGCGAGCTCCTCCGCTTTGAACGGCAGCCCGCGCACCTGGTTGTAACTCATCACGTCGATGAGGAACTTGCCCTTGAGCAGCAATGCCAGCTGGCCGAGGTTGATCTCGGGCACCAGCACCTTGTCGTACGACTTGAGCACCTCGGCGGTGTTGGCCGGGAACGGGTTCAGGTGCCGCAGGTGCGCCTGCGCCACGCGGCCGCCCGCCCTGCGCACCCGCCGTACCGCCGCCGCGATCGCCCCGTAGGTCGAACCCCAGCCGAGGACGAGCACCTTCGCGCCCGTGCCGTCGGCGTCGCGCGGATCGTCCACGGCCAGCGGCGGGATGTCGTTCGCGATCCCGTCGATCTTGGCCTGCCGCAACCTGACCATGCGGTCGTGGTTGGCGGGGTCGTACGAAATATTGCCGGAAACGTCCGCCTTCTCAAGCCCGCCGATGCGGTGCTGGAGCTCGGGCGTACCCGGCACCGCCCACGGCCGCGCCAGCGTGGCCGGGTCGCGGCGGAACGGCGCGAACGCGCCGCCGGCGTCGCCCGCCGCCTCGCCGGCGCCGGTTCCGTTGCCGTGGCCCTCGGCGTCGCCGTTGCTCGACGGCGGTACGGCGAAGCCCGGCTCGATCGTCGGCAGTGCCGCCACGTCGGGGATCTGCCAGGGCTCGGAACCGTTCGCCAGGTAGCCGTCGGACAGCACGATCACCGGCGTGCGGTACTTCACCGCGATCCTGGCCGCCTCGATCGCGATGTCGAAGCAGTCGCTGGGCGACTGCGGCGCGACCACCGCCACCGGGGCCTCGCCGTTGCGGCCGTACAGCGCCTGCAGCAGGTCGGCCTGCTCGGTCTTGGTCGGCATCCCGGTGGACGGCCCGGCGCGCTGGATGTCGCACACGATGAGCGGCAGCTCGACCGTGACGGCGAGACCGATCGTCTCGCTCTTGAGGGCCATGCCGGGGCCTGAGGTCGTGGTGACCCCGAGCGCGCCGCCGAACGCCGCGCCGAGTGCGGCGCCGACGCCCGCGATCTCGTCCTCGGCCTGGAACGTCCTGACCCCGAACCGCTTGTGCTTCGACAGCTCGTGCAGGATGTCCGACGCCGGGGTGATCGGGTAGGAGCCGAGGAAGATCGGCAGCCCGCTCTGCCGGCCGGCCGCGATGAGGCCGTACGCCAGCGCCATGTTGCCGGTGATGTTGCGGTACAGGCCGGGGTCGAGCTTGGCCGGCTTGACCTCGTAGGACACCGAGAAGGCCTCGGTCGTCTCGCCGTAGTTCCAGCCCGCGCGGAAGGCCGCGATGTTGGCCCGCATGATCTCGGGCTTCTTGGCGAACTTCTGCTCGAGGAAGCTCACCGTCGCCTCGGTCGGCCGGTGGTAGAGCCACGACAGCAGGCCGAGGGCGAACATGTTCTTGGCCCGTTCGGCGTCCTTCTTGGAGATGTCGAACGCTTCGAGCGCCTTGACCGTCATCGACGTCAGCGGCACCGGGTAGACGCGGTACGCGCTCAGCGAGTCGCCCTCGAGCGGGTTCGCCTCGTAGCCGACCTTGGCGAGGTTGCGCTTGGTGAACTCATCGGTGTTGACGATGAGGTTGGCGCCGCGCGGCAGGTCGCCGATGTTGGCCTTGAGCGCGGCCGGGTTCATCGCGACGAGCACGTTCGGCGCGTCTCCGGGGGTCAGGATGTCGTGGTCGGCGAAGTGCAGCTGGAAGCTGGACACCCCGGGAAGCGTGCCGGCCGGAGCCCTGATCTCCGCGGGAAAATTCGGCAGGGTCGACAGGTCGTTCCCGAATGACGCTGTCTCCTGGGTAAAACGGTCACCGGTCAACTGCATGCCGTCACCGGAATCGCCGGCGAAACGGATGATGACGCGGTCGAGTTGCTGGACCTGTTTGGTCACAGAGCAGGACCTCCTCGACGCGCAGCGCCGGACGCGGGGGAGGCTTCCGCTGTCACGGCACTACGTTTGCTTACCTCCATGGTATGTCCCGGATCACAGGTGTATTCCGGTCTTTCGCGCGGGGAAGCGATCGTGTGACGTAGGTCGCATTGCCGGCCATCCGTCCCCGAGTCCTCCGAACGAAGGAACCAGACCCTGTCATATGGGACGTATCATCCGCCCCTTAAGTTCACCTTGCGGACGACCTTTTGGGGCCGACCGTAACGAACTCGCCGGACGATGCGGAATGGAAGGCACACGATTCTCCCCCGCGGCACTATAGAGCGCCGGCAGGCCGCATGCGGCCATCCAGTTGGACAGGTCAACGCAGCGTGTCGCGACAGCTCAACGCAGCGTAGGAAACCGTGGGCACGGGCCGCCGTCAGGCGCCCTGCTGCTCCTGGTCGACCGCGGACAGCAGGGCGTTCGCGTCGAGCGCCTCCGCGACCGTACGGGCCTGGACGTAGTACTTGGCGGTGCCCCTGATGCCGCGCACCCACGCGGACCACGCGCCGCCCCTGACGGTGCAGGCCATGTTGATCCGCCTGCCCGACGAGGCGCCGACCCGGTCGGAGCAGGTGCCGAGCGTGCGGCCGCTCGGCCCGCCCTGGGTGATCCTGCCGAGCATGACGGCGCGGAACCGGGAGCTGCCGCCGAGGCTCACCGTGGTGACCGTCAGCTTCATGGTGCAGCTCGACGGGCCGCAGTTGCTTGTCTTGATCTTGGCGGCGGGAAGGAAGCGTACCGACGGGTCGCGAGCGCCGTCGAGCGCCCTGACCTCGCCGCGGAGCTGCTGGAACAGCGCGGCGACCTCGGTGGGAGCCACCTCGGCCACGTCGAACTGGTAGCTGTTGGTGCCGACGCCGGCGATGCGCAGCAGCTTCGGCGGGTTGGCCGTGGACAGGTAGTACTCGGCGTCGGTGCCCGTCACCTTGACGGCCGGCGTGCCGTTGACGTTCTCGGTCCCGGCCGCCGGCTGGGACGAGCCGACGCCACGGAGCCCCTGGATGATGGCCCCGGCAGCGAGAACGTTCTTGATGTCGAGGTTGAACGCCGACTCCGGCGCCCGCGCCCAGCGGCCCGCGTAGTCCTCGGGGTTGGCGGTGACGCCGCCCTGGTCGCGCCAGAAGGACTTCGGTGCTTTGAGGTAGGTCTTGCCGTCGACGGAGACGAGCGCGGCCGTCGCGCCGCCCGTCTTGATCGTGCCGGTGGCCGAGCCGGCCTTGGTGACCGACAGCTGCGCCTGGAAGTCGTCGCCACCAGAGGAGAACGTGCCGCTGTAGCGCAGCGCGGGCACCGCGCCGAGACCCTGGGCCGCCTGGCTCGCGCTCGCCGCCCCGCCGTTGCTCGCGGCCGCGGTCGGCGCGTTGGTCGCGCCGCCCTGCCGGTCGCCGCCGCTCATGCCGATGACCGCGACGACCACGACGAGGAGCAGCACCACGCCGCCGGCGATCGAGCCGATGATGAGTGGCCGGTTGTTCCGACCCGGCGGCCGCTCCGGCGGGTAGGAAGGCGACGGGTACGATGGATTGGGCGGGTAAGCCGGAGAGGGCGGCGCTGCCGCCCAGCCCGGGCCCTGGGTCGAGCCAGGCGCCTGGCCCGCGGCCCATCCCGGCGCGGCGTACGGACCCTGCTGATACGGACTCTGCTGGTAGGGATCCTGAGCGTACGGGCCCTGCTGGTACGGATCCTGCCGCGGCATGCCGTACGGGCCCTGCTGCGGCATGCCGTACGGACCCTGCTGGGGCCCGCCGTACGGATCCTGCGGCTGGCCGCCGTACGGAGGCTGCCGCGGCGGGCCGTACCCGCCGGGCGGCGCACCGAACTCGCCGGACCGCGGCGGCGCGGCGCCGTAGCCCCCTGGCGATCCGTACCCGGCCGGCGAGGGCGGCGAGCCGGGCGCGGGGACGCCGCCGCCCCCCTCCGCACCCCGATCGTCGCCCGGCGGGTCGCCCGCTCGCGGTGGGTCGTGGGGCGCCCAGGCGGGGCCGGGCTCCGGGGGCTCCTGCTCATTGCTCATGGTGGTGTTCCGCCTTCGACCTCGGGGCCTCGTGCGCCCGGCTGCGCCGTGACCCTATTTTCCTGGCGCGTGGCCCGACAAGACAGACGTTGATGGCGGCCGCGCGGATCCCTGATCGCATGGTTACGCTGATCGCGTGGGTTACTTCGGGTCATACGTCGTGGTCTTCGTGCTGATCGCGGTCGGCGGCGGCATCGTGGCCGGCGGCCTGGCGGCGAATCGGCTCCTCCGTCCCGAACGTCCGACCCCGGACAAAATGGCCACGTACGAGTGTGGGGTCGACCCGGTCGGCGCCGGATGGGCCCAGACCCATATCCGCTACTACGTCTTCACCTATCTCTATGCCGTCTTCGCGGTCGATGCCGTGTTCCTCTTCCCGTGGGCCACGGTTTTCGCCGCGCCCGGGTTCGGCGCCACGACCCTCGTCGAGATGTTCGTCTTTCTGGGCTTCCTCGCCGCCGGGCTGGCCTACGCGTGGAAGAAGGGCGTTCTGTCGTGGGCGTGACCGATCTGCCCGAGCCCCGAATCGGCACCCTTTCCAGGGTCGCGCCGAGGCCGATCAAGTTCATTCTCAACTGGGGGCGGCGCTATTCGCTCTGGGTTTTCAATTTCGGGCTCGCCTGCTGCGCGATCGAGTTCATCGCGACGTCGATGTCGAGGCACGATTTCATCCGGCTTGGGGTGATTCCGTTCGCGCCCGGGCCGCGCCAGGCCGACCTCATGGTCGTGTCCGGCACCGTCACGGACAAGATGGCCCCGGCGATCAAACGGCTGTACGAGCAGATGCCCGAGCCCAAGTACGTCATCTCCTTCGGCGCCTGCTCCAACTGCGGCGGGCCGTACTGGGACTCCTACTGCGTCACCAAGGGCGTCGACCAGATCATCCCGGTGGACGTCTACGTGCCGGGCTGCCCGCCGCGGCCTGAGGCGCTGCTGCACGGCATCGTACGGCTGCAGCAGAAGATCGCCGCGGAGTCGCTCGGCGAGCGCTACCTGACCGGCGACGGCGACGGGCACAGCCGGGAGCCGGTCGCGCCGGCGCCGCCGCCGCGGCCGATGGAGGCCACCGTGCTGCGCCGCCCGCTGCGGCCGCCGCCGCCATCGCTGCCCGAGGTGCTGCGCGAGGCCGACCAACCCACCGAGCGGTTGCCGCGCATGGGCACGCTGCCGCTGCCGGCCGCGCCGGACGAACAGCCGCCGCCGGCCGACCCGGGCGGCGGCTCGACCCAGGAGCTGCCCCGGCTCGACGACGACGGCTACCCCGAGGACGGCATCATCGATCTGTCGATCGTTCCTGGTTTCGACGACCCGGACGAGGACTACCAAGACGGGGACTACCAAGACGGGGACGGCGGCGGCGAAGACGGCGGCGAGGGGCGGCGATGACGCCGGACGAGATCGCGGCGGCGTGGTCAGGGTGGTCGGCCGGGCCGGCCCCCTCCGGCGACGCCGGCGACCCGGCGCGGGTCGACGAGACGTTCGGGACGCTCACCGTTGACGTCCCGGCCGGCCGGTGGGTGGACGCGCTGCGGTTCGCCCGAGACGACCTGGGCTGCGGGTTCTTCGACTGGCTGACCGGCGTCGACGAGCTCGCCGACGGCCTCGGCGTCGTCGCGCACGTCTACTCGCTGGAATCCGGCCACCACCTGCTCGTCCGTACGAGGGTGCCGCGGGCCGAGCCGGTGCTGGCGACGGCGACCGGCGTCTACCGCGGCGCGAACTGGCACGAGCGCGAGACGTACGAGATGTTCGGCGTGATCTTCGACGGCCATCCGGACCTCAAACCGCTGCTGCTGCCCGACGGCTTCGAGGGGCATCCGCTGCGCAAGGACTTCGTGCTCGCCGCCAGGGTCGCCAAGCCGTGGCCTGGGGCGCTGGAGCCCGGCGAGTCGGGGGCCGGCGCGCCGAGCCGGCGACGGCTGCGCCCGCCCGGCGTGCCCGCCGACTGGGGACGGTCCGGCCGGTGAGCGCGTGGGCCGAGGCGGCCGTCAAGGCGGCCGTGGTCGTCGCCGCGTTCGCCGTGCTCCCGCTGCTCGTCGGGCAGTCCGAGCACAAGATCATGGCGCACATGCAGGGCCGGGTCGGGCCGATGTACGCGGGCGGCTTCCACGGCTGGGCGCAGCTGATCGCGGACGGGGTCAAGTTCCTGCAGAAAGAGGACACCATCCCGGCCGCCGCCGACCGGCGGGTCTTCGCGCTGGCGCCCGGCGTGGCGCTCGTGCCCTATCTCCTGGTGCTCGCCGTCATCCCCGTCGGTCCTCGTGGCCAGGTCGCGCTCGATCTCGACATCGGGCTGGTCGTCGCGCTGGCGATGATCGGCGTCGCCGTGCTCGGTCCGCTCATGGCCGGCTGGTCGAGCGGCAACAAGTACAGCCTGCTCGGCGGCCTGCGGACGGCCGCGCAGTTGCTGTCCTACGAGCTGCCGATGGTGTTCGCCGCCGCGTCGGCGGCGATGGCGGCCGGCACGCTGTCACTGCCAGGAATCGTGGCGGAGTGGCGATGGTGGTGGCTGCCCTGGCAGGCCATCGGCGGCGCGGTCTTCTTCGTGGCCGGCCTCGCCGAGCTGCGCCGCCCGCCGTTCGACATGCCGGTCGCCGACTCGGAGCTCGTCTTCGGCCCGTACACCGAGTACACCGGCCTGCGGTTCGGGCTGTTCCTGCTGGCCGAGTACGCCGGCATCGTCGTGCTCTGCGGGCTCACCACCGTCCTCTTCCTCGGCGGCTGGCACGGGCCGTTCCTCGACGACCGGCTCGGCTGGCTGTGGACGCTGGTCAAGGTGTTCGCGCTGGCGTTCGCCGTCATCTGGCTGCGGGCCAGCTACCCGCGGCTGCGCGAGGACCAGCTCCAGAAGCTCGCCTGGACCGCCCTCGTCCCGCTGTCCCTCGTCCAGCTCGCCCTCACCGGCATCGTCGCGGTCGCCGTCGCCTGACCCGGCCGACCCGGCTGACTCGGCGCCGGCCGGATGCACCTGGGCTGGCCGAAGCCGGACCCTCTCTTTTGTGCAATAACGACGCTGAGATGCCGGCCGCCGTCTGGTTTGCTGATGTGGTCACGCAGGGCGGCGCGCGACACCCGGGGGAGGGCCATGGGCGGGGCGGCGCGAGGCGGGTTGAAACGCCTGTACGTCGTGGAGTTCGACTCGCTGTCGCAGCGCCACCTCGTCGCGCTCGGCCGCACCCCGTTCGGCGCCGACGCGACGAGCTCGTTCGTGGCGATGATGCGCCTGGCCGACCTGCTGTCGGAGACGGTCGTGCTGACCGACAACGCGATCTTCGACGGGATCATGTTCCATCGGCTCGGCCCGCGCCGGACGCTGCAGCTCGTCGGCCGTCCGGTCGGGGCTTCGCTGGCCTTCCCGTTCGAGATCCGCTCCCGCGCGGCGTCGATGGAGGACGCGTTGCTGCGCGCGCTGCGCGACCCGGACGCCACCTGGCGGGACCGGCTCAACCCGTTCGAGTTCACCGCCCTCGAGCTGCCGGAGGCCGAGCGCATCGAGGTCGGGCAGCGGCTCGGCGAGCTGCGCGTGCGCGAGCTGGACCGGCGGGTCGACAAGCTCGGCGTCGCCGACGGCATCGCAGAACTCCTCGTCGAACGGTGCGGCGTCCCGGCGGACAAGGTCCGGGCGCTGCAGGACGGCTGGGGGGCGTGGATCCGCGCCGACCAGGACGGCATGCTGACCATCCGACCGGCCGGCGAACGCGGCGACGCCGACGACGACCGCGCGTTCGCCGTCGACCCGGTCGCGAAGATGCGCGCCGACCTCACCACGGAAGAGGGCCGGCGGGCCCTGCAGTGGGTCGATGACAACCGGCACGAGCGCAGGACCACCATCCGGGCCCGGCTGCGCGACTGGCTGCCGGACGGGCCGGACGGCAGGGGCGCCGACCGCCGGGTCATCGAGCTGTGGCACAACGCCTGCTACCTGCGCTCGCTCGCGTACGCCCAGGGCGCCGAGCTGATCGAGTACCTGCTGGGCGACCCGCGGGCGGCGGCCAGGCGGCGGCTGGTGCGGCGCGGCCGGTCACCGGCCACCGACGGGCGCGGCGAGACCCGCCAGGTCATGCTGCCGCAGATGCTGATCACCGAGCTGGGGACGATGCCGCGGTCGGTGTTCGAGACGGTCCTGTACCGCAACCGGGACGCGATCTCGAACTGGCGGCTGAGCGGCGACCCGAGCTCGATGCGTCGGGTGGCGTACGGCCTGCTGGACGCCGCCGACCAGCCCGATCCGACCTCGCTGTCCAGGGAGACCGCGACCCGGCTGCTGCTCGTGGTGGTCGCCGCCTTCGTCGCGGACGTCTTCCAAGGGGTGCCGTGGCTGGTCAAGGCGCCCGTTCTGCTTGGCACCGTGCTGGCGGGCTCGTGGTACGACGTCCGCACCTGGGTGCGGTTGCGGGGGCGGCTCGGCGCCGTCATCGACCTCAGAGAGGCGGCAGCGAACTAAGGGGAGGCAGCCGATGAGCGTGGACGTGGAGAAGCGGGGCCCGGTGACCACAGTCATCCTGAACCGGCCGAAGGTCCGCAACGCGGTGGACGAGGCGACCGCGGCCGAGCTGGCGGCCGCGTTCCGCGCGTTCGACGCCGACCAAGGCGCGGCGGTGGCCGTACTGTGCGGCGCGGGCGGCACGTTCTGCGCCGGCTACGACCTCAAGACGGTCGACGGCGAGCAGAGCAACGCGGTCAGCGCCGACGGGGACGGCCCGATGGGCCCCACCCGCATGGTCATCTCGAAACCCGTCATCGCCGCGGTCTCCGGCTACGCCGTGGCCGGCGGCCTCGAGCTGGCCCTCTGGTGCGACCTGCGGGTGGCCGAGGAAGACGCGGTCTTCGGCGTCTTCTGCCGCCGCTGGGGCGTCCCGCTGGTCGACGGCGGCACCGTCCGGCTGCCCGCCCTCATCGGCCGCTCCCGGGCGATGGACATGATCCTCACCGGCCGCCCCGTGCACGCGCAGGAGGCGTACCAGATGGGCCTGGCCAACCGCGTCGTCCCACGCGGCCAAGCCCGCGCCGCCGCGGAGGAGCTCGCCCGCGACCTCGCCGCCTTCCCCCAGACCTGCCTGCGCAGCGACCGGCTGTCGGCGCTGGAGTCCGAACACCTGCCGGCCGGCGCTGCCCTCACGAACGAGGCACGCCACGGCATCGCGACCATCGAGGCCACCGGGCTCGTCGACGTCCAACGCTTCCGCGACGGCGCCGGCCGCCACGGCTCCTTCGACCGCGACTGAGCGACATTTCAGGACATGCCACAGTAAAGGCATGCCGCCCCCCGACGACGTCGAACTAGAGCGCCTGGCGACCCGCCGAGGCCGATCCTGCGACCCACCCGCTACCGCTACCGGCTGCCCTGGGCTCGTCCATCGGCGGGCGGCGGGGGACCGGGCTCAGCTCCGTCCCGGCATGACCTGGCACGGAATGGTGGCCGCCATGATGGGTTCGCCGGCTTGGTAGATCTCGCCTCGCGCGCCGAGGCATCCCGCCGGGCCGGGCACGATGACATCGGTGTAGTCGTCCACCTGCTTCACCAGAGGGTTGGTGAAGGACGCGGCACGTCCGTCACCGGCCCGCACGGTCACCTGGCCCATCATGATCGGCTCGCCGGGGTAGAGATAGATCATCGCCCAGCCGGCTCCGCACCACGCCGAGTACTTCAGCTCCAAGGCGCCGATCTGGGTGGCCCCTCGCATGACGGGAGCCTTGTCGACCAGCCGGGCATCGGCCCGGCAGTGTCCGACGTTCGGGTCGGTTCCGTCCTGCACCCGCCGTGTGGTCGGGGCCGGGCTGGGCGTGCCCCACAAGGACGGCAGGTCTCCGCGCACGGGCGACCCGGCGGCGGGCGACCGGCGGACCGACGAGCCTCCTGCCATCGTCTGACCGAGAGCGACACCGGCGCCGAAGACCAGCACCGTTCCGGCGGCCAGCCCAGCCCACAGCCACCGGACAGTGAGGGACCGCCGCCCCGTCGCGCCCGCATCCATCGCCGTGTCGGCGGCCGCCTCCGCCTGCGAATCCGCGGGACCAGCGGACGCGATGCCGCGGAGCTCTTCGAGCCAGGGCGCCGGGTCCGCGCCGCAGGCAGTGACCAGGGCCCGGAGAACCGGCTCCGTAGGCAACCGCCGGCCATATGTCGCGTCGGCGAGAGTCGACGGCGAATAGTTCGTGACCTTCGCCAGATGACGAAAGGACGGCGACCCGGCCTGCGTACGCAGTTCACGTATACGTGCGGCGAACTCTTCTTTAGTCTTCGCCGCCGGCGGGAGCCGGCCGTCAGGCTCCCCCGCGCCCGGCGGCACGTCGCGGGGCATGCACGGAGTTTGCCAGAAGTCATCTGACGCAGGCAATGTCGGCCGCTGAAGGGCGCCGCTTTATTAGCATGACGCAATGGCAGGGTGGCGGGCAGTGATGCACAGCCAGGTCGGTACACCGGCAGGTGTTCGGGCAACCGGCCGAACATGCAGCTAAACGCTCCGAACAAGCTCCGGACATGATGCGGACGCCACGAACCGCGAAAATGGCTCTGACAGCTGCAATCATGTCCGGCGCGGGGGAAATCACAGTTGTTCGCATCGCCCGAGCCGCAGTCGCGGGAATGCCCCGGATCTGGTCGGACGCCGAAAACGTGGTGCCCACGCGCGCACAAAGTCCCGAGCAGCGAAGGAGCCAATTATGCCCCGTCCCATCCGGCACGTTGCGGTCGCAGCGCTTACTGTCGTACTGGCCAGTGGAGTTGCCGTGAACCCGGCATCGGCGGCCAATAACCTCTCCTGCAAGACCGGGCACGACAATGGCGGCCCCAACGCCTGGGCCACCTGTACGGGCTCCGGCAACTGGCGTATGGACATCTACTGCGACTGGCCGTCGCCTTCCCCGATCACCAATCCGTGGGTCTACCAGACCGGTGGGACCCAGACCTCTCGCGGTTCGTGCTGGTTCGGCCGGGCCGTCCAGAGCGTCACGATCGAGCAGTCCAGCTGAGCACGGACGCCCGGACTGATGGCCTTTGCCCTTGCGGGGGCGCGGCACATGAACACATCGGCCAAAGAAAGGAGTCGTCGTGATTCGACCGATGCGGTCCCGGTTGAGCTCGGCGCCAAGAACGCTGACAATTATGCTCGCGACCATCGTGACGCTGGCTGTCCCGATCGCTAAAGCACGCGCGAGCGATACCGTGGTCTGGGGGCCGGGATGCGCGAACAACAATACGACCAACCCGAACTTCCCGGGCGAGCTCGACTACGGTCCGACCGGCGGCACATGGTGGCACTACACCGGCCTGGACGCGAATGGCAAAAATCCCGACTTCTCCGGCAGCGGCCGCCTGGGCGCCTGTGACGGGTCGATCTACTACGCCTGGAACGGGACGGCCGAGAACTACCAATGGGTGATCAGGGATGCGTTCGGCTTCATCGCGCCAGGCTCCCGGTGCACCATCGACGCCTACATTCCCACGAGCAACGCGGGGGTATATGCGGCGCGTTACGACGTCTGGTGGCAGGACATCAACAATTCATGGCACTGGCTCGCCTGGCCGGGACACGACATCGACCAGGAGCACAGCAGCGGGTGGACCTCGATCATGTCCGCCTTCACCTTCACCTCCTCCATGGTCAATTTCAGGATCACCCTGCACGACGACACGGCCAATGACGTCTCCTGGCGCTACATGGGGGCCGGGGACATGCGCCTCAACTGTTAGCGGCGGGCGGAGGAGGGCCGCCGTTCAATGAGAAGAGTGCCCTGCGAGCCGGGCGGACCGGAGTTTGATGGTCCTGTTCTTGCCGGGCTCGGGGGCACTTTTCCGGTGCGGGCCGGCGTCGCGCCACCCGAAGCGCTCCGATCAGGCGGCCGGCGCGCCGGGGGACACCCGGGCCTCGGGGGTGTCGCGGAGGGCGGTGAGAAGCTCGGCCGGGGTCTGGAAGCGGCGGTCCGGATCGCGGACGGTCGCGCGCCCGATCAACGCGCGCAGGTCGGCCGAGCACGGCAGGCCCGATGCGTCCACGTCGAGATCCAGGGTCTTCCTCACGATCGCGGGCAGGGGCTGGCCCTCGTACGGATGGCGGCCCGCGAGGCAGGTGTAGAGGACGAGGCCCAGCGCGTAGATGTCGGACCTGACATCCACGTCGTCGCCGCGGATTTGCTCCGGCGCGAGATAGGCGGGCGTGCCGATGATCATTCCGGCGCTCGTGGTGGAGTCGCCGTCCTCGGGGAGGTCGGACTCGAGCTGCCAGATCTGGGCGTTCTTGACGATCTTGGCGATGCCGAGATCGACGATCACGGGCCCGCGCTCGGGGGTCATGACGATGTTGTGCGGCTTGAGGTCGAGCCTGGCCAGCCCCCTGTCGGCCAGGTATTCCAGCGCGCCGGCCAGCGTGATGGCATCGTGCACGACCTGCCGCGCGGGCAGCGGTCCGTTGTTCTGGACGAGCTGGCGCAGCGTCGGGGAGGCGAGGTACTCCATCACGATGGCGAGCTGCGGGTCGCGCGGCTCCCGCGGGTCGCGATCGTCCGGTGGGTCGTCAGGCAGTGGGTCGCCGTCGATCGGGACGACCTCGTACACATCCACGACGTTGGGGTGGTGCACGCCTTCGGCGATCCGCGCCTCGCGCAGGAAGCGCTCGCGGGCCCGCGCGTCCCCGGTGAGCGACGAGCGCAGCATCTTGACCGCCACGGGCCGGCGCAGCAGCACGTCCCTGCCCTCGTACACCGAGCTTGTGCCGCCCTCGCCGACTAGCCGGAGCAGCTCGTACCGGCGGCCGACCGTCCGGATCGGCGCGCCGCTGCCCGACATCCCGGCGGCGAGCACCGTGCGGGTGTAGTCGTGCTCCGCGCGTTCCTCCTCGTTGTGCACCACGATGCGGAACAGCTTGGCGAGCAGCGCGTCGGTGAGCTTGTAGGACGGGAGCTGCGCGGCGGCGACGTCGGCGATGACGGTGAACGTCTCGGGCGCCGCCCCGCGCACCACGTCGAGGATCTGTTGCCGGCCGAGATGCTCGAGCAACATGTCGATGCCGGTCCTGCTCACCCGCAGGATCGGGTCGAACTCGCCGGCCTCGGCCGCCTGCATGACATCGGCCGAGGTGAAGGGGCGGCCCTCGCTGCGCAGGATCCAGTCCATCACGTAGTAGGCGCTCAGCCGCCACCTGTCCTGGTCGAGCGGGGCGGGCAGCACCTCGCGCGCCGTGGCGACGAAGAACTCGTCGAGCGAGCGCTCGATGAGCGCATAGAAGGAAATCGCCTCGGCGGCCTGGGAGCCGATGCGCAGATATGGCGTGCCCGGCTCCTCCCAGACCACGAACGAGTTGAGCTCCTGGAGCAGCCGGCGCGGCACGCCACGGGATTTGAACCTGAGGTACTGGGCGAATTCAGCGATGATTCCGCCGTCCCGTTCGCCGGGCGGATTGCGGAGGATGTGCTCGAGCAGCCGGGCGGGCGCGGCCCAGCTGCACGGCACGTACAGCCGCCAGGCGAAGATGCTTTCGTAAATGCTGTTGCCGCGTACGGAGTCGCGCAACACCTGGTCGTGCAGATCGGGGCCGGCGACCATCAAATAATGCGCTCCGCGCATAGTCACGACGTTCTTGAGCCCGCCGAGCAGCCGCTCCACCTCGTCGATGCCCTCTTTCAGCGCGGTGAGCTTGTCGATCTCGTCGAGCACGACGACGATCTCCAGCTCGACCGGTCCGCGTCGGCCGCGGCGGCCGCGGCGGCGGCCGGGCAGCAGCCGGCTCCAGCCACGCGGCGGCTGGGGGGCGACCGAGGAGAGCAGCCGGACGATGCGCATCATGTCGTGCTCGACGTCGGTCTCCGAGTAGGCCAGGAAGGCCGCTTCGGTGGCGAGCGAACGGCTGCGCTTCGACGTCATCCCGCCCGTGGGCAGAGCCAGCGAGATGGGTTTGAGCAGGCCGGCGGCCAGCTTCGCGGCGTCCATGTTGACGTTCGCCGTGCGCTCCCATGCGTCGGACCTGGTCTCCTTGAACGACAGCGAGGTGCGCATGTACGCCAGCAACAGGGATTGCCGGGTGGCCGCGGGCAGCGTTTCCAGCACGCCGGCTTCCGTCAGTTCTTCGAAAACCCGGCGGACGATGGCGAACAGGAGCCTTTCGGTGGCCATCGGCCGGGCGACGCTGAGGACGACGGGTACCACCCGCCGGTCGCGTGAACGTTCTGCCGCGAGCTCGGCCAGCGCCCGGTCGACCACGGTCGTCTTGCCTACTCCGCGAAATCCGGTGATGAGGAACGTGCCGCCGCGGGAATTGGTCAGGCGCTCTTTAAGCTCGCGGATCAGCCGTTCGTTGCCCAGCAGCGGAATGGCGGTCTCGCCGTGCGGCAGCGGTTCGTGCACGTAGTGGAAATCGTCCCGCAGCGGAGAGTAGAACGCGGAGGCGTGGCCCAGCCGGGAGGCGGCGCCATAGCCGAAGTCGAAGGGCAGGCCGCCCGGGGGTATGTCCAGGTCCGGTGGCGGCACGGATGGCGGCACGGATTCTATGGGCACTCTGTGCCGCCGCCATCGCCAGGGCAGCAGCAGGCGAAGGACTCGAATGACTCCGCGCGAGCGCCGCGAGCGCCCGCGGTCAGGCGGAACGCGCCAGGGCTCCGCCGGGTGGGCCGGCCCTTGGGCGGGCGGCGCCCATGGGTCGCCGGGCCCGCGGCCCATCGGCTGTCCGGGCGTTCCGTACGACGGGACCCCGGGTGGTGGCGGAGGCGGTGGCGCCGGGGGCAACGACGGGAGGGCCGACGGTGGCTGGACCTCGCTCCATGGCGGCGCGGGCGGCAGCGTGTCGCCCGGGGTGCCCGCCCCGTACTGGGGCTGCGGCGGCGCCTCGGGCGGCGGAACCGACCTGGTGACCCACAGGCTCGGGGTGTCGTACGACGGGTCGTACTCCCCCACGTCGGAGTACTCCCCCACGTCGGAGTAGGCGGGCGGCGGCGTTTCGAACGCGGGTGCGGGAGCCTCAGGAACCTGCACCCCGCCCTGCGGTTCCTGGAGGTCGGCCGGCGGTTCGACAGGCGAACCCGACGCCCCCGGCTCCAGCGACGAGGGCGTTTCGCGCGGTTCTTCCCCCGGCCGCCGGGTGGCGTCGGGCTCCTCAGGGGAAGCGGTTCCCGGCGGGGCGATGTGGTCCGGGCGGAAGAGCGCCTCGAGGAAGCGCACCGCGCGGCTGGCCGTCAGGCGCCG
Organism: Streptosporangiaceae bacterium; assembly: GCA_036378315.1. Classification (GTDB taxonomy): domain Bacteria; phylum Actinomycetota; class Actinomycetes; order Streptosporangiales; family Streptosporangiaceae; genus CALAED01. Next base: position 2,259 of record DASUWU010000008.1, on the reverse strand, counting down.
GTCCGGGTTGCGCTCAAGCAGCCCGTCGAGCACCGGGGCGAGGGGCCCGCCGTGCCACGCGGGGGGTGCGGGCTCGGTGGCCAGGGCGGCCAGCGTCTCCTCCACGGTCGGTCGCTGGTACGGCGGGTGGCCCTCGACGGCGGCGTAGAGCGTGGCACCGAGCGACCACAGGTCCGAGGCAGCCGTCGGCCGCCCGCCGGCGACGATCTCGGGCGCGATGTAGGCGGGCGAGCCGATGAGCTGACCGGCCTGGGTGAGCGTCGAGTCGCCCTCGATCTGGGCGATGCCGAAATCGGTGAGCACCGCCCGGTCCTCATCGGTGATGATGATGTTGCTGGGCTTGACGTCGCGGTGCAGGACCCCGGCGCGATGCGCGGCGGCCAGCGCGTCCAGCACCTGCCGGCCGACGCGCGCCGTCCGGGCGGGGGTGAGCGGCCCGTCGGTCGAGATGATCTGCTGCAGATCCCGCCCGGGGACGTACTCCATGATGATCCACAGGCGGTCGCCGTCCGACACCGCGTCGTACAGGCCGACGGCGTTGGGATGGTGCAGCCGGGCCGTCGCCCGCGCCTCCCTGGTCAGCCGCTCGTGGAACAGCGCCCTGGATGAGTCGGTCAGCGCCGGCGGTGGCAGCACCTCCTTGACCGCGACCACTCGGCCGAGCCTGCGATCAAATGCGCGCCACACCTCGCCCAGGCCGCCGCGTCCGATCAATTCCACCAGGTCGTAGCGGTCGAGAATGACCCGGCCTTCCTCCGGAGAACGCGGCCCGGCCGATGACACCTGGTTCCTCCGCGGCGATTCAGGACACTATTCGAGACGCCATGCTAGCGGGGCGAATCCGCAGGTCCTCTTAGAATGCTCCGGGCGAAGCGCCGGCTCCGCTCCGCCGGCCGTGGCCGGGGGCGCATGGGCGGGGCGGGGCGCCGCGCCCGCCGCCCCTCCCCGGCCGCCATTTCGACAAAGCAAGAACCTTGTGCCGGAAATCAACGGCGGGGCGTCCATTTCCCGCCCGCGACCGGCGGCCGGCAAACGCGATCTTCGCGGCCGGGAGTACGGTCTCGATATCGACCTCGGTATCGTCCAGGTCACCGGATAATGGCCGGCTTGAGCGCTTCCTCGCACCATTGACGGAAACTGGTGGGCGTGGTGGATCGTGGGGTGCGCGGCTCGGCGCTGTAGATGCCCCGGTCGACCTCGGCCGCCATGTCGACCAAGCCCTGGGCCCACGCCTCGCTCATCCCGCGCCCGACCAGGGCGGCCTTGTAGGCGGCGCCGTCAACTTGCTGGAAGCGGACCGGTCGCGCCAGCACCTCGGACATGATCCGCGCCTCGTCGTTGGGGGACAGATCCTCAGGGCCGAGGATCAGCACGTCTTCCTGCCCGCTCCAGGAGCCGTCGAGCAGAAGCTCGGCGGCGACGGCCGCGACGTCGCGGGTGGCGCACGTCGGGCCCTTGCGGTCCCCGGAGATCGGCAGGAAGAAGGTGCCCTGGTTCCTGATGGATTCGACGTGGTGAAGCATGTTCTCCATGAAGCCCGGCATCCGCAGGGCTCGGTAGTGCACGCCGGTGCCCTCGATCAACTCGTCCATGGCGAGGGACGCCGACACCTGTCCGGCGTTCTTGGCCACGCCGCGGCCCAGGGTGGAGACGCCGACGACCCGCCGTACCCGCCCGCTCGTGATCGCCTCGCACAGCGGCCGGGTGAAGCTCAACAGGTGGCCCTCGACGCTGGCGGCGCGCGGGTTGGGCGGGACGACCCAGAACACGCTGTCGGCGCCGGACAGCGCCTTGGTGAGCACGTCGGGATCGTTGTGCGACCCCGGGACGACCTCGACGCGGTCGCGCACGTTCGGGGCGATCCGGGAAGGGTCGCGCGCGATCACGCGCACCCGCTCCGCGCCGTTGATGATGCTGTCGAGGACCTGCCGGCCGATCCGGCCGGTGGGCGTGGTGACGACGATCAAGAAGACCTCCAGAAGATGTCGCTGGGCCTCCGCAGAAGGGTGGTGCCTTTCCGGCGGATGGGCGGTGACGCTGGTCGGGGTGCCGCCTCGTAGCCGCTCACGGCGACCGGTCACGCGCGATCACCGGTCGGCCACGGCCCCGCCGCAGGCGATCGGTGCCCGGGCCGTCCGGATCGGTTCACCTCGGGCCGGCTTCGCCTCCGCTGTGCGGCCGGACCGGCGATGGCATAGGCAAGTCAACCCCGGCGCCCGGTCGCGCTGAAGGACCGATTCGATCGGTATCGATACCCTG
>DASUWU010000007.1:0-20352 GCA_036378315.1 Streptosporangiaceae bacterium | reverse complement strand
AGCCACTACCAGGGCACCATCAACTGGGCCGGCGTCAAGAGCAAGGGCGCGACGTTCGCCTACATCAAGGCGACGGAAGGCACGTCGTACCGCGACCCGCAGTTCAGCAACAACTACCTCGGCGCCTACAACCAGGGCATCGTCCGCGGCGCCTACCACTTCGCCCAGCCCGCCAGCTCCAGCGGCGCCGCGCAGGCCGACTACTTCGCCGCGCACGGCGGCGCGTGGTCGGCGGACGGCCGGACACTGCCCGGCATGCTCGACATCGAGTACAACCCGAGCGGCGCGACCTGCTACGGCCTCAGCCAGGCGTCGATGCGATCGTGGATCAGCAGCTTCCTCAACGAGTACCACGCGAAGACCAGCCGCTGGGCGACCATCTACACCACCACCGACTGGTGGACCCAGTGCACCGGCAACTACGGCGGCTTCGCGAGCAACGACCCGCTGGACATCGCCCGTTACTCCAGCAGCGCCGGCACGCTGCCGTCCGGCTGGTCGTTCTACACGTTCTGGCAGTTCGCCGACTCGGGCACCTTCCCCGGCGACCAGGACGTCTTCAACGGCTCAGCCGCCCGGCTGACCGCCCTCGCCAACAACACCCCGGCCTGAACAGCCTGGCCTGAAAACCTCCGCCTGAACACCTCCGGCAGCCGCCCGGGCCGTGCGCACGGCCCGGGCGGCCTAGGCGCTCACGCCGTGTTCGCGCAGGATGTCGTTGAGCGAGCTCTTGTCGTGCCGCTCGCCCTCCGTCAGCCGCTTGATGACCAGCACGCACGGCAGCCCGAACGTCCCCCCGGGAAACTGTTTGGCCCGGGTGCCGCCGACCGCGACGCTCCACGCGGGAACGTGCCCGCGGCTGATCTCGTCACCCGTCTGGGTGTCGATCACCGGGATGGACGGGTTGAGGATGGTGCCGGCGCCGATCACCGAGCCCTTGCTCACCCGCGCGCCGTCGGTGATCATCGACCGGCTGCCGATCAGGCACTCGTCCTCGATGACGACGGGCTTGGCGTTGGGCGGTTCGAGCACCCCGCCGATGCCGACCCCACCTGACAGGTGGACGTTCTTGCCGACCTGGGCGCAGGACCCCACCGTCGCCCAGGTGTCGACCATCGTCCCGGAGTCGACGTACGCCCCGATGTTCACGAACGACGGCATCAGGACCACACCAGGCGCCAGGAAGGACCCCCAGCGGGCGATCGCCCCCGGCACCGCGCGCACGCCGTCGAGCCGGCTCTTGAGCGGAATCCTGTCGTTGTAGTGGAAGTCGCCCACCTGCGCCCGGCCCATGCCGAGCACCTTGAAGCTGAGCAGAATCGCCCGCTTTGCCCGTTCGTCGACGACGACCTCGTCGGTGGCCGGGTCGACGAAGGCGACGCGGCTCTCGCCGGAGTCGATGGCGTCGACGGCGGCCACGATGGTGGCGCGGGCGGCCGCGTCATCGGTGTTGAGCTCGGCCCGGCGTTCCCACAGCTCGTCGATTTCAGCCGAAATCGGGCTGGTGAAGGTGTCGGTCATGGTGGTGAGCTTAATGGTCCGGCCATGCCGGTACGGTCAACCCGTGGGCTGGCTGGCTTCGAGGCGGACACGGGCAGTTGCGATCGCCGTTTCTGTGGTGCTCGTGCTGGGCGTGGCGGTGTACGCGGGGTACCGGTACACGCGCCCGTACCTCCACGGCACCGGCTGCCGGGCGGGCGAGGAGGCGCTCGATCCGGATCAGGCGGGCAACGCCGCGACCATCGCGGTGGTGGCCGCGGGCGAGCGGCTGCCGGAGCGAGCGCTGGTGATCGCGTATGCGACCGCGATGCAGGAGTCGCACATCCGCAACCTCGAGGGCGGCGACCGCGACTCGGTGGGCCTGTTCCAGCAGCGTCCTTCCCAGGGCTGGGGGGCCAGGGAGCGGCTGATGGACCCGGTCTACGCGGCGCACCGGTTCTTCACGGCGCTGGCCAAGGTGAAGGGCTACCGCCGGCTGGCCGTGGCCGAGGCGGCCCAGCGGGTGCAGCGCAGCGCGGACGGCAGCGCCTACGCCCAGCACGTGACGACGGCGCAGACGCTCGCCGCGGCCTACACCGGGCGGCGGCCGACGGCAGTGATCTGCTGGTTCCCGCCCGGGCACCAGGCGACCAGGCGGCGCGCGGCGGCGCTGGGCGAGCTGCGCCGCGCGTTCGGCCCCGATGCCCCGCCGATGCACGACGGCACGGTCGCCGTCGCCGCCTCCCGCGAGGGGTGGCTCGTGGCGTCCTGGGCGGTCTCACACGCGCGGACGTACGGCCTGACCGACATCAGGTACGCCGGCCGCCGGTGGAAGTCCGCCAACGGCTACGCCGGCTGGACCAAGGACAGGACCGCCCCGAACGACAAGGTCATCGTCAAGTAGGCGGGCGGGGCCGGGCCGGATCACTTCCCACACCCGCCCACGGGCGCGACGGGCGGCGCCCGAACGACGCGCCCGGCCACCGGGCGGGCGGTTGTATCGTCTAACCGGCCGAAGTTACGATCCCACGGATGTTCGGGGGTCAAGCGGACTCCAGGGTCCGATCCGAGGGGACTGCGGTGGGCGTTACCGAATTCGAGGGCGCCGGTTTCGAGCGCCTGCTCGCGGATACGCGCCGGGCGCTGGGAGCGCTCAGCTCCGCCGGCGCGCAGAGCGGTCCCGGCGACCATGCCAGCGACCATGCCAGCGACCATGCGGGCGACCGTTCCCGCGACCATGCGGGCGACCGTCCCGGCGACGATCGGGCGGGCGCACCGGCCGAACCGTTGCGCGGGGAAGGGTCGGCCGCCGACGGCAAGATCACCGCCACCGTCGCGGCCGGCGGTCGGCTCGACGAGCTGATTGTCGATCCGCGACTGCTGCGCGCGGGCGCCGACGAGCTGTGCGCGCAGATCAAGATCGCGGTGAACGCCGCCGTCGACGACCTGCGCGCCAACACCGCGCGGGCCGGGGCCGGCGCCGCGGTCATGGATCCGGCGGAGCTGGCGGCGATGGTGACTGATCTGCAGACCGAGTCGGTCCGGCAGATGAGCCAGTTCGCCCAGGGCATCGCCGAGACGGTCGCGAAGATCAGCGCGGCGGCGGGAGGCGATCGCCGTGGCTGACGGCGAGATGGAGATCCAGTCGGGGTCGCTGCGCCGGGCCGGCTCCGACCTGCACCGGGCCGCCGAGGCGCTCGACCAGGCCTGGCAGGCGTTCCAGCCCGATGCGAAGAACCTGAAGTACGGGTCGACCGACATGGTCGGCTCGTTGATCGGGTCGTCGTACGAGGCTGTGCTGGAGTGGGCGCACACCACGTACGACTCGGCCGCCAAGGCGTTCGCGTCGTTCGGCGACGCGATCCACTCGATGGCCGACCAGTACGACAGCGCCGACGAGGCCACCAGGGCCGCAGCCGAGCACGCCGGCGGGGGCGCGGCCGGCGCCGGGGGCGCCGCCGCCGGTGGTGGCGCCGGGGGCTGGTAGCGGCCATGGGGATGACGCTGCCCGGTGAGCTGGAACGCCTGCTGAACGACCTGGGATTCAACTGGCCCGAGATCGACGAGCAGCGGCTGTTCGAGCTCGGCGGGGCGTGGACCGCCTACGGCGCCCAGCTGCAGCAGATCAGCGCCGAAGCCGAGCGGGCCGCCCAGGAGGTCTGGTCGGGCAACAGCGGTTCCGCGGTCGACGCGTTCAAGGCGCGCTGGGACCACGAGAAGTCGCCCGCGCAGATCCTGAAGAAGGGCGCCACCGCCGGGCACGTGCTCGGTGCGATCTTGATGGTCTGCGCGGCGATCGTTCTCGCGCTGAAGATCAATGTGATCGTGCAGCTGACCATCCTGCTGATGGAGATCATCGAGGCGATCGCCACGGCTCCGGAGACGTTCGGCGCCTCGCTGGCCGAGATCCCGGTGTTCAAGGAGATCCAGCAGATGATCATCAACGGGATCATCAACGAGGCGGTCAACGCGATCCTCGGGGCCGGGTGATGGCCGGCGGCCGGGCCGGAGCGACGATCGTCACCGCGGTGGTCAAGGACCTCCTCGGCGACGCGGCGGAGGACGTCGCGCGCACCGCCGCCCGCGACGCGGCCCGTACCGCGGCGAAGGACGCGGCCAAGGACGCCGCGAAGGACGCGGCCAGGGACGCGGCCAGGGACGGCGCGGAGACCGCGGCGCGGGACACCGCCAAGGACGCGGCCGAGGACGCGGGACGGCAGGGCGCCCGCGACGCCGCCGAGGCCGGCGAGGACACGACCAAGAAGATCGGCGACCGCACCGCGACCAAGGACCCGATCGACGTCGCGAGCGGCGAGGTGCTGCTGCACACCGTCGACGTCGCGCTTGCCGGGGTGCTGCCCCTGGTGCTCGACCGCACCCACATCTCGTCCTACCGCACAGGACGCTGGTTCGGCCGGTCGTGGGCGTCCGCGCTCGACCAGCGGCTGGAGGTCGACGAGGCCGGATCCTGCCTGGTCGGGTCCGAGGGCCTGATCCTCGTCTACCCCGTGCCGCTGCTCGGCGACGAGGCGCTGCCGGACCGCGGGCCGCGCTGGCCGCTGGCATTGGGACCGGACGGCTACTCCGTCACCGATCCGCAGCAGGGCCGCACCCTGCACTTCGCCGCCCAGCCCAACGCCGGCATCAGCGGCGGCCGGGCCATGGTGCTCCCGCTCAAGGCGATCACCGACCGCAACGGCCACCGCATCGACCTCCAATACGACACCGAGGGCGCGCTCACCGAGGTCCGCCACTCGGGCGGGTACCGGATCGGCGTCGAGACGGCCGGCGGGCGGATCACCGCGCTGCGGCTGCTGGACGGCCAGGAGCCGCTGGTGCTGGCGCGCTACACCTACGACGGCGCCGGCCGGCTGGCCGAGGTCGTCAAGGCCGACGGGAAGGCCACCAGGTACGACTACGACCCGGCGGGACGGCTCACCCGCTGGACCGACGCCGCCGGCGGCTGGTACGCCTACACCTACGACGACCAGGGCCGGTGCGTCAGGGGCGAGGGCCAGGACGGGCAGCTGGCCACGACCCTGTCCTACTTCCCGATGGCCACCGTGGTCGCCGACGCGCTGGGCAACGAGACCACCTACCATCTCGACGAGCACCGGCAGATCACCGCCGCGACCGACCCGCTGGGCGCGACAACGTGGTCGGAGTGGAGCCCGCAGGGCCGGCTGCTCTCCCGCACCGATCCGCTGAACCGCACCACCCGCTACTCCTACGACGAGCACGGCAACGTCGTCGCGGTCATCCGCCCCGACGGAGGCCGCAGCACGGCGGCCTACAACGACCTCGACCTGCCCGTCGAGGTGACCGGGCCGGACGGCGCCGTGTGGCGGCAGGACTACGACGAGCGCGGCAACCTCACCGCGGTCGTCGACCCGATGGGCGCGACGACGAGATACGCCTACGACCAGCGCGGCTGCCTGGTCGCGGTGACCGACGCGGCCGGCTCGGTCACGCGGGTGGCGACGGACGCGGCCGGGCTCCCCGTGACCGTGACCGATCCGCTCGGCGGCACCACGCGGCTCACCAGGGACGCGTTCGGCCGCGTCGCGTCGGCCACCGACCCGGTCGGCGGCGTCAGCAGGTTCGGGTGGACCGCGGACGGGCGGCCGGCCTGGCGGACGCGGCCCGACGGCGGTACCGAGCGATGGGCCTACGACGCCGCCGGCCATCTGGTCGAGCACGTCGACGCGGCCGGCGGGGTCACCCGCACCGAGGTCGGGCACTTCGGCGTCCCCGCCGCGGTGACCCAGCCGGGCGGGGCCAGGGTCGAATTCTCCTACGACGCGCAGCTGCGGCTGGTTCGGGTGACCGACCCGCGCGGCCTGCAGTGGCGGTACGAGTACGACGCGGCCGGCAACCTCGTCGGCGAGACCGACTTCAACGGCCGGGTCACCGCGTTCGACTACGACGCGGCCGGGCAGCTCGTCCGGCGGGTCAACGCCGCCGGGCAGGTCGTCGAGTACGGCTACGACGCGCTGGGCAACGTGGTGCACAAGCGGACAGGGGACGCCGTCACGACGTTCACCTACGACGCGGCCGGGCGGCTGGTCCAGGCGGTGAACGCGGACGCCGACGTACGGTTCGGCCGCAACCCGCGCGGCCAGGTCGTCGCGGAGGTCTGCAACGGCCGGGTGCTCGCCTCCGACTACGACGCGCTCGGCCGCCGGACCCGGCGGCGGACGCCGTCAGGAGCCGAGGCGGTTTGGCAGTACGACCCGGCGAGCCGGCCCGCTGCCCTGTACACCGCCGGGCAGACGCTGCGGTTCGGGTACGACGCGGCGGGTCGGGAGGTGCGCCGGCGGATCGGCGACGGCGCCGTGCTCGACCAGCGCTGGGACGCCGCGCACCGGCTGAACAGCCAGACCCTGTGGGGCGCCCCCGACCGGCTGCTGCAGCACAGGACGTACACCTACGACCCGAGCGGCAAGGTGGCCGGGTTGGGCGACAGGACGCTCGCCGCCCGCCGGCTCGAGCTGGACGTCTCGGGGCAGGTCACCGCGGTGCACGGGACAGGGTGGCGGGAAAGCTACGCCTACGACCGGGCGGGCAACCTGGTCCACGCCGAGTGGCCGGCTCCGCCGCGACCGGGGGTCGACAATCCGTGGGCGGACGCGGTGGGCGCCCGCGAGTACGCGGGAACGCTGCTGGTCCGCGCCGGCAACGTGCGCTACGAGTACGACCGGCAGGGCAGGGTCGTGCTGCGCCAGCACAAGCGGCTGTCGTCGAAGCCGCTCACCTGGCGGCACGTCTGGGATGCCGACGACCGGCTGATCGCCGTCGTCACCCCGGACGGGCAGGAGTGGCGCTACCGCTATGACGCGCTCGGCCGCCGGATCGCCAAGCAGCGGCTGGGGCCCGACGGGCGGCACGTCGTCGAGCAGGTCGACTTCACCTGGGACGAGTTCGTCCTCGCCGAGCAGACCCACACCGCCTGGCAGCCGGCGGGCCCACTGGTGCGGACCACCACGTGGGAACACGAGCCGGGCGGCTTCCGCCCGGTGACGCAGACCGAGCGGGCGCCGCTGCGCCATGCCCCGCAGCAGTGGATCGACGAGCGCTTCCACGCCATCGTGACCGACCTGGTCGGCAGTCCTGCCGAGCTGGTCGACGTGGCCGGCAACCTGGGATGGCAGGCGAGCACCAACCTGTGGGGCGCGCCGGTGCCGGTGGCCGGCTCGGACGGCCTGTCGTGCCCGCTGCGCTTTCCCGGCCAGTACTTCGACCAGGAAACCGGCCTGCACTACAACTACCAGCGTTATTACAACCCGGCTGACGGCCGCTACCAGAGCGGCGACCCGGTCGGCCTGGTGGCGGGGCCCAACGATTACGCGTACGTGCCGAACCCGCTCGTCCAGTTCGACCTGCTCGGCCTCGACGAGTGCACGATCACGGTCTACCGGCGGCAGACCGACCACCCGCTGAGCCAGCGGCTCCATGTCGACGAGCACGGGAACGTGACGCTGACCGGGCGCGGCAAGCTCTACGTCAACATGAGCGACGACATCTCGCACACCACCAACTTCCGCGGCGGCGAGGGCGAGATCGTGGGCTTCGACGTACCGGCCTCGTTCCGCGACCACGTCAGGAGCATCGCGATCCCGCAGCAGAACCCCGGCTATTTCACCCCGGCCGAATGGAAGGAAATGCTGAAGGTCTGCCCGGAGATCTCCGACCCCACGAAGGGCGCCGATCTGTACGGGATCCCCTCCAGCATGTTCGACGAGCTGCGCAGAGCCATCATTCCCGGCTCGGGGCGGGTGCTGGGCGGATGACGTCATGACCTACGATCCCGACGAGTTCTACGACCTGGAGGCCGAGCTGCGCCGGCTCGCCACCCGGCCGGCCGAGCCGGACGCCCCGCCCTGGCTGTACGTGTACGACGTCGACGTCGAGGACGACCCCTGGACCTACGCCCACCGGGTGCGTACGGTCCTGGCCGCCGCCATCGCGATCGCCGCCACCGCGTCGTTCGACGGTGACCCGGTGCCGGTGTCGGCGCTGCCCGGATGGTTCGTGGACGTGACCTCGCGGAACCGCGGGCCGGGGTCCGCCGACGCGGACTTCGCGTTCCGCGGCGCCCGCCGGTACGCGGCCGACCAGGACGCCCCTGGTTGGGACCTGCAGGACTGGCTCTACCGCTTCGACCCGGACGCGGAGGACCGGGCGTGGCGCTGGTGGGACGCCACCCACGCCGGCGGCGGCCGGGTGCGGCTGTGGGTCGACAACGGGGGCGAGGAGTTCATCGCGAGCCGCGACCTGCGCTGGGTCGCGTTCGTCTGCGGCGCGCACATCGTGCACGAGCCGGCGCTCGAACGGCCGCCGGCCTGGGCGGCGGAACCGTCGACCGGGCTGCCCCTGAAGCCCGACGCCTGACCGCCCGACGCCTGACCGCCCGACCCGCTCAGCTCGGCGACGCCGCGACCCGCGCCCGCAGCGGCTCGGGCAGCGGATAGACCCGCTCGTCCGGCAGGGCGGCCGCGGCCGCGGCGAGGTCGCCGGCCAGCACCATCTGGTGGATGCCGGCCGCGTCCTTCGTCACGTCGGTGATGGCGACGATCCACTCCTCGACGTACCTGCCGACCGCCTCCCCCGACAGGCCGACCTGGATCGCCCGCCGCGGCAGCGGATCGAGCGTGAGGGAGCGGTCGGGGTCCCATTGGACGCGCACCGGGCTGGCCAGCTTCGCGGCCTCCCAGTCCTCGGGGCGCCCGTGGACGGCGGGATCCCGGTGGCTGAGGCAGGCGTGGGCCAGCGCCCATTCGAAGCCGGCCCTGGTGATCTCGATCCGCAGGACCCGTTCCTGTCCCGGCTTCGTCCCCCACCCGGACCGGTACATCATCCACAGGAACGAGGGCTTGATCCACGTCATCCGCTCGCGTTTGAACGGCGCGACGAACGTCCCCGCCGCCACGGCGGCGTCGGCGATCCGCGGCGGATACGCCTGGTAGACGGCGATGGTGCGGTCGGTGTAAAGGGCCCGGACCAGCCGTTCCGCGGACATCGTCACAGGCCGAGGCCGCGACCGATGATCTCTTTCATGATCTCGGTGGTGCCGCCGAAGATGGTCTGCACCCGGGCGTCCTGGTAGGCCCTGGCGATCGGATACTCGGTCATGTAGCCGTACCCGCCGTGCAGCTGGACGCAGCGGTCGACCACTCTGACCAGCAGCTCGGTGTTCCACCACTTGAGCATCGCGGCCTCTTCGACGCCCAGCGTGCCGTCGTTCTCGGCCATGATGCACCGGTCGGTGAACGGCCGCGCCACGGTGAGCTCGGTCTTCATCTCGGCCAGCGTGAACCGGCTGTGCTGGAACTTGCCGATCGGCCGGCCGAAGGCCTGGCGGGTCCTGCAGTAGTCCAGGGTGCGCTCGAAGGATGCCTCGGCGCCGGCCAGCGCCGCGACCCCGATCGACAGGCGTTCTCTGGGGAGGTTCCGCATCAGGTAGGTGAAGCCCATGCCCTCCTCGCCGAGGAGGTTGCTCGCCGGCACCCGCACGTCGTCGAAGAACAGCTCGGCGGTGTCCTGGGCGTGCAGCCCCACCTTGTCGAGGTTGCGGCCGCGGTCGAAGCCCTTCATCCCCCGCTCGACCACGAGCAGGCTGACGCCCTTGGCGCCGGCCGCCGGGTCGGTCTTGGCCACCACGATGACCAGGTCGGCGAGGATGCCGTTGGAGATGAACGTCTTGGCGCCGTTGAGGATGTAGTCGCCGCCGTCCCTGACCGCGGTGGTCGTGATGCCCTGCAGGTCGGAGCCGGCGCCAGGTTCGGACATGGCGATGGCGGTGATGATCTCGCCCGAGCAGTAGCCGGGCAGCCAGCGCCGCTTCTGTTCGTCGGTGGCCAGGCGCTGGAGGTAGGCGCCGTTGATGTCGTTGTGCACCGCGAACCCTGGGCCGTGCACGCCGGCCCGGGTCAGTTCCTCGCCCAGCACCGCGTAGTAGCGGTAGTCGGAGTCGCCGCCGCCCCCGTACTCCTCGTCGATGTCGATGCCGAGCAGGCCCTGCCGGCCGGCGGCCAGCCACACGTCCCGCGAGACGACGCCGTCCTTCTCCCACTGCTCGTGGAAGGGCGCGATCTCCTTCTCGATGAAGGACCTGACCATGTCGCGGAAGGCCGTGTGCTCCTCGGTGAAGATCTCGCGCGGCACCTCTGACCCCTTCGGACGTGATGTACTGACCGGCTCGCCACCTGACCGGCTCGCCTCCGTAATCTAACACTTACCGATCATCGCGACCCGAACGCGGTTCGGCGGAGTGCCGGGCCCCGGTCACCAGTCGTGCATCGTGCCGTCGCGCAGCCGGTTGACCGGCAGGTACTTCGGGTCGTAGGGATACTTCGCGGCCTGCGCCTCGTCGATGTCCACGCCGAGGCCGGGGGCATCGCCCGGATGCAGCATCCCGTCGGCGAAGGTGTAGCCGTGCGGGAACACCTCGCCGGCGGGTTCCAGGTGGCTCATGTACTCCTGGACGCCGAAGTTCGGCACCGACAGGTCCACGTGCAGCGCCGCGGCGAGCGACACGGGCGACAGGTCGCCGGCGCCGTGCGAGCCGGTGCGCACCCCGTACACCTCGGCCAGGCCGAAGATCCGGCGCAGGTGGGAGATGCCGCCGGTGTGCGACACGGACGTACGGATGTAGTCGATCAGGCGCTCGGCGATCAGCTCCCGGCAGTCCCAGATGGAGCTGAACACCTCACCGACCGCGATCGGCGTGGTCGTGTGCTGCCTGATCAGCCGGAAGGCGGCCTGGTCCTCCGCCGGCGTCGGATCCTCGATCCAGAACATGCGGTACGGCTCGAGCGAGCGGCCGAGCCGGCCCGCCTCGATTGGCGTCAGCCGGTGGTGCACGTCGTGCAGCAGGTGGAAGCCGAACCCGTACCGCTCCCGCACGGCCGCCATCAGGCCGGGGACGAAGTCGAGGTAGGGCCCGGTCTCCCAGACGTCCTCGGCCGGCCGGGCACCGGCGGCCGGCTCGTAGGTGAGGCCGGCGCCGGCGCGGATGCCGTAGGTCTTGTCGAGCCCGGGCACGGCCGCCTGCACCCGCACCGCGCGGTAGCCGGCGTCGAGGAAGCGGCCCACGTCGTCGAGCACCTCGGGCACGTCGGCCCCGCTGGCGTGCCCGTAGACGGTGACCCCGGCGCGGGCCGCCCCGCCGAGCAGCTGGTAGACGGGCAGCCCGGCGACCTTGCCCTTGATGTCCCACAGGGCGACGTCGACCGCGGCGATGGCGGTCATGGTGACCGGGCCGCGCCGCCAGTACGCGCCCTTGTAGAGGTACTGCCAGGTGTCCTCGATCCGGTGCGCGTCGCGGCCGATCAGCAGCGGGCAGACGTGGTCGCTGAGGTAGGAGGCGACCGCAAGCTCGCGCCCGTTGAGCGTGGCGTCGCCCACCCCGGTGACGCCGTCCGCCGTGGTGATCTTGAGAGTGACGTAGTTGCGTCCGGGACAGGTCACGATGACCTTGGCATCGGCGATCTTCACAAGCCCGACGTTAACCCTCCGCCGGCCGCGGGGTAAGGCGCTCGACGACGGACGCGACCTGGTCGTCGGTGGCGGTGAAGGCGACCCGCACGTGGTGGCTTCCCTTGGCCCCGTAGAACTCGCCGGGCGCGACCAGGATCCCGAGGTCGGCCAGCCGGCCTGTGGTCTCCCAGCAGGGCTCGTCGATGGTGGCCCACAGGTACAGCGCGGCCTGGGAGTGGTCGATGCGGAAGCCGTACCCGAGCAGCGCCTTGCGCAGCGCGGCCCGGCGCCGCGCGTACCTGGCGCGCTGCTCGTCGGCGTGCGCGTCGTCCTCGAGGGCCGCGGTCATGGCCGCCTGCACCGGCGCCGGCACCATCATCCCGGCGTGCCGCCGCACCTCGAGCAGCCGCCGGACGACGGCCGGGTCGCCGGTGACGAAACCGGCGCGATAACCGGCGAGGTTGGAGCGCTTGGACAGCGAGTGCAGGGCGAGCAGCCCTTCGTGCGAACCCTCGCAGACGTCGGGGTGCAGGATCGAGATCGGCCGGTCGTCCGGCGCGTTCGACCAGGAGTGCTCGATGTAGCACTCGTCGTCGACCAGCAGCACGCCGCGCTCGCGGGCCCACGCCACCACCTTGCGCAGGTGCTCGATGGGCAGCACCTTGCCGGTCGGGTTGGACGGCGAGTTCAGCCAGACCAGCTTCGGCGTGATCGGGCCGAGCGCGAACAGCCCGTCGGTGGCCATCGGCCGCGCGCCGGCCAGCCGCGCGCCGACGTCGTAGGTGGGGTAGGCGAGCTCGGGGAAGACGACCACGTCACCCGGGCCGGCGCCGAGCAGTGTCGGCAGCCAGGCGACGAACTCCTTGGTGCCGATCAGCGGCAGCACCGCGTCGGGGTCGGCTTCGGCGACCCCCAGCCGGCGGCGCAGCCACCCCGCGGCCGCCTCGCGCAGCCGCGGGGTGCCGTACGTCATCGGATAGCCGGGCGCGTCGGCGGCCGCCCGCAGCGCGCGCTGCACGACGCCGGGCGTCGGGTCGACCGGCGTCCCGATGGACAGGTCGACGAGGCCGCCCGGGTGCCGGGCCGCCGCGCGCTTGTAGGGAGCGAGCCGGTCCCATGGGAAGTCCGGCAGATCGTGCATCGTGGCGGTTTCTACGATTCTCCCTGCGGGGGCAGCGCGGCGACGATCGGGTGGTCCTTGTCGATCGCCCCGATCTTGGAGGCGCCGCCCGGCGAGCCGATGTCGTCGAAGAACTCCACGTTCGCCTTGTAATAGTCCTTCCACTGCTCAGGGGTGTCGTCCTCGTAAAAGATCGCCTCAACCGGGCAAACGGGCTCGCACGCACCACAGTCGACGCACTCGTCGGGGTGGATGTAGAGCATGCGCTTGCCCTCGTAGATGCAGTCAACCGGGCATTCCTCTATGCACGCCTTGTCGAGCACATCCACACAGGGCTGCGCGATGACATAGGTCACGTCCCTACTCCTCTCGGGTCTTCCGGCCCGCCCCAGGGTGGCCACGGCTCACCGCAAAACTCGTTGGACCTAGTATTGCCGTCGGCGGCACGTCCGATCGAGCGGGGGGCCACACAAATGTCTTCCCATTTCGCCGCGCGTCTGGTGGTGTCGATCACACCGGCGGACGTGGGGCAACGGGTCTCGCTGCGTCGACGCCTGCCAACCGGAGGGTACAGCGACACCGTCGGCATCCTCGAATCGTGGTCGGGCGGTGTGTTGGTGGTCAGGCGGCGCACCGGCGAACGGGTCGAGGTCGCCGAATCCGCACTGGCGGCGGGCAAGGTGGTGCCGCCCCCGCCGGCCAAGGCGGCGGGGCGGGCCGCGGCGCAGGTCAGGGCCAGTCGGGAACGGCCGCCGGAAGATCCGCGCTGACCCGCCCGGGAAACTTGGCCCGGCGTTTCTCCAGGAATGCCGTCACCCCCTCGGCGACGTCCGGGGTGCCGCCCACGGCGTACATGAGCCGCGAGTCCGCGACGTGCGCCGCCCACGGGGAGGCGGCGGACAGCCCCGACCACATCAGCCGCCTGATGGCCGCCACCGAGATCGCCGAGGTGTTGTCGGCGATCTCCCTGGCCAGCTCGTAGGCGGCCGGCAGCAGGTCGGCCGCCTGGTAGGTCCGCGAGACCAGGCCGCCGCGCAGCGCCTCGGCCGCGTCGAACACCCGGCCGGTCGCCGCCCACTCCATCGCCTGCGCGATGCCGACGACGCGCGGCAGGAACCAGCTCGACGCCGACTCGGCCACGATGCCGCGCCTGGCGAAGACGAACCCGAACCGCGCGGTGTCGACGGCCAGCCGCACGTCCATCGGCAGCGTCACCGAGGCGCCGAACCCGACGGCCGGGCCGTTGACGGCCGCGATGACCGGCTTGAGGCTGCGCGCGATCCGCAGGGTCACGGTGCCGCCCGCGTCGCGCGGCGTGCCGTCGGGCAGCAGCTCGCGGTCGTACCGCTGGGCCGTCGCGTCGTGGTCGAAGGTGGCCGGGCCGCCGCCGAGGTCCGCGCCGGCACAGAACGCCCGGCCGGCGCCGGTGACGACGACGGCGCGGACGCCGTCGTCAGCATCGGCCCTGTCGAAGGCGTCCACGAGCTCGCCCCGCATGACGTACGTGAAGGCGTTGAGCCGGTCAGGACGGTTGAGCGTGATCGTCGCCACCCGGTCGACGACCTCGTACTCGATCTCGGCGTACGCCACGTCGCCTCCTCCTGCCTGCCCGCCGCGGAATGTGCCGCGGCGAGCGTGCCGCTCCGCTTTATAGAACGAGATTCTAGTGATCGGCCCAAAACGTGACCGCGGCCTGTAAGGGTTGTTCGAAATGTGAGTGGTGGCACGGTAGAGGTTTTTGTCGGCTATGTTGCAAGCGTGAACTGGGCCGTCGCTACGTACGACTCCGCCTTCGGGTACGTCTCCGCGCACGGCGCGCCGCTGGTCGACCTCCTCGACCCGCAGCCCGACGAGAAGATCATCGACCTGGGCTGCGGCGCCGGCGCGCTCGCCGCGGAGATCTCCGCCCGCGGCGCCGAGGTGCTGGGCATCGACTCCAGTCCCGACATGATCGCGAAGGCCAAGGCGCACTACCCGGAGCTGTCGTTCACGGTCGCCGACGCGCACGCCTTCACGGTCGCCGAGCGGTACGACGCCGTCGCGTCGGCCGGCGCGCTGCACTGGCTCAGCCACGACCCCGACGCGGTCATCGTCCAGGTGCACGCGTCGCTGCGTGCCGGCGGGCGGTTCGTCGGCGAGATGGGCGGCGCCGGCAACTGCGCCGAGCTGATCGCCGCCATGCAGACGGCGTGGCGCGAGTTCGGCCTGGCCGAGCCGGAGCTGCCCTGGTACTTCCCGAGCCCCGCCGAGTACGCCACCCGCCTCGAGGACGGCGGCTTCACCGTACGGCTGCTCGAGTACGTCGAGCGGCCGACCCGGCTGACCCACGGCCCGAACGGCGCGGCCGACTGGGTCAGGGTGTACGCCGCCGAGCCGCTCGCGCAGGTGCCGCCCGACATGATCGAGCCGTTGCTGATGCGGGTCAACGACCTCGCGGCGCCGGCGCTGCGCCGCGAGTCCGGTTGGGTCGCGGACTACGTGCGGCTGCGGTTCGCCGCCGTACGCAAGGCCGACACCTCGCGGGACGAGATCCCGGATGTGGCCGAGCTGTCGGCGGCCAGGCCCGCGCACACCCTCCGGGCGCTGCGCTCGGTCTGAGCATCTGACAGCCTGGGAGCCATGCTGCGGCTGTACGACCCGGACGCCCGGGCGGCGAAGGAGATCAGGCCAGGACCGCTGCGGATCGAGGTGCACGGCGCCGACCCGCGCGTCCACGTTCTCGCCGACCTGCTCCGGCGCGTCGCGGAACGCCGCCGCCGGCGGGTGGTGGTCGGCCACTCCGGCGAGGTCCCCACCTGGAACCCGGCCGAGATGAACGTCCAGCCCATGGAGTGGTCGCCGTCCGGCGCCGACCTCCATGTCACCGGCGAGGTCACCGGCGAGGTCACCGGCGAGGTTCCAGGCGAGGTCGGTGCGCCGGCAGGGCGGCGCGTCCTCGTCGCCGCCTCGCCCGCGTCCTGGGCGGAGGCCGACCCGCTGTCCGACCCGCTATCCGACCCGCTATCCGACCCGCTGTCCGACCCGCTGTCCGTGCGGCTGACCATGCTGTCCGCGCACTACCGCACCCCGATCGTGGCCGGCCACGCCGCCGCGGCCGTGGCCGCCGCCGCCGATCGGCTCGGCCGCTGGCGCGGGCTCGTCGCCGAGTGGGCGGACTCCCCCGGCAGGCCGATGTGCGCCGATTACGTGGCCGAGGCGGAGGCCGCCTTCGACGACGACCTGGACACTCCGGCGGTGCTGTCGCTGCTGGACCGGCTGGCCGATGACCGTGAGATCCCGCCGGGCTCGAAGTTCCAGACGTTCGTCCATCTCGACCTGATCCTGGCACTCGATCTGGTCGCCGCCATCGGCCGCCCCCGAACGTGATCAAGCCGCAGGTCACAGTTGTACACAGCTCCTAACCCAAGCCCTTTCCGAGACACTTGAGTCTCAGTAAGCTCAGCGTGCTGTGACCGCTATACGGGAGCTGTTACGCCGATGCGCGCACGGTTCGTCGCCCCGGCCGGGGCCCTCGTCTTGACGTTGACGTGCTCCCTGACGGGGTGCGGCTCGTCGGGGCACGCGGGCGCCTTCCAGCCGGCCGGCCGGCCGCAGAGCGCTCCCCCGCCCGCCTCCGGCGCCCAGGATCCGCGGTCCGGCGCCGCCGCCCCCACGGGCATGACCGCCGCGCAGATCGACGCCCAGGTCCTGGCCCGCTACCGCGCCTATCAGCGGGCGTACGAAAGAGCGCACGAGACGAACGACCCGGCCGTGCTCACCGCGTACGCCATGGACCCCCTGCTGACCACCATCACCGGAGAGCTGCGGAAGCTCGCCGACCAGGGCCAGATCTGGCGCTTCCACAACGTGCTCAACCCGAAGATCGAGTGGCGGGCGCGCGACGGGTCCACCGTCTACGTCGTCGACTGCGTCCGCACCCTGGCCGCGTACCGGTTCTCGGCGAAGACCGGCAGGCGGCTCGGCACCTTCCGCGGGGGCACCCGCGCGTACCGGGCCGTGATGACCTACACCGACGGCACCTGGAAGATCTCCAACGCCATCGAGGGACAGACATGCTGACGAGACTCACCGCGACCGCCTCGGCAGTCATCCTGGCGGCGGCGCTCGCCATCACCCTTCCCGCGGCGCTGGCCGCGCCCGCCGGCACGGCGCGAGCCGACTGCGTCGTGGTCAACGGGGTGGTCTCCTGCGTGGCGGGCGGCGCGAAGCACAAGCCGGGATCCCACCGCGGCGGCAAGAAGCGCACCGGCGGCAACAACGGCCCCGGCGTCGGCTGCCCGGGCCAGCCCAACCTGGTTCCCGGCCTGCTGTGCCCCATCAACGCCCCCGCCGCGGTGCGACACGTACCGTCGATCGACCTGGCCTGGGAGGCGCGCGGCGGCCTCGTACCGCTGGCACCGGAGATCCACTGGTCGCCCCAGCCGCGGACGTACATCGTGAAGCTGCGCACCGGTCTGTGGATCAATCCGGACCACTTCACCGAGCTCACCCACACTGTCGGTCAACCCGGCGACCAGACGGTGACGGCACACGCCACGCCCGAGTACGTGGAGTGGAACCTCGTCGAGACCACGATTCGCTGCCAGAACGCGGGCAGCGCCGACAGCACCGCCTGCGGCTACACCTACCAGCGCTCCTCCGCTGACCAGCCGGGCGGCAAGTACCACATCACGGCCACGATCAACTGGCGGGTCACCTGGGAGTGCAACGGCAACTGCGACCCCGGCGCCGGCACCACCCCGCTCCCGGACATCTCCATATCGTCGGCGGCCCAGCTTCCCGTTGACGAGATCCAGACCGAGTCTCAGCCTGGATAAGTCCCAGCCTGGATAGTCGAGCACTCGCACAGTCGGGGAGGCGGGCCGTGTCCAGCCGGCGTTCGCGTTCGTTGAGTCTCTTCCTCGCCGTCGCCGCGGCGGTGTCCGCCGGATGCGGCGGCGGAGAACACCCGCGCACGGCGAAGGACGCAACCCGCTCGGAGACGCCCGCCGCACCACGGGCGAGCGCGCCGCCCATCTTCGACGTCGACCACCTCAGGACGTCGCTGCTGCCGCCCAAGGACGTCGCCGCCCGCGCCAAGATCCAGGCACCCACCTACCCCGGCCTCACCAACGCGACCGTCCCCGGGTGTTCCGCTTCGTCCGTGCACCTTCCGGGGAAGCCCAAAACGCTCGCCAGGCAGCTCGAAAGCCGCAAACCGGGGTACGTCGCCGCCGCGTACATCCAGCTCGTCGCCGTCTATCCCGACGCCACGGCGGCGAGCGACGCCATGGACGAGGTCCGCACCAAGGCGAGGGCGTGCCCGGCGAAGCACCACTTTCCGGCCAAGCGGCGCGGGAAGAAAGTGATCGAGGTCGAGCACACCGACACCTGGACCACCACGGAGGACACCGTGGCGGGCTGGACGCACGTTCGAGGCTTCGAGAAGCTGCTCGCACCGCGGTCCGCCAGTAAGTTCAACGTCTTCTACAACGTCTACGACTACGCGACCCGCGGAAACGTGCTCGCGGCTTCCCTCTACTGGGAACGGGTCGCATCCGCGGCTCCCGGGCGACCGACCGCCGACCGGGCAACGGCCGTCCTGACCAAGCAGCTCACGAAGTTCGGCTGACGCCGGCCCGGCGGCCGGATCGCACTACCGCTCCGCGAGCCCGGCGGAAACCATCCGGATCAGCAGCCGCCACACCGCCGTCGCCGTGGCCGGCCACAGCGCCGCCTCGGCGTCGTAGAGCTCCACCAGGCACAGCCCGGCATCGCCCGTGTCAACCACGTCCAGCACGTCTCCGGCCGGGCCGCCCCCCGGATCGGTCCAGGTCATCTCCACCCGCCAGGCCCGCCACCCACCTGCGAGGATCGCCGGCGGCGGAGCGCCCGGGCCCGGCGTTTCCCCCTCGCCGGCCGCGGCGTCCGCGGCGGCGCTGCGGCGTACCGCCGGGTCGACGGCGAAGAGCCCGGCCACCCGGCCGGCGGGCAGCCGGACCGGCTCCCAGCGCGGGCGGGGGCGCGGCCCGAGACGTACGACGCGGGCGAGGGCGGCGGGCAGGAACGCCGGATGCAGGGTGACGAACTCGCGTAACCCGTCGGGCAGGTCGAGCAGCAGCGCGGCGGCGCCGTCGTCGATCCAGCCGTCGCCGGCCTTCAAGCGGCCGGTCCGGTCGTCGAGCAGCGTGAGGTGGAGCCGGTAGGCGGGCTCGATCACCGCCCGCAGGCCGGCGCTCAGCCGGGGATGCGGACGCCCGTCGGGTACGGCGCCGGCCGCGCTCAGCTCGGCGGCCGGCGCTCCCCCTGACTCCGGCCAGGGGTTGAGGCCGGCGGCGATGACGACCAGATGGTCGAAGGCCGCCTGGTCCAGGCGTAACCGGCCGGTGCGGTCGTCGAACAGGACCGCCATCAGGGCTCCGTGGGGGTGTCGCCATCGCCGGCCGGGCCGGCGAGGCGGAAGCCCCAGGCGATCCCGGCGAACGCGTCGGCCGCCGCGTCGTACTCCGGCGTCGCCACCGACGCGGTGAGCGTATATCCCAGGCCCCCGCCGACCATGGCCCACTGCTCCATGGTGATCGGTCCGGTGTCCTCGTGGGCGTGGTGGGCGAGCCGCCGTACGACGTCCCTGCCGTCCAGGTCCAGCCGCTCGCGGTCGATCAGGACGTAGTCGGCCAGCGCGTCGCGCAGCAGGCCGTCCGCGCCGTCCTGCCAGGCGTCCAGGTCCAGCCCGGGCGGCAGCCGCTCGGCGGTGACCACGACGTTGGCCCGGAAGCCGCCGCCATGATCGGGCTCCACGGCGATGAGCGCGACGCCGGGCCGGGCGTCCTCGACCCGCTCCCAGTCGGGCGGCAGCGGCAGGCGGAACCCGGCGACTGGATGCCGGTAGATGATGGCGGCCACGCCCATCACCACCGGGGATGACGTCTGCGGGCCGGCAGCTTCTTGAACCACGCCGGCCCCCACCACTTGGGAAGCAGATCGAGGCCGCCGGCAAGCAGCAGCACCACCCCGACGAGAAGCGGGACGGCCAGCAGTGGCGAGATCACCGGCCCGGACAGATCGAACACGATGGCCAGCCCAATCGTGAAAATCAGCAAGCCAAGACCAGGCACCGCACCGAGCATGAGCCCCCGCCCTTCGGGCCATCCGACCCACCAGCGGGCACCATCCGACCGGCCCGCCCAGGACCAGCCGAACACCACCAGCAGCATGGCCCCCATCAGCACGATGACGACATTCGTTACGGAAAATCCGGTCGCCGGCTCGGCTGCGATCACTGCGATCATCCACCCTCAGAAGGGGTTGATCTTGTCGATGGCGTGGCTCACCGTGCCCTTCGCCGCACCGGCGGCATCGACGACGCCGTGCGCGGCGCTGGACACGCCATCGGAGATGTCCTGTGCCAGATGGCCGACCTGGTCCACCGAGTGATCGGCCAGGTAGTTGCCGACGCCGGAGCCGGCCACGCCGCCGACGATGCCGCCCACCACACCGCCGACCACCGTGCCGGCGCCCGGCTCGATGGCCGTGCCGATGGCACCGCCGATCCTGCTGCCGACCGTCGCGCCGATCCACGCCGATCCACCTGCGACCGTGGCGCGATCGGCCGCGCGCCCGACCCGTTCGCTGGTGCTGAGGTCGGCGCGGCCTGAGTCACGCATCCACTGGTCGAGGCCGGCCGTGCCGATCGACACCCCCAGACCCGCACGGCGGGCCAGCTTGCCGGCGCTGAGCCAGCTCGCGCGCGCGGTGCCGCCGTACGGCCGCGCGATCCAGTTCTTGTTCTGCAGCCC
>DASUWU010000006.1:0-24667 GCA_036378315.1 Streptosporangiaceae bacterium | reverse complement strand
CGCTGTGACCAGCCGCCGGCGCTGCTGCGGCCGTGCACCGGCCTGGACCCCGTCTTGGAGATCACCAGCCGTTCCCCGTCGAACGCGCCGACCGCGTAGCCGCCGAGCCGGACGAGGAACACTCCGACGAGCCGGTCGGCGGCGGCGTGTGCGGCCAGCTCGGCCGCCGCGCGTCCCGCCTCGTCCGCCCCGCGGCCGGCGCCGGCGGTGGCTACGGCGGCGGTGGCGACGGCGGAGGCACGCAGCGGCGGGAACGGCACATGGCACTCGGCGACGGCGCCGTCGGCGGCGCGGAACACGACGGTCTCGGCCCCGCGCTCGACGGCGCGGACGCCGCCATGCCGCTCGCCGAAGCCGGCGAGCCAGCGGACGATGCGGTCCGGGTCCACCTCCAGCCACCGGCCGCCGCCGGCCGCCGGGCGCGCTGCCGCCACGGCGCTCACGCTACCGGCTCGCCCGGACGGCTCGTATGGACCCCTACGCGAACGACCCATGGGAGAGGATGGGCGTATGTGGCTCACCCCCGAACGTCGTCGCGCCAGGCTGTGGATCGTGCCCGTGCTCGTCGCGCTGGTCGGTCTGGCCCTGGCGATCGTCCTCTACCTGCGCCACCACACCGGCTCGGCGCTGTCCACGCTGGGCGTGCTGGCGGGGTACGCGATGCTGCTGGCCTTCCGCGGCCGCGAGCGGGCGCTGGCGGTCAGCGCCTCCTTCGGCGGCGGCCGGTTCGGCGGCGGCCACCGGACCGACCTGCACCTGCGGGCCGCGGCGATGACGGGGGACGTCCTGCTGGCCGTGGTGGTCGGCGCGCTCGTGGTCCAGGCGCTGCGCGGCGCGGCGGTCGGCCCGCTCGCCTGGTTGGCCGGCCTGGCCGGCGTCACCTACGTCGTGTCGCTGCTCGTGGCGGATACCGGTCTATAACTTTCGCCATCACGAATTGTTTGTGAATTTCCGCTCACAACAGGTGATTCGCGCCCGCCGCGGGCGGCAGGATCTCTGGTGTGCCCGCACCCGACGTCCTCAGCCCGGCGCACGTGTTGTTCTCGCCTGTCGTCGACCTCGACACCGGCGAAGTCGTGGCCGTCGAGGCCCACGGCGGGCCGGAGCCGGCCGAGGAGACGGCTCCCCGCTCGTCCTCGGACTGGGCGGACGGCGACGTCCGCCGGCTGCTGCGCGCGGCCCGCAACACGGCCGCGACGGGGACCAGGTTGCCGCTGCTGCTGACGCTGCGCGCCGAGACGATCGCCGCGGGCCGCCGCCCGCTCACCGCGCTGCACCACGGCCTCACCGAGACCGGACGGCGCCCCCACGAGGTGATCGTCTGCGTGTTCGGCGGGTTCGCGCCCGCGCAGCGACCGATCATCGCATCCGCGATCTCCTCGCTGCACGCGGCCGGCTACCTCATCGGGTTCGCCGGCGTGGGCGCCGCCCACGCGCCGCTCGACCTGCTCCTCGAGGGGTCGGCGTACGTCATCAAGCTCGACGCCGAGCTGAGCCGCCGGTCGGCGACCGACGCGCGCCGCGCCGGCCTCGTGGAGGCGCTGGTCGCCATGGCCCGGCGCCTGGGCGCGCACGTACTGGCGCCCGGCCTCGCCGGTGAGGACCAACTCGCGCGGCTGCGCGCGCTGCGGGTGCGGCTGGGACAGGGGCCGCTGCTCACCCCGGCCGGCTGGCGGCCGGCCAGGGGCGCCCAGGTGCCGATCCCGCTGGCGCCGCCGCCCCGACCGGCGGCCGAGCCGAGCCCGGCCAACGCCGTGGGCCCGCGAGTGACGGAGTTCCTGCTGCCCGCCGTGACCATGCCGCACACGGTGACGGCAGACGGGGTGCTGACCGTGCTCAACGCCGAACCCGGCACGACGAGCGTCGTGCTGGTCGACGAACAGCAGCGGCCGCGCCACAGCATCAACCGCACCCGCTTCCTGCTGTCGATCTCAGGGGCGTACGGGCACGCGCTGCACGCGCAGAAACCGGCCTCCCGGCTGGCCGACCCGCCCCGCCTGGTACCGCGCACGGTGCCGGCCATCGCCGCGTTGCGCGCCGCGAGCGAGGGGGGCGACCGGGTCTACGACGATCTCGTGGTGACCGACGAGGTCGGGCGATGCATCGGCGTCGTCCGGGTGGCCGACCTGATCCGCGGCATCACCCCGCTGGGCCCCGGCTGACCGCCGGCCCGCCCTGTCAGACGTTGAAGCCCAGGGCGCGCAGCTGCTCGCGGCCGTCCTCGGTGATCTTGTCGGGACCCCACGGCGGCAACCAGACCCAGTTGATCTTCACGTCCTTGACCATGCCCTCCAGCGCGCTGTGCGCCTGGTCCTCGATCACGTCGGTGAGCGGGCAGGCGGCGCTGGTCAGGGTCATGTCCAGCGTCACGACCTGGTCGTCGGAGATGTCGACGCCGTACACCAGGCCGAGATCGACGACGTTGATGCCGAGTTCGGGGTCGACGACGTCCTTCATCGCCTCCATGACGTCGTCTTGGGCGACCGTGGTCTCACTCATCGCGCGTCTCCAAGGGCTCGGGCGGTGGCATCTTTCCACGCCATCCAGGACAACAGGGCGCACTTGATGCGGGCGGGGTACTTCGACACCCCGACGAACGCGACGGCGTCCTCCAGGACGTCCTCGTCGGGTTCGGCCTCACCACGCGACTGCATCAAGGCGAGGAACTCGTCGCCGACGGCCATCGCCTCCTTGACGGTCTTGCCGATCACGAGGTCGGTCAGCACGGAGGTGCTGGCCTGGCTGATCGAACAGCCGAGCGCGTCGTAGGAGACGTCGGTGATCAGGGCGCCGTCATCGGTGCCGTCCAGCCGTACCCGCAAGGTCACCTCGTCGCCACAGGTCGGGTTGACGTGGTGCACTTCAGCGTCGTACGGCTCCCGCAGCCCCTTGTGGTGAGGGTTGCGGTAGTGATCCAGGATGATCTCCTGGTACATCGACTGAAGCTGCATCACCACATCTCCAACGTCATCAGACCGCGAAGAATTTCTGCGCCTGCCGCACCCCGTCGGCGAGGGCGTCGACGTCGGCGAAGGTGTTGTACACGTAGAACGTCGCCCTGGTCGTCGCCACCACGCCGTACCGCCGGTGCATCGGCCACGCGCAGTGGTGCCCGACCCGGACCGCGATGCCGAGCTCGTCGAGCACCTGGCCGACATCATGCGCGTGGATGCCGTCGACCACGAACGACACCGCCCCGCCGCGCGCCTCGGTGGTGCCCGGGCCGATGATCCGCACGCCGTCGATCTCGCCGAGCCGGTCCAGCGCGTACGCGACCAGCGCCTCCTCGTGCGCGGCCACCTTCTCCATGCCGAGCGCCGACAGGTAGTCGCACGCCGCGGCCAGGCCGACCGCCTGGGCGGTCATCGGCACGCCGGCCTCGAACCGCTGCGGCGGCGGCGCGAACGTGGAGCCCTCCATGCGCACGATCTCGATCATCGAACCACCGGTGATGAACGGCGGCATCACCTCGAGCAGCTCGCGGCGGCCCCACAGCACGCCGATGCCGGACGGACCCAGCATCTTGTGCCCCGAGAAGGCGAGGAAGTCGGCGCCGAGGCGGCCCACGTCCACCGGCTGGTGCGGCACGGACTGCGCGGCGTCGACCACGACGAGCGCGCCCACCTCGTGCGCCAGCCCGGCGATCCGCTCGACCGGCGGCACGGTGCCGAGCACGTTCGACTGGTGGGTGAGCGCGACCAGCTTGGTGTGCTCGGTGATCAGCGACTCCAGCGACGCGAGGTCAAGACGGCCGTCCTCGGTCACGGAGAACCAGCGCAGCGTCGCGCCGGTGCGCTGGCACAGCTGCTGCCAGGGCACCAGGTTGGCGTGGTGCTCCATCTCGGTGACGAGGACCTCGTCGCCCGGGCCGACGGCGAACCTGGCCGCCTCCTGACCGGCCGTGGCCGCGTTGCTCATCGCGTAGGCGACCAGGTTGATGGCCTCGGTCGCGTTCTTGGTGAACACGACCTCCCCCGGGTCGGCGCCGATGAACGCCGCGATCGTGGCCCGCGCCCGCTCGTAGGCGTCGGTGGCCTCCTCGGCGAGCTGGTGCGCGCCGCGGTGCACGGCGGCGTTGTGCCGCTCGTAGAAGTCGCGCTCGGCGTCGAGCACCTGCCGCGGCTTCTGCGAGGTCGCGCCGGAGTCGAGGTAGACCAGCGGCCGGCCGTCCCGCACCGTACGGGACAGGATCGGGAAGTCCTGCTTGATCCGGTCCGCGTCCAGCGGCGTCGGCGGCGGGCCCGTGGTGCCCGTCGGCTGCTTCGTGGAGGTGCTCATGCCGGCGCCGCTCCCGCTCCCGCCTTCACGAACCGCTCGTAGCCCTCGGCCTCGAGCTGCTCGGCGAGGTCGGGGCCGCCCTCCTCGACGATCCGGCCGCCGGCGAAGACGTGCACGAACTCCGGCTTCACGTAGCGCAGGATCCTGGTGTAGTGCGTGATCAGCAGCACCCCGGTCTCGTCGGTGCGGAACCGGTTGATGCCCTCGGCGACGACCTTGAGCGCGTCGATGTCGAGGCCGGAGTCGGTCTCGTCCAGCACCGCGATCTTCGGCTGCAGCATCTGGAGCTGCAGGATCTCGTGCCGCTTCTTCTCGCCGCCGGAGAAGCCCTCGTTGAGGTTGCGCTGGGCGAAGGCCGGGTCGATCTGCAGATCGTCCATGGACGAGCGCATGTGCTTGCTGAACTCGCGCAGCTTCGGCGCCTCGCCGCGGACCGCGGTGACGGCGCTGCGCAGGAAGTTCGACACCGACACGCCCGGCACCTCGACCGGGTACTGCATGGCGAGGAACAGCCCCGCGCGGGCCCGCTCGTCCACCGTCATGGCGAGCAGGTCCTCGCCGTCGAACAGCACCTCGCCGGCCGTCACGTCGTACTTCGGATGTCCGGCGATCGCGTAGGCGAGCGTGGACTTGCCCGAGCCGTTCGGGCCCATGATCGCGTGGGTCTGCCCGGCCCGCACGGTCAGGTTGACCCCGCGCAGGATCTCTTTGTCCTCGACCGCGACGTGCAGGTCGCGGATCTCGAGCGTGGCCATCTATGACTCTCCAAACTCGGACGACCCCGTGAGCGAGACGTACACCTCGTCGTCCTCGATCTTCACCTGGTATGTGGGCACCGCCTGCGTGGCGGGCGGGTTGGTGGGCTTGCCGGTGCGCACGTCGAAGCACGACCCGTGCAACCAGCACTCCAGAGTGTGGTCGTAGACCTCGCCCTCGCTGAGCGCGACCTCGGCGTGCGAGCACACGTCGCGCAGGGCGTGCACCTCGCCGCCGGTGCGCACCAGCGCGACCGGCGTGTCGCCGACCTCGACCCCGAGCGCCCCGTCCTCCGGGATGTCGCCCAGCGCGCAGACCTTGGTAAAGCTCACCGTGCCAGCCCCTTGTCCACGGTCGCGCTCGCCTTCTCGGCGGCCAGCTCCTGTTCGATCGCGGTCTCGACCTGCTCGCGCACCTCGGGGACCTCGATCTTGGTGATCAGCTCGCCGAGGAAGCCGCGGACGACCATGCGGCGCGCCGTGTCGTACGGGATGCCCCGCGCCTGCAGGTAGAACAGGTGCTGGTCGTCGATGCGGCCGGAGGCCGAGGCGTGCCCGGCGCCGACCACCTCGCCGGTGAGGATCTCGAGGTTGGGCACGGAGTCGACCCTGGTGCCGTCGGTGAGCACGAGGTTGCGGTTGAGCTCGTAGGTGTCGGTGCCCTCGGCCTCGGCGCGGATGATGACGTCGCCGATCCACACCGCGTGCGCCCCGTCGCCCTGCAACGCGCCCCGGTAGTCGACCCGGCTGCGGCAGTTCGGCACCGCGTGGTCGACGAGCAGCCGGTGCTCCAGGTGCTGGCCGGGGTCGACGAAGTACACCCCGTACAGCTCGGCGTCGCCGCCCTGGCCGCCGTACGACACGCTCGGCGCGATCCGGACGACCTCGCCGCCCAGGCTCACGGTGAACCCGGTGAAACGGGCGTCCTTGGCCAGCGCCGCATGATGGTGCGACACGTGCACCGCGTCGTCCGCCCAGTTCTGCAGGCTGACCACGGACAGCGCGGCGCCCTCGCCGACCACGAACTCGACGTTGTCGGCGTAGGTCGCCGAACCCACGTGCTCCAGCACGATGGTCGCCCGCGCGTACGGCTCGACGATCACCGTGGTGTGGCCGTACGCGGCGCTCCTGGCGTCCTCGCCGCGCAGCCGGACCAGGGTCGGCGCGGCGACCACCGTCTCCTGCGGCACGGTCAGCACCGTGGCCTGCGCGAAGGACTCCCACGCCTGGGCGCTCACCCGGTCGGCCGGCACGTACGCCTTGCCGAGCCGCGCGTCGCCGCGTCCCACGGTCTCGACCCGCACCCCGGAGGCGGCGTGCGTCTCGACGAGGACCTTGCCGTCGGCCGGGGCGCCCTTGTGCAGGTCGCGGAGCCGGCGCAGCGGGGTGAACCGCCACTCCTCCTCGCGGCCGGTCGGCACGGCGAAGTCCGCGGCCGCGTACGACGACCTGTCGTGGAGCGTGGACAGCGGCCTGCTCTCGAGGCCCGAGCTGCTCATGGTCGCGCTCCCCTTCTCGCTCGCTCGGCGGCTCGCCGCTCCATGCCCAACGGTCGCGCTCCCCTTCTCGCTCGCTTCGCGGACGGCTCCTCCGTCGCCGGCCACTCCGCTCGCTCGGCGGCTCGCCGCTCCATCAACCGACGGCTCCTTCCATCTGCAGCTCGATCAGCCGGTTGAGCTCGAGGGCGTACTCCATCGGCAGCTCGCGGGCGATGGGCTCGACGAAGCCGCGCACGATCATGGCCATCGCCTCGTCCTCGGTGAGGCCCCGGCTCATCAGGTAGAACAGCTGGTTCTCCGACACCTTCGAGACGGTCGCCTCGTGGCCCATCTCGACGTCGTCCTCGCGGACGTCGACGTAGGGATAGGTGTCCGACCGGCTGACCTGGTCGACGAGCAGCGCGTCGCACTTCACCGTGGACTTCGAGTGCTGGGCGCCGTCCTGGACCTGCACGAGGCCGCGGTAGGAGGTGCGGCCGCCGCCGCGCGCCACCGACTTCGACACGATGGTCGAGGAGGTGTGCGGCGCGTTGTGCACCATCTTGGCGCCGGCGTCCTGGTGCTGACCCTCGCCGGCGAAGGCCACCGACAGCGTCTCGCCCTTGGCGTACTCGCCCATGAGGTAGACCGCCGGGTACTTCATCGTGACCTTGGACCCGATGTTGCCGTCGATCCACTCCATGGTGGCGCCCTCGTAGGCGACGGCGCGCTTGGTCACCAGGTTGTAGACGTTGTTCGACCAGTTCTGGATGGTCGTGTAGCGGCAGCGGGCGTTCTTCTTCACGATGATCTCGACGACCGCCGAGTGCAGCGAGTCGGACTTGTAGATCGGCGCGGTACAGCCCTCGACGTAGTGCACGTACGCGCCCTCGTCGACGATGATCAGCGTCCGCTCGAACTGGCCCATGTTCTCGGTGTTGATCCGGAAGTAGGCCTGCAGCGGGATCTCGACGTGCACGTTCGGTGGGACGTAGATGAAGCTGCCGCCCGACCACACCGCCGAGTTGAGCGCGGCGAACTTGTTGTCGCCGACCGGGATCACCGACCCGAAGTACTCGCGGAAGATCTCCGGGTGCTCCTTCAGACCCGTGTCCGTGTCCAGGAAGATAACGCCCTTCTCCTCGAGGTCCTCACGGATCTTGTGGTAGACGACCTCCGAGTTGTGGACCACCATGCCCTCGGCGATGAAGTTGTGGGGGCCGTCCACCTCGATGTCGTACACCGGCTCGACGAGGTAGGGCTCGATGCTCTTGACGGGAACGAAGCCCAGCCACTCGTTGCACTGCGCCTTGAAGGTGAGGCCCTTGGCGCTGGTGAACGAATGGCTGTACCGGCGCCGGCCGAACCGCGCCGTACGCTTCGGATTCCGGCAGCCGAGGCGTTCGAAGTCGCCGCTGATGCCCAGCCGGAAACCACCGCTCAGCCGCCCCGGGTCGTGGGCGTGCGGCTGGGTGAATCCCCACGGACCCGACGCGATCAGTCCGCAGAGTTCGGCCAGCTCCCGCGCCTGCTCGATGAGCGGGGCGCTCACGCACGTCAATATGACGGAGCCGTCAGCGCCGGGCTTGATGTATCCGTCGGCATCGACCCAGCCGCCCAGGAAGGCCAGGCGCTGGCTCACCGGCAGCGAGTAAACCCACTCCGGGATCCGCTTGCTCTGTGACCTTCCGTAGAAGCCGATTTCCACGAACCAGGCGACCAGGGCCTTGGAATTGATCACGACACGGTATTCATCCGCCTCGATCGCACGTAGGCCGAAAAGGCTGTCGACCACGCGGGCGATCTCGGCGCGCAACTCGGCATCGGTGGCCGGAATGGCGAACTGGATCCGGTGGGTCTTGCCCGAGTCCTGCAGATTGCCGTCGCCGATGAAGAGACCGAGCAACCACATCAGGTCCTCGTTCGTCTCCCTGGGCACCCGGCAGCGCGTCTCGAGATGATGCGTCTGTGCGGGCAGGTCGGGAAGCGCGAACGGAGCGCCGGTCTCCGGGAGCGAGCGCGGTACGGCGATGAGGTCGCCGACCCGCAACTCGCCGACGGTGATCCACTGCCGTACCCACCTGGCGCGTCCCGCGCCAGGGGCACGCTCGTCACGCAGCGCCAGCACCGGATGGTTGTCAGTCGCTCGAATCATGCGCTGGCCGGCGCGAATTTCGTACGTCAGCCGCTCGTCGGTCTGCGCGGCGCCCTTGACGGGGGCGACGACGAAGCGCTCGCCACTCTCGTCGTAGGCATAGACGAGGTCACCCGGCTCGATCTCTTTGATCCAAATCTGGCCTCTATTGGCAGTCCAGATCCTCGACA
Source organism: Streptosporangiaceae bacterium (assembly GCA_036378315.1). GTDB lineage: Bacteria > Actinomycetota > Actinomycetes > Streptosporangiales > Streptosporangiaceae > CALAED01. The sequence continues at coordinate 15,831 of DASUWU010000006.1, read as the reverse complement.
GGCCGGACAGACATTCGTACTGGGCGGCGACGCCGGCGATGAGGCGCTGCTTTTCTGCCTCGGGGATGCCGAGCTTGTCGTAGGTGTTCTTGATGTCCGCCGGGAGCTCGTCCCAGGAGGCGGCCTGCTTCTCGGTGGAGCGGACGAAGTACTTGATGTTGTCGAAGTCGATGTCCGACAGATCGGCGCCCCAGGTGGGCATGGGCTTCTTCCGGAAGAACCGCAGGCCCTTGAGGCGCAGGTCGGTCATCCACTCGGGCTCGTTCTTCTTGCCCGAGATGTCCCGCACGACCTCTTCGGAAAGGCCGCGGCGGGCGGATGCGCCGGCCTCGTCGGAGTCGGCCCAGCCGAACTTGTACTTGCCAAGGCCTTCCAGCTCCGGGTGCGTGGAAGTTGTCATCGGGAGGTCCCTCCGGACTCCTCGTTCATCGGATCGTTCATGGGTTCGGGATGAAGCGTCTGTCGGGCCGGCTCGCCGGTCGCCGCGCAGAGCGCCTGCGCCGTGACGTGGGTGGTGCAGACCCCGTCTCCGTGGGCGATGGTGGCCAGCCGTTGCACCGGGGTGCCGAGCAGCCGCCCGAACGCCTCGGTCTCGGCCTCGCACAGCTGCGGGAACTCCGCGGCGACGTGCGCGACCGGGCAGTGGTGCTGGCACAGCTGCTGGCCGGCCAGCGGACCCGCGGTGTGCGGCGACTCGCCAGCCGAGGCCGCGTAACCGTCGCCCGACAGGGCGTCGGCCAGCACCCGGACCCGCTGCTGCTGCGGGGCGCCGCGCACCACCGGCAGGTAGCGCCGCTCGAGGTCGGCGATCTGCCGGCGGGCGAACTCGACCACCGCGTTCTCCCCCGCCACCTCGGCGAGGAACCTGAGCGCGCTGGTCGCCAGGTCGTCGTAGGCGTGCACGAAGGCGCTGCGCCCGGCATCGGTGATGACGAACAACTTGGCCGGGCGGCCGCGTCCCCGCTGGGCCTGCGGCCGTGCCCGCCGGATCTCGATCATCCCGTCGGCGCGGAGGGCGTCGAGATGGCGGCGGATCGCCGCCGGGGTCAGGCCGATCCGCTGGCCGAGACCGGCCGCCGTGATCGGGCCGTGCTCGAGGATCAGCCGGGCCACCCGCGCCCGCGTGTCCCGCTCGCTGCGGCCGGACGGCTCGCCGCGACCGGACGACGGCACGGCAACGGCGGGCGGCACGGCCTCGGCCGGCGCCGCCGCGGCTGCGGGCGTCATCTCGGTCACGTATTTCACAACATCAGTGTGGCGTAATTCCTTCCATGGAGACAACGAATCCCCGAATTCGTCCGGGTGGTCTGCCTCACTTAGGGCAGCCTCTCCTAACCGCCCGCAACGGTGGGCGGCGGAGCGCCCGGTTAGGGCAGGCGGTCCAGCGGGCAGCTCATGCAGCGCGGCCCGCCGCGGCCGCGTCCCAGCTCGCTGCCCGGGATGGTCAGCACCTCGATGCCGTGGCGGCGAAGATGGTTGTTCGACGTGGTGTTGCGGTCGTAGGCGACGACGACGCCCGGCTCGACCGCGAGCACGTTGCAGCCGTCGTCCCACTGTTCGCGCTCGGCGGAGTGCACGTCCTGCGTCGGGGTGAGGACGGCGATGTCGTCGAGCCCGAGCGCGTGCGCGATCGCCCGGTGCATGTCCTCGGGCGGATGGTCGGTGACCTTGAGCTCCTTCTCGTTGTCGCCGGGCTCGATGGTGTACGAGGGCAGCATGCCCATCCCGGCGTACTTGGTGAACACGCCGCGGTCGACCATGGTCAGCACGGTGTCGAGGTGCATGAACTGCCTGGTCTTCGGCATGTTCAGCGCGACGATCTTGGTCGCCGAGCGGTGCAGGAACAGGGTCTGCGCCAGCATCTCCACCGACTGCGGCTGGGTGCGTTCGCTCATGCCGACGAGCACGGCGCCTTCGCCGATGACCAGGATGTCGCCGCCCTCGATGGTGGCCGGGGCCAGCGGCATCCCCGGCCGCCACACGTGGAAGCCGGCCGCTCCCGGCCTGTCGTACCCCCCGGCGAACATGGGATGCCACCGGTAGATGGCCTCGTAGTTGACCGTCTCCCGCACCCGGGCCTTGCGGCGCATCGTGTTGATCGAGACGCCGTCGTACACCCACGAGGAGGTGTCGCGCGTGAACAGATGGTTCGGCAGCGGCGGCAGGAGGAAGTCGTCCAGCTCCATCGAGTGGAACGCGATGCTCTTGGGCTCCGGCGCCAGCTCGAGCAGCTCCCGCTTGGTGAGTCCGCCGGTCAGGCACGTCTGCAGGTCGGCCACGTCCATCGCGTCGAGCGCGTTGCGGATGGTGTCGGTGGCCAGCGGCCCGAGCCAGCGCTCGTCGATGACGGCGTCCAGGATGTGCTTCTTGGCCTCGGGGATCGCGACCGTCTCGCGCAGCAGGTCGCCGAACAGGTGCACGGTGACGCCCCTGGCGCGCAGCAGCCGCTGGAACTCCTCGTGCTCCTCCGTCGCCCTGGCCACCCACATCACCTCGTCGAACAGGAAGCGATCCCTGTTCGACGGAGTGAGCCGCTTGAGCTCGAGCCCGGGCTCGTGCAGCAGCACCCGGCGCAGCCTGCCGACCTCGGAGTCCACCCGGAACGCGTTGCCGTTGTCCACGTTGTCCCAGCCTAAGGGCCAACCGGCGGGCCGCGGTCCAGCCCACCTAGACTCACTGCCATGACACCCCCCACGCGGCGAGCCGATGCGGCCGTCCAGGTCGACGGGCTGGTCAAACGCTACGGCCGCACCGTGGCCGTGGACGGCCTCTCGCTGGACGCCCGGCGGGGGGACGTCACGGCGCTGCTCGGCCCGAACGGCGCCGGCAAGACGACGACGGTGGAGATCTGCGCCGGTTTCCGCCGCGCCGACGCCGGCACCGTACGGGTGCTGGGCCGCGACCCCGCCGACCGGTCGCTGCGCGCCCGCGTCGGGGTGATGCCGCAGTCGGGCGGGGTGCCGCTCGCCGCCCGTGCCGGGGAGTTCCTGCGGCTGGTCGCCTCCTTCTACGCCGACCCCGCCGACCCGGCGGTCCTGCTCGACCGGCTGGGTCTGGCGGGGCACGCGCGCACCCCGTACAAGCGGCTGTCGGGCGGCCAGCAGCAGCGCCTGTCGCTGGCCGCTGCCATCATCGGCCGGCCCGAGCTGGTCTTCCTCGACGAGCCGACGGCCGGCCTCGACCCGCAAGCCAGGCACGCCACCTGGGCGCTGGTGGACGAGCTGCGCGCGGCCGGGGTCGCGATCGTGCTCACCACCCATCACATGGACGAGGCCGAGCGGCTCGCCGACCAGGTCCTCATCGTCGATCACGGGCGGGTGGTGGCCGCCGGCACGCCGCGCGAGCTGACCGGCGCCGAGCGGCAGCTGCGCTTCCGCGCCCGGTCCGGGCTCGGGCTCGACGAGCTGCTCGCCGCGCTGCCGCCGGGCAGCGCGGCCAAGGAGTCGCCGGCCGGGCACTATCTGATCGAGGGCGAGGTACGGCCCGAGCTGCTCGCGACGGTCACCGCCTGGTGCGCCTCCCACGGGGTGCTGACCGAAGACCTGCGCATCGAGCGCCGCACGCTGGAGGACGTGTTCTTGGAGCTGACCGGCCGGGAGCTGCGATCATGACCGGCCTTTCGCTGGCCCCCGCCCCCGGCGCGGCGCCGCTGCCCGCGATGGTGCGCGCGCACGCCTCGTACGAGCTGCGCGCGGTGCTGCGCAACGGCGAGCAGCTCCTGCTCACCCTCGTGATCCCGGTGGTCCTGCTGCTGCTGTTCGGCGCCACGTCGCTGCTCGACCTGGGGCCGGGCCGGCGGGTCGACTTCCTCGCGCCCGGCGTCATCGCGCTGGCGATCATGTCGACGGCGTTCACCGGGCAGGCCATCGGCACCGGGTTCGAGCGCCGGTACGGGGTGCTCAAGCGGCTCGCCGCCACCCCGCTGCCCCGCGCCGGCCTCATCGCGGCCAAGACCATCAGCGTGGTCGCCGTCGAGGTCCTGCAGGTGGCCGTGGTGAGCGCGGTGGCGGTCGCGCTCGGCTGGCGGCCGCACGGCGGGCCGGCGGGTGCCGCCGCCGTGGTGCTGCTTGTGCTGCTCGGCACGGCGGCGTTCAGCGGCCTCGGGCTGTTGATAGCCGGCACCTTGCGGGCCGAGGCGACGCTGGCCGCGGCCAACCTGGTCTACCTGCTGCTGCTCGTGCTCGGGGGGGTGGTCTTCCCGCTGACCGACTTCCCCGGCGCCGCGGTCTCCGCGCTCGACCTGCTGCCGATCTCCGCGCTGGCCGACGGGCTGCGGCAGGTGCTCCAGCACGGCGCGGCGCTGCCGGGCAAGGACGTGGCCGTGCTGGCCGCCTGGGCGGTCGCCGGGCCGGCGCTGGCCGCCCGGTTCTTCCGGTGGGAGTAGCCGGCCAGGGGCGAGCGGACCGCCTGAGGGCTTTCTCGCTCGGCGCCGTGCCGCCGCCGGCGCTGCTCCTGCTCGGCGGGGTGTCGGTCCAGCTCGGCGCCGCGCTGGCCAAGCAGCTGTTCGACCGGCTGCCGCCGACCGCCGTCGTGTTCCTGCGGCTGGCCACCTCGGCCGTCGTGCTGTGCGTGCTGGGCCGGCGGGCCCTGCGCGGGGTGCTGCGCCGGCATTCCCGCCGCGACCTCGCGGTGGCTGCCGGGTTCGGGCTGACCCTGGCCACCATGAACTTCGCGATCTACCAGTCGTTCGCCAGGATCCCGCTGGGCATCGCGGTCACCATCGAGTTCCTCGGCCCGCTCGCGGTGTCGATCGCGACGTCGCGGCGGCTGCTCGACGCGCTCTGGGCGGTGCTGGCGTTCGGCGGCGTCATCCTGCTGGCCCGCGGCGGCGGCGACGTGACGGGCGCCGGGGTGGCCTTCGGCCTGCTCGCCGGCGCCTGCTGGGCGCTGTACATCATGCTCAGCGCGGCCACCGGGCAGCGCTTTCCCGGTGCGACGGGACTGGCCGTCGCCAGCGTGGTCGGCACCGTCGCGATACTGCCGCCCGGCGTGGCAGCGGGCGGCGCGGCGCTGCTGCATCCGGCGTGGCTGCTGATCGGGGTGGGCGTGGGGCTGCTGTCCTCGGTGATCCCGTACTCGCTCGAGCTGGAGGCGCTGCGCCGCATGCCGCCCCGGGTCTTCGGCATCTTCATGAGCCTCGACCCCGCGTTCGCCGCCCTCATCGGCCTCGTCGTGCTCGGCGAGGTCCTCGACGCGCGCGAATGGCTCGCCATCGGCTGCGTGATCGTCGCCTGCGCCGGCGCCACCCGGTCGCGCCCCGACCGGCCGCGCCCGCCGCCGCCGGACGCCTGACAGCCGGCGCCTGACAGCCGGACGCCTAGACTCGGCGGCATGGCGCGGGAGAACGAGGAGGCCGCGGCGCTCCTGCAAGAGCTGGCCGACCTGCTGTCGATCACGGGCGGCGAGGCGTACAAGGTCCGCGCGTACGAGAAGGCGGCACGCGCCATCAGCGGCTACCACGAGGACATCTCCGGCCTCGACGCGGACGGGCTGAAGAAGATCCCCAACGTCGGCGCGGCGATCGCCAAGAAGATCCAGGACTACCTCACCACCGGCACCATCCGGCAGGTCGAGGAGCTGCGCACGCAGATCCCCGCCGGGGTTCGGGCGCTGACCACGATCCCGACGCTCGGCCCGAAGAAGGCCATGGCCGTGTACGAGCAGCTCGGCATCTCCTCGGTGCCCGAGCTGGCCGAGGCGATCAACGCCGGCCGGCTGCGCGGGCTCAAGGGCTTCGGGCAGAAGACCGAAGAGAACATCCTGCACGGCATCACGTTGATGCAGCAGGCGGGCGACCGGGTGCTCATCGACGTCGCGATGGAGCTGGCCGAAGAGATCGTCGCCCAGCTCTCCGCGGTGACCGGCTGCCGCCGCTGCACGTACGCCGGGTCGCTGCGCCGCATGCGCGAGACGATCGGCGATATCGACGTCCTGGCCGCCTCGTCCGAGCCCGGACCGATCATGGAGGCGTTCGCGCGCCTGCCGTACGCCGCCGACGTGATCGCGCACGGCGACAAGAAGACCTCGATCCGCACCACCAGGGGCCTGCAGGTCGATCTGCGCGTCGTCCCGCCCGAGTCGTGGGGCGCGGCGCTGCAGTACTTCACCGGAGCCAAGGCGCACAACATCCGCACCAGGGAGATCGCCGTGCGGGCCGGGCTGAAGCTGTCGGAGTACGGGCTGTTCGACGCCGAGACCGAGGAGCTGATCGTCTCGGCCACCGAAGAAGAGGTGTACGAGCGGCTCGGCCTGCCGTGGATCCCGCCGCCGCTGCGCGAGGACGGCGGGGAGATCCAGGCGGCGCTGCGCGGTGAGCTGCCCGACCTGGTCACGCTCGACGACATCCGCGGCGACCTGCACAGCCACACCGACCTCACCGACGGGATCGCCTCGCTCGACGACATGGTGGCCGCGGCCGCACGGCGCGGGCTGGCGTACTACGCGATCACCGACCACGCGCCGAACCTGTACATGCAGCGCATGACGGACGAGAAGATGCTCGCCCAGCGCGAGCAGGTCCGCGCGCTCCAGGAGCGTTACCCGGACATGGCGCTGCTGCACGGCACCGAGCTGAACATCGACCAGGACGGCAACGTCGACTGGCCACCGGAGTTCCTCGCCGGCTTCGACATCTGCGTCGCCTCGGTGCACTCCCACTTCACTCAGGACGCCGCCGACATGACGAGGCGGTTCATCGCCGCCTGCGAGAACCCGTACGTCCACATCATCGGCCACCCGACCGCCCGGATGATCGGCCGGCGGCCGTCCGTGGACGCCGACTGGGACGAGGTCTTCAAGGCCTGCGCCCGCACCGGCACCGCCCTCGAGATCGACTCCTTCCCCGACCGGCTCGACCTGCCCGCCGATCTGATCCGCCGCGCCAAGCGCCACGGCGTGAAGTTCGCCATCGACACCGACGCGCACGGCGTCGGTCACCACCGCAACATCCGCTACGGCGTCGGCACCGCCCAGCGCGGCTGGTTGACCGCCGACGACGTCATCAACACCTGGCCGCTGGCCGACCTGCGCACCTTCCTCCGCAAGTGATCGGAAGCGCCCTGATCGCCTGAGCTGGACGGCAGGCATGGCAACGATGAGGTGGTTTAAGGTCTTTGTCGCCATCCGTTCCCGGCGTCGTCACCGGTCGTCGTTGTGCTCGTTTCCCCCTTCCGATGAAGTCCGGCTGGGGGTTTCCACAGCTCGTTCGGTGATTTCCCCGGGCCGGACGGCCGGCAGGCGCAGTCGATGAGGAGGCAGGATGGGGTCGGGAAGGTGGAGCACAAGGCGTCCGGCGATCGTCGCCGCCGCGGTGGCCGCGGCGGGGGCGCTGGCGCTGGCCACGGCGCCGGGCTGGGCGAGTAGCGGGCATGCGCGGGAACCCGCCGGCCAAGGGTCGCTGGCCGCGCGCACGGCCACCCCGATCAAGCACGTCGTGGTGATCTTCCAGGAGAACGTCTCGTTCGACCACTACTTCGGCACGTACCCCAAGGCGGCCAACACCGACGGCACGAGGTTCGTCGCCGCGCGGCACACCCCGCACGTCGACGGGCTGAGCGGCCGGCTGCTGACCGACAACCCCAACCAGTTCGACCCGAAGCGGCTGACCCACGAGCAGGCGCTCACCTGCGACCAAGACCACAACTACGCCCACGAGCAGAAGGCCATGAACGCCGGCAGGATGGACAAGTTCGTCGAGAACACCGAGCGCGCCACCTGCTCCGGCCAGAACGTCTTCGGGACGCCGGGCCTGGTCATGGACTACTACGACGGCAACACCGTCACCGCGATGTGGAACTACGCCCAGCACTACGCGATGAGCGACAACTCCTGGGACACCACGTTCGGCCCGTCCACCCCCGGCGCCCTCAACCTCGCCTCGGGCCAGACGCACGGGGCGTTCGCGGTGGACGCCTACACCCATGAGAAGGTCAACGACCCGTCCGTCGTCCAGTCGCCGGACGCCGACGGCGTCGGCACGGTGATCAACGACCCGCAGCCGGCCTTCGACGACTGCTCGGCACAGAACCACACCGCGCACAACAACCTCGCCGTGATGACCGGCAGGAACATCGGCGACCTGCTCAACGCCAGGAACGTCACCTGGGGCTGGTTCCAGGGCGGCTTCCGGCCGACCGGCACCCAGAACGGCTTCGCGGTCTGCGGCGCCGCCCACCAGAACATCGGCGGCAACACGGTCACCGACTACATCCCGCACCACGAGCCGTTCCAGTACTACAGGTCCACGGCGAACGAAAAGCACCTGCCGCCCACCTCGGTCGCCGCGATCGGCCGCACCGACCGCGCCAACCACCAGTACGACCTGGCGGACTTCGACGCCGCGCTGGCGGCCGGCAACCTCCCCGCGGTCAGCTTCCTCAAGGCCGCGGCCTACCAGGACGGCCACGCCGGATACTCCGACCCGCTCGACGAGCAGCGGTTCGTCGCCGGCTACGTCAACAAGCTGCAGAAGTCGCCCGAGTGGCGGTCCACCGCGGTCGTCGTCGCCTACGACGACTCCGACGGCTGGTACGACCACGTGGCCCCGCGGATCAGGAACGGCTCGTCCGACGCCGCGGTCGACGACCCCGCGCTGTGCGGCAAGGCCCGCGCGCTCGGCGGCTACCAGGACCGCTGCGGGCCCAGCCAGCGGCTGCCGCTGCTGGTCATCTCCCCGTACGCGAGGGTCAACCACGTCGACCACACCTACAGCGAGCAGGCCTCGATCACCGCGTTCATCGAGGACAACTGGCGCCTCGGCCGGATCGGCGACGCCTCCTTCGACGCCCGCGCCGGCAACCTGAGCGGACTGTTCGACTTCCACCGGCCGCGCGCCGGCCGCCTCATCCTCGACCCGGCAACCGGCGCACCCGCCCACCGCTAACCAAGGACGCGCACGTCGCGAGGGCGCCCGCACCCCAGCCAGGGTGCGGGCGCCTTCCGCTGGCGGTAGGGCTACGGCTTGTCGTTGGGGTGGACGGAGACGTGGACGGCCTCCTCGCCGGGGACCTCGCCGGCCAGCGTCTCGATCGCCAGCGCGACGTCGTCCAGGCCGAAGGAGTGGGTGTGCAGCTTCTCCAGCGGGAAGCGGCCGGACTCGATGAGCGCGATCGCCTCGTCGTAGCCGCGGGCGTCCACCCCGAACGCGCCGACCAGGGTCAACGCCCTGTTGATCACCAGGTCGGTCCTGACCGGGATCTCGCGACCGCCCTTGAGCCCGGCGAGCACGACCCGGCCGCCGTGCCGGGCCGCGAGCAGCGCGTCGGTGACCGGCCCGGCGGCCATCGGGGTCAGCTCCAGCACCACGTCGGCCATGGCGCCATCCGTGATCTCCTTGACCCGCTCGACGGTGTCCTCGGCCGCCTCACCGTCGACGACGATGGTGTGGTCGGCGCCGAACTCGCGGGCGAGCGCCAGCTTGTGCCGGTCGGCCTCGAGACCGGTGACGATGATCGTTCCGGCGCCCGCGGCGCGGGCCGCGATGACGCTGGCCAGGCCACGCTGGCCGGTGCCGAGGACGAGCACGGTGTCACCGAGCTGCACGCCGCCGAGGTGGCAGGCCCAGCGCACGCCGGCGCCCAGCGGGTTGTACATGGCCGCCAGCTCGACCGGCAGGTCGCGGTCGATCTTGTGGACGACCGTGCCGGGCGACAGGTAGAGATACTCGGCGAAGCCGCCCCATAGCGCCGGCTCCGCGTCGATCGGGGTCACGCCGTGGCCGTACCGCCGGTTCGGGCAGGCCTGGTAGCGCCCGGTCAGGCAGTGCTTGCAGAACCGGCACGGCACGATGACCTCGAGCGCGACCCGGTCCCCCGGTCGCACCCCCCAGCGCGCCGCCGCCTGCTCGCCGATCTCCTCGACGATGCCGAGCGGCTCGTGGCCCGGAATGAACGGCTTGCCGCGGCCCGCCCCCAGGTGACCCCGGTAGGTCTCGACATCGCTGCCGCAGATGCCGTTGGCCTCGACGCGCAGCAGCCCGTCGTCGGGGCCGGTCTTCGGGCGCGGAAACTCACGGAGCTCGATCTTCCGCGGACCGGTCTGAACGGCGGCGCGTACGGTCTCTCCCATGTCAGGCGGGCCCTTCTCCAGCTAGTCCGTCCACCACCCCACGATGTCGTGCCTCGGGCCGCGGCGCGATGGGGGTTTCGTGTCACGGAAACCGGCGGAAAACCGGCAGGCCGGCCGCCCGGACGAATTCTTCCATCCCATGAAAGCGCACTATGCGCCGCCGGTGGCGTGTGGTCACCTCGCCCTAAGCATGTCCGTGAGCCAGGCCACATTGGGGGTGGGTCGTGCTCGATGTTCGAGGTGCCGGCCTTGCCTGGGCGCTTCGAGGAACCGCTTGGGTTACTGAAGCAGGAGGACGAGGGTGAGAACGAATATCAAGCTGATGGCCGCGCTGATGGCCGCGCTGCTCGGCGCCGTCGCGTGCAGCCAGCAGGGCTCGTCCACCGGGGCATCGCCCGCCGGGGGCTCGCCGCAGCGCGGCGGCCAGGTCACCGTGCTCGAGGACGCGGCGTTCGCCGGCGGCTGGCCGACCGGCCTCGACCCCGCGACCAACGCGACCGGCGGGGCGAACCTCTCCCAGATGCAGGCGATCTACGGCGGGCTGTTCCTGCTCACCGCGAACCCGGACGGCAGCGGCGCCAAGATCACTCCCAACCAGGCCCAGAGCTACGAGATCGCCGACGGCGGGAAGACCCTGCGCATCAAGCTGCGGCCTGGCCTCAAGTTCTCCGACGGCACCCCCTTCGACGCCAAGGCCGTCGTGACCAACTTCAAGCGCGACATGACGTCGACCTGTACGTGCAAGCCGATCTGGATCCTGGCCAAGGACGGCATCGCGCAGGAGGGCGACGACACCGTGGTGCTGCGGTTCGCGCAACCGACCGGTGCGGCGATCGACAACTTCCCGATCGCCAACGTCAACTGGATCGTCTCGCCGACCGCGCTGCAGCAGATGGGCGAGGACAAGTTCCGGGTGAACCCGGTCGGCGCCGGGCCGTTCAAGGTCGTGTCCAACCGGCTCAGCTCCGAGCTGGTGCTCCAGCGCAACCCCAACTACTTCAAGCCGGGGCTGCCCTACCTCGACCGGCTGACGTTCAAGTCGATCGGCGGTGACCAGGCGGCCTACCAGGCGCTGCTGGCCGGGCAGGCGCAGGCGTACGAGGGGCTGACCACGGTTCCGCTGCTGGACCAGGCGACGAAGAACGACCGGCTCACGGTGACCTCGCAGCCGCCGACCTCGCCGTACGTCATCCAGCTCAACACCTCGATACCGCCGTTCAACAACGAGAAGGCGCGCGAGGCCATCTACTACGCGACGGACTTCGACGCCATCGCCAAGGGCCTGTTCAAGGGCAAGTACCCGGTCAGCCAGTCGTTCACCGCGCCCGGCGGGCTGTTCTACCACCAGCAGGTGCCTGGCTACCGCACCTACGACCTGGCGAAGGCCAAGCAGCTCGTCCAGGAGATCGGCGGCATCAACATCACGCTGGGCACGCTGGGCGCGTACGTCGCGCGGCAGGTCAACACCGCGCTGCAGACGCAGTGGCGGCAGGCCGGCATCAACGTGAAGATCGAGGACTACCAGCTCAACACGCTGGTCCAGAAGTTCAACAGCAAGAAGTGGACCGCGATGCTCCAGACGGCCGGCGCGTGGGACCCGGCCGCCGGCGTCGGCGTCGCGTTCCGGTTCAACTCCAACTCCCCGTTCACCGGGGTCAAGGATCCCAAGCTAGACGCGCTGCTGAACCAGGCGGCGGGCGAGGTCGACCCCGCCAAGCGGGACGCCCTCTACATGCAGTCCGGCAAGTACATCAGCGACAAGGCGTACGCGCCGTTCGGACTGGCCTTCGCCCCGGCCAACCTCGCGACGAAGGGAGTGAGCGGCCCGGGCCTGACCACCAAGATCCCATCGCTGGCGGTCAACAACGGAATCATCTGGGACCAGGTTTGGAATTCTGCTAAGTGACGGCAATCGCACAAGAGCGCGGCTACCGGAGCACCTGGGCTCGGGTGCTCCGGTCGCCCGCGCTGCGTCTCGTGGTCAAGCGGCTGCTGTTGGCGATCCCCATCACGTTGGGGGTCACCATCCTGACCTTCTGGGTGATCAGCCTGATCCCCGGCAATCCGGCGCAGCAGCTGCTCGGCCCCGAGGCAACCCCGCAACAGATCCACCAGATGGAGCTGCAGCTCGGGCTCGACCGGCCGGCGTACGAGCGCTACCTGAGCTGGCTCGGCGGCGCCGTCCACGGTGACCTGGGGACCTCCCTGGTCAGCGGGCAGCCGGTGACGCCGCAGCTCGCCGACCGGCTGGCGGTGACGGGCGAGCTCGTCGCGCTGGCGGTCTTCGGCTCGCTGGCGCTGGCGATCCCGGTGGCGCTGCTGGCGGCCCGCCGGCCGAACGGAGTGTTCGACCGGGTGAGCATGTTCGTGAGCATGGCCGGCCTGTCGGTCGCCAACTACGTGCTCGCGCTGGTGCTGGTGCTGGTGTTCTCGGTCAAGCTCGGCGTGCTGCCCGCCATCGGCTTCGTGCCGCTGTCGCAGAGCGTCACGGGGAACCTGCAGTCGCTGGTCATGCCGGCCACCGCGATCGGGCTTCCGCTGTTCAGCATCTACACCCGGTTCCTGCGCGGCGACCTGGTCGACCAGATGCAGGGGCAGGACTATGTGATGACGGCGCAGGCCAAGGGCATCGACCCGTGGCAGGTGCTCGTGCGCCACGCGTTCCGCAACTCCTCCTACGGGCTCATCGCGGTGGCCGGCCTGAACTTCGGCGTGATCATCGGCGTCACCGTGATCATCGAGAGCATCTTCGCGCTGCCCGGTCTCGGGCAGCTCATGTTGCAGGGGATCAACGCCAGGGACATGGTGGTCATCCAGGCGTGCGTCGTGGTGTTCGCCGTGGTGACCGTCATCGGGAACCTGGTCGCCGACCTGCTGCAGACCGTACTCGACCCAAGGATCCGCTATGGCGATCGTTGAGGCGACCCCGTCCGTCATCACCGCCGGTCCGGTCGAGCCGCCGGCCCGGGCCTGGCTGCGGCGGTTGTCGATCGTCGTGCCGGCCGGAGTGATCGTGCTGGTCGGTCTTGCCTGCTTCCTCGGCCCGCTGGTGCTGCCGGTGCCGAAGCCGGTCGGCGGCAACGTGCTGAACGCCGGGCTGCCGTCGTTCTCCCCCGGCCACATCCTGGGCACCGACCCGAACGGCAACGACATCCTGTCGCGGATCCTGTACGGCGGGCGCAACTCACTGATCATCGCGGTGTCGGTGAACCTGATCGGGCTGACCGTGGGCGGCGGGTTCGGCGCGCTGTCGGGCTACCTCGGGGGCGCCACGGACACCTTCATCATGCGCGTGTTCGACGTCTTCATCGCGTTCCCGTCGCTGGTGCTGATCATCGCGGTGGCGCAGAGCCTGGGGCCGAGCGTGATCACCGCGATCCTGGCGCTGTCGTTCTTCGGCATCCCGGCCGTCGCCCGGGTGGCCAGGGCGGCCACGCTGACCCTGCGCGAACAGCCGTTCATGGCGGCGGCGAAGCTGTGCGGCACGCCCTGGTGGCGGGTGCTGATCCGGCACATCGCGCCCAACATCGCGCCCCAGCTGATCACGTTCGCCATGCTCGGCATGGGTCTGATCATCGTCCTGGAGGGAGCCCTGAGCTTCCTCGGCCTGGGCGTCCCCCCGCCGTCGCCGAGCTGGGGAAACATGATCTCCGAAGGCCAGGCGAGCCTGTCGGCCACGCCGATGCTGGTGCTGTGGCCCAGCCTGACGCTGTTCGTCACGGTGCTGGCGTTCAACCTGCTCGGTGAGTCCCTGCGCGCGCGCTGGAGTTCCCGATGAGCTCTCCCGTCCTGTCCGGCCGGCCGCTGCTCGAGGTGTCCGACCTGCGGGTCACGTTCACCCGCGGCGGCCGCAGGGTGCACGCGGTCAACGGGCTGTCGTACGAGGTCGGCACGGGCGAGATCCTCGCGATCATCGGTGAGTCCGGCTCGGGCAAGACCGTCGGCGCGCGCACCCTGATGGGGCTGCTGCCACCGTCCGCGCACGTCACCGGCTCGGCCACGTTCGACGGCACCGAGCTGGTCGGCATGCCCGAGCCGCAGATACGCCACTGGCGCGGGTCGGAGATCGCGATGGTCTTCCAGGACCCGACCCGCTCGCTGAACCCGACGATGCGGATCGGCACGCAGCTCACCGAGGCGATCAGGCGGCACCACGACGTCACCAGGGCGGCGGCCAAGGAACGGGCGATCGAGCTGCTCAGGCTGGTGCACCTGCCGGCCGCCGAGCGCCGGTTCTACGAGTACCCGCACCAGCTGTCGGGCGGCATGCGGCAGCGGGTGGTGATCGCGATCGCGCTGGCCGGCGAGCCGCGGCTGCTGATCGCGGACGAGGCGACCAGCGCCCTCGACGTGACCACCCAGGCCCAGATCATGGCGCTGCTCCTCGAGCTGCGGGAACGGCTGGGCATGGCGATCATCCTGATCAGCCACGACCTGGGGCTCGCCGCGAGCTACGCGCGGAACGTCGTCGTCATGTACGCGGGGCGCGCGGTGGAGTACGCCCCGGCGCGCCGGCTGTTCACCGATGTGCGGATGCCGTACACGCGGGCGCTGCTCGGCGCCATCCCGCAGCTCGAACGCCCGTCGCACGGGCAGCTACCCGTCATCTCCGGCCAGCCGCCCGACCCCGCCGCGCTGCCCGAGGGCTGCCCGTTCCGGCCGCGCTGCGACATCGCGACCGACAAGTGCGCCGAGGCGCCGCCGTTCCTCCAGCACCAGCCGGGTCACTGGTGGGCGTGCTGGCACGGCGCGGCCGTCCAGGCCCCGGCGGCCATGGCCACGGAGCAAGCCGCCGGCGAGAACGGAGTCCGCTGATGACCGTACGGACCGGTGCGGCCACCGGGAGCCGCCGATGACAGCCACGACCACACCGAGCCTGGGCAACGGCCGGCCCGCCGCCGGCGAGCCGCTGCTCGAGGTGCGCGACCTCGTGCAGGAGTTCGCGGTACGCGGTCCCGGCGGCGTCAAGGGCGCCGTGGTCCACGCGGTGTCGGACGTGTCGTTCGAGATCGCGACCGGCGAGACGCTGGGCATCGTGGGCGAGACAGGTTCCGGCAAGACCACGCTGGCCAGGTCGGTCATCCAGGCGCCGCGCCCGAAGTCGGGCGAGGTGCGCCTGCTCGGCACCGACCTCATGCGGCTGCGCCGCCGGGCGCTCACCCAGGCCCGCCGCCAGGTGCAGATGGTCTACCAGGATCCGTTCGGCTCGCTGAACCCGCGCTGGCGGGTCACCGAGCTGGTGGAAGAGCCGCTGCTCGGGTACGGGGTGGGACCGGCGTCCACGCGCCGCGCCCGGGTGGCCGAGCTGCTCGACCTGGTCGGCCTCAACCCGTCGGTGTACGGGCGGCGGCGCCCGCACGAGCTGTCGGGCGGTCAGTGCCAGCGCGTGGCCATCGCCCGCGCGATCGCGCTGAACCCGGCCCTGGTGATCTGCGACGAACCGGTCGCCGCGCTCGACGTGTTGATCCAGGCGCAGGTGCTGAACCTGTTCGAGCGGCTGCGCGCCGAGCTCGGGCTCTCCTACCTGTTCATTTCCCACGACCTGGCGCTGGTCAAGCAGGTCAGCGACCGGGTGGCGGTGATGTACCTGGGGCAGATCGCCGAGATCGGGCCGGCCGAGGACCTGTACCGGCGGCCGCTGCACCCGTACACCTCCGCGCTGCTCGACTCCATCCCCGGCCTCGACCCGGCCACCGGGCAGGTGCGCCATCCGGTGCCGCTGGCCGGCGAGCCGCCGTCGCCGATCGAGCCGCCCAGCGGCTGCCG
>DASUWU010000005.1:0-16113 GCA_036378315.1 Streptosporangiaceae bacterium | reverse complement strand
CCAGGTGTCCAGCATCGGCGGGGTGGCCGCCTTCCCGTTGCTCGGTCTTTACAACGCCAGCAAGTGGGGTCTCGAAGGATTCACCGACGCGGTGGCCCAGGAGGTCGCGCCCGCCGGCATCCACGTCACGCTGGTCGAGCCAGGCCCGTACGGGACCGACTGGAGCGGCAGCTCGGCGGTCTGGGCCGAGCCGCTCCCGGAATACGACCGGTTCCGCGAGGCGCGCCGGGCGGCGGCGGCGCGACTGCACCCGATTGACCCGATGGCCACCGCCACAGCGATGCTGGACCTCGTCGACATGCCGGAGCCGCCCCTGCGGCTGTTCCTCGGCACCTACCCGTACGCGGTGGCGGAGAAGGTGTACGCCCAGCGCCTGGACACCTGGCGCCAGTGGCGCGACCTGGCCGCCGCCGCGGACGCCTGACGCCATGACCCGCCGGACGGGTGATGACCGCTTACAGCACCATGCCCGATTTTCACCGTATGTAGTTAGGGCGATACGGAATGGCTTGACACCGCTGGGGTCAGTGGGACATTCTCGGGTCATCAGCCAGCCTCGTAGGGGCTTGGAAGTGAAGCCGGGAATCCCCGCACAGCCGGGAGCCCGGCTTCGCGCGTTTCTACCTCTTGTACGGCATGAGGCCGTGATTCAGGAGCCGCGGTAGAGCCTGTCGAGACCGACGAGCTGGACGGACGCCGACGTCGCCGCTAGGGATCGCACCTCGTCGGCGAAGCCGGCGCCGCTGAAGAGAAGTAGTCGCGCGCTCGCCGCGTCGAGGTCGGCGCGAGCGCTCAGCAACTCCCGGACGCGCTCCAGACGCCGCACATGCCGGATGTCGATGGCCTCGTTCCACTTCGCCTCGCCGAGGGCGAGCAGCGTCTTTCGCCTATCGCCGTCACGGCCGAACACGACGACGTCGACCTCGTGACTGGTCTTCCCCGTGGCGTCGGGCACGGTTCCCGCCCCGACCCGATCCCGCTGGCCGCCCAGCGTCTCAGGCGCCGCGTACCACCGCGTCCAGGACCGGCAGAGCTGCTCGAAGTGCGGACCGACCACCTTTGACAGGAAGGTCGGCTGCGATCGTGCCCACACATCGTGCGCCCGGCCCGGGCGTTCGAGATCGCTCCATTCCGGACGCATGATGGCGTGGTAAAAGCCAAGGATGGGTTCGGCGATGCGGTACGCGGATCGCTTCCCGTGAAAAGCGTCGGGTTCGCGGGTGATCATGCCCGAGTCCTCCAATACGGTCAGGGCGTGACCGAGGTCGGTGGACTTGCGGGCCAGGTAGTTCGCGATGCCCCCGCGGCTGTGGTTGCCGGCAGCGATCGCGGCGAGGACGCCATGGTAGAGGGCGGTGTCCCGCAGGTCGGGCTCCTCCGCGAGCAGGAAACGCGCTTCCCGGAACAGCGGACGTCCCGGGTTGAGGACGTTGCGTTCCACCCATGGGCCGAAGTCGGCCCGGCCGTCGGGGGCGTCGCCCAGGGTGAACTCACGGGCGTACGCGGGCGTGCCGCCCACGACGGAATTCACCAGGAGAGCCAGCGCGGGGTCGTCGATGCCCCAGAAGGCGGCCGCCAGACGGTAGTCGAGCGTGGGCACTACGAGCTCGAGACTGGCGCGTCCACGCAGCGGAGCGGTCCCGGTGAGCAGGTTTCCCATGAACGAAAGTGCGGAGCCGCACAGCAGCAGGCGGATGGGATGGCCGTCGTGGCGCGCCTGCGGCCCGAGGGCGCGCTGCAGCAATGAGGGAAGTTCTGGCGACGTTCTGGCCAGAAAAGGGAACTCATCCAGCGCGACAGGCAGCGGCCGGCCGCCGGATGTGGGCAGCGACATCACGGTCGCGACCGCCTCTTCCCAATGCGCGAAGCGGTAGGGGGCCGGTTGCCCGACATGCCGCGACAGGGCGGCGCCGAACTGGCGCAGCGATTCGGCCTCGGTCGCCTCGGTGGCCGCGAAGTAAAAGCCGCCGGTGGCACGGCACAGCGCATCAAGCAGGAACGTCTTGCCCTGCCTGCGCCGACCCGAGACCACGCCAAGGATCGGCTCAGGGGTGGGATGGGAGACGAACCGCACGAGCTCGGACCACTCGAAGTCGCGGTCGAACACCTCCGGTGGCTTACGCACGGCCAGCCCCCCGCCCTCACATGAAGCTAAGATAAGCGTACCTATTATAAGTACGCTTATCTTAGTGAGCCTTGGCCGGTCAGCGGACGCCGTACAGGTAGTCGAGGGCGAGCTGGTCCAAGCGCTCGAAGGCCATGCCGCGGGCGGCCAGCGCGTCGATGTCCGGGGTGAAGTTCCGCACCGACTGCCACGTCTCGCCGTCGTCGAGGGTCGGCCGGGCGAGCTGGTCGACGCGGGCGTCGCGCAGCGCCTCCTTGACCTCGGGGTCGGCCCGGAACGCCCGCACCTTCTCGCGCAGGATGAGCCAGTTGCGCATGCACGCCGCCGCCGACACCCAGACGCCGTCGTCGTCCTCGGTGCGCGGGGGCTTGAAGTCGAAGTGGATCGGCCCCGCGTAGTCGGAGTTGTCGATGAGGTCGACCACCCAGAAGGCGCCGCGCGCGTTGCCCGCGCCGAACCGCAGGTCCTGGTCGTACCGGGGGCCGGTCTGCCCGTTCAGGTCGATGTGGAACAGTTTGCCGTGCCACAGGGCCTGGGCGATCCCGTGCGCGTAGTTGAGGCTGGCCATCTCCTCGTGCCCGATCTCCGGGTTGATCCCGACGATCTCGGAGTGCTCCAGCTCCTCGATGAACGCGAGCGCGTGGCCGACCGTGGGCAGCAGGATGTCGCCGCGCGGCTCGTTCGGCTTGGGCTCGATCGCGAACCTGAGGTCGTAGCCCTGGTCGATGACGTACGAGCCGAGCAGGTCGAACGCCTCCTTGTAGCGGTCGAGCGCGGCCCTGACGTCCTTCGCCGCGCCGGACTCGGCGCCTTCCCTGCCGCCCCAGGCGACGTACACCTTGGCGCCGAGCTCGGCGGCGAGGTCGATGTTGCGCATCGTCTTGGCCAGCGCGAAGCGGCGTACGTCCCTGTCGTTCGCGGTGAACGCGCCGTCCTTGAAGATCGGGTGCGAGAAGAGGTTCGTGGTGGCCGTCGTGACCACCAGGCCGGTCTCGTCGAGCGCCTTGCGGAACGCGGCGATCCGCTCCTCGCGCTCCGCGGGCGACGCGTCGAAGTCGAACACGTCGTTGTCGTGGAAGTTCACGCCGTACGCGCCGATCTCGGCCAGCTTGTGCACGGCGCGCTCGGCCGGCATGGGCGCTCGGGTGCCCGGCCCGAAGACGTCGATCGCCTGCCACCCGACGGTCCAGATGCCGAAGGAGAACCTGTCTTCCGGCCTCGGCGTGTAGTCGCTCATCAAGATCCTCCTCGGTGGGGCATCGGTCATGACTCGGCGGGGTTCTGGGAGTGCCAGGGTGCGGTGGCGTCGCGCAGCCGGCCGTACCGCTCGCGCACCTCGGGGGTGGGCGCCGCCTCGTACTCCTGCGCCGGCTGGCGTGGCCAGGCCGGCGGCTCGGGCGTCCCGGCCAGCACCCAGGCGGCCTGCCGCGCCGCGCCGAGCGCGACGTACTCCCCGGGCTCGGGCACGCTCACCGGCACGCCGAAGATCGCCGGGGCGAGCCGCCGTACGGCAGGCGAGTGCGCCCCGCCGCCGATGAGCAGCACCCGCCGCAGTCGCACGCCCTGTTCCGTGAGGTGGTCGACCGCGTCGGCCAGTGAGGCGAGCAACGCCTCGACCGCCGCCCTGGCGAGGTTCTCGCGGGTGGCGTTGGCCGTGGTGAGACCGCTGAGTACACCGGTCGCCTCCGGCCGGTTCGGGGTCCGTTCCCCGTCGAGGTAGGGGAGCAGGGTGAGGCCGCCGGCGCCGGGGGCGGCGGCCAGCGCCAGCGCGGAGAACTCGTCGAGCGAGCAGCCGAGCAGCGCGGCGGTGGACGACAGGATGCGCGCCGCGTTCAGCGTGCAGACCAGCGGCAGGAACCGCCCGGTGGCATCGGCGAACCCGGCGACGAGGCCGCTCGGGTCCGCGGTCGGCCGCTCGGCGACCGCGAACGCGGTGCCCGAGGTGCCGATGGAGACCACGACCTCACCCGGCTCGAGGCCCAGGCCGAGGGCGGCGCCCATATTGTCGCCGGTGCCGGGGCCGAGTTTCGCCCCCCACGATGTCTCGCCGACGACCTCGTGCGGCCCGGCGACCACGGGCAGCCGTACGTCGTGGCCGAGCGAGGAGCGGACGAGGTCGGGCAGGTACGTGCCGGTGGCCGGCGACCAGTAGCCGGTGCCCGAGGCGTCACCGCGGTCGGTGACCGGCTCGTCCGCGCCGAGCCGCAGGGTCAGCCAGTCGTGGGGGAGCAGTACGGCGTCGGCGCGCTTGGCGTTGTCCGGCTCGTGCTCGGCCAGCCAGCGCAGCTTGGTGACGGTGAACGAGGCGACGGGGACCGATCCGGTGCGGGCGGCCAGGTCGGCCGCGCCGAACTCGTCGACCAGCGCCTGCGCCTGCGGCGCCGAGCGGGTGTCGTTCCAGAGCAGGGCGGGACGCACCACCTCGCCGGCGGCGTCGAGCACGACCATGCCGTGCTGCTGGGCGGCGACGGCCACGGCGTCGGCCTGCCCCAGCAGGTCGCGGCCGGCCTCCTGCAGCGCGTCCCACCAGTGCCGCGGGTGGCATTCTGTGCCGTCGGGGTGCGACGCGGCGGCCTGCCCGACCACCTCGCCGTCCTCGGCCCGGCACAGCACGATCTTTGTGGACTGGGTCGACGAGTCGATCCCCGCGACGAGCACCGTTGCCTCCTTACGCGCGCCCCGTCCGCCGTGGGCCGCAGCGCGCGGTTGGGTCGCACCCACACGGCCCGCCGCCCGATGATCCCGCTGCTCAGACATTTTGTCCAGACAGACAACAAATCCCGGCGCGGCCGCGGCGCCGGGCATGTCACAGGGCGGTGGGCCACCTCGTCTACGGGGGTGAGAAGGAGAAAGAGAGGACCGAGATGTCCATCACCACGTCAGCGATCCTGGAACGTTTCGAGAAGCAGTCGACCGTGCTGCTCACCACGTTCAAGCGCGACGGTACCCCGGTGCGCACGCCGGTGAGCATCGTGGTGCGCGACGGCCTGGCGTACTTCCGTACGTGGGACACGGCGGGCAAGGCCAAGAGGCTGCGCAACAATCCGGAGATCGAGGTGGCCCCGTCCACCTTCCGCGGCGAGCCGACGGGACCGGCGGTCCGCGGCGTCGCCCGCCTGCTCGACGCCGCCGAGGCCAAGCCGATCCGGCGGCTGTTCGCCCGCAAGTACCCACTGCTCCAGCGGTTCTTGGTGCCGCTCGGCCACAAGATCATGCGGGTCCACACGTTGCACTACGAGGTGACCCTCCAGGCCACGGAGGACGGCTCCGGCGCTACACCTTCGTGACGCCCCGCCTCCGCCTAGTTGTCCCAGGGGCCGCGCCGCGAGCGGCGCCGGCCGCCGAACGGGTCGGCCCCGCCCGGCCCTGACCACGGGCCGCCCCACGGGCCGCCCCACGGGCCGGGGGGCGGGCCGAACCGCCGGGCGCGGCGGCGCCACCGCCGGATGCGCATGAATGCCATGAGGGCCAGCACCAGCCAGATGAAGAAGATCAGCTTCGCCACGCCGAGCAGCGCCCCCGCCGGGCCGCCCGTCAGCAGGAGGGCGCCCAGCACGACCACGGCGACGAGCGGGAGGAAGGGCCGGTGCGGCCGGTGGGCGTGCGGCGGCCCGGCGGCGGTCGCCGCGGTGGCCGGCGGTGGCCCGGCCGCCGCCAGGGGCTCGGCGCCTGGGAGGTCTCGAGTGATCTTCCGCAGGTCGCCGAAGGTCTTGGCGGACAGCGCGGCCTCGATGCGCTCGTCCAGCTCGTCGCGGGTGAGGCGGCCCTGCGCGAAATGATCGTGCAGGGCCTCCGTCACCCTCGTGCGCTCGGCATCGCCGACGCGCAGATCGTCGGGGCGTGTCACGACTCGTCCCCCTCGGCGGCCGGCTCACCGCCATCGACGTCGTCTTCGGACAAAATGGTATACAACCGGCGTCGAGTGTCGGCGAGCACCTGCCGCGCCGCGGCGAGTTGCGCGTCGGACCCCGTCTGTACGACCTGCATCACGGCCGCGCCCGTCTGGGCCGCCTGCCGCAGCAGGTCACCGACGTTGCCGGGGAAGTCGGCGGTCATCGCCTCCCACGGCGCGCGCAGCTCGTCGGCGTGCTCGGCGACGTACGCCTCGCCCTCGGGGGTGAGCCGGAACGTCTTGCGCCCGTCGCCCTCCTCGCCGCGGATCAGGCCCTCGTCGGCGAGCTGCTGGAGCGCCGGATAGACGGCCCCCGGGCTCGCCCGCCACGCCCCGCCGCTGCGCTTGCCGATCTCCTGGATGATCTGGTAGCCGTTGCGCGGCTCCTCGGCGAGCAGCGCGAGGATCGCCGCCCGTACATCGCCGCGCTTGGCCTTCGGCCCGCGCGCCCATGGTCCGTGCCGCCCCCATGGCCCGGGGCCGCCCCACTGGCCGCCGGGACCGAACCCGAACGGGCCGAAGCCGCCGCCCCAGCCGCCGCCGATGCCGAACCCGCCGAACGGGCCGCGATGACGTGTCCTCATGGTGTTCCCCCTTGTGTCGCAGACCTCTCGTCGTCCGCTCTCGATAGGGTAAAGATATATCGTTATCGTACGTTGTCAAGGCTCCCCTCGCCGGGCGCCCAGGCGGGGCCGTCGTGGCGCGGGTGACTTCCCCGGTCTCGGGTATCTGGGCACGGACGGAAGGGCTGAGGATGGTCGAAGGACGTGCCGATCGCGCAGCCGGCGCCGGGTCGTGGAACCGCCATGAAAGACGGCATGGTCAACAGAGCATTTCATCGGCGTATCGCCGCCCGGAGCACCGAAATGACGGCGACCGCTGCCGCGGGATCCCTTACCGTGCCAATGGTCCATTCGGTTCTTCGGTGCCGTGCCCCGGCCGTCCTGGGCATCGGTCACGACGAGGAGGCGTTGCGTGCGAACCGCGGTGATGACGGCCGTACGCTGGCATGGCCGCCGCGACGTCCGGATCGAGACGGTGCCCCGCGCGGCGCGGCCGGGGCCGGGCGAGGTCCGCGTGCGGGTCGCCTGGTGCGGGCTGTGCGGCACGGACGTGCACGAGTACCGCTCCGGACCGGTCAAGATCCCGCTGGACCGGCATCCGGTCACCGGGCGCTGCGCCCCCATCGTGCTCGGGCACGAGATCTCCGGCTGGATCGACGCGCTCGGCCCGGACGTCGCGGAGACGACCGGCCTGGCGGCGGGCGGGCTCGTCGCGTTGAACGCGCTGCTGCCGTGCGGAAACTGCGCGGAGTGCGCCCACGGTGCCTTTCACCTCTGCCGGTCCCTTGGTCACCTGGGCATGTCCGCCGACGGCGGCCTCGCCGAGTTCGTCACCGTGCCGGCCTCCATGGTCGTGCCCACGCCCATCGGGATGGACGCCGCCGTGGCGGGCCTCGCCGAGCCGTTCGCGGTGGCCATGCACGCGGTGCGCCAGGCCGGCCGGCCAGCCGGCAGCGACTGTCTCGTCATCGGCGCCGGCACCATCGGGCTGGCCGTGGCCTTGGTCCTGCGCGCCGACTACAACGCGGTGCGGCTGCTGGACGTCGCCCCGGAACGGGTACGGCATGCCAACGACCTCGGCCTCGAGGCCCGCCTCATCTCCGCCGCCGAGCGGTCGGCCAACCTGGTCGCCGAGCCGCCGGCCCCGGTGGTGTTCGAGTGTTCCGGCGCCGCGGAGGCCCCGGCGCTGGCGATCTCCCTCGCCGCGCCCGGCGGGCTCGCCGTGCTCGCCGGGCTGCCCGAGTCGCACACCACCGTGGACTTCACCACCGTGGTGCTGCGTGAGGTACGGGTGGTGGGCACCATATCCCAGCTGGCGCACGCCGACATGGCCCCCGCGCTGTCGTTCCTCAGCCGGCACGCCGGCCTGGCCGAACGGCTCGTCACCGCGCGAATCCCGCTGATCGCGGCGGTGGAGCAGGGCCTCGACGTCCTGGCCGGGCCGGAAGGCGGCCGCCACGCCAAAGTGCTGGTCAGGGTCGCCGGCTGCGGCGACTGACGTCACGCACCCGTAAGACGGTCAATTAGCTCGATGTCGAGATAAACTTGAGATAGCTTGACATCGAGAGAAGATCTGCCGAAGTTGCGCCGGTCCCGGTGCGAGCCGGCCGTTCCGGCTGCGGCAGGATCAGTACGTGGGGGACGGGCCTGCACGCCGGGCTCGCCGGCCGCGCCGCGACGGCAGGAGCCAGGAGCCAGGAGCGAAGGCGGCGGCGCAGGACAGAGGAGGAGTTGTGTCCGGGAACAGTTTCGACAGCCGCAGCACGCTGCGGGTGGGCGACTCGTCGTACGAGATCTACCGGCTCGACGCCGTCGACGGCGCGGCTCGCCTCCCGTACAGCCTCAAGGTGCTCCTCGAGAACCTGCTGCGCACCGAGGACGGCGTCAACACCACGGCCGAGCACATCCGCGCGCTCGCGACCTGGGAGGCGACCGCGCAGCCGAGCCGGGAGATCCAGTTCACCCCGGCCCGGGTGATCATGCAGGACTTCACGGGCGTGCCGTGCATCGTCGACCTCGCCACCATGCGCGAGGCCGTCCGCGACCTCGGCGGCGACCCGGCCAAGATCAACCCGCTGGCGCCGGCCGAGATGGTGATCGACCACTCGGTGATCGTCGACGTCTTCGGCCGTCCGGACGCCTTCCAGCGCAACGTCGAGTTCGAGTACGGACGCAACCAGGAGCGCTACCAGTTCCTCAAGTGGGGACAGCAGGCATTCGACAACTTCCGCGTCGTCCCGCCCGGCACCGGCATCGTCCACCAGGTCAACATCGAGCACCTGGCCCGCGTCGTGTTCGACCGGGACGGCACGGCCTACCCCGACACCTGCGTCGGCACCGACTCGCACACGACGATGCAGAACGGCATCGGGGTTCT
Organism: Streptosporangiaceae bacterium; assembly: GCA_036378315.1. GTDB lineage: Bacteria > Actinomycetota > Actinomycetes > Streptosporangiales > Streptosporangiaceae > CALAED01. The sequence goes on along the minus strand of DASUWU010000005.1, from coordinate 7,156 downwards.
GGGCTGGGGCGTCGGCGGCATCGAGGCCGAGGCCGCCATGCTCGGCCAGCCGATCTCGATGCTCATCCCGCGGGTCGTGGGCTTCGAGCTGACCGGCGAGCTCCCGTCCGGGACCACGGCCACCGACCTCGTCCTCACCGTCACCGAGATGCTGCGGCGGCACGGCGTCGTCGGCAAGTTCGTCGAGTTCTACGGCGACGGCGTGGCGGCCGTGCCGGTGGCCAACCGGGCCACGATCGGCAACATGAGCCCCGAGTTCGGCTCCACCTGCGCGATCTTCCCGATCGACGCCGAGACCATCGCCTACCTCAGGCTCACCGGCCGCAGCGACGAGCAGGTCGCGCTGGTCGAGGCGTACGCCAAGGAGCAGGGGCTGTGGCTCGACCCGAAGCACGAGCCGGACTTCTCCGAGCACCTCGAGCTGGACCTCTCTACGGTCCAGCCGTCGATCGCCGGGCCCAAGCGGCCGCAGGACCGCATCCCGCTGTCCCGCGCCAAGGAGACGTGGCGGCGCGACATCCGCGCGTACGCCTCCGACGGGAACGGCGGGGTCGACGAGGCCGTCGAGCAGAGCTTCCCCGCCTCCGACCCGCCGTCCAGCAACTCCCGCGCGAACGGCGGCCGGCCGAGCCGGCCCACCCCGGTGCGGCTCGAGGACGGCACCGAGTTCGAGCTCGACCACGGCCACGTCGTCATCGCGGCCATCACCTCCTGCACCAACACGTCCAACCCGTACGTCATGATCGGCGCGGCGCTGCTGGCGAAGAACGCGGTGGAAAGGGGCCTCACCAGCAAGCCGTGGGTGAAGACGTCGCTGGCTCCCGGGTCTCAGGTGGTCACCAACTACTACGAGCGTGCCGGGCTCACCAGCTACCTCGACAAGCTGGGCTTCAACCTGGTCGGGTACGGCTGCACAACCTGCATCGGCAACTCGGGGCCGCTGCCGCCCGAGATCTCCGCCGCGGTGAACGAGAGCGATCTCGCCGTCGCGGCCGTGCTGTCCGGCAACCGCAACTTCGAGGGCCGCATCAACCCCGACGTGAAGACGAACTACCTGGCCTCGCCGCCGCTGGTCGTCGCGTACGCGCTGGCCGGCACGATGGACATCGACATCCTGACCGACCCGCTGGGCACCGGCGCGGACGGCACGCCGGTCCACCTGCGCGACATCTGGCCGTCGAACGACGAGATCGCCGAGGTCGTCCAGTCGTCGATCGGCCAGGAGATGTTCGTCGCCGACTACGCCGACGTCTTCACGGGGGACGAACGGTGGCGCGGGCTGCCGATCCCGACCGGCGACACCTTCGAGTGGGACGGCGACTCCACCTACGTGCGCAAGCCCCCGTACTTCGACGGGATGGCGCCCGAGCCGGCCCCTGTCGCCGACGTGCACGGCGCCCGGGTGCTCGCCAAGCTCGGCGACTCGGTCACCACCGACCACATCTCCCCGGCCGGTTCGATCAAGGCCGACTCGCCCGCCGGACGCTACCTGAAGGAGCACGGCGTCGCCGTCAAGGACTTCAACTCCTACGGTTCCCGGCGCGGCAACCACGAGGTCATGATCAGGGGCACGTTCGCCAACATCCGGCTCCGTAACCAGCTGCTGGACGGCGTCGAGGGCGGCTTCACCCGCGACTTCACCCGGCCGGACGGCCCGCAGACGACGATCTACGAGGCGGCCGAGGCCTATGCCGCGCAGGGCACCCCGCTCATCATCCTGGCGGGCAAGGAGTACGGCTCAGGCTCCTCCCGCGACTGGGCGGCCAAGGGCACCGCGCTGCTCGGCGTCCGGGCCGTCATCGCCGAGTCGTACGAGCGGATCCACCGCTCCAACCTCATCGGCATGGGGGTGCTGCCGCTCCAGTTCGCCCCCGGCCAGTCCGCCGAATCCCTCGGCCTGACCGGCACCGAGATTTTCGACGTCACCGGCATCGAGCGTCTCAACGGCGGCGAGACCCCCCAGGAGGTCACGGTGCGCGCGGACGGCAAGGAGTTCACCGCCGTCGTCCGGCTCGACACTCCGGGCGAGGCCGACTACTACCGCAACGGCGGCATCATGCAGTACGTCCTCCGCTCCCTCCTGCACAAGTAACCGGCCTCAACAAGTAACCGGGTGGTCATGCCGTGGATGCTTCCTGAATCAAGGCCGGGGGATTGGAGTTGGTTGGAGAGCGGGAGAGGAGCCCGGGTTATGGATGGCGGCGCTGTGCGGGTGCGGTACGTGGGCGGGCCGACGGCGGTCGTGGCCATCGGCGGCGTACGGCTGCTGACCGACCCGACGTTCGACTCGCCGGGCGACTACCCGATCGGCTCGAGGACGTTGACCAAGACGGCCGGGCCGGCGGTGGGACGCGCCGGCGTGGGTGAGATCGACGCCGTGCTGCTGTCGCACGACCAGCACCCCGACAACCTCGACGCGGCGGGCAGGGAGTTCGTGCGCTCGGCGTCGCTCGTGCTGTCGACCGCGTCGGCGCACCAGCGGCTCGGCGGGCCGGTGCGCGCGCTGCCGAACTGGAGCCACGTCGACCTGCTCCGCCCGGGCGGCGGCGCGCTGCGGGTCACGGGTGTACCGGCGCAGCACGGCCCGGACGGCACCGAGCACCTCGTCGGCGAGGTGACCGGGTTCGTGCTGTCGGGGGAGGGGCTGCCGACGGTGTACGTCAGCGGCGACAACGCCTCGCTCGACGTCGTACGGCGGATAGCGGAGCGCACCGGCGGGGCGGACATCGCGCTGCTGTTCGCGGGCGGCGCGCAGACCCCGCTGCTCGGCGACGCCTACCTCACCCTCACCAGCGACATGGCGGCCGAGGCGGCGCGGATCCTCGGCGTACGGTACGTCGTGCCGCTGCACTTCGAGCACTGGGCGCACTTCACCCAGGGGGCGGACACCCTGGTGGACGCCTTCGCCCGGGCCGGTCTCGCCGACCGGCTGCACCTGCCGAAGCCCGGCGAGCTCGTCGAGCTGCCCCCGGCGTAGCCCGGGGCTTCAGTCGCCGGCGGCGAGGCGGATGCCGAAGCCGATGAAGGCGATGCCGGTCAGCCGCTGGAGCGTGCGGACGGCGGAGGGCCTGGTCAGCACCCGGCGGGCGGCGCCGGCCGTGAGGACGATGAACGCGAACCAGGCGAGGCCCTCGACGTCGTGGATCGCCGCGAACAGCAGGCTCGTCCAGAAGACCGACGCGTGGTGCGGCAGGAACTGCGGCACCAGGCTCATGTAGAAGACGCCTACCTTGGGATTGAGCAGGTTGGTGGTCAGCCCCTGGCGGAACGCGGCCCGAACGCCCATCGCCGGCTGCGGCACGTCGGCGGGCGCGCCGGCCACGCGGCGGGCTCCCCACAGCGCCCGGACGCCGAGCCAGAGCAGGTAGCCGGCGCCGGCCAGGCGCAGCGCGTCGAAGGCGACCCGCGAGGCGGCGAGCACCGCGGTGAGCCCGGCGGCGCTCGCCACCGCCCACAGCAGGCATCCGGTGGCGACGCCGGTCCCGGCCAGGTAACCGGCGCGCCGACCGCTGCTCACGGTCGTACGGAGGACGAGGACGGTGTCGAGGCCCGGGGTGATCGTCACGAGCGCGGCGACGGCGGCGAAGGCGAGCGCGGCGGTCAACACCGCGCCATCGTCTCATGTGGTCACATGCCAGGATTTGGTCTGCCCGTGCGGCGCCGGCCGCGCGGGCCATCGGGAACGGAGCTCCACGTGACGCGGTGGCGGCCGGGCAAGGCCGACCTCGAGGCGGCATACGGTCGCGCCATCGGGGACGTGCTGCCGCCCCCCGGCGAGCCGCTCGCCGTGCTGGTCTGCGGGATCAACCCGAGCCTCTACTCGGGCGCGACCGGCCACCATTTCGCCCGGCCGGGCAACCGCTTCTGGCCGGCGCTGCACCTGTCCGGCTGCACCGACCGGCTGCTCGCCCCGCACGAGCAGCACCTGCTGCCGTCGTACGGGTTCGGCATCACCAACCTCGTCGACCGGGCCACCGCGCGCGCCGACGAGCTGACCGGCGACGAGCTGCGGGCCGGCGGCGAACGGCTCGCGGCGCTCGTGCGGAAGGTCTCCCCGCGCTACGTCGCGGTGGCCGGTGTCACCGCCTACCGGGTCGCGTTCGGCAACCGGCGGGCGGGCATCGGGCCGCAACCCGGTTCGCTCGGCCCGGCCCGGCTGTGGGTCCTGCCCAACCCCAGCGGCCTCAACGCCAGCTGGACCCTCGACAAGATCGCGGCGGAGTTCCGCCGCCTCAAGCGGGCCGCCGATGCCGTGGAAACGGCCGGCCCCGGCTGACGCGGACGGGCGCGGCCGGCCGGATGGCTGGCCGGATTGTGCCAATCGGTGTGACTGATGAAATCAGTGAACCCCCAGCGGCGGGTCGGCGTGTAACTCCCTCGGAACCGACGCGCAACCTCATCCGCGTGCCGCATCCAGTCGAGGAGGAATGCGTCATGATGAAGCCCCGCATCGTCGGCCTCATGACGGCCGCACTCACGCTCACCGGGGTGATGGCCGCGCCTGCCGCCCAGGCGCACAACAGACCCCCCGCCACCAGGTTCATGGAGACCGACCTCATCTCCGACATGGCGGGCGCGCAGGTGCAAGATCCGAAGGTGCTGAACGCGTGGGGGCTGGCGCTCGGGCCGACCACGCCGCTGTGGGTCGTCGACAACGGCGCCGACTCCGCCACGGTGTACGCCGGCGGCGCCGCGGGCGTCACCAAGCGTCCCCTCGAGGTGACCGTCCAGGACGGCGCGCCGACCGGCGAGGTGTTCAACGACACGACCGGCTTCATGGTGAACGGGTCGCCGGCCTTCTTCATCTTCGACAGCGAGGCCGGTGCCGTCACCGCCTGGAACCCGGCGGGCGGCACGACGGCGGTCAAGATGGCCGGCACCGACGGCGCGATCTACAAGGGGCTGGCCCTGCTGCACACCGACCAGGGCCCGTTCCTGCTCGCGGCGGACTTCCACAACGCGCGCATCGACGTCTTCGACGCCAACTTCGCCAAGGTGAACCTGCCCAGGTGGGCGTTCCGCGACCGGCGGCTGCCCCGCGGGTACGCGCCGTTCGACGTCGCCGTCGTGGGCGACTCGGTGTACGTGATGTACGCCAAGCAGGACGCCGCCCGTGAGGACGAGGTCCAGGGCAGGGGCCTCGGCTTCGTCGACGTGTACAAGGGGCTCGGCGCGTTCGGGCACCGGCTGGTCAGCCGCGGCCCGCTCAACGCGCCGTGGGGCTTCGCCGTCGCTCCCGACTCCTTCGGCACGTACGCGGGAGACCTCCTGATCGGCAACTTCGGCGACGGGCGGATCAACGCGTTCAGCAGGTTCGGGCACTTCCGGGGTCCGCTGCGGACCGCGAACGGCAAGCCCATCGTGATCGACGGCCTGTGGGCGCTGCTCCAGGGGACCGCGACCACCGGCGGCACCGACTCGCTGTGGTTCTCCGCCGGGCCCAACGACGAGGCCGACGGGCTCGTCGGGATGATCAGCGCTCAGCCGTAGCGCGCCGTCCCGAGAGCGGCGAGGCGCTCCCGTACACCGTCGTACGGGGGCGCCTCGACGTCTGTGCACCGGCCGGCGGAACGGCGCGGCCGGGTGAACTGGGCCCGGTGGGCTCGGCGGTCAGGCTCGGCTGGCGACGAGGTGGCCGTAGGCGATGACGTTGTCGACGTAGTGGCCGGTGCTCTTGTCGAAGCTTCCGCCGCAGGTGATCAGCCGGATCCCGGGGAAGCCGATGTCGCCGTACACCTTCTGCGTGGGGAACGCGTCCTTCGGCACCTGCTGGATCGAGTCGATCTGGAAGACCACCACGGATCCGTCCTGGCGGCTGACCGTCGCCTTGTCGCCAGGGTGCAGGTGCTTGAGCCGGTAGAAGACGGCCGGCCCGCCGTTCGCGTCGACGTGCCCGGCGATGACGGCAGGCCCCTTCTCGCCGGGCGTAGGACCGAGCCGGTACCAGCCGGTCAGGCCAGGCTTGGACAGGGGCGGCTCCTGGATCGTGCCGTCGCCCTTGAGGCCGAGCGTGCCGACCGGCGCGTGCACGCCGATCGCCGGGACGTCGAGCCGGACCGGCTGGGAGTGGCCGAGGACCGCGGCCGGCCGCCCGACCGCGGGCGAAGTGGCGCCGGCGGCGGGGGGCGAGGCGGGCGGCGCCGCGGTCGGGGGCGCCGCCGACTCCGGGGAGCCGGCGGCGCTGCCGCAACCGGCGAGGCCCAGACCGATGCCCAGGCCGAGTCCGACGGTTGCCAGGGCGGCCCCGGTCGCCCGCGCGGGCGAGCGGCGCCGCCCGGGCGAGCGGCGCCGCCCGGGAAGCGGGGACTTCATCGTCAGGCGTCCTCCCGCGCCTTCCGGCGGCGGTAGGCCAGGGCCAGCGCGCCGGCGAGGACGGCGGCCGAGACGCCGAGCGTCCCGGCCAGCACGGCGTTGCCGCCGCCGGCGTTCAGGCTGCTGCCGTCGCCGGTCTGGACGCCGCCGACCGGGACGACCCCGGTCTGGCCGCCGTGGTGCTTGGTGGTCTTCTTGCCCGGCACCGCGGAGAACGTGACCGTGCCGACGTCGGCGCAGGTGACGACCACGTGGTAGGTCTTGGTCGGCGACAGGTCGGTCTTGGTGACTGCGCTGCCCGACGTCTTGTTGTCGCCCGTCTCCTTGAGCACCAGCTTGCCGGTGAACAGCCCGTCGACGTCCTCGACCGTGGGCAGGGTCGGGCAGCCCGTGGTGGTGAGGGTCAGCCGGTCGCCCGGGGTGAACACGTGCGGCGTGATGTCGGCGTCGAACTTCGGCGCCGGGGTCGGCGCGGTGACGGTGATGTCGACGGACCCGGCCGGGGTGTCGCCGCACATGAAGACGACCTTGTGCGTGCCCGGCTCGGCGTTCTTGTCCGTACCCGCGAACGTCTTGCTGAAGGTACCGTCCGCCGCCTTGTCGAGCGCCTCGGACGGGCCTTCGAGCAGGTCGGTCTGGATGGAGGCCTCGTCGGCGTCGCACCCGGTCAGGGTCGCGGTGAAGCCGCCTTCGACCTGGATCGTGCCCGGGGTGACAGTGGGCACCAGGTCGGCGGCAAGGACCGGCGTGGCGCCGGCCAGCACCAATACTCCGGCGGCCGTCATCGCGGCCGCTAGACGAGTGATGCGCATGCTGCTCCTTTGACAATGGGAGGGTTCCCGAA
>DASUWU010000004.1:0-32026 GCA_036378315.1 Streptosporangiaceae bacterium | reverse complement strand
GGCGGCCGCACCGCGGTGTGACGAAGTGCATTCTTGACCTCGGGGTCGTCGAGCAGGCGGAACCTTGAGGGTGGGAACTTCGCCGAACCGCCTATCGTCGGGGCGTGCTGCGGCGGACCGGTTTCCGCCCGCGCGTCATGGCCGCAGCCCAACGGGAGGTATCGACCGGCCCGCGGCCGTCGTGATCTGTGACGTGCACTACATCGCGCCGACCGAGTCCGGTCATTGACAAATCAGCCGTTACCTCTGATGAACAGGCGTCATGTTGTCCTGCGGCGTCATCCACGGCACGGCGGGCGCGGCGTTCAAGGTCCCGAACAGGGAATTTTACTCACTATCTGTGGAGGTGAACCAGCCTCGGCTAAAACCGCCGACGCTGGTGACGGGGATGCTTGCGCAAAGTAAGCGGGGCGCCGCAATGTAACTGCCACTCCCGATATAAGGTCGCGGATGCTACATTCTGAGAACATTTACCACGCGCGCTCGGTATCCGCTCCGATGCGTCGCGCGACGGGGTCTTTTGTCCTTGCAGGGGGAACGATGGTTTCGGCTCGGCTATGTCGTCGTACAAGTGTGGTTGCGGGCGTGGGAGCGCTCGCGCTGGGTGGGTCATTAGCGATGGCCGCGGTGACGGTGTCGATACCGTCAGCGGCGGCGGCCATCGCCGCGTACCCTCCGCTTTCAACCGACTTCAACGGCGATGGCTACAACGATCTCGTGGTCGGGTCTCCGGCGGCCACGGTCCACAAGCACCCCTGGGCCGGGCATGTGACTGTCCTCTACGGCTCGAGCGCCGGGGTGAGCACGACAAAGCGTCAGAATCTGGATCAAGACTCCGCCGGGGTGCCCGGTGTCACCGAAGCGTACGACTCCTTTGGCAACGCCACCGCCGTGGGCGACTTCAACGGCGATGGGTTCGCCGATCTTGCAGTGGCCTCTTTCCAGGAGTCGACGAACGCAGGTACGAACGCGGGGTCGGTCACCGTGTTCTTCGGCGGCGGTTCCGGGTTGGGCAAGCCGGTCACCTTTCTCGAACCCGATGGCGGTGCCAGCTGGCGGTACTTCGGCCAGGCGCTGGGGGCCGCCGACATCGACAACGACGGTCGCACCGAACTGCTCATCGCAAGCGGTTCGGGCGCTACGTACATCGCGGCATTTGGCGCCACTCCGGCCGCGCCGTCATTTACCGCCTTCGCCACACTCCACGAGCCACACTTCGTCCCCTATGACGTGGCTGGCGGCGACGTGACCGGGGATGGCTACGGTGACGTGGTCGTGCGGAACGCGGGCGGCAGCATCAGCCTCTACCAGGGCGGACCGACGGGTATCGGCGGCCGCGGCCCCGACATCACCGTCGATACCGAAGGATCGGACGGTGACGTCGTCATCGCCGATATCAACGGCGACGGCACCGGCGACGTCGTGGTGGGCCGCCCCGGCACAGCCAAGGGCGGCGCGATCACCGTCTTCTACGGAACGCCGACCGGGCTGACCAAGGGGCCCAGTTTCGGGCAAAACTCCGCCGGTGTGCCGGGAACGGATGAGACCGGAGACTTCTTTGGGGACGCGCTGGCTGTCGGCGACGCGAACGGCGACGGATATGGCGATGTCGCGATCGGGGCGAAATACGAAGACGTCAACTCCATCAGGAACGCCGGGTGCGTAACGCTGCTCAAGGGCGGTGCGCAGGGGCTGACCGTAACCGGTGCACAAGCCTGGCAGCAAGACAGCACGGGCATTCCCGGCAGCAGCGAACCCGACGACCGTTTCGGCGCCGCCGTCTCCCTCATCGACCACAACCGCGACGGCAAGGCGGATCTCACCATCGGCGTCGACGGAGAGAACAACGACAGCGGCTCGGTGATCCTGCTCAAGGGCGCCGCCAGCGGCATCACCACATCAGGTGCCAGGTGGGCCGGACCGGCGACTGTGGGAGCGCCAACTGGAGCGGGCCAGTTCGGTGGCGTCTTGATCAATAACCACGCCCCCTAGATCGTTGATGGGTTATTGCTGTATCGGCCGCGTGGATGACGAAGAGCGTCCAAGATCGGTGTGTGACGACTGACCTGGACGCCCTTCTGATCGCACTGTATGTCCATCTGGATGACCATTTCCTGCCAACGCGGAGGCGGGGGCGGGGTCGGCCGCGGCTGCTCAGTGATGCCGAGTTGGTGTGTGTGGCCACGGCGGCGCGGGAGCCGTCGGCGGCCGGGCGCAGGAGCCGTCGGCGGCGGCCGTGCGGCCAGCATGGCATGACCGCGGCGGCGGTGCGCGGAGAGATCGCGTGGTCACGACGGAGGAGGCAGCGCCGTCGCGTGATCACGCGGTCTCGGTTCTCCGGGGCAGCCGCAGCCAGAACGTCGCGCCCCGACCCAGCTCGCTGCACACCGCCGCGGACCCGCCGTGCGCCTCGGCGAGCTGCCGCACGATGGCCAGGCCGAGTCCGCTGCCGCCGGTTTGCCGGCTGCGCGACTTCTCCGCCCGCCAGAACCGGTCGAAGACGTACGGCAGGTGCTCGGGTGCGATGCCCGGCCCGGTGTCGGCCACCTCGATCAGCACGTCATCGCCGTCGGCGTAGGCACGCAGACTCACCAGTCCGCCGGCCGGCGAGTACCGGACCGCGTTGGCGAGCAGGTTGCCGACCGCCTGCCGCAGCCGTACCGGATCGGCGTCCACGTACGGACGGCCGGTCACCTCGACGGTCAGCACGAGCCCAGCGGCCGCGGCGCGGTAGACGGTCGCGAGCTGCTCCACCAGGTCGGCCACGTCGACCGGCTCGGGATGCAGCCTTAGCTTGCCCGCGTCGGCGAGCGCGAGCTGCTGCAGGTCGTCGACGATGTGCTGCAGCAACGTGGCCTCCTCGATCAGCGAAGCGGTCAGCGCCGGGTCCAGCTCGGCCACGCCGTCATGGGCGGCCTCCAGCCAGCCCCGGATGTTGCTCAGCGGCGTGCGCAGCTCGTGCGACACGTCGCTGACCATCGCTTTGCGCTGCCGCTCCATGCGGTCCAGGTGCTCGGACATCTCGTTGAACGCGGCGCCCAGCTCGCCGACCTCGCCCTTGGCGCGGACCATGACCCGCGCCGAGCCGTCGCCGGCCCGCATCCGCCGGGCCGCCACGGTTACCGCCCGGACGGGCCGCACCAGCCGGGTGGCGACGAGCACGCTCATCCCGACCGCCAGGACGAGGATCACTGCGGTGACCCCCGCGATGCCGTACGGGTCGATGGCCGGCGCACGGTCCTCCAGCGAGCCGATGTAGAGCAGCGCGGCCGGCGCGACGTACGGCTTCAACTGGGCGCGGCGCGCCGTGGCCAGGCACTCGGCGGCCGACGCCGGAGCGGCCGGCTTGCCGGTCTCGTCCAGCCACACGTCGACCCGGCTTCCGCGGCACTGCCGGACCAGGGCGGCAAGCTGGTTGAGTGCGCGCTTCTCGGTGGTGGTCGGCCCGGGCGCGTCCGGCGAGCACGGCGGCGCGCCGGGCTTCGACGGCGCGGGCGGCACCGTGCGCTCCGGCCGCACGGTGGGCCGGTCCTCCAGCCGGCCGGCGGGCGCGCCGGTCGGCAGGCCGGGCAAGGTCCCCGGCTGCCGCGGCGTTTCCGCGGGCTCGGCGGGCCGGGCCGGTTTCAGCGTCGTCGCGGCCGCGACCAGCCGCGCCCCGGCGCCGCCGACGAGCATCACTCGCGGTGTGGAAGGGTCGTGCCCTGGCGGCGCACCGACGACCGGGCGCGGGCGGTCCGTGCCCCGTACCGGGGTGGCCGTACCGCCCTCGCGGCGGAGGTACGGGCGGCCGCCGGGCCCGACGGCGACCGTGGCGCGCTGGCCCTCGTCGCGCAGGCACGCCGCCTGCGCGTCGACCTCCTTGCGCAGCCGTACCCGCTCGGGTTCCGGCAGCCGGAACGGCCCGACCGCGCGCGCGTCGATCCGGTCGGTGGCCGCGCCGGGCACCAGCGAGACGTCGACGGCGAGCGGGTCGACGACGGCCGAAGCGCGTGCCGGCAGCGGCGGCCGGCCGGCCACCGAGTCCGCGATCAGGGTGCCACCCTCGGTCGCCAGCGCGACCCGCTGGTCGCTCTGCTGTGCCAGCCCGCGCACGGTCTCCTCGACGCCGTCCCACCGCGGGTGGCTCGCCGCGTAGCCGAGCAGCGCGTCGTTGATGCGGGCGTCGCGGGTGAGTGTCTGGCCCTGCTGCTGCCGGATCTCGCCGGACGTGCTGCGCGCCGCCAGCCACGCGGTCGCCACGATCGAGCACACCGCGATCAGCACCGAGCTGGCGACCAGCCGTACGAGCAGGCTATGGCGCACGGTCGCCGACCAGCTTGTACCCGACGCCGTACACCGTGCGCAGCCGGACCGGCCGCCGCGGCTGCGGCTCGATCTTCTTGCGCAGGTTCTTCACGTGTACGTCGACCGAGCGCTCGGTGATGAAGCGGTCGTAGCCGTGCAGGTGCTCCAGGAGCTGCGCTCGGGTGAAGACCCGTTCCGGCCGGGCGGCCAGCGCCTCAAGGATGCGGAACTCCGCGGGCGTGCACTCGACCTCGCGCCCATCCGCGAGCACCGTGTGCCGCTCGAGGTCCACCGTGATGCCACCGACCCGGTACACCCCCGCGCCGCTCCCCCGCCCGGCCCGCCGCAGCAGCGTGCGCACCCGGGCCATCAGCTCTCGCGGGCTGTACGGCTTGGTGACGTAGTCGTCGGCTCCGAGGTCGAGGCCGAGCAGCAGGTCGTCCTCCGTCGAGCGGGCGGTCAGCATCAGCACCGGCACGTCGGACTCGGCGCGCAGCACGCGGCACACGTCGAGGCCGTCGACGCCCGGCATCATCACGTCGAGCAGCACGAGGTCGGGGCGGCGCGCACGAGCCTCGTCGATCGCGGCCCGCCCGTCGTGGACGACGACCACGGAGTACCCCTCGCGCCGGAGATAGCGGCGCAGCAGCTCCGCCTGTTTGGCGTCGTCCTCCGCGACCAGGACATTCGCGCACATAGCCCCCGAGCGTAGGCGACTCGTGACCGGCACCACGGGATCATCACATCGGCCTTACAGGTTCTTCATTTTCGTCGGCCAGCATCTCGCGACATGCGCCACGTCAAGGTTCACACCGCCGCCCTGCTCGCCGCTGGACTGCTCGCCGGACTCGCCGGACTCGCCGGCTGCGGCTCGTCAAGCGACGGCAAATCGGAGGACGGCCCGCCCGGGGCGGACCATCGGGCGGCCGCCGCCGGGCCACAGCAGCCAGGGCAGACGCAGCGGCGGGGCAGTGCGGAGATAGCGACCGTACGCGGCCGCCGGATCGCCGTGCACAAGCACGAGGGCGACAGCGCGATTTGGAAGACGCTGTCCAGCCCCAACGAGATGGGCGCCACCCGGGTCTTCCTCGTCGACGCCCAGGACGGCGACTGGCTCAAGGTGCTGCTGCCGATCCGGCCCAACGGCAGCACCGGCTGGGTCAAGGCGTCCGACGTCACGCTGTCGTCGACGGCCCACCGAGTGGAGATCGACCCGAAGGCGTTCAAGTTCACTGTCTTCGACGGCGACAAGGTGCTGCGCACCGGCAAGGTCGCCACCGGCGAGGGCGGCACCCCTACCCCGGCCGGCCGCTTCTACTTCACCGAGCTGGTCAAACCACCCAACCCCAACGGCGACTACGGCGCGTACGCCTTTGGCCTAAGCGGCTTCTCGCCGACGCTGAAGACGTTCGCCGGCGGTCCCGGGCAGCTCGCCGTACACGGCACGAACAATGCGTCGGCGCTGGGCGGCAAGGCCAGCCACGGCTGCGTGCGGGTCAGCAACGACGACATCACCTGGATGGCCAAGAACCTGGCGATCGGCACGCCTGTCGTCGTCAAGGAATGAAACACCACCGGAAGGAACATCGATGCGCCTGAAGTCTCTCCTGGCAGCCGTCGCCCTGGGCGTCGGCCTGGCCGGCACAGGTCTGGCCGCCGCCGAGGCCACCACTGCCACGCCCAAGCCGGCCACCTCGCCCGCCGCGCCCGGCCACCTGGTGCCGAGCCGGCCCGGCGCCAAGCCGTCGAGGCCCGGCAGGCTGCCGATGGCCGTGCCGCCTGGCAAGGCCATCCCCAAGGTGCCGAACTACACCGGCTGACCGCTGGACCACGGGCCCGCACGTCTCCCGTCGTGCGGGCCTGCCGCGTCTCTCGACCGCCAGCGTGTACGACCGGACGTCCTCCGGCACCTCCTCGGGATCTTTCAGCATCAGGACGTTGTGATGCTCCATGTAGTGGTCGAGCCGGGCGACCCCGTGGCACAGGAAGTACGACCAGTCGCCGCTGTAGTGCGCGACCCTCGGGGCCCTGCTGCGCCGCCGGGTCCATCCACATGACCTGCCAGCCGTGGCCATCGAGGTCGAAGAAGCTGCGTGCGTACATGAAGCCGTGGTCCTCGGCGTCATCGGCCTCGGAGCCACCCGCCGCGAGCGCAGCGGCGCAGACCGTATCGACCTCATCGCGGGATGACACACTGAAGCGGTAGAGCGCCAGCGTGTGCGTGGTGGGGTCGGCGATCGGCAGATGCGCGAACTCCGCGAACTTCTCATGGCTGAGCAACATGACGAAGGCTTGCTCGCCGACCAGCATGCGGGCGGCGGGAGCACATGGCGGACAGGTCGCGCCGGCCGGGGCCTGCCGCCCCGGGCAGAGCTGATTGCTGGTCAGCGGCGTAGGTAGGTCATGAGGGCTTTGCCGCGGGGGGACAGGCGGTAGCCGGTTTCCAGGCTTTCGGTGAGGCCGAGGGCTTTGAGGCGGCGGACGTCGGCCTTGAACGGGAGTTTGTCGCGGCCCAGGCGGTCGGCCAGGTCCACGGCGCGCAGGCCGGGATGTTCGCCGATGAGGCGGAGGACCTCACGGGTCCAGGGGGTGCGCCGGCTGCGGGCGTCGATGGCGTCCAGGGCGGCTTTGATCTCGGCCAGTTCGTGGTCGGTCAGGTCGGCGTTCTTACGCAGCTCTGCTTCGGGGTTGGGGCCGCCCAGGTGGAGCATGACGCGGTGGTAGCCGCCCTGCTTGGCGCTCTTGGACAGGGCGGTGAGCAGGGCCGCACGGTCAGCAAAGCCCGCGTGGCGGGCGTCGTCCTCGGTGATCTCCTCGGGGGTGACGGCCGTGACCGAGTCGATGACGATGATCCCCGCCCAGGTGCGCTGGGTGCTCCCCGCCCGGACCCGGGGCTCGGCCCAGACCCGAAACACCCGATCGATCCGCCCTCCCGCGATCCCCTCAAGGACCTCCCGCCGAAACAGCATCGTTCCCTCCCAGACGACACGCCTGTCCTTCGGCAATCTTCTCCGCGAGCAGAGAGGGAAAGCCACTCCGGCAGCGGACACGCTGAAGCGATGAGTCCGCTCGGCGGCCTGGAACCGTGCGGACCGCAGGGCTCGGGACAGGTCGTCCTGTGCAGCGTCGACCCGCTGACCCAGCGCGACCACTCATCGGTCGTCGTCCAGGCACCGCCGGATGCTGTGCTCATCGTCGATGGGGTCTTCGCGTTCCGCCCGCAGATCAACGAACATTGGGATCTGCGGATCTGGCTGGATGTGGATCCAGAGCTATCGATTCAGCGAGGCATCGCGCGAGACCAGGACCGGCAGGGCACCGAAGGCGAAGCCATACACCGCAGCCGGTACCTGCCAGCCGAACGTCTCTACATTGCCGAGGTCGACCCGGCCGAGTTGGCCGAAGTCGTCATCGACAACACCGCGTTCGATCAACCCAGAATCGTCCGACTCCAGTGATCTTGTGACCTGGAAACGGCCCCAATTAAGATCCCTTTACTCCGAAGCCGACGAGCACGACGTGGCGTCAGGATGGAGCTCACGATACAGACCCCATCTCCCCGCGAACTCCCGCCAGGCCGAGCGGCCCGCCGCTACCGGGACGCCGATCAGGGAGGCCCCACATCACAGCCACCTCGTCATCGCCCGTGCACCCGCGTGGCAGCGGGAGGTGGCGGCCGGCTGTGGCGTGGCATTCTCATCTCGTCAGGACGCAGCCGGTCCGGTAACGCTGGGCGTTACCGGACCGTTGGCCAGGTGACCGGGCTACTTGACCTGGCAGTTGCCGATCGGCGGCACCTGTTCGGCGGGGATGGTCCGCAGTACCGTCTCCTTCTGGCCGTTCACCCGCGCGATGTAGGTGGTCTGCGCGCCCTGGTGGTCGGACTTGTTCATGATCAGATCGCCGGCGGGAGAGTCCGGGCCCTGCTTGAGGCGCAGGTTCTCCAGCGCGGTGATCAGTTTGTCGGTGTCGTCCTTGCCGGCGAACTTCGACCCCTCCATGGCCACCTTGAGGGCCTTGATGGTGGAGTAGCCGACATAGCCGAGGTCACCGGGCACCGCCTTGTCGATGCCACCCAGGGCGGTGACGACACTGGCCGGCTCCTTGGCGAGCTGGTCGCGGAACGCTTTGTGGTAGGCGGCCTCGTGCTGGTTGACAGAATCCGACAGCTCCGGCGACACCCCGATGTCGCGGTTCAGCGAGGTCGGGTAGACGCCGCCGAAGCGTTCCTTTCCGAACACGCCGACGACCGGCAGCTTCTTGTTGATGTTGAACTGCTCGATCGCCTTCGAGGCGCGGGTAAGGTCCGCGCCGACCTCCGCGTTCACCAGGCCGTCCACCGAGCCGGTTTGGATCTTGGTGATGTACGGGGTCATGTTCGTCTCGTTCTGCGGGATCGGGATGATCTGCGTGAGCTCCCCACCGGCCGCCTGCAGCCCGGCCTTGTAGGCGTTGAGCTGGGACTGTCCGAGCGCGTAGTCGGGATAGATGATCGCCCATTTCTTCCCGTACGTCTTCACTGAGTAGTCGGCGACCGAGAGCACACCCTGCCGGCCCACGGGGGACACCCGGAAGCTGTACCGATTGCACTGCTTGCTGGTGAAGTTCTCGGCGGCGCAGCCCGTCGAGGACAGGTACACCGTCTTCAGCCGCGGCACCAGGTTTTCTACGCCGAGGCACTCGCTGCTCAGCACGGCGCCGACCAGTACGTCCGCGCCGCGCTGCTGGACGAGCTGCTGGGCCAGGTTGATCGCCTCATCCGCCTGTGCCTTCGGATCGGCGTACATGACCTTGAGCTTGTGGCCGCCTACGCCGCCCGCCGCGTTGATTTCCGCGACGGCCAGGTCGGTGTTGACGCGCATCTCGGCGCCCTCCACAGCCGTGATGGGCGCCTGGTCGGCCAGCACGCCGATCTTGATGTCGCCCGACCCCCCGCCGCCCGATCCGCCCGAACCGCACGCGGCGGTGAGCACACAGCCGCAGATCGCCGCGGCCAGCGGGAGCGACCGCCGTCGGGGCCTGCGCGGGATTGATAGATGCCTCATAACGACTCCTTCGCCTCAGTCGGTCGAGCGCCGGGTCAGCCGGTACCGCCGTTCCCAGAGCCGCCGCAGGCCACCGACGACGCCGGTGGGCAGCAGGTACACGACGACCAGCAACGCGATTCCGATGTAAAGCTGGGACTGTGCGGTGTGCTGGCCCAGGTATTCGCCGAGGTACCGAAGGCCGGCCGTGCCGAGGAGCGGCCCGAGGATGAAGTCCACGCCGCCGATCAGCGAGTAGAGGACGAAGTTGACGGAGTCGTTCAACCCCATCAGGTCCTCGAATACGAACGCGTGCGCCAGCGCGTACAGCCACCCGGCGCTCGCGGCGATGGCCCCCGAGTACAGCGTCACCCCGACCCGGTAGCCGCGCACCGAGTAGCCCATTGCCGACGCGCGGGCCGGGTTACGGCCGATCGCGACCATGACGCGGCCCAGCCGGCACCGCAGCAGGTACCACGACAGCGCGCACCAGAACGCGGTCACCGCGCACAGCAGCCAGTAGAAGCCGTTGCCGTTCAGTGGATCCAAGCCGAACGACACGTCCACCGCGCCTTCCACCCGCAGCCCGTTCTCACCGCCGGCCAAGCTCTTGAACAGCAGCGGCAGGCTGAAGAACGCCGATGTGGTGAGCAGCGTCAGCAGCAGATACTCCAGGCCGGTGGCGACCACCGCGTAGACGGCGAACAGGGCCGACACCAACACCCCTCCGGCGATCGCCGCGACCATCAGCAGGAACGGGTTGAGCACCCCGTGCTGGGTCAGCACCGCCACGGTGTAGGCGCTGAACCCGAACGTCGCGCCGACACCTACGTTGATCAGCCGGGCGTGGCCGGCGATCAGCCCGACCGCCAGGGCCGGCAGGCTGAAGATCAGGTAGTCCGACATTCGCTGCGGCAGGTACTGGCCGTACGCGGGCGGCACCGCGACGAGCGCCACCAGTCCCATGACGGCGGCGGCGCCACCGAGCAACCGGCGGTTGCGCGACCGGGAGCCGGTCCCGGATCGGCCGCCGGCGGAGCGTTCGTTGATCGTGTTCGTGCCCATCAGACCCGCACCGCTCCTCGGCCGCGCTGCGCCCGCGCCACCAGCAGCAGGATGACCAGCGCGAACACCAGGATCCGTACCGCCTCGCCCTGGATCCAGGTGGATCCGAGCGACTCCACGATTCCCAGCGCCAGCGCGATCGCCGCCGCACCGCGGAAGTTGCCCAGGCCGCCGGCGATCACCACGACGAACGCGTCGAGGTTGATATCCAAGCCGAGCGTCGGGTAGACGGACGTGAGCGGGGCGAGCAGAGAACCGGCCACCGCGGCCAGCGCGGAACTGACGATGAACGTCAGCGCGTACACCCGGGTGACGGGCACCCCGAGCAGGCTCGCCATGCGGTGGTTCTGGGCCACCGCCCGCAGCCAGATCCCGTACTTGGCGTACCGGAGGAACAGGTAGCCGCAAAGGAGGATCACCGCGGCAGCGGCCACCACCAGCAGGTAGTAGACCGGATAGTCGGTGTGGCCGATCGGGATCCGGCCCTTGATGGGCGCGGCCACTCCCTTCGAGTCCGCGCCGAACACGTTCGTGGCGAGCTGCTCCAGGATCAGGCTGATCCCCAATGTGGCCAGCAGCATCAGCGCGTGTGACCGGTGCCGCAACGGCCACAGCAGGAGCATCAACGCCAGGCCGCCCACCACGCCGACGACGACCACGCCCAATGCCAGGCCGAGCCAGAAGTTCAGCCCGATCCTGAGGATCAGCCACACGCCGTACGCGCCCAGCATGAAGAAGTCGCCCTGCGCGAAGTTGAGGATGCCCAGCACGCCGAACAGCAGCGCCAGGCCCGCGGCCACCAACGCCAGCGACGCGCCGACGACGAGTCCGTTCAGCGCGGCGACCCAGATCGCGTCCACGTCACTGCTCTCCCAGGTACGTTGCGACCAACTGGTCCGGGCCGGCGAAGTCCGTCATCGGGTGGTCAGCGGTGATCAATCCCTGTTGCATGACGTAGACCCGGTCACAGACGGTCTTCAGCAGGTCGAAGGAGGAGTCCACCACCAGTACTCCGATGCCCGCCCGCACGGCCCGGCGCAGCGCCTCGGCGATCAGCTCGACATTGATCGGCATCAGCCCTTCGCTGGGCTCGTCCACCAGGATCATGTCCGGTCGCAGCGCCAGGCCCCGCGCCAGCGCGAGCATCTTCTGCTGTCCGCCGCTGAGCGTCCCGGCCAGCTGGCCACGGCGTTCCGAGAGGATCGGGAACAGCTCGTACGCCAGGTCGAGGGCGTGCTGGCTGCCGGTGCCGCCCCGGAGCAGGGCGCCGATGCGGATGTTCTCCTCGACGCTCATCCGGGGGAAGACGGCCTCTTCGTCCGGTACCAGGCCGAGGCCCTTGCGTGCCCGCGTACCGGTCGCCACTCCGGCGAGGTCGTCCCCCTTGAAGGCGATCCTTCCTTCGGTGCGCGGCCCGTCGGCCATGATGGACCGCAGCGTCGTGGTCTTGCCGACGCCGTTGTGGCCGACCAGGCCGACGCCCTCCCCCAACGGCACCCGCATCGACACGCCCTGGACGATGTGGCTACGTCCGTAGTAGGCGTGCATGTCCACCAGCTCAAGCACTTTCGGCACCTCGCAGGAACACTTGCCGTACCTGGGGGTCGGCGAAGACCTCGTCGGCCGTCCCTTCGGCGATCTTGGTGCCGAGGTTGAACGCGGTCACGCGGGTCGCGACCCGCCACACCAGGTTCACGTCGTGCTCGGCCATCACGACGGTGGAGGTTTCCGCCACCCGTTCCAGCAGCGCGCCGAGGTTGGCGCGCTCGTGCTCGGTGAGGCCCGACGACGGCTCGTCGAGCAGCAGCAGCTTCGGCCGGTTACCCAGCGCGATCGCCACCTCGAGCTGCTTTTGCCGGCCGTGGCCCAGCGCGTCCGCGGGGGTGTCCGCGTGCTCGCCGAGCCCTACCAGGTCGAGTAGCTCGCGCGCCCGGGCCACGTCGTCGGCGCGGCTGCGTACCCGCAGCATGGCCAGCGTGTGGTGCCGGGCCTCCACCGCGAGGACCACGTTCTCCAGGCAACTGAACTGCGGCAGAACCGAGGTGAGCTGGAAGGCCCGCCCGATGCCGAGCCGGGCGCGGCCGCTCGGGCTGTTCGCCCGTACCGGCCGGCCCATGAAGCGCAGTTCGCCGGACGTCCGCGCGAGCTGACCGCCGAGCAGGCTGAGCAACGTGCTCTTGCCCGCCCCGTTGGGCCCCACCAGCGCATGCACCTCGCCGTCATGGATGTCCAGATCAACATGGTCCACGGCGGTGAAAGGGCCGAAGCGCATGGTGAGCCCGCGCCCGGTGAGTACGGGGATCGAGCCGGCGCTGCCCGGCTCGTTGGAATCGGCGGCTTGGTCGGCATGTTCGGTGGTCATCACCGCACCTTTCACGTGGCTCGGTCCAGCTGCCCTGCCCCGTGCGTGAGCGTCACCTCCTGGCGTTGTCGGGACCGTACTGGTCGACGTCGGCGAACCGGGCGGCCGTCGCCGCTTCGAGCGTCCAACCTTCGTCGATCAGCAGTGCGGCGTCGGGGAGCACGAAGCCCACCTCCCGCCACGCCACAGCCTGCTCCAAGGAGATGCCGACCTCCTTCGCCTCCACCGCGTCGGCCGGCAGGAACCCGGCGTCGGTCCATTGCCGTACCTCCTGCGAGGTCATGTCGAGGGCGAGCGCACGCACCGCGTCGTGCACCCGAACCCCATCCGATGCCCAGCGGCGTGCGACCGCGAGCGAGAGACCGTGCTTGCGCGCCCAGGCGATCTCGACCGGGTAGAAGGGGCGCCAGTGCCGCAGGTCCTCCGCCGTCAGGCCGAAACCCTCAGCGTCCGCGGCCTCGTAGCCGCTGCGCGCATCCGTCCACTCCACAGGGGTGGTGCCGGCCATCGCCCTCACACCTTTGGCCTCGCGCAGTCGCGCCACGCCTGTTCCAGTTGCTTCTCGATCTCCTCCGGCTGGCCGGCGAGGAACGGGAACGGCGGCGGTCCGTCCTGCGCGGGCGGCCGGCCGATGATCGGCAGGTGCACCCAGTGGTTGACGGCGGGGTCGCGGATGACGCCCAGCGGATCGCGGCCGGCCGCGACCACGTCCAGCTCCGCGAGCATTCGCTTGCGCAGCATGATCACGCCGCGGTCGCTCTCGCCGAGGTGCTCTTTCGTACGGTCGGCGATCGTCCCCTGCCCCACCCAGGCGATGTAGTCCTGGTTCATGACGTGGCTGTCGATCCAGCGGCCGGTCCGCTCGTCGACCACCGGCGCGTACCAGCAGGGGATCCGTTCCTGTTCGTAGGGGGCGTCGCCGGGCAGTTCATCGATGAACCAGCCGACGCTCAGCATGTTCTCGTCATCGATCGGCACCCGCCACTCGAAATGGCCGGTGTAAAGGCAGTTGGGCCACAGGCACACACGTCCGGTCGTCCACAGCTCGTGATCTTCGGTCGTGTCCTCGCGCACCCGCCGGTACACGAACCCGTAGTCGAACTCGTCGAAGCCGAGCCGCTTGTGCGTCGGGGCGCGGTCGCCGGACTCGCCGCGCAGTTCCCTGGACCAGTTGTCGTGCAACCACTCGAAATGCACCGGGTCTATGGAGTTCTCCTGGCATTGGAACCAGTTGCACGGCACGTGGGAGATCGCGATCTGCTTATAGCCGCGCGCGTGGAAGCGGTCCCAGTCCGGCAGCAGCGGCGCCGGCTCCGGTCCCATGTACGCCCACAGCAGGCCGGCCTTCTCCGTCACCGGATAGGACTTGATGCGGACCTTGTCCTTGAACCGGCCCTCCGGGTGCGTGGTCTCCTCGAACGGCTGATGCAGGCATCGGCCGGTGTGGTCGAACAGCCAGCCGTGATAGTTGCACCGCAGCCCGGTGTCTTCCACGAAGCCGTAGGACATGTCCGCCCGCCGATGCGGACAATGCCGGTCGACCAGCCCGTAGTTTCCGCTTCGATCCCGATAGAGCGTCAGGTCCTCGCCCATGACGCGCACCGGCTTGACCGTCAGCTTCTCGAACTCCGCCGCGCCGGCGATGGGATGCCAGTACCGCCTCAGCAGCTCGCCCATAGGCGTACCCGGCCCCGTCTCGCACAACAGCTTGTTGCGGTCCTCACTCAACACCGGTCACAAGCCTCCCTTGGTGGCGCCAACCGCGGCCGGATTCCGTGACGAGGTTTCGCGCGTACCTACTCCGGAACGTGCCGTGGGCGCGGCTGCAACCGGCGGGGGGAACTGTCGAGCATGGAGACCTCCAATGTGGATGGCGACTCCCCCGCCTGACCTTCGGACATCCGGGCCGTCCTGGGCCGGGTGAGGGGTCACGCCACGCAGGCGGACCGACGGAGTGGCTCGATATGGCTCGATATAGCTCGATAAGAAGGCATAGAGGACAGTGACCCGGATCACAACGGTCTGTCCATATTGGATCCTATGTCGGGACTCGTCAAGGTCGCCGGCCAGGGTTCGCCCCGTCCAAATCGCTCGTACCGGCCCTGTCGCGGGAGCAGGCTCGATTCGTGTTGGATCCAAATATGGAGTCAGGCCGATGGTCCCGACCATCGGCGGTGCCGCGAAGGCCATCACCGGCAGGTCTCGCCGCGGGTGGCCCTTCCCGCCGTATCCTTGGCGCAGCGTCGCCGACACAGGGGAACGAGATTGCCGAAGACCGGGTTGGGCGTGGAGCGCAAGACGAATGCCGCCGAGCGTGTGACCGCCAGCCTGCGAAAGGCGATTCTGCGTGGGGAGCTGCGGCCGGGTGATTACGTCCGCCAGGAGAAGTGGGCGGCGCGGCTGAAGGTGAGTCGGCTGCCCGTCCGCGAGGCGCTCAAGATCCTCGGGTCCGAGGGCCTGGTCGTGCACGACCCGAACAGGGGTTACTCGGTGGCGAAGCTGGACGTCGCCGAGATGAGCCAGATCTACCTCATGCGGCGGCTCCTGGAGCCGGAGCTGGTAAAGACGCTGCGCTGGCCCAGGCAGCGGGAGCTTGCCCAGCTCAGGGAGCTGGGCGTGGCCGCCGAGCGGGCGTTGTCCGAACAGGACCCGGTGCGGTGCATGGAGTTGGAACGCACCATCGACTATCGGATCTACGACCTGTCCCCGCTGAACGTGGTGGTGCGCGAGGTCAAGCGCCTTTGGGAGCTGATCGACCCGTACCGCTTCCTGGTGTTCTCCGACCCGGAGCGGTTCTACGGGGCGGACAGGGGGTTGGTGATGCGGCACCGGCGCATCTTCGATGCGCTCGAAGCACGTGACCGCGACGCCCTGCAGGCCGCGTTCACGCGGAACTACGACGCGATGATGGCGTACTTCCAACACTCGCCGTTCGCCGAATCCTGAACACATTGGATCCCAGTCCGGGGCTTCCCGGCTGACGCCACCTCTCGCATAAGCGCACGTCACAGCCTTAAATGCCGCCGTGTTCGTCTCTCGTCACGCATCGACCACCTTGACGACACACAGGAATGGATCCAATATGAGTGAACAGTCATGTGATGCCCGTCACGTGGCTGACCACCACTGACCCGGCGGCCCCGAAGGAGAGCAGTGGCGGACATCGTCTTCGGTGCGGCTTCGTCGCACAGCCCCCAGCTCAGCTCCGGCGTCGACATGTGGGAGGACCACGCCGCACGCGACCGCCGGAACGCGCTGTTGCTCGGTACCGACGCCGAGTACCACACCTACGACGAGCTCCTCATCCTCGCGGACCCGGCCATCGAGAAGGAGTTGCGGCCCGAGATCTGGGCGGAGAAGTACGCCCGCGCCCAGGAAGCGGTCACCGAGCTGACCCGCCGCCTCGCCGAGGCCGCCCCGGACGCCGCGATCGTCATCGGCGACGACCAACGGGAGATCTTCCGCGACGAGGGCATTCCCGCGTTCGGCTGCTACCTGGGCGACGAGCTGCTCGACCTGCCGCCCGACCCGGAAACCGCCGACCGCATCCCGCCCGGCATCCGCGCGGCGTCCTGGGCCGCGCACTCCCCCACGCCGGAGGCGCACCGCGTGCACGCCGGTCTCAGCCGCCACCTCCTCGAGACGCTCGTCGACGACGACTTCGACATGATGTGCTTCACAGAACAGCCCGCCGGGCGCAGCCTGGGGCACGCGTTCACGTTCCCCCGGTACCGGCTGGGCCTGCCGGCAGACACACCGATCGTGCCGATCTTCGTCAACACGTACTATCCGCCGAACGTGCCGTCCGCCGCGCGCAGCTATGCCCTGGGGCGGGCCATCGCGCGGGGGGTCCGGACCTGGCCGGGGGACGAGCGGGTCGCCGTGATCGCCTCTGGCGGGCTCAGCCACTTCGTTGTCAACGAGGGTCTTGACCGGCGCGTCCTCGACGCGCTGACCCGCGGGGACGCCGATGGGCTGCGCTGCCTGCGCCGCGCCGAGCTGCGCTCGGGCAACTCCGAGATCCTCAACTGGGTCGTCGCGGCCGGGGCCTTGGAGGACCGCACCGCGACCGTCCTCGACTATGTGCCCGGTTACCGCACACCCGCCGGTACGGGAGCAGGAATGGCCTTCGCGGCCTGGAAGTGACCCACCCACGCAAGGAGAGGTCCTCGATGCACAACGGATATCCGGTCCTCGACGTGCACGGCCACGTCTCGGTGCCGCAGGCCGCGAACTCCCAGCTCGTGTTGATGCTGGGGTCGAACACGCCGGCGGCCAGCACAATCGGCCAGGACAAGGCGGGCCCGGCAGGCGTCACACTCGAGGAGTTCCGCGCCGCCGCCGCGCGCCACGTCGCCTACATGGACGAGCGGAACATCGACGTGCAGATCATCGGGCCGCGGCCGTTCCTGATGATGGGCTGGATGGAGGACCACCTGCTGCCCGCGTGGACGCGCTACGTCAACGACATGATCCACCAACAGGTCACCTTCCACCCGGACCGCTTCCTCGGGGCGTGCCAGCTCCCGCAGGTCAGCGCCGCTCCTGACCTGGCGAACTGCGTGGACGAGCTGAACCGCTGCGTCAGCGAGTACGGATTCGTCGCCGCCTACGTCAGCCCGGATCCGGCCGGGCGGCGGACCACGCCCGGCATGCACGAGCCGTACTGGTTCCCGCTGTACGAGCGCGCCCAGGAACTCGGCGTGCCGCTCATCGTGCACGGCACCAACTCCCTCGACCCGCGGTACCGCGTCGTGCCGCACAACTACCAGCTCGGCTTCCTCACCGAGCAGTACCTGGCCGGGCAGTTCCTCAGCCACGGCGACGTCTTCGAGCGCTACCCCGACCTGAAGGTGATCATCTGCCACTGCGGCGGCGCGCTCAACCGCTTCATCCCCACCGACGTCCACCTGGCGCAAAAAGACCTCAGCCAGAACCTGTTCTACGACACCTGCGGCTACGACATGATCTTCCTCGAGGCGGCGATCAAGCAGCGCGGTGTGTCGCAGATGTGCTTCGGCACCGAGGCGCCCGGCTCGGGCCGCGCGGTACGCCCGGAGACCGGCCGCACGTGCGACGACCTGGTGCCGGTCATCGACGGGTTCGGCTTCCTCACCGACGAGGACAAGAAGGCGATCTTCAACGAAAACCCGGCGCGGGTCGTCCCCGCGTTCGCCAAAGCCGTGTCCTCCGGGCGCGGATGATCCTGCTCACCGGCGGGCTCGGGTTCATCGGGTCGCACGCCGCACGTGCGCTCCTCGACCTCGGGGAAGACGTCGTCGTGACCCGGCACCGCACCGTGGAACTGGATCTGACCCGCAGCCACAAGGCCGTCGGTTACCGCCCCGCGTACGACGTGACACGGGCCATCGACGAATACATCACCTGGTTGCGCGACGGCCGCGAGCGGTGATCCGGACAGCAGAGAGGAGACGCTGTGAACGAACGCGACTCGCGCACCCGTGCCGAAACGGTCGGCAGCCTACTGCGGCCGCCGGCCGTCCTTGCCGCCCTGGAGACTGACGCCGGATCACCCGAGACGACGGCGCTCCTCGACGACGCTGTGTGCGCGGCCATCAAGATCCAGGAGGACGCCGGCCTGGACATCATCACCGACGGTGAAATGCGCCGGCACGCATGGGCGCAGACGCCGCGCTTCCTGGACTGCTTCGAGGCGCGCCCGGACACGGTCGCGATGAACTGGCGCGGTGGTGTCGGCGAGGCACCTCCGCCGTGGTCCGGTGACGGCTACCCTGCCGTGGTCCGCCGCGTCGCCGAGGCCGCCCGGCTCGGCGACATGACCGACGAGTACGCCTTCCTGGCGGCACACGCGCACATCCGCACGAAGTACTCGATGGCGGCGCCGAGCTACCACCGCCGGTACTGGTCGCCACACCACT
This sequence comes from Streptosporangiaceae bacterium, assembly GCA_036378315.1. Classification (GTDB taxonomy): domain Bacteria; phylum Actinomycetota; class Actinomycetes; order Streptosporangiales; family Streptosporangiaceae; genus CALAED01. The sequence goes on along the minus strand of DASUWU010000004.1, from coordinate 13,391 downwards.
CCACCGACGTGTACGACAGCTGTGAGGAGTTCCTGACCGAGGTGCGTGACTACCAGCGTGAGGTGGTCCGGCGGCTGGTGGACCTCGGCTGCGACTACATCCAGCTCGACGCGCCCAACTACGGCTCGCTGTGCGACCCGGACACGCGCGCCAAGATGGCCGCCGAGGGCCGTGACATCGAGGCGGAGCTGGCCTTCGATACCGAACTCGACAGCTCCCTGTTCGCGGGCATCACAGGCGTGACGCGGGCCCTACACGTGTGCCGGGGCAACGGTCCGGGCGGCCGGTGGCACTCCCACGGCGGCTACGGAGCGATCTCCGGGATACTGTTCGCCCGGCTGGACGTCGATCGGCTGCTGCTGGAGTACGACTCCGACCGGGCCGGCACCTTCGGGCCGCTGGCCGACGTGCGGCCGGGCACGGTCGCCGTCCTCGGCCTGCTGACCACCAAGAACGGCGAGCTGGAGGACGAGGAGCTGCTCGCCCACCGCATCGGCGAGGCGGCGGAGATCAAGCCCTTGGACGAGCTGGCGCTGAGCACCCAGTGCGGCTTCGCCTCGGTGGCCAGCGGCAATCCCCTCACCCCCGACCAGCAACGAGCCAAACTTGAGCTGGTCGCCCGCCTGGCCCACCGCATCTGGCCGACCGCCTGACTCTCCGCACGCTCAGCGGGGATGTTGGAGGTCGTAGTAGCCGCGTGCGGTGCGGGCCTCGTCGAGGCGGGCGCCTGCTTCGACGGCCGTGCGAATCTGGTCCTCGGCGGCGCGGATCTCGCGTGCGACGTCGAGGACCTCGAGAGCACGCGCGGCCGGTACGGCGACCAGGCCGTCACCATCGCCGACCAGCACGTCGCCGGCCTCGACCCGGGCGCCGCCGATCGACACCGGTACCTGGTAGGCGTCCACGCCGACCCTGTCCTTGCCGGTGCGCATCCAGGTGCCGCGGCTGAAGATCGGGTAGCCGAGCGCCAGGCTCCGGTCGCTGTCACGGCAGACCCCGTCGATTACCGTTCCGGGCAGCCCGCGGCGCGCCGCCGTGGCCGTCAGCAGGTCGCCCCACACCGTCGCGTCCAGCCGTCCACCGTTGTCCAGCACCGGCACGTGCCCGTCGGGAACATCGTCGATGTAGTCTCCGACGTCCCCCCGCTCGGCGCCGAGTGGTACATACCGGATGGTGTACGCGCGCCCGACGAGGCGGAACGAGCGGTCAAGCGGCGCGATGCCGAGGCACTGGCCGGGCAGTCGCAGCCGGTCGAGGGCGTCGCTGACGTGGGTCGTGCCCAGCTCGCGGAACGCGTCGAGCACGTCGTTGGACACCTCAGCCATGGTCGGTTCCTTCCACGCGCAGCATGTTCTCGTAGTCGCCGGACATGACACGCGAGACGGGCTCGCCCGCGCGCACCCGCGCCGCCATCGCCGCCTCCTTGGCGGCGATCTCCTCCGCCCGCCCGAGCACCGCGGCGATGTGGCCGGCCGGGACGAACACGACGCCGCTGCCGTCCGCGATCACCGCGTCGCCCGGGCGCACAGTGACACCCGCCATCTCGACGGACTCGTTCCATGCGACCTCGCGGAGCCGCCCGCGGGCGGTGCGCGGGACGCCGGCGCGTGCGTAGACAGGGAGGCCGAGGTCGCGTGCCTCGTCGACGTCGCGGCAGGCGCCGTCGATGACCACCCCCGCCACACCGCGGCTCACTGCCGCCAGCGCGAGCACGCCGCCCCACCCGGCCGCGTCCGTGCGACCGCCTGCGCTCACCACGATGACCTCGCCGGGGGCGGCGGCCTCGACCGCCGCCGTGCCCAGGTGCCGGGACGCCCGCGCCGTGGGCACCGCGTCGGACCGGCGCAGATCCACGGTCAGGACCCGTCCGGCGATCCGGGTCGTGCCGGTGAGCGCGTGCAGGCCCAGCGCGACCCCGCTCAGACCGAGCGCGTCGAGCGCGTCGGACACCGCGCAGGTGTCCAGCCCCGCCAGCCTGGTGATCTGCTCATCCGTCACGCCCACAGCCCGAGCCCCCGTCCGCTACCGGTGCCCGCCATGCGGTACGCGGAGGTGTGGTCGCGCCAGCACGGCGCACCGGCGCCGGCGATGATCCGCGACATGTCATGCCTTCCAGGCTCGGAACCCCAGGCCAAGTTGGATCCAATATCCCACGTCACAAAAGTTCGAACAACCGGGTTGTTTTCGCCGATTAGTTCTTGTCCTTTGCCCAATGGGATCCAATGTCGCGGTAGCGATCACTATCCGTGTGACCCGGCCACCCCAGCGCGGAATGGGCACTCGCCTCCCGTCGGGTTCCGGCTAGCCCTCCGCGCAACACGTGAGTCTGGCGCGCCGAACGGCGTACCGGTTGGTGACCGCCGGCGCCGACAAGGCCCGCGCCGGCCAGACAGTGCACAGTTCTTCGCCGGCTGCACAGCTACCGGGTCGACGATCCCCCACGTCACATAGAAGCAGCTCAGGACAATGACCGGACCTTCGAGCGGCACACGGCGCGGCACACGGTTTTGGAACACAGGGCGACTCGTGTGCTCTCGCCGGCCGCGTCTCCCCTCGGGCCGGAGACGCGGGCGGCGACGAAGTCACGTGGAGGAAGTCGATAATCGCCGCAACGGCCCGCACCGGGGCGCGGTGCGGACCGTTCCGTCGTCTACAGCAGGGCGGCGACCTCGTGGGCCACCCGCTCACCGGAGCGCACCGCCCCGTCCATGTAGCCGGTCCAGTAGTCGGAGGTTTCCGTACCCGCCCAGTGGATCAGGCCGGTGGGCTGCGCAAGGGCCTGGCCGAGCTCGGTCAGCACGCCGGATGGGGCGATGCCGACCGGGCCGCCACCGCTCCAGATCTCATTGTCCCAACGTAGGAATGCGGTCAGCTTCGGACCGGCGGCCTTGGCGCCGAAGTAGTTGACGAAGCTGCCCAGACAGGCGGAGGTGAAGGCGCCGGACGACGCGCTGTCCAGTTTCCGCATGTTCGACTGGTTGACGAAACCCATGAGGATGCCGCGGGAGGCGTCCGGCGGGCTGTTGTCGAAGGTCGCGTCGATCGGGCCGCTGTCGCTGACCGCCTGGCCGGTGAGCCCGTCGGCCCGCCAGAAGGGTGTGTTGTAGACGGCGACGAACTTGGCGACCGATCCCATCGGATAGCGCTGCATGAGCTGCGCCCGCGACGCCGGCAGGGCCGGCTCGAAGTCGATCTTCGTGGCCATCGCGGGCGACATGGCGACGATGACTCGCTTGGCCGTCACGGTGATCCCGTCGGCCACGACGGTCACCTTGCCGCTCGCGACCGTCACCTTCCGGACCGGCGCGCTGTACTTGACCACGCGTGTGCCGAGCTCCGCCGCCACGGCGAGCGGCACCAGCGCCGAGCCGCCCACGAACCGGCTCTCCTGGGCGCCGCCGGCGACGTTGATCAGCCGGTCGATGGTGCCGTAGTTGCTCTCGTCGCCGGCCGCGGCGATGTAGTTCAAGACGTACAGCAGCGACACCTCCTTGGACCGGACCGACAGGGTCGTGCTGATGAACTCGTCCAGCAGCACGCGGGCGCCGTCGGTCGTCGTGTTGGCGCGCGACCAGGTGAAGAAGCTTTGGCTGTCGTACTCCTCGGCTTTCGCCGCCGTCCATGGCCGGCCCGGTGTGATCTCGGTCGCCGCGATCGTGCCTAGCTGCTGCAGGGCGGGGAGGAGGTCGGCCAGATCAGGGTCCGGCGGCAGGTCGCCGGCCGCGTAGGTGGTCTTGGCACCGTTGCGCCAGTAAACGTTGTCGCCGGTGTTGTACGTCTTGAAGGTCGCCACGCCCATGGCCGAGGCCAGTGCGGCGATCCGGTCCTGGGTGGGGCCGATGAACTCGGCGCCGCCCTCGCTGGTGGTGCCGTCCCCGAGCGGCATGTTGTAGACCCGGCCGCCGGCCCGGCCGCGGGCCTCCAGCAGGATTACGGACTTGCCGGCCGCTATGAGATCGCGGGCGGCCGTCAGGCCGGCCAGCCCGCCGCCGATCACGACGACGTCGGCGGAGGCGGGGGCGGCGGAGGCAGGTGAGGCGGTCGATACCGCGGTGAGCGCCGCTCCGGCGGCGGTGAGGGCTGAAGTGCCGAGAACACGGCGACGGCTGAGTCCGGTCACGCGAGGGGTTCCTTCCTTGCGCGTACTGCCGACGAATTGTGCGGCAAAGCTAAGGGATCACCCACAGAGTGATCAAGCGGTTGACCAGTGATGAAGCCCCATTTATTTGTGTCGGTGACAATTCGCTGCTCCGGTGCTACGGCATGAATACGGTGGTATCCGCGATTCCGCGGCAACCGGATCGTGACCTATTGTGAAAGACCGCCCACCATCAGCGCGCATCAGAGCTCGCGGACGAGTCCGAACCACTGGTCGACGGCTCCGGCGGGCGCGGAGTCGGGCCATGGTTGCCCCGCTGAGCGTGCTCGATCGAAGAACGACCGGAGCAGTCGGGCCAGCGCCGGGATCCCGATGCGCAGTTCCTCGGGCAGCTGTTGAGTACGCCAGATGACGTCGAGGTCGAGGCGTCGGCTGGTGCGGTTGCTGATCAGCGCGCCACGGCGTAGGCGACGACCTGCGCCTCTAGCCCTCCAAGCCTTACTCCTGGACGTCCTGGCGACGACCTTGTCGGTTGCCGATCACCTTCGCGACGAAGTGCTTTAAGTAGCGTCGATCCGTTTGTGTCATGCTCCGCACGTTGCGCAAACCCGCATCGCGAGCTCGGCGAAGCATTTCTGGCCGCCGAGGCTGACGGCGCTCAGCCCATGCCGCCACCTGCGTCGGGTCGATGCCTGTCGCCGTTCCAGGACCAGGCAACCCTATTCGCGCCCGCCGCCCTGATCGGCAAGGTTGACTCGCGGCAGATGCACGCTTACGCTCTGGGAGCGCTCTCACTCAAGATCGTACAAGGAGTTATCAATGCAGTCAGGACGTTTAAGTGAACTCGGGTCGGGCGCAGCCATGACGGTTGTCAAGAGGCTGGCACGGCTAAGTGCCGGATTGCTCGCGGCTCTGTCTGTTTTCGGCGCCGTTCCGGCTGTACAAGGCGGTGTCGCCTCGGCCGCGGAAACCGGACTGAAGGTGCAGGACCGCTCACACGACAACGGCAATCCGCAAACGAACCTGTACGCGCTCTATCAGATCATCAACAACGGCACGGCCTCGGTGCCCTTGAGTTCTGTGACGCTGCGGTACTGGTTCACCGACGACAACCCCGCGGACGTAATGGTGTTCGGGTGTGACTTCGCCCAGTTGGCCTGCGCCAACGTTACGGCCAAGTTCGTGCCGCTTCCCTCGCCGGTGACGAAGGCGAACGAGTACGTCGAGATCGGCTTCACGGACGCGGCCGGATCGATAGCTCCCGGCCAGAGCAGCGGAGAGATCGCGACGCGGATCTGGCACGACAGCTTTGCGCCGATCAACACGGATGAAGTTTACTCATTCATCTTGGACCCGAGCTTCGTGTACAAGGACACGCAAACCGTGACCTTGTACCTCAACGGATCCCTTGTTTGGGGTGTCGAACCAACGTAGTCAGGCGATGTGAGTTAGCCCGGCAACGCCCCCAGGGCATGACCTTGGGGGCGTTACTTCGTGTCCGTTCACGGGACTTTTCGAGCTGGGTGGTTCGGGGCTGGTGTGCCGGTCTGCCCGTGTTGATCTCGGGGGCCGGTTGGGATGATCTCCGAGTGTCCCCGTTGCCGACGCCCCCTGATGAGTTGGTGGCGTTGGCCGGTGTGCTGGCGGCCACCGCACGGTCTGCCCAATCAACCCGCGGCTTGGGATGCTGGCGGCGCGGCACCGCCACCTCCTGGCGAAGAACGAGTAACTCGACAAACTCCAGCTCACGCCCCGGCCGAGTCGAGTATCCGGCACCGACACCATTCCAGGACCCGGTAGCGGCGCGGAGAGCCAGGTGGAAGCCGGCGGCGCGCCCGTACGTTGTTTCTACCGATGGCCTTTCCGGATTTCGCTTCGCTCGAAGCACTGCTGTCCACGGAACGCGTGCGGACGATCGAACGCATCGCGGCACTGACCCGTGACCGGCAGGGGCTCATCGACTCCGCCACCGGAGTCGGAGTGGATGACGAACACGACCCCGAGGGCGCGACGATCGCGTTCGAGCGATCACAGCTCGAGGCCCTCCTCGATCTGTCACGCCGGCATCTCACCGACCTGGACCGGGCGCTCCGGCAAATCCGCATCGGTGACTACGGCATATGCGAGACCTGCGGCGAGCAGATCGCCTACGAGCGCCTGGCCGCACGCCCCACAGCCCGGAACTGCATCATCTGCGCCTCCCGGCAATAAGCCCTGGCATGGCGGGCGGACCGATCCACCATGCGCTTCAAGTCCGCTCGGTATAAGTCTGCTCGGTGGGGCACCGCTCACTGCCATCGGCAAGATCAACAACATCGGACCGTAAATGGTTCGATGCGGAAACAGCGGCGAGGAACGTGCGCGCCGCAAGCTCTGTCATTTTAAGGCCCTACCTGGGGTCGGCTGAATGACGTTCCGCTTATGCATAACGGCGAGAACGGAAGGCCTCCGCAGTCTCAAGCGCGGCCAGGTTTGTCCCGGGACATCCCCCCTCCTCACTGTCAGGCCATGTGACAGCGCGGGACGTCCCGCGAGTATCCCGAAACGTCCCTTTACTCTTGTCATCCGCGATGGATCTCCTAAGGATTTCCACTACCGGATCTTCGTCCGGTCTCATTCCCACGTTGCTCCATGACCGATCGAGAAGGGCACCCAAGTGATGACTCCAAAGATGGCGGCGGTTGCCGTACTGGCCGGCTCGGTGATGGCACTTTCCGGCGTCAGCGGTATCGCGCAGGCCGACACCGGCACAGTGTCCGCGTCCGCAGAACGGTCGACGAAACCGCCGAACCCCACGTGCCAGTCGGACCTTAACGGAGCCGCGCAGTTCCTCCACAGCCTCGGACAAAACCCGCCGCTGACAATAGATGGCATTTTGTCCTATCTAATACCGGTAGCGATCTCGGGAGGCAGCGGCACCATCAGGGCTGAAGCCCAGTACTGGATAACGCGGATCGACGCACACTGCTGACCCTGAGATAGACGCGAGACACATAAGCGTCTGTGCCGGCGGCGCGGTCGCGGCGCGCGGATTGGCAACGAGTGTAGCACCGTCCGCCTTGGCCGATGTCAGATTTACAACCACCGCATACACAGCGGCATCGTTATGAGCAGGGTGTGAAATTATGAACCTCGCCCGGGTACGCACGAACGTTTCGGTGATCATTGCCGTGGTTTGCTGCCTGATCGGCGTGCTCGGTGCCGGTGCCCCCACGGGACCGGGGCGGGTGGCGGCGGCCTCGTCTTCGCAGCGCGGAGACACCCGGCGGCCCATGACGCTGGCTGCGCGGCGAGCACAAGTACGGCGGGACTTCGTGCCGGTGGGGCGGCGACCGTCGGTCCGGCTCGGCAAGCCGATCTTCCACACCCACCCGCTGAACGCGGCCGCGCGCCGGAAGGAGCTGAAGGAGGCCAAAGGGCTACGGCAGGCACAGCCGACCGCCGCGGACACCGAGGTCTTCGCCGAACCGCTCAACTACCGCGTCTTCCGTTCCGACGGCCACCGGGTTCCGGACCTGACCCAGAACCCGGCGGACGGAGTGCTTCCGGGCGAGCCGGTGACCGCCTTCACCGACCTCTATAACGATGGCGGCCTGCCGCCCAGCGGGGATGAAATTCACCAGGTCAGGGTGACCTGGGAGCTCACCGACTGCCGGAACAACCACTACACCTTCGACGGGGGCGTGTTCGAGACTCATTCCGTATGGAGTTCCATACCGACGACGGTGAGCGCGACGTTCACTTTTCCGGGGGACGGCTGCACCACGTCGCCGATTTTCGGCTTCTTTACAAACTCCGAGCTGGCGGTGCAGGCCATAGTAATCGACACGGATCCGGGCGGTTCCGGCGTCGATTTCGTCGAACCGTACGTGGTGCCGCCGATTCCGGGAGAGGAAACGTACGGGTGCAGGTGGTCGAATAACAGTTCGGCCCGGGACCGCGATCAGGGTTGTGCGGGGGACCCGGTTGATACGGCGACGGGTGCGTACGCGGAGTCGTTCACCGACGCACAGCAGGGCGGTCCTGGATTTCCGTTGGCGCTTACCCGGAACTACTCCTCCGACGATCCGACATCGGGGCCTCTGGGTGCCGGCTGGACGATGCCGTGGCTGGCCGGTCTGTCCGTGCAAAGCAACGGGGATGTGGTGTTCCGTGCGGAGGATGACCGGACGTACCGGTATGTCAAAAAGACCGACGGGAGTTTCACCGCGCCGCCGTTGAGCAGGTCGGTGCTGGCCCGTACCGGCTCCGGGTTTATGCTCACCGCCCCTGACGACCACCACCGCCTGGCGTTCGACACGAACGGCCGGCTGACCGGAATGACCGACAGCACCGGGCGTGGGGTGGCGCTGGCCTACGACGGCAGCGTGCTGGGCAAGGTCACCGACGCTGCGGGCCGCACCGCCACGTTGAGCTACGACTCGGGGCTGCTGTCCGCGGTCGCCTTCTCCGATGGCCACGCCGTACGGTTCGGCTACACCTCGGGCCGGCTCACCAGCGTGACCGAACGCGACGGCGCGGTCACACGGTACGGCTACGACGCGTCCGGCCGGCTCGAGTCGATCACCGACGCCGACGGGCACAGGCTCGTGCACAACACCTACGACTCGTCCGGGCGGGTGACGGTCCAGACGGACGCGACCGGGGCGACCACCCGCCTCGCCTACAACGGCGCGGAAACCGACGTCACCGACCCGAACGGCGGCGTGTGGACCCACGTTTATGTCGGGAACGCCCTGTTCGCCTCCTACGACCCATATGGCAACAAGACCTCCTTCTACTACGACGACCACTGGCGTCCCACCTCGATGACCGACCCGCTGGGCAACACCACCACGTACGGCTACGACAGTGCGGGCAACCTCTCGACCCGGACGGCACCTGCCCCGCAATCGACCACCGAGCACTGGACGTACAACGCCGCCGGCGATCTGGCCTCGTACACGAGCCCGCGCCAAAAGACGACCAGCTTCACCTATAACGACGATCACCAACTCACCTCGACCACCACGGCGAAGGGCGAGAAGACCACGTTCGGGTACGACCAGGGACGGCTGACCACGCAGATCGACCCGCGCGGGAACGTCTCCGGCGCCGACCCGGCCGATTTCACCTGGTCCTACGGCTACGACGACGCCGGCCTGCTCGCCACCGTGACCGACCCGCTGGGCCACTCCGACACCTTCAGCTACGACGCGGACGGCGCCGTCGCGGCGCTCACCGACCCCGCCGGCCACAAGACGAGCTACACGCGCGACGCCGCGGGGCGGATCACCGCCGTTACCGATCCGGCGGGCGCCACGACGAGCTATATGTACGATGCCGCGGGCAACCTCACCCAACGCAAGGACGCCAACGGCCACGTCACCGGTTATGGTCGCGACGATCAGGGACATCTTGTCGCGATCACCGATCCGCTCGGCCATGCCCAGACGTTCGGCTACGACGGTGCGGGGAACCTCACCACCTCCACCGACGCCCGCGGCATCGTCCGTACCCGCACCCTCGACGCGCGCGGGCTGCCCACCAAGGTGGCCTACTCCGACGCCACACCCGCGGTTACGGCCGGCTACGACGCCGACGGGCGGCTCACCGCGCTCGGCGACCCGGGCGGGCAACACACCCTCGGCTACGACAACCTGGGCCGGCTGCAATCCGTCGCGACGGCGGCCGGGTCGTTCGGGTACGCCTACGACGCGGACGGCAACGTGACCAGCCGCACCTATCCCGACGGCGACACGGCCACCTTCGGCTATGACGATGACGGCGACCTGGCGAGCCAGACAGCGGGCGGCGCCACCACCCAATACGGCTACGACCCGGCCGGCCATCTGGTGACCGCCATCCTTCCCCCAGGCAACGGATACACCGAGACCCGCAGCTACGACGCGGCCGGGCGGCTCACGAAGATCGCCGGCGCCAAGTCCGGTACCACCCTCGCGAGCTGGAACCTCACCCTCGACCCGGCCGGCCGGCCGACCAAGGTCGACGTGACGCGCGCCGGCACCCCGGCGACCACACGAACGTACGGCTACAACGCCGACGGCCGACTCACCAGCGAATGCGTCTTCCCTGCCACAGACTCCACCTGCCCTGGCGGGTCTGACCAGGTCGACTACACCTATGACGGCGTCGGCAACCGCACCACCTCAACAAGCAACGGCGAGACCACCGGCTACAGCTACGACGCCGCCGACCAGCTCACCACAACCACCACCGGCGGGACCAAGACCACCTACGGCTACGACGATGACGGCAACCAAACCAGCGCCGGAGGCGGCCGCAGCTACACCTATGACGGCGCCAACCGCCTCACCAAGGCCGTTGTCACCACAACCGCCGCCACGACCACCCGCACCTACACCTACGACTCCCTGGGCAACCGCGTCAGCGCGAGCACCAATGGCGCCATCGACCGCACCACCGGCTACGACATCAACAATCCGCTACCACAGCCCGCCTACGACGCCGACTCCGCGGGGCATACCACCGCCGACTACCGGTACGACCCGCTCGGCGACCCCCAATCGGAACACACCCCCGCCGGGACCTTCTACGACCACCACGACTGGCTCGGCAGCATCACCGACCTCACCAACGCCGCCGGCGTTGACCAATACCGCAGTACCTACTCGGCCTACGGCGCCGCCGACCGCGCCCCGCTGGTCGGCAACCCACCCGCCAACCCGTTCGCCTACGCCGGTGCGCCCACCGACCAGACCACCGGGCTTGACCACATGCGCGCCCGCGACTACGACCCCGCCACCGGCAGATTCACCAGCCGCGACCCCATCGAACTGCGCCCTGGCCAGCCCTACACCTCCAGCTACGCCTACGCCGCCGACGCGCCTACCTACCTCACCGATCCCAGCGGCGAAGACACCTTCGGACTGTGCGTCGGGGTGTCCTGGTCGTGGCTCTCGCCGATCGGCCACTCGCGGCAGGTGTGCCCTCTCGTCCTCGGGATCGACGACCGCACCGGCGACATCTCCGTCGGCGGAACGTTCACCAAAGGCAGGCAGGCCAATTACCCGCTCAGCCTCTTCGGCGCCGACGCGAACGCCGTCGTGCAGGTGTCCACCGCCCGCAACGTCAGCCAACTCGGCGGACCGTTCGTCGAGGCCGGCGGCAACATGGACGTCCCCGGCGCGGGCCTCACTGGAGACGTCTTCGGCGGCCAATCCTGCGGCGCCCTCGGCAACATCGTCGTCGGCGGCGAAGGAGGACTCACCACCGGAAGCCCCGGCGCCCAGATAGGCACCACCATGACATTGACCAAGACCTACTTCACCTTCAGCCCCTTGCAAAGCCTCGGCACTCTGCTCGCCCTCACCACCGCCGCCCCCATCACCTTCATCCACCACCTCCTCTAACTAGCTGGTGATGTCGATGGGGGTGCCCGGCGGAACGGACCGAAGCCTGCGCAGTGCCGGCAGGTGCAGCCGTATGCAGCCGTGCGAGATTCTGGCTCCGGTCGTGCCGATCAGATTGTCGGCGCCGAGCGGTCCGTGGATGCCGATAACCGCGTCGCCCGAGCTTTCCCAGTCGCTGATGTTCGGCGCGTGCGCCGACGTCACAAGGACGAACGGTCCATAGCCCGGATTTGGCTGCGGCGGGGGTTCGAAGAACGCGACGAAGTAGTGCCCGGCCGGGGTCGGACTGGTGCCGGCTCCGACGCCGGCCGGCGCTGAGAAGACTTGTCGCCTGCCGGCGTACAAGGTCAGGTGCATCGTCGTCAGGTTGAGGACGATCCGGTAGCGGGTGCTGCTCAGCGTCACGGCCTTGGCGGGAATCCAGGCTTGGGAGCCGTTGGGTCGCTGAGCGAGCCGGACCTTGACCCAGCCCGGCCGGGTCGTCACGACGGGAAGGACGGATCGAACACCCGACCACGTGGCCGGCACCTGTCCGTGGACACGCTCCCCTGGCGCGGCATACCTCGGCGAGCTCTCGCGGACGGTGGCGAGTAGCGTCGTCCCCAGGTGCGGCCCTTTGGTCCGGCGTTGGGCGGGCTCGACCGGGCGCGCGGCAGGCGCGGCAGGGGCGGCAGGGGCGGCGGCCGGCGGCCCAGGCGGCGGTGCGCAGCCGGTGGGCAAGGCCGCGGCAAGCCAGGCGGTCGCGGTGAGCCCGCCCGCGATCGCCCAGCGCCTGACGCCGCTCAGCCGGCCGCCACCCATGGCGTCAGCCCGTGACCGGAATCCGCTTCCCGAGCGGGGTGGTCACCGTGGCGAAGCGGCTCACGAAGATGTCCCCTCGGGTGTCGATCCCGTTCGCCTGCGCGAAGTTGGTCACGTGGCCCGCTCCCGTGTCGGTGGCGCTGATCCGGTACGTTCCGTGACCGCCCGGCTCGGGGCGGCTCTGTCGAGGGCGGGCACCGACCCCGCCGTCAGGGACATGAGCGCAACCACCGCCGCGGTCAGGCCGACTACCCGGCCGCGCACCGGCCGGAAACCGCGGCCACGGGGCGCCGGCACCATTTTGACTACGTTACGCAGCAACACAAGCGCATACCGTAGCAAGATCGGTAACGGGACCCTGCGACCACGCGTAGACACTCCGAGGACGTGCGTTTCTCGGTGGATTGGTGGCGCTGGCCGTTGGACCGGGGCCGTTGTGAGCCCGGGGTTAGAAGGGGGTACCTGCCCCTGGCTCAGCGGATGCGGGCGACGGCGCTGTAGCAGGAGACGTCAGCGGCGGCGGGACGCCCGCCGGGCGGCAGCTCGCTGCGCCAGTCGGGGAGCGCCACGATGCCGGGCGGCACGAGGTCCATCCCGTCGAAGAATCGGGCGAAGGCCGCTCGGTCGCGATTTTGTCCGGCCTCTCGACTGCGTGTGCCCTCGTGTTGCACCACGGCGTCGAATTTGGCGGCGGCTTCGGCGGAGAGGAAATCGATGGTGCAGTGCGACATGGCCAGATAGCTGCCCGGTGCCAGCGCCTGGGTCAGGCGTACGACTTTGCCGTAGGGGTCGTGGGCATCGGTAAGGAAGTGCGCGACGGCGATGAGCATGAGGGCGATGGGTTTGGTCAGGTCGAGGGTGCCGCGTAGGTGGGGGTGGTCGAGGATGGTGTCGGGGTCGCGTAGGTCGGCGTGGATGTAGGCGGTGGTGCCGCCGTCCGATGTGTTGGACAGCAGTCTCCTGGCATGAGCGAGGACGATGGGGTCGTTGTCGGCGTAGACGACGCGGACCTTCGGGTCGATGGACTGGGCGACTTCGTGGACGTTGTCGGCGGAGGGGATGCCGGTGCCGATGTCGAGGAACTGCCGGATGCCGGCCTCTTTGACGAGGTAGGTCAC
>DASUWU010000003.1:0-6145 GCA_036378315.1 Streptosporangiaceae bacterium | reverse complement strand
CCTGCTCAACGCCGGGTTCTCGGCGTTGGTCCTGGGGTCGGACGGGCTGCCGTTGTATCTGGGCCGGCGGGTCCGCTGCGCGAGCCCGGCGCAACGCCGGGTCGTGCTGACCCGCTACGCCACCTGTGTGGTGGACGGCTGCGAGATCCCGGCGACCGCCTGCCAGATCGACCACATCGACGGCGGCTGGGAGGCCGGCCAACCCACCGACATCGACCGGCTCGTCCCCTGCTGTAGCTTCCACAACCGCTACAAATGGCAACACCCCGACCGCGTCACCACCCATCAGGACGCCGACGGGCGATACCGCTACCAGATCACCCGACCCCGCCCCGGTTGGTCCGCCCCAGGACGAGAACGCCGCACCGGCCGGTCAAGATCTGGGCGTGATCCGTGAACCGCCCCGCACGCGGCGCATCCCTGCCCACGCCACCAAGCCCATGTCCTTGGGGGCGGCTCACGGCGCCCGGCTCCTCCGAGCCTGACCGCTGTAGTCGCCGCGTCGCTGACTGTCTGCGAGGCAGCGGCGTGCCGGGCGGGCCACCGGCTGACCGGCGGCAGGCATGCCGGTGACTCCTGCTTGGTGCGACGTGATACCCAGGATCGTCGACGACCAGCAGCGCTCGGCCGGTCATGCCGCGTTGACCCTACGCGCTGACCAAAATCCCGGCTCCTGGCGCGCCTGGATACCGTGGGAGTGGATGCGGCCAAGAGCGTTGTGGGTACAGGCCAAGGACGTTGTGGGTACAGGCCAAGGACGTTGTGGATACAGGCCAAGGACGTTAAGGAAGCCGACGAGAGCTCCGCTGGCAGGGCTGCCGACTCGCGACGCCGCGGCGGGGCGCGCTCCCGTGGCCTGGTTGGACTGGGCGGAGCGCTGTGCTGAGGTCGAGAGGAGCGGGCCACATGACGACGTACGGGCTGCTGGTATTCGAAGACGCGGAGGAACTCGACTTCGTCGGGCCGTGGGAAGTGTTCACCGCCTCGGCCATGCTCCGCGAGGCCGGCGACGCCGCGGTGCTCATCGCCGAGCGCGGCGACCCCGTCCGCTGCAGCAAGGGCATGAGGGTGCTGCCCGACCACACGTTGGCCGGGCATCCGCCGCTCGACGTGCTGCTGGTGCCGGGTGGGCGGGGCACCCGCCGTGAGGTCGACAACCCGGCCGTCATCGACTGGATCAAAAAGACGTCCGCCGAAGTCGCCTGGGTGACCAGCGTGTGCACCGGCGCGCTGCTGCTGCACGAGGCCGGTCCGGCTCGTGGGCGGCGGGTGGCCACGCACTGGAGCTTCGAGGACACCCTGGAGGCGCGGGGCGAGATCACGGTGGTTCGCGACGCCCGCTACGTCGTGGACGGCAACCTGGTCACCAGCCAGGGCGTCTCCGCCGGGATCGACATGGCGCTGTGGCTGGTCGGCCGCCTGCACGGCCGCGACCACGCCCGCAAGGTCCGCCGGTATATCCAGTACGAACCCGCCCCGCCCTACCTCGCCGACGAGCCGGAGGCCTGACCCGCCGCGGCCCAGTAACCAGCGAGACCCTCCCGGGAGCGCACGAGCGCTCGGTCGATCGATGGGCTTAGGCAGGTTGCGCGGCCGGGAGAAGGGGCAGCCTTGGCGGAGGGAAAACGGTCTTGCTGCCTGCGGTCCCTATCCCTGGTCGATATCCCTGTGGTCGATGGCCTGGTCGCTGCCAGGGGCACTCCGCGGCGATGGCATGAGCTCTGCCACGGCGACGAGCTCTGCTCCACGGCTTCATGTTTCCGTCGTACGTGGAGGGCTGGGATGGCAGGCGGCACACTGGACGGTGTGTTGGCGAGGGAGTGGCGGCCGCCCTGGCCGGTGGACGTGCGGCGGACGCTGTCGCCGCATCGGCGCGGGCCGCGCGACCCCGCGTACTGGGTGACGCGCGACGGCGCGATCTGGCGGGCGTCGTCGACGCCCGACGGCCCCGGCACGCTCCGGGTCGGGGTGCGCGCGGACCTCGGCGTGGTCGAGGCGGCGGCGTGGGGGCCTGGCGCGGAATGGCTGCTCGACGGGCTCCCCGAGCTGCTCGGCGCCGCCGACGATCCGTCGTCGTTCGCGCCGGACCATCCGGTCGTACGGGAGGCCGCCGGGCGCGCCCCCGGGCTGCGCATCGGCCGGACGCGACGGGTCTTCGAGGCTTTGGTGCCGGCGGTGCTCGAGCAGAAGGTGCCGGGCGCCGAGGCGTGGCGGGCCTGGCGCTACCTGCTGCGGCGGTACGGTGAGCCGGCACCGGGCGCGCCCGAGATGCGGGTCCCTCCGCCGCCCGCGGTGTGGGCCCAGATCCCGTCGTGGGAGTGGCATCGCTCGGGCGCCGAGGCCGTACGGGCGCGGACCATCATGAACGCCGCCAGGGTGGCGCGCCGGCTCGAGGCCGACGCGTCGGAGTCGCGGCTGCGGTCGCTGCCCGGCATCGGCGTGTGGACGGCGGCCGAGGTGCGGCAGCGGGCGCACGGCGATCCCGACGCCGTCTCGGTCGGCGACTACCACATTCCCGGCATCGTCGGCTGGGCGCTGACCGGGCGGAAGGTCGACGACGCCGGGATGCTGGAGCTGCTCGCGCCGTTCGCCGGGCACCGCTACCGGGTCACCCGGCTGCTTGAGCTGTCCGGCACCCGTCCGCCGCGGCGCGGACCGCGGATGCCGGTGCGCGACTATCGCTCTTTTTGAGCGCCGGCCGGTGGCGTATCCAGAAGTGGTCAGGGGTCCAGTCGAGCCCGTCGCGGCTGTCCGCGCCGATGAACGGGGCGACGGCGGCGAGCACGACGAAAAGGGCGAGCACGAGCAGCATAGGAGGTCCTTGGGTAGGAGGTCCCTGGGTAGGGAGTCCTTGGGTAGGGAGTCCTTGGGTAGGAGGTCCTTGGTGAAATGAGCGGCCCACGGAGGGGCCGGTTGCGAAGGGGGCCGGTTCCAGGGAGAACGTGGCCGCGGCAGGTGATCTGGTCCAAGTGTGCGGCCCGCCGATCCTTCAGGTCCAGCGAGTATTTCTGCATGAAACCAATTAGCATCGCTGAACGATCGGGCCCGCCGCGCCGACCCGGTTTGTGGCTGGTGATGAATCTGATGCCGGGGCGCCCGGAATGAAGCGGTCGCGGCGGACGTAGTGTCTTGGCATGAGCTCGCACCCGCGGCCGAACCCCAGCTCGTCGCCCGAGCCCGAGCCAGCCGCCCGCCCCGTCCGAAGCACCGCCGCCACAGATGCCCGGGATACAGATACCGGGGACACAGACACCGGAGCCACGCCGTCCGCGTCCGCGATGCGCCGGGCGCTGGCCCGGGCCAGGGACGGCAAGGCGCTCGACCGCGGCGAGGCCGCCACCCTCCTGCACGCCAGGGGCGCCGCCCTCGACGAACTGCTGACCTTCGCCGCACGCGTCCGCGACGCCGGCCTCGACGCCGCGGGGCGGCCGGGGGTGATCACCTACAGCCGTAAGGTGTTCATCCCGTTGACCAGGTTGTGCCGTGACCGGTGCGGCTACTGCACGTTCGCCACCGTCCCGCACCGGCTCGACGCGCCGTACCTCGACCCCGACGAGGTGCTCGACATCGCCCGCGCCGGCGCCGCCCTGGGCTGCAAGGAGGCGCTGTTCACGCTGGGGGACCGGCCGGAGGACCGCTGGCGGCAGGCCCGCGACTGGCTCGACGCCGCCGGCTACGGCGACACGCTGTCGTACGTGCGGGCGATGGCGGTCCGCGTGCTCGAGGAGACCGGCCTGCTGCCGCACCTCAACCCTGGGGTGCTCGGCTGGCGCGACTTCCAGCGGCTCAAGCCGGTCGCGCCGTCGATGGGGATGATGCTCGAGACGACCTCGACCCGCCTGTTCACCGAGCGGGGCGGGGCGCACTACGGCTCGCCGGACAAGGACCCGGCGGTACGGCTGCGCGTCCTCGAGGACGCCGGCCGCAGCAACGTGCCGTTCACGACCGGGATCCTCATCGGCATCGGCGAGACGGTCGCCGAGCGGGCCGACGCGCTGTTCGCGATCCGCGCGACGATGCGGGAGTACGGCGCCATCCAGGAAGTGATCGTGCAGAACTTCCGCGCCAAGCCGGACACCAAGATGCGGGACGTGCCGGACGCCGAGCTGGCCGAGCTGGCGGCGACGATCGCCGTCGCCCGCGTCGTGCTCGGTCCGAAGGCGCGCATCCAGGCGCCGCCGAACCTCGTCGACGAGCAGTACGAGCTCATGCTGCGGGCCGGCATCGACGACTGGGGCGGCGTGTCACCGCTGACCCCCGACCACGTCAACCCCGAGCGCCCGTGGCCGCAGCTCGACGAGCTGGCCGCGCGCACCGCGGCCGCCGGGTTCGCGCTGCGCGAGCGCCTCACGATCTATCCGGAGTACGTGCGGCGCGGCGAGCCGTGGCTCGACCCGCGGCTGGCCGGGCACGTGGCGGCGCTCGCCGAGCCGGAGACCGGCCTGGCGCGCGAGGACGTCCGCCCGGTGGGCCGGCCGTGGCAGGAGCCCGACGGCGGGTTCGCCGCGACCGGACGGACGGACCTCCACGTCGAGATCGACACGACGGGCCGTAGCGCGGACCGGCGCGACGACTTCGACGAGGTCTACGGCGACTGGGCGGCGCTGCGCGACCGCGCGTCGGTCGAACCGGCGGTGGCTCCGCCGCGGCGGCTGGACGGCGACGTCAAGGCCGCGCTCGCCGCCGCCGAGCGCGATCCGGGCCGGCTGCCGGACGCCGACGCGCTCGCGCTGCTGCATGCGGACGGCGCCGAGCTCGACGCGCTCGCGGCGCTCGCCGACGAGCTCAGGAAGGACGCCGCCGGCGACGACGTGACGTACGTCGTGACCCGGAACATCAACTTCACCAATGTCTGCTACACCGGCTGCCGCTTTTGCGCCTTCGCCCAGCGGCGTACCGACGCCGACGCGTACACGCTCTCCATCGACCAGGTCGGCCGGCGCGTCGACGAGGCCTGGGCGGCCGGCGCGACCGAGGTTTGCATGCAGGGCGGCATCCACCCCGACCTGCCGGGCACCGCGTACTTCGACCTGGCCCGCGAGGTGAAGCGCCGGGCGCCGGACATCCACATGCACGCCTTCAGCCCGATGGAGGTTGTCAACGGCGCCGGCCGCGCCGACATGTCCATCGAGGAGTGGCTGCGCGAGGCCAAGGCCGCGGGGGTGGACTCGCTGCCCGGGACGGCGGCGGAGATCCTGGACGACGAGGTGCGCTGGGTGCTCACCAAGGGCAAGCTGCCGGCCGACGCCTGGGTCGAGGTGGTGACGACGGCGCACGCGCTCGGCCTGCCGACCACGGCGACGATGATGTACGGGCACGTCGACACCCCCGCGCACTGGGTCGCCCACCTCAAGCTCATCAGGGAGATCCAGGAACGGACCCGCGGCTTCACGGAGTTCGTGCCGCTGCCGTTCGTCCACCACAACGCGCCGATCTACCTGGCCGGGCTCGCCAGGCCGGGCCCGACCGAGCGCGAGAACCGGGCGGTGCACGCGCTGGCCCGCATCCTGCTCCACGGCGCCATCGCCAACATCCAGTGCTCATGGGTGAAGCTCGGTGACGACCTGTGCGTCCGGCTGCTGCGCGGCGGCGTCAACGACCTCGGCGGCACCCTGATGGAGGAGACGATCAGCCGCATGGCGGGGTCGGAGAACGGCTCGTTCAAGACCATGAGCGCGCTGGAGGAGCTGGCCGAGCGGGCCGGTCGCCCGGCGAGGCAGCGGACGACGACGTACGGGCCGGTCGGCGAGGAGCGGGCCGCGGCCGCGCGGCGCACCGATGGCGTCGGCCGCTTCCTGCCGCTGGTCACAGGCCGCTGAAGCATCTCAAGTCCTGACATGTCCCGGTCGCGGCTGGTTTCCGCCGTCATCAGCGCCGTCGTCAGCGTCGCCGTCCTGCTCGGTGGGTTCGTCGGAGGCAGATGGGCGCTGCGGGAGTTCCCACGGACCTGCTCCGGCCGGCCGCTGCTGGTCAGCGTCGCCGCGCAGCCCGACATCGCGCCGGCGGTCATGGAGGTGGCCTCCCGGTTCAACGTGCAGCCACGCGAGGTGGCGGGCCGCTGCGTCCACGTCGCCGTCCACGAGGAGCGGTCGGCCAGGGTCGCCCGCTTCCTGTCCGGCGGGCCGTCGGCCCGCGGCCTGAAGCT
>DASUWU010000002.1:0-45692 GCA_036378315.1 Streptosporangiaceae bacterium | reverse complement strand
TGCACGCCTAACGGCACAGACCGTGGAGAGCCCGTTGCGTCGAGAGGCGCACGGCGGGTTCGGCGAGAGGTCCGGGGAAACGGACCGGGAGCAATTCCGGCACCGCGCCCCGGGCCTACTCAGCGGAAATCTTCGAGGCTTTCGATTTGACTCGCTGCGCCTGGTCGGCGGCGCAGCTGGCTGGCTGTGACGCCAAGACGGTGGCTCGGTATGTGGCGGTGCGGAATGCGGGCGGGGATCCGCTGGCCCGTGCGGTGCGGCCGCGGGCGGTGGATCCGTTCTTGGCCAAGGTGGAGGAGTGGGTGGACCGCAGTCACGGTCGTATCCGGGCGGATAAGGTGCATGAGCGGCTGGTCGCGATGGGGTATGGCGGGTCGGAGCGGACGACTCGGCGGGCGGTCGCGCAGATCAAGGCGGCGTGGGAGGCGGGCCGCCGGCGGGTGTATCGGCCGTGGGTGACCGAGCCGGGGATGTGGCTGCAGTTCGACTGGGGTGAGGGCCCGCGGGTAGATGGCCGCCGTACGCAGTTGTTTTGTGCGTGGCTGGCCTGGTCCTGGTTCCGGGTGGTGATCCCGACCTGGGATCAGACGCTGGGCTCGCTGGTCGCCTGCCTGGACGCGACGCTGCGGATGATTGGCGGGGCGCCGACGTATCTGCTTTCTGACAACGCCAAGACCGTCACCATCGAGCACGTCGCCGGGGTGGCGGTGCGGCACCCGCAGATGGTCGAACTCGGCCGCCATTATGGCTGCAAGGTCGAATCGTGCGTCCCGTATGACCCCGAATCCAAGGGCGGCGCTGAGGCCACGGTGAAGATCGCCAAGGCGGACCTGGTGCCCACCTCGGCGAACCTGCGCGCCGCCTACGGCTCGTTCGCCGAGCTGGAACAAGCGTGCGCCGAGTGGTGCGCGAAGGTCAACGCCCGCACCCACCGGGAGACGAAGGCGGTCCCGGCCGATCGGCTGGCGGTCGAGCGGGAACACTTGCACCGGTTGCCGGCCGAGCCGCACACCGTCGCGCTCGGCGAGGAACGCACTGTTGATGACGACCAGACGATCCGGTTCGGGTCGGTGCGCTATTCCACCCCGCCCGGCCATGTGGGTGAGCGGGTGTGGTGCCGGGTGCACGGCACCGAGCTGGTCATCGTCGCCCGCACCGGGCGGGAGCTGGCCGAGGTCGCCCGGCATGCGCTGTCGACCCCGGGCACTCCCCGCATCGCCGATGAGCACTACCCCGGCCATCCCGGCGGGAACGGGCCACGCCAGCCGAGGCCACGGGCCCGCACCGCGGAAGAGGAAGCCTTCCTCGAGCTGGGAGCGGGCGCGCACCGGTGGCTGATCGAGGCCGCCGCCGCGGGCACCGTGCGGGTGCGGGCGAAGATGGCCCGCGCCGTCGAACTCGCCGCCCACCTCGGCGCCGACCGTGTCGACCATGCGCTCGGGCTGGCCGCGATGGCCGGCCGGTTCGCCGACGGCGACCTGGCGGCGATCTGCGATCACCTGGACGCCGAAGGCCCGCCCACCGACGTCGTCATCGCCGATGAGGACCATTCCGTCCAACCCGGCACCGGCGGCTGGGCCGGCTTCGGCGAGCAGGGGGCGGCCCAATGAGCATCGGACACATCACCTTGCCCGCGCACAAGGCGAGTGCGATCGCCGACCTGCTGGACCTGGCCTGCGACTGGCTGGCCTGGGCCGACTCCGACCCGCACGCGGATCTAGCCGTCTTCCTCGCCGACCGCCGCACCACCACCGACGCCGCCGAGGAGTTCATCGACGCCCTCGCCGACGCGGCCGCCGCGCTGCGCGGCCGGGCGAACGCAGGCCACCGGTGACCGCGCCCAACCCGCCGGCCATCCCCGCCGAACTGGAGAAGATCCTGCGCCGGATGCGGCTGCCCTACCTGCGCAAGGCCGCACCCGACGTGCTCGCCACCGCCCGCGCCCAACGCTGGGACCCCGCCGAGGTCCTCCGGGTGCTGCTGAATGAGGAGGTCGTCGGCCGCGACGCCGCAACCCGGCGGATGCGCCGAAAAGCCGCGGGCTTCCCCACCGGCAAGACCTTCTCCTCCTGGCGGCCCGAGGAATCCTCCATCCCCGAACCCACCCAGAACGCACTGATCACCCTGGAGTGGATCGGCCGGGCGGAGAACCTGGCGGTGGCCGGCCCGTCCGGCACCGGCAAAAGCCACTTCGTCGAGGCACTCGCCCAGGCCGCGATCGAAGCCGACCTGCGGGTCGCCTGGTTCACCCTCGAAACCCTCACCGCCACGATCAGCAAGGCCAAGGTCGACGCCTCACTCGCCCGCACCGTCACCCGGATCTGCCGCTGCGACCTCATCGTGGTCGACGACATCGGCATGCTCCCCGCCGGGCAAGAAGCCGCCGAAGCGTTCTACCGCGTCATCGACGCCGCCTACGAACGCCGCAGCGTGGCAGTGACCAGCAACATTCATCCGTCCGGCTTCGACACCATCATGCCCAAGACACTCGCCACCGCGACCGTGGATCGGCTCTTGCACCATGCGCACCTAGTGCTCACCAAGGGCGACTCCCACCGCCTCGCCCAAGCCCTCGCCGGCAAAGGGGTGGTGCCGTTGAACTGACCACCCACCAGGAGATCACCCGGCCACCCACCTGGAATTCTCATGGCCACCAACCCGGACATCACACGACCGCCCACCCGGAGATCTCAATGACCGTTGACAGCCGTCCGAGGCACCGCGGATCACCGGCACAGATCGCACGGCGGCTCGTTGCCGCGCAAAGACACCTCGCACGTCTCACATGTCCACTACTGACCGAACACGCCGGAAACACCGTTCGTGTTACGGACCCGGCGGCGGCGCGACGTTGTTGTCACATCGCTGTTGGCGGGGGTGTTGATGTGAACGGCCGGTTCGCTGGTCGTCAGCGTTGGCGTGCGGTGATCGGTTGTGGTGATAGACCCTTCCGGGATCGGCTGTTTCCCTTGCGGCATGCAGGGGGGTTGGCTAAGGGGTGAACGAGTACGACAGCCCGGCGAGCGCGGCGTGGAAGGCACGGCAGGCCGCAACCGGGGCTGCTGCTCCCTCTGCTGATCCGCGGCAGGGCCGGCAGGGGGCGACGCTCGATAGGCCGACCACTCGCAGCCGGCAGGACGTCATCGATGAGGGGCCGCGCCCCCTCGTAAAACCTCCGCGCCACGACCCCTCGCTCTAAATATGACCGCCGCGCTCCCGGCAGCCGCCGGCCCCAGGGGGCTGGTCGACCCCATGCCAATTCCCGTGATGAACTCGCAAAGGTGATCTTATGAATACCGCCCCATCCCGCGTTGACCCCGCCACCCCATCCGGCCCTCTCAGTCCAGCGCCCGCACGTGCCGTACGGCGCCGGTTCACCTCAAGGCGCCGGTCGCCTGTGCGGCGTACCCGTACCGGCGGCTGGTGGGTGGCGCTGGTCGCGGCGGCGGTCATGCTGCTCCTGTTGCTGATCTTTGTGCTGCAAAACGGCGACAGCGTCCGTGTCTCCTTCCTCGGCGCGCATGGGAACCTGCCCCTGGGCATCGCGCTACTGCTCGCGGCGACGGCCGGCGTGCTGATCGTCGCCATCCCCGGGACCGGACGCATCGTCCAACTCCGCCACCTCGCGCGACGCCAGACGCCATCGGGCCGGCCCGATCCGGCTACCCCCGTCTCAGCTGCGCCCGCCTCAGCTGAGACGGGCCGCCGCCCGCCCGCGGTGGCGAGTTCGGTTGACGGCCACGTGGACACTCACGTGGAAGGTGCGGCGACCGCGCCCGAAACCTCAGGCGAGCGGCCGCCCAGTCAGCCCGCCGTGTGATCGGCGGTTAGCCAGCCGAGCCGCTGGGACATGACCCGCGCGCAGTCGATGATGGCGCGCACGTGGTCGGAGGTGTCGGCCGCCCGCCACAGAATCGACCACGGATAGTAGGACGCCGGCTCGATCAACGGCCGCCAGATGGTGCCGGGCAGCGCGGTGATGCAGGAGGAGGGCACGCAGTAAAGGCAGCGCCCCTGGGCGACGAGGTCGGCCGCCGCGCGGATGCTTTCCACGGTGCCCTCATACACCGCGGGCGTGAAGCCCGCCGATCGGCACATCTCAACCACGAACTGGTTGAACTCCGGCGCCTGCCCGTCCTCGGCGAGCAACAGCGGCTCTTCGGCGAGGACGGCGACCGGCACACCATCCAGCGCGGCGAACCGGTGACCGATGGGCACCAACACCCCCAGCGGATCCCGGCGGAACAACCGCGAGGCCACCTCCGGCGGGGCGAGCGCCGCCCGGCCGATCCCCACATCCAAACGGCCGTCGACGAGCTGCTGGTACTGCTCGGGCACCCCGGCCTCCACCTGATGGATCACCAGATCCGGATACCTGGCCTGCACCTCATGCAGAATCTGCGGCATCGAGTCATAGCTGGCGTCGATGATCCCGACCCGCAGCGCGGGCGACAAACCCACCGCACTCCGGGCGACCCCCGCCGCCCGGTCCACATGAGCCAGGATCTGCCGCGCCTCGACCAAAAACACCGCCCCGGCAGCCGTCAACGACACGTGGTGGGTGCTGCGCTCCAGCAGCCGCGCCCCCAACTCCCGCTCCAACCGCTGCACCTGCTGACTCAACGCCGACTGCACGATGTGCTCCCGCGCCGCCGCCCTGCCGAAATGCAACTCCTCGGCCAGCGTCACAAAGTAACGAAGCTGGCGCAGCTCCACACCCGCCACCCCCTGCCCGCGGCATCGCCACCCGCCGCCAACCCGCGCTCGGGGTCCTGGTCCAAGGTCATCGTCCGAAAGCCGAATCCTCCCCGAGCCAGCGTGGAATAGGAAACTGCCCATAAAGCCTAGGTCTGTGCCCAAATTATAAGACCCGTCCAAGCGGCCTGTCCCAGGCTGATCGACATGTAAACCGGTCAGTTGGCAGCGATCGGCTCCGGTGATGGGCCCCGCTCACATTCCTCGATTCCGTTTGCGGCGCCACCGAGTTGACTAAAAGTATCGGCCGATACCAGCCGATGCTGGTGTATCCACCGCAAGAGGAGGACTTGACATGTACCCCCAACAGAGCATGGCTCTGGGGGCGCCCGTCAGCCCGAACGGCACCGCGCCCCGTTGTGAGCACCTGAACGGGCTTACGCCGGTGACACCTCAATCCGACGCCTGCCGGGAATGCCGGGCTCGCGGGGACGGCTGGGCAGCGCTTATGGTCTGCTTGACCTGCGGTTGGGTGGCCTGTTCCGACGACTCACCCAACCGGCACGCCAAAGCGCACTACGAAGCGTGCGACCACCCAATCGCCACCAGTATGGAGCCAGGATCGCGCCGGCGATGGTGCTACGTCCACCAACGTCTCGTCTGACCCGACCGACGTTCGCGGGTGGCCCGGAGCACGGCCCTCCTCATCGGGACTGGGCGGGGTGATCGGCCCTGGTGATGGGGTTTGCTCGGACTGCCGGTGTCCGACGGCCTGGTGGTGGTCTTAGCTGAGGTGGTCGGTCGTTTGCCGGGGCCGTCCGACTATTCCGGGGCTGCCGGATGACTCGATCATCGGCGGCTCCGGACCCGCCAGTCGGCCGGCTTACTGATGGAGGCGGATATCACCGTCGAGCAGATGACCACGTCCGGCGGGTCAGAGCCGGCGGCAACGCAGCCGTGGCTTCCGGCCCCGCCGCCGAAGACGGTGCGTGCCGCCCGCGCCCACCTGACGCCGCGGTGCGCCGTCGGCGTCAATGCGTTCCTATGGGAATCCAGGCACGGCCGCTGTCTGACCTTGCCGCCATCGATGCGGTCATCGCGGCCGGTGATCGAGCCCAGCGCGGCACCTCCGGCCCACCCCCGCCAACGGACTTGGCCGCGGCTTTGGTGGTGCTGGCAAGCGGCCCGCCTGGACATGGACCAGACCGAGGCGCGCCTGCTGAACGCCGCGCACGCATCGGGCATGGGTTCCGAACAGATCGCCGCAATCCTCAATCTCAGCGTCGAGCAAGCCGAGGAACGGCACCGGCAACCCAAACCCCGCTTGGACGAACCAGTCGGCCGAAACACCCACCCCGCCACAGCGCTCCCTGGCCGCGCCGATCGCACAGACCAGCCGCGCTCCTAGCCTCAAGTAGAGGATGAGGGTTCGCAAGCTGTTCCGTTCGCCCCGCTCCCAATACATGTGATCAAAAGGGTCGATGGCCTGTTCAAAGCCGAATTAGGCATACCGATGATCAAGGTCGGTGGAGCTATGGGGATTCGAACCCCAGACCTCCTCCATGCCATGGAGGCGCGCTACCAACTGCGCCATAGCCCCGCGCGCCGCGCCGCGACGCCTCGCCAGTGTATAGGAGATCGGACCCTGGTTTGAAACTCACGTATCGCCGGCTGCCTTGTCGTCGCTGAGGACAGGTTCGGGCAGGGTGCCGGCGTTGTGCTCGACCAGACGCCAGCCGCCGCTGCGCATCTCGGCGACGACGGACCAGTTGCAGTTGGACAGGCCGCCGAGCCGGTCCCACAGGTCGTCGGGGAACCCGAGAAGGCTGGCCAGGCCGAGGCGGAGGGCGGCGCCGTGGGAGGCCACCACGAGAGGGCCGTCGTCCGGCATGCGGGCGACGGCGCGTTCGAGGGCGGCGCCGACGCGTTTGGCGACCTCGGCACTGGTCTCGCCGTCGGGCGGCTGCCAGCTGGAGTACGCGTCCGGGTAGCGCTCCTGGATCTCGCGGGTGGTGAGCCCCTCCCACGCGCCGCCGTCGCGTTCGATGAGGTCGGGGTCGAAGGAGACGGCGAGCCCGGTGAGGCGGGACAGGGCAGCGGCGGTGCGGGCGGCACGCTGCAGCGGCGAGGAGAGGATCGCGGTGGGAGACAGCGCGGCGAGCCGCCGCGCGGCGTCTTCCGATTGGGCGACGCCCTTGTCGTCCAGCGGGATGTCGGTCCTGCCCTGAAAGCGGCCCTCGAGGTTCCAGGCGGTCTGGCCGTGGCGCCACAGCACGACACGGCGTCGGCTCATGGTGCCTCTCCGGCCCGCACGCGCTGGGCGGCGTGCGCGTTGACCCCCTCAGGGAGCTCGATCTGGGGGCAGTCCTTCCAGAGGCGCTCGAGCGCGTAGAAGAGCCGGTCCTCCTCGTGCTGGATGTGCACGATGATGTCCATGTAGTCGAGGAGCACCCAGCGGCCCTCGCGCTCGCCCTCGCGGCGCACGGGTCTGGCCTGTGCCTCCTCGCGCAGCCGCCGCTCGACCTCCTCGACGATGGCGCGGACCTGGCGGTCGTTGGACGCGGAGCAGAGCACGAACGCGTCCGTGATGACGAGTTGTTCGCTGACGTCGTAGGCGATGATGCCGTCCGCGAGCTTGTCGGCCGCGGCGTCGGCGGCGATGCGGACCAGCTGGACTGCCCTTTGCGATGCGGTCACGGTTGAGTCGCGATCCTCCTCGTCGGGAGTGGTACCCGGACCAGAATCTCACGGATCCTGGTACAGCCCCCGTTTGTTGATGTACTGGACGATCCCGTCGGGCACGAGATACCAGATGGGTTCCCCGGAACGTACGCGTTCACGGCACTCTGTGGAAGAGATGGCCAGCGCCGGCACCTCCACGAGACTCACCCGACCGTTGGGCAGGCCGGGGTCGGACAGCTGATGCCCGGGACGAGTACAGCCTACGAAATGGGCGAAGGTGAACAATTCATCCGTGTCACGCCACCCGAGCATCTGGGCGAGGGCGTCGGCGCCGGTGATGAAGAAGAGTTCGGTATCCGGCGGGTAAATCTTCTGTATGTCGCGCAGCGTGTCGATGGTGTAGGTAAGGCCCGACCGTTCGATGTCCACGCGGCTGACCGAAAACCGGGGGTTCGAGGCGGTCGCGATCACCGTCATGAGGTAGCGGTCCTCGGCGGCGGTGACCTTTTGCCGGTCCTTGAGCCACGGTTGGCCCGTCGGAACGAAGACGACCTCGTCGAGCGAGAAAAGGTGGGCGACCTCGCTCGCCGCCACGAGGTGGCCGTGGTGGATCGGGTCGAAGGTGCCGCCCATGACCCCCAGGCGCCGTGGTCGCCGGTCGTCCGCGAGCGCGTTCATGCGTGTGACACTAACCGGCGCCGCCGACATGCCGCCGCAGTGGGGCCGGTTCGCGGTTTTTCGCAAGCTTTGCGGCAAATCTCGTCATTGGCCCTTTGGTGCGCGTCTCATCGGCGTCACTCGAGACCCGGCATGGGCGGCTCGCCCGACGTCCACTCGACCACGCGGACCGCCTTGCCGATCTCGACCCGCGGCACCGTACCGGCGGGCAGCACGCGGACGTCGGCGTGCAGCCCGAGCCGCTCGTACAGCTCGTGGGCGATCGCCCCCGCCGCGGGAGCGCTCGCGGACGAGGGCGAGGACGAGAACGAGGAGGAGATCGAGGACGAGGCGGGCCCGTCGGGTTCGCCCGGCACATCGGACGTCGCCTCGCAGGCGACCACCAGGCGCGCCATGGCCCGGCGCCGGTCGACGACCAGCTGGTAGTGCGGGCCGATGTCGCCGAACCCGAGCAGCACCCGCTCCACCTCGCTCGGATAGACGTTGACCCCGCGGATCACGATCATGTCGTCGGCCCGGCCGAGCACCTTGCTCATCCGCACCAGCGTGCGCCCGCACGGGCACGGCTCCGACGACAGGGAGGCGATATCGCCCGAGCGGTAGCGCAGCAACGGCAGCGCCTCTTTCGTCGGGGTGGTGAACACCAGCTCCCCGGGCGTCCCTTCTGGCACCGGTTCGCCGCTGATCGGATCGACCGCCTCGACGATGAAGTGGTCCTCGTTGACGTGCAGGCCTTTGCGTTCCAGGCACTCGGTGGCCACGCCGGGCCCGATGACCTCCGATAGCCCGTAGATGTCCAGGGCGCGCAGCGGCAACAGCCGTTCGATCGTGCCGCGCAGCTCCTCCGACCACGGCTCGGCGCCGAACAGGCCGGCCCGCAGGGCCAGCTTGGCCCCCGCCTCCGCCGCCGCCTCGCCGAGCCGTACGGCGTACGAGGGGGTGCAGGTGAGTATGTCGGCGCCCAGGTCGGCGAGCATCCGCAGCTGCCGTTCGGTCATGCCGCCGGACATGGGCACCACGGTGGCACCGAGGGCGACCGCCCCCTGGTGGATGCCGAGCCCGCCGGTGAACAGCCCGTACCCGTACGCGTTGTGCACGATGCTGTCGCGGGTGGCGCCGGCGCAGGCCAGCGAGCGGGCGCACATCGACGCCCACAGGTCGAGGTCGGCGCGGGTGTAGGCGACGAGGGTCGGGCGGCCGCGGGTGCCGCTGGAGCCGTGCACCGCCACCAGCCGGTCCCGCGGCACCTGCACGAGGCCGAACGGGTAGGCGTCCCACAGATCGCGTTTCGTGGTCGTGGGCAGGCTCGGCAGGTCGGCCATGGCCACGTCGCCGCCGCCGTCCACCCCCGCCGCGCGCAGCCGCTCGGCCTGGAGGCCGCCGCCGGCGAGCAGCCGGTCGATCAGGGACCGCAGCCGGTCGCGTTGCAGGACCGCCCGCTCATCTCGCTCCATGGCCTCGGCCCGCGGATCGAACATCGCCCTCCCCGCCCCTCTCCGCCGCAACCCCACGAACTCTGGCACGAACCGGCTAAAAAGGCACGAACTTCCCGCCCAAAGCCGTGCCACGAACCAGGCCAGGAACCCTGGGCCCGCACGGAACGTCGGACATAGCATGCCTGACATGACGACGAACACGCCGGACCGCGCGCGCATCCGACTTCCCGGGATCAGCTCCCGGGCCTACGAACACCCAGCCGACCGGTCGGCGCTCGTCGCCCTGCGATCGCTGACCGGCTTCGACACGGTGCTGAAGAAGCTGGCCGGGATGTTCAGCGAGCGCGGCATCCGGTTGTTCTTCCTCGGCGGCGCGGTACGGGTCAGCGACCGGCAGTTCCGCCACCTGAACGACATGCTGCGCGACAGCGCGTACATCCTCGACATGCCGGACGTCCCCGAGCTGTACGTGATCCAGGACCCGCAGCCGAACGCCATGGCGATCGGCTTCGACCGTCCGTTCATCGTCGTGCACACCGGCTTGCTCGACCTGCTCGACGACGAGGAGCAGCGGTACGTCATCGGGCACGAGGTGGGGCACATCCTGTCCGGCCACGCGGTCTACCGGACCATGGCGCTGATCCTCACGTCGCTGGCGGAACGGATCGCCTGGATCCCGCTGGGCAGCATCGCGCTGCGCGGGATCATCATGGGGCTGAACGAGTGGATGCGGAAGTCCGAGCTGTCGGCCGACCGGGCCGGGCTGCTCGCCGGGCAGGACGTCGACGCGGTCAAGCGCGCCCTGATGAAGATGGCGGGCGGCACCCGGCTGCACGAGATGGACACCGAGGCGTTTCTCGAACAGGCCAGGGAGTACGACGCGGCCGGCGACGTACGCGACGGCCTGCTGAAGTTCCTCAACCTGCTGCGCCGTTCGCACCCGTTCGCAGTGATCCGCTTCGCCGAGATCGACCGCTGGGCCAGGGAAGGCGAGTACCAGCGCATCATCGCCGGCGACTATCCGCGCCGGGCCGACGACAGCACCACCTCGGTCGGCGACGAGGCCAGGAACGCGGCCAACTCCTACCGCGAGTCGTGGAGCCGCAGCGCCGACCCGTTCGTTGGCGTCCTGCGCGACGTGGCCGAGGGCGCCGCCGGCGCCGGCGAACGGATCTTCCAGCGCTTCGGCCGCCGCACCGACGACAGCTCGGGCAACTGACCTCAGGCAACTGACCTCGGCAGCTGGCCGGGCGCCCGGCGGTGCGCGCCCTCAGACGCCCCTGAGGTGGCCTTCGCCGGTGACGATGTACTTGGTGGAGGTCAGCTCCGGCAACGCCATCGGGCCGCGGGCGTGGAGCTTCTGCGTGGAGATACCGATCTCGGCGCCGAAGCCGAACTCCTCGCCGTCGGTGAACCGCGTGGACGCGTTGATGATCACCGCGGCCGAGTCGACAAGCGCCGTGAACCGCCGCGCCGCCTGCTGCGACGTCGTGACGATGGCCTCCGTGTGGCTCGACCCGTACCTGCGGATGTGCGCGACCGCGTCCTCGAGCGAGTCGACGACCGCGCCCGAGATGTCGAGGGAGAGGTACTCGGCGGCGAAGTCCTCGTCCGTCGCCGGCACCACGGCCTCGGGGTCGTACGCCAGGACGCGCTCGTCGCCATGGACGGTGACGCCCTCGGCGCGCAGGGCGGCGAGTGCCCGCGGCAGGAACGCGTCGGCCACGGCCGCGTGGACGAGGAACGACTCAGCGGCGTTGCACACCGACGGCCGCTGGACCTTGGAGTTGACCAGGATGTCGACCGCCCGATCGAGGTCGGCGTCCGCGTCGACGTAGACGTGGCAGTTGCCGACCCCGGTCTCGATCACCGGCACGACGGACTCCTCCACCACGGAGTTGATCAGCGACGCGCCCCCGCGCGGGATGAGCACGTCGACGAGCCCGCGGGCCCGCATGAGGTGCTTGACCGACTCGCGGCTCGTGCCGGGGACCAGCTGGACGGCGTCGGCCGGCACGTCGGTGGCGCGCAGCGCGTCGCGCATGACGTCGACGAGCGCCGAGTTGGACTCGTACGCGGACGACGAGCCGCGCAGCAGAACCGCGTTGCCGCTCTTGAGCGCCAGCGCCGCGGCGTCCACCGTCACGTTGGGCCGGCCCTCGTAGATGATGCCGACCACACCGAGCGGGACCCGCACCTGCCGCAGCTCGAGCCCGTTCGGCAGCGTGTAGCCGCGTACGGTCTCGCCCACCGGGTCCGGCAGCGCGGCGACGTGGCGGGTGGCCGCGGCGACGGCCGCCACACGCTCCTCGGTCAGGCTGAGCCGGTCGATCATGGCCTCGGCGGTGCCGGCCGTGCGCGCCCTGGTCACGTCGGCGGCGTTGGCCTTCACGATCTCGGGTGCCCGCGCGACCAGGGCGTCGGCGATGGCGTGCAGCGCCGCGTCCTTGGCCCGGCGCGGCAGCGGGCCGAGCTCGGCGGCCGCGCCGCGGGCGCGGCGGGCGACATCGAGCACCTGCTCCTGGGTTGCGTCGCTCATGACTCGATCCCTTCGTTCGTGACGTCCATGACGCCCGGAGCTCCCCAAGCGCGCCGGACGCCGCTCATGCCTTTGTCGTTCCGCCGGACCTCGGTGCGATTTCGCGCGCCGATGTCGCTGATGAGCACCATGTCGTCGCGGTGGATGATCTCTCGTTCGTACTCGGGCCCGAGCTCCCTGGCCAGCCAGCGGGTGGACCGTCCCATGAGCTCGGGGATCTCGCCGGAGTCGTAGTTGACAAGGCCGCGAGCCACCACCGACCCCGCGTCGTCGCACACGTCGACCGGGTCGCCGGCCACGAAGTCGCCCTCCACGCCGATCACGCCGGCGGGCAGCAGCGACTTGCGGCGCCGCACGACCGCCTCGACCGCGCCCTGGTCGAGTGCCAGCCTGCCCTGCCCCGTGGTGGCGTGGGCCAGCCACAGATGCCGGGTGGACGGGCGCCGGCCGTCGGGGTGGAAGTAGGTGCCGACCGGCTCGCCGGCGAGCGCGGCGGCGACGGAATCGGTGTTCGTCAGGACGACGGGAACGCCGGCGCCGGTGGCGATCGTGGCGGCTTCGACCTTGGTGACCATGCCGCCGGTGCCGACCCGGCCGCCCGAGCCGCCGAGCCGCACCCCCTGGAGGTCGGCCGCCGACTTGACCTCGTCGATGCGTACGGCACCGGGGCGGCGCGGGTTCCCGTCGTACAGGGAGTCCACGTCGGACAGCAGCACCAGCGCGTCGGCGCGGACCAGGTGGGCCACCAGCGCGGCGAGGCGGTCGTTGTCGCCGAACCTGATCTCGTCGGTGGCCACCGTGTCGTTCTCGTTGACGATCGGCACGACACCGAGGGCCAGCAGCTGGGCGAGCGTGCGCTGGGCGTTGCGGTGGTGCGACCGGCGCATCATGTCGTCCGCGGTGAGCAGGACCTGGCCCACGCGCAGCCCGTACCGGGCGAACGACTCGGCGTAGCGGGCGACGAGCAGCCCCTGCCCGACGCTGGCCGCCGCCTGCTGGGTGGCCAGGTCGGCGGGCCGCCGGACGAGCCCGAGCGGCGCGAGTCCGGCCGCGATCGCGCCGGAGGAGACGAAGACCACGTCGCCGCCGCCCGTCCGGCGGCCGGCAAGCACGTCGACGAGGGCGTCGATGCGGCGGGCGTCGATCTGCCCCTCCGCCGTGGTCAGGGAGGACGACCCGACCTTGACGACGATCCGGCGGGCGGTGGCGATCGGCGCGCGCATGGCCGGCTACCGCCCTTCGAGCCGGCGGTCGGTGCCGCGAGCGCCGAGGGCGTGGTCGGCGCCGGCGCCGACGTCCGGTTCCCAGTCGAACACGACCGAGTCGTCCTCGGTGCCGATGAGCACGGTGGCGCCCGGTACGGCGCCCGCCGCGGCGAGCCGCTCCTCGACCCCCAGCCTGGCCAGCCGGTCGGCGAGGTAGCCGACCGCCTCGTCGTTGCCGAAGTCGGTCTGCCGCAGCCAGCGCAGCGGCTTGTCGCCGGTGATGAGGTAGGTGTTGTCGCCGAGGTCCTTGACCTCGAAGTCGACGCCGCCGGCCACCGGCCGCGGGCGCAGCACGATGCGGGTGGGCTCTTCGGGCGGCTGCGCCGCCCGGTGGGCCTCGACCATCTCCGCCATCGCGAACGACAGCTCGCGCAGCCCCTCGTGGGTGGCCGCCGACACCTCGTACACGTCGAGGCCGCGCCGTTCGAACTCGGGCCTGACCATCTCGGCGAGGTCGCGCGCGTCCGGCACGTCGACCTTGTTGAGGACGACCAGCCTGGGCCGGTCGGACAGCGGGCGCCCGGACGGCGCGAACGCCGTGTCGTAGGCGGCCAGCTCCCGCTCGATCACCTCGAAGTCGGACAGCGGATCACGTCCCGGCTCGGGGGTGGCGCAGTCGATGACGTGGACCAGCGTGGACGCGCGCTCGACGTGGCGGAGGAACTCCAGCCCCAGGCCGCGGCCTTCGCTTGCGCCCTCGATGAGGCCGGGGACGTCGGCCACGGTGTACGTGTGCTCGCCCGCGCCGACCACCCCCAGGTTGGGGATCAGCGTGGTGAACGGGTAGTCGGCGATCTTGGGCCGGGCGGCCGAAAGTGCCGCGATCAGGGACGACTTGCCCGCGCTGGGAAAGCCGACGAGCGCCACGTCGGCCACGGTCTTGAGCTCGAGGACGACGTCGCGCCGCTCCCCCGGCTCGCCGAGCAGGGCGAAGCCGGGGGCCTTGCGCCTGGCCGTGGCAAGCGCGGCGTTGCCCAGGCCGCCGCGGCCGCCAGCGGCGACGACGTAGCGGGTGCCGGCGCCGATGAGATCGGCGAGCACCTCGCCGCCTTTGGTCTTCACGACGGTGCCGTTCGGCACCGGCAGCACGATCGTCTCGCCGTCGGCGCCGGTGCGCAGCGAGCCCTGCCCCGGCCGGCCGTTGCCGGCGCGGCGGTGCGGGCGGCGGTGGTAGTCGAGCAGGCTGGCCGTGTTGGGATCGACCTCGAGGACGACGTCTCCGCCGCGCCCGCCGTTGGCGCCGTCGGGGCCGCCGAGGGGCTTGAACTTCTCCCGGTGGACGGAGCTGCAGCCATTGCCGCCGTTGCCGGCGGTGACATGCAGGACGGCGCGGTCCACGAACTCCGCCATCGCAATCCCCTCCCCTCGGGCGACGCTGCATGACGGCCGCGGCGACTGCGCTGCGGCGGCTCCCCACGACGACGCTCTACGACGACGCTCTACGTCAACTTCTCTACGACGACGGGGCGGACCGTTCCGGACGGTCCGCCCCGCATCAGGTGGTCTGTGCTGCTGCCAGTGGCTATTTCGCCTCGCTGGCCGAGCGGGCGGCCGTACGCCTGGGCTTCGGGCCGGCTTGGGCCTTGGCCGCAGGGGCCGTCGCCTCGTCCGCGGGCCCGCTCGACGGTCGGGCGGCACCGTTCCCGTTCGCCCGGGGAACGATGCTCACGGCGCGGCGCCCGCGGTAGCGGCCGAACTGGACCGCGCCCGCCACCAGCGCGAACAGCGTGTCGTCCTTGCCGCGGCCGACGCCCACGCCCGGATGGAAGTGGGTGCCGCGCTGCCGCACGATGATCTCGCCGGCGTTGACGACCTGGCCACCGAAGCGCTTGACGCCGAGGCGCTGGGCATTGGAGTCGCGGCCGTTCCTGCTGGACGAGGCGCCCTTCTTGTGTGCCATGGTGTCGCCTACTTCCTTCCGGCCTTGATACCGGTGACCCTGACCTGGGTGTACGGCTGCCGGTGACCCATGCGCCGCTTGTACCCGGTCTTGTTGCGGTAGTGCAAGATGTTGATCTTGGGCCCCTTGGTCGGACCGAGGATCTCGGCCGTGACCTGGTACTTGGCCAGCTTGTCGGGCTCGCTGACGACCTTGTCGCCGTCCACGACCAGGACGGCCGGGAACATCACCGTGGAGCCGACCTCGCCGGTCAGCTTCTCGACGGTCAGGACGTCATCGACCGCCACCTTCTCCTGGTGGCCGCCGCAACGGACGATCGCGTACACCGCGAAACCCTTCCCTTGTACGCACCGGTCAGGCGCGCGTGCCGTGCCGGTCTCCACAGGGAGACCCCGCCCTGAGCCAGGGCTCATGCTTGGAGGCTTGCCGCCTGCTCGCAGGAGGCGCAAGATCATGGGCACGCCGCGACGTGCCGGAGACCAAGGTTACCGGATCCCCGGCACGGAACGCGAACCGACCGGATGCGATCACGACGGATTGGGGCTGGCCCGACGCGACCTGCGACGCCGCCGGCCGTTGGCCACGGGCTCGTCGCCGACCTCGTAACCGTCGAAGTCATCGTCT
The DNA here is from genome assembly GCA_036378315.1 of Streptosporangiaceae bacterium. Classification (GTDB taxonomy): domain Bacteria; phylum Actinomycetota; class Actinomycetes; order Streptosporangiales; family Streptosporangiaceae; genus CALAED01. The sequence continues at coordinate 29,873 of DASUWU010000002.1, read as the reverse complement.
TCGTAGGACTCATCGAGATCGTACGGGTAACGGGTGCCGGCCAGCCCGACTCGCGGGCGGTCGGTGTCGTCCGCGTCCCCCGAGTCGTCGGCGTCGTCGGCATCGTCGTCTTGCGCATCGTCCGAGTCGTCGTCGGCATCCTCGATGTCCGCGATGTCCGCTACATCGTCGTCGTCGGTCGCCGTGACGACGTAGTCATCGTCCTCGTCATCGTCCACGTCGTCGTCCGCGTCATCGTCCTCGTCATCGTCCACGTCGTCGTCCACGTCGTCGATGTCGTCCGCGTCGGCGTCCTCCGCGTCGTCGTCGCCTTCATCCGCGTCATCGTCGGCGTCGATGTCGACAGGCTCCGCCGGATCGAGCAGCGGCGGGCCGCTCTCGGTGACCTCGGCCGCGATCTCGGCGGCGTCCTCGACGGCCACTTCCGGGGCCTCATCGGCGTCGTCGCTCACCACCGCCTCGGCCTCGGCCGTCACGGCGGCCTCCCTGGCGGCGGCCGTCCTGCCACGCCTGGCGCTCTTCGAGGCCTTCGCCCCGCGCGCGGCCGAGCCGTCCCCGGCGGCGCCGGCCTCGGCGACCTCCGCGACGCGCTCCTTGGTGGCCTCATGCCGGGCGAGCTTGCGCTCGACCGTCTTCTCCACCTCGCCCTTGCGCTTCTTGCGCCGGCCGGTCGTGGCGGCCTTCTCCGGCTTGTCGTCCACCGGCGTGAGCGACACGTGGATGCCGCGGCCGTTGCAGCACTCGCAGACCTCGGAGAACGCCTCGAGCAGGCCCTGCCCCACCCGCTTGCGGGTCATCTGGACCAGGCCGAGCGAGGTGACCTCGGCGACCTGGTGTTTCGTGCGGTCGCGGGCGAGGCACTCCACCAGCCGGCGCAGCACCAGGTCGCGGTTGTTCTCCAGCACCATGTCGATGAAGTCGATGACGATGATGCCGCCGACGTCGCGCAGCCGCAGCTGGCGTACGAGCTCCTCGGCCGCCTCGAGGTTGTTGCGGGTGACGGTCTCCTCGAGGTTGCCGCCCTGCCCGGTGAACTTGCCGGTGTTGACGTCGATGACGGTCATCGCCTCGGTGCGGTCGATGACCAGCGAGCCTCCGCTGGGCAGCCACACCTTGCGGTCGAGCGCCTTGGCGATCTGCTCGTCGATCCGGTACGCGTCGAAGACGTCCTGCTTGGACGTCCATTTCGTGGTCCGGTCGGACAGGTGCGGCGCCACGTACTGGATGTACTCGGCGACCGTCTCCCAGCCCTCGTCGCCGGACACGACCAGCTTGGTGAAGTCCTCGTTGAACACGTCGCGGACGACCCTGATGGTCAGGTCGGGCTCGCCGTACAGCAGGGCCGGCGCGGAAGCGGACTTGGCCTGCCGCTGGATGTTCTCCCACTGGGCCGACAGCCGTGAGACGTCCCGCGAGAGTTCTTCCTCGGTGGCGCCCTCGGCCGCGGTACGGACGATCACGCCGGCGTTCTCCGGCATGACCTTCTTGAGGATCTGCTTGAGCCGGTTGCGCTCCTTGTCGGGGAGCTTGCGGCTGATACCGGTCATCGAGCCGTCCGGCACGTACACCAGGTAGCGGCCGGGCAGCGAGATCTGGCTGGTGAGCCGCGCGCCCTTGTGGCCGAGCGGGTCCTTGGTGACCTGGACGAGTACGGACTGCCCCGACTTCAGCGCGGACTCGATGCGGCGCGGCTGGCCCTCCAGGCCCGCGGTGTCCCAGTTGACCTCGCCGGCGTAGAGCACGGCGTTGCGGCCCTTGCCGATGTCGACGAACGCCGCCTCCATCGAGGGCAGCACGTTCTGCACCTTGCCGAGGTAGACGTTGCCGACGTACGACTGGTGGCTGGCGCGGTCCACGTAGTGCTCGACGAGCACCCCGTCCTCGAGCACCGCGATCTGCGTGCGCTCGCCCTGCCTGCGCACGACCATGAGCCGCTCGACCGACTCGCGGCGGGCGAGGAACTCCGACTCGGTGATGATCGGCGGGCGGCGCCGGCCCTGTTCGCGGCCTTCGCGGCGGCGCTGCTTCTTGGCCTCGAGGCGGGTCGAGCCCTTGACGGACTGCACCTCGTCCTCGACGGCCCGCGGCTCGCGCACGTGGACGACGGTGTTGGGCGGATCGTCGGTGGCCAGGGGGTCTTCACCGTCCCCTCCGCCACGGCGCCGGCGGCGCCGGCGGCGGCGGGTGCCGGCGGACTGGCCGTCGTCGGACTCGTCGTCCGCGTCATGCTCGGCGCTGTCGTCGGCGGCCGCCGTGGGCGCGGCCTCGTCCTTGTCGTCGCCCTTGCCCCGGTCGGCGCCCTTGCCCCGGTCGGAGTCCTTGTCCCTGGCCTTGCGCTTGTCGCCGTCCTTGCGGCGGCCGCTCTCGGGCTGGCGGGCGGTCTCGGCGCCGGAGTCGGCGGCCTCGCCGGACTCGGACTCCCCTGCTTCCGGCTCGCCGGACTCGGCTGCCTCGGCGTCCTTGGACTTGCCGCGGCCCCGGCCGCCGCGCCGCCGGCGGCGCCGGGACGGCCGGTCGGCGCCGCCCTCGTCGTCGGCCTCGTCGTCGGCCTCCGGTTCGCCGTCGTCGGCCGCCTGGTCGGCGGTGTCGCGCTTGGACCCCGACCAGTCGTCGTCCGCTCGTCGCGTGGACGCCACCTCGGGGGCCTGGAACACGACGCTGGGCGGCGGCTGGAACGTCGCCGCCGGGATGGACAGGGCACCCGGCGAGGGACTTGACGGGCCGACGTCGACGGAGGCCGGCACCGGCGACTCCGGGATCTCCGGCGGCGGGCCGGCCGGCCGGCTGGCCGCCCGGCGCCGCGGGCGTTCGCTCCTCGTCGAGTCCGTCCTCGTCGACTCCGTCGCGGCTTGTTCGCTTTCCGCCCTCGGGTCCGCCCCCTTGTCGGTGCTTTCCGTATTGTCCTTTTCGAGTCTCTTGTCGGCGCTATCCGCGCTCTGCGCCTCGGTGGTCTGCTGGTTATCGTCGCCGACGCCTGTCGCGTCGCCGGTGTTCTCGTTTTCGAGCATGCGGGCAATCTCCCGTCAGGCTCCCGGGCACGAGCCGACGGTTCCATCGACCATCGATGACCGTCGTGCGCCGCACAGGAGCTCTCCGTTTCTTCTCGGGCACCGCCGGCGCCGGTCGGGTAAACCGGCGCCAACGGCCAAAGCCGTTGGTCACGCCCGATCGCCGCGTGCGGACGCCCCTAGGAGCGAGCAGCGGCGGGCCGGGCGCCGACGACGCCGGCATCCATCGCCCCGACCGGCGGAAGGGCCGGCCGGCCGGGCACCCTGGCGTCCTCGCCACCAGGTGCTGCCGGCCGATCGGACACGAGCCGATCGAGTGCCTGCCGGTCGGGATCCAGCGGATCCGCGAGCTCGCCGGTCTCCGCGGTGAGTGGCCCCTGCGCCAGCCGGGTCACCAGGGGAGGTGACGGCGGCGCGAGGTCGGCCACGTGACGCAGCCCGGCGAGGACGTCGTCAGGTCGTACGGCGGGTGTGGTGTGCCGAACAACCATTCGAAGTATCGCACAGGGGGTCTCCGCCTCGGCCATGGCGCGCCGGTCCAGCTCGAAAGCGCACACGGCGGCCCTGACGTCGAAACGGCGACGCCCCTTCTTGGTGAGACGTTCGACCTCGATCTCGGGGGCGGCGAGGAACCGCCGTACGGCCTGGTCCGCCACGTCGGGATCGACGCCGTCCAGCCGTACCCGCCACTCGGACGCCTGGAGCCGCTCCGCGAGCGCGGTGCCCGCGCCGGCGGCCGACACGACGTCGAGGACGTCGAGACCACCGGGCAGCGCCGCGTCGAGGTCGGCCCGCACCCGCGCTGGATCGCGGGGCTCGGTCAACCCGATTTCGAGGTATTCCGCCTCGCTGGCCACCCCGGTCGCCGCCGCTCCCGCGTAGGAGATCTTCGGGTGCGGCGTGAATCCCGCGCTGAACGCGACAGGGACCCCGGCGCGCCGTACTGCGCGTTCCACGGCCCGGGATATGTCACGGTGGCTCGTGAACCGCAGCCTGCCGCGCTTGGCATAGCGCACGCGCAGTCGCTGGGTCACGGGGGCCGGCGCGGGACCCTCCGGCAAGGGTGCCAGGGCTCTCAATCCTTCCTGCTCAACATCGGATGATGAAGTCTGCTTCTCTCCAGGGTACGGCGCGCGACGGGATCCTGTGTCCGAGCGCCACCGGCTGCCGGTCCGGCAACCGTCATGACGTTTGGACGCGCGCCCGCCGCCGGCCGTTCATTTCCCGGCGGATCCGGGCTGCGATCGGAGCTGCCCGCTGCCGGACATCCCCGCCGAGCCGGATCTATCCGGTCATGAACGGTCATTCCCGAATCATACGGAAGGGTCACGGCAATATCGGGGACCACTCCCGCAGTTGTTCGATGTCGTAGACATCGGCGGCCGTATAGGGGTCGGCCGCCAGGACCTCCCGCAGCTCGGCCTCGTCCGCGACCTCGTAGACGAGCAGCGCGCCCTTGTCGTCGGCGAACGGCCCGGCGGTGACGAGCCGGCCCTCATCCAGAAGGCGGCGCAGGTAGTCGCGATGGGCGGGCCGTACCTCCAGGCGGCGCGCCTCGTTCTTGAACGACAGTTGCAGGACGAATCTCGCCATGTGCGCCCCTTCTCTCATCGCGCCGCCACCGACGGCACGCAAGCGTACGGCAGGGACGTACCCGAAATAGCGTGACACGAGCGTAGGCGCGGCGCTCCACCCCCTGGTGCGACCCACCACGGCGGGGCCACCGGCCCCCATCGAATGCGGTCGAACGTGGCATATGCCAGTCTCGGCTAGAGGAAACGTGCCGGCCTGGCACCCGTCTGATCGCCGGAGGTGACGCCGTTGCGGGCACCGACCCCTCGCCGGGCGGCGCATCTCGGGCTGCTCGGGTCCGGCGCCGCCATCGCGGCGTCGGCGGCGCTCCTGGCCGCGGACGCCATCACGACCGCCGTCGCGGTAACGGTGATCTTCGGCATGGCGATCCTCGCTGTCGGGGCCGTGCTGCTGGCCGTGGCGGTCCGGGTCGAGCACGAGATCGCGCCGTCGCTGCGGCGGGTCGAGCGGCAGGGCGATGCCGGGGAGGCGCGGGCAGCGGCGCTGGCGGCCTCCGTCGAGCACCTCGGCGCGCGGGTCGACGCCGGCCGCACGGCCGCGAGCGAGGAGCTGCTGACCGTATACCGGCAGCTGGAGGCCCTGATCGATCTGCGCGGGCTGATCGGGCCCCGCGCCCCGATGCCGCCGCTGCGCGGCTGGGCCCTGTCACCGGACGCGCTCCGGCTGATCGTGGGCCAGGTCCTCGCCCGCGAGCCGCAGCTCATCGTCGAGTGCGGCAGCGGCTCGTCCAGCATCTGGCTCGGGTACGCGGTCCAGCGGCTCGGCACCGGCCGGGTGGTCGCGCTCGAACACCAGGAGAGCTTCGCCGCCGCCACGCGGGAGCTGACGCGGGCGCACGGGCTGGCGGGCGTGGTCGAGGTCCGGTACGCGCCGCTCGTGCCGTGGTGCCCCGACGCCCAATGGGCCGGCGCGGGCGGCCAGCCATGGTACGACCGCCGCGCCGTCGCCGACCTGGAGAAGATCGGCCTGCTGCTCGTGGACGGCCCGCCGGCCGGCACCGCCGAGGCGGCCCGCTATCCCGCGGTGCCCGTGCTGTTGCCGAGATGCGCGGAGGACGCGCTCATCGTGCTGGACGACACCGTCCGGTCCGACGAGGCAGCGATCAGCGACCGCTGGCTGGCCGAGTATCCAGAGCTGCGACGCACGGTCTACGAGCTGGAAAAGGGGTTGCACGTCTTCGAGCGCGCGGCCCCCGTGTAGGCACCGTTCCCGAGCGCACCACCCCCGCCCGCGCGGCCGGGTCAGACGAGCACGTGCTCCTCCGGCGGGCCGTAGAACGCGATCCTGCCGTCGGCCATCAGGCCGCGGTCGCTGACCCGCCAGGTGTGCCGCGCTGGATCGGCGTGCCTGACCATCACGAACGAGAACCGGTCGGTCGAGTAGATCTTGACGCCGTCGGCCCGGCACCTGCGGAACAGCCGGGTGTCCTCGCCGCGGGTGACGTCGTCGAACCGGTAACCGCGCAGGACGTCGCTCCCGGCCAGCAACGCTCCACCGCGGACCAGGTCGACGTAGCTGTGCTCGAATTCCGGGTACCGAAGCACGTTCGCCCCGGATCCGGTCAGATGGACATAATGGGCGAGTTTTCCGACGATATCGGCATCGGTATAGCGGAAGGCCTCGACGAGGTCGGCGAGGTAGTACGGGCCGTACAGCTCATCGTCGTCCATCTTCCCGATGTACGTGCCGTCCGCCGCGTCGATGCCCAGGTTGAGGCAGGCGCCGAGCGAGCGGGCGCGGCCGGCGGACAGCACGACCACGTCGTCGATGCCGGCCGCCTTGGCCCGCCGTTCGACGGCGGTGGGCTCGACATCGAGGCCGTGCAGCACCATGACCAGCTGCAGCGGACGCCAGGTCTGGCGGGCCACCTGCGCGATCGCGTGGTCGATGTTCTCGGCTCGGCAGGTGGACAGCACCACTGACACCGCCGGATCGCCGGCCGGCGCCTTGATGCCGAGGTCGCGCAACATGGTGCCGACCCGGTGCCGGTAGGTGTGGCCGGCGAACACCGTGCGCCAGGCCAGGTGCGCGTTCCGGTCGCGCAGCTCGGCGCTGGCCAGCAGCAGGCGGATGATCTCGGCCGCCTCGCGATGGCTGACCGGGGCAGGGACGAGGTCCCCGAAGACGGCCGGGACGAGATCGCAGCGCGGTGACACGGCCGGAATCGCGGCGGCCGCCAGCTCGAACACGTCCCGGGTGCCGCCCGCCGCGACGATCTTGTAGAGCTTCCTGGCCGCGATCATCGACTCGTACGGCAGGTCGCCGATCAGGTGGCAGCCGGGCCGCGGCGGCGTGGCGCCGGCCGGCCCGTACACGTGCGGGCCGAGCTCGCACACCGCGTCGACCAGGGCGCCGGGCGGGCCGGCGATGTCGAACGTGGCTCGGTCGGGGACGCCGACGGGGTTGTGCAGGCGCGGCTGGGCGGCCGCGGTCAGCACGTCCACCCGATCATGCCCGAGCGCCGCGCGGTAGCGCGGCACGGCCGCGGCGTCCGCGACGTACACCCGGTCGAAGAGCCGGGCGGCCGCATGATGCGCGGCGCCGGCCCCACCGTCCGCGCCGCCGTCCGCCCCGGCGGGAAGGGCGTCGTCCAGGATCCAGTACACCGTGGGGATGCGCCGCTCCCCGCACCAGGCGGTCAGCGGTTCCAGCGCCTCGGCCGGCCAGCCGGCGGCCGGACCGGCCACCAGCAGCCGCGGCCGCTCGCGTTCCAGGACGGCGCGCCATTCGCCCGGCCCGAAGCCGTCGATCTGCCGCCATTCGTCACGCAGGCCGAGCGTCGTGACGGCGTCGTGGACGACGGCCACGGTGAGATCCGGCAGGTTGACCGGTCCTTCGGCCAGCGGTGCCGGCGTGATGTCGAGCACGGGTGCGGTATACCCGGGCTCGGACCCGTCCGCCGCCCGCCCGGCCGCGGGCCGGACGGGCGGGGCGGGCCGCGGCTGGTCCCGCAGCGCCCGCACCACGCCCCCGGGCAGCCCGGCCGGCCGGCCCCTGGCCGCGGCCAGCGCCTGGCCGAGCCGCCACCACCGGCCCGCGCGCACCGACTCGAGCTGCCAGGTCACGCGGTCGGCCCGGTACGTGACCTCCCGGAGGTGTTCCTTGAGCTCGCCGATGCGCCGCCGGGCGCCGGCGACCTCGGCCACGAGGCGGCTCAGCCGTTGCTCGGCGCCCTCCGCCCGCGCCCGTACGGCCCGCAACCGCGCGGCGGCGGCGTCCACGTCCGGATCCCCGTGCCCCGCTCCCGCGCTCGGGGCGCGATGCGCCATATGGTCGCTGTCCGTCATGATCCCCGTCGCAAGCCCGCGAAGTCCCTGAAAGGCCCATACGGTACGGCTCACGACATCAGCGGACGGCGCGGTTCAGCCAACCGTGCTCGGGTGTTCACCGGAACGTTGCCTCCGCGGCGCACCTTCGCCATCGTGGCGGCGCCGACCGGGCCGTAAACCCGCTGACGGGCGCGGAACTTCCGGAGGTGCTGGACCAGTGCTAGACCACGCTCAGCGGGAGGAGCTTCCTGCCGCTCGGGCCGATCTGGATCTCGGTGCCCATGGTCGGGCAGACGCCACAGTCGTAGCACGGCGTCCACCGGCAGTCCTCGACCTCGACCTCCTCGACGGCGTCCTGCCAGTCCTGCCACAGCCACTCGCGGTCGAGCCCGGCGTCGAGGTGGTCCCACGGCAGCACCTCGACCTCGTCACGCTCGCGCACGGTGTACCAGCCGAGGTCCACCGGCCCGCCGGCGAAGACCTTCTCGGCACAGGACGCCCACCGCTGGTAGGAGAAGTACTCGGACCATCCGTCGAACCGGCCGCCGTCCTCCCATACCGCCCTGATCACCGCGCCGACCCGGCGGTCGCCCCTGGACAGCAGGCCCTCGACGATCGACGGCTTTCCCTCGTGGTAGCGCAGCCCGATGGCCCGCCCGTACTCGCGGTCGGCGCGGAGCGCGTCGCGCAGCGCGCGCAACCGCCGGTCGACGGTTTCCGGGTCGCACTGGGCGGCCCACTGGAACGGTGTGTGCGGCTTGGGGACGAATCCGCCGATGGACACCGTGCAGCGGATGTCGCGCCGGCCGGTGGCCTCGCGGCCCGCCTGGATCACCCGGCGCGCCACGCCGGCGATGGCCAGCACGTCCTCGTCGGTCTCGGTGGGCAGCCCGCACATGAAGTAGAGCTTGACCTGCCGCCAGCCGTGCTCGTACGCGGTCGTGACCGTACGGATGAGGTCGTCCTCGGTGACCATCTTGTTGATCACCTTGCGCATCCGTTCCGTGCCGCCCTCGGGCGCGAAGGTCAGCCCGGAGCGCCGGCCGTTCCTGGACAGCTCGCCCGCGAGGGTCACGTTGAACGCGTCCACCCTCGTCGACGGCAACGACAGCGAGGTGTTCGTCCCCTCGTACCGGTCGGCGAGCCCGCGGGCGATGTCGCCGATCTCGGAGTGGTCGGCGCTGGACAGCGACAGCAGCCCCACCTCGTTCAGGCCCGACTCCTTGAGCCCCGCCTCGACCATGTCGCCGATCGTGGTGATCGACCGCTCCCGCACCGGCCTGGTGATCATGCCGGCCTGGCAGAACCGGCAGCCGCGGGTGCAGCCGCGGAAGATCTCCACGCTGTACCGCTCGTGCACCGTCTCGGCCAGCGGGACCAGCGGCTTCTTCGGGTACGGCCACTGGTCGAGGTCCATCACGGTGTGCTTGGCCACCCGCCAAGGGACGCCGGGCCGGTTGGGCGCGACGCGCTGGATCCGGCCGTCCGGCAGGTAGGTCACGTCGTAGAACGCCGGCACGTACACCCCGCCGGACTTCGCGAGGCGCAGCAGCAGCTCGGCGCGCCCGCCGGGCCGGCCGTCGGCCTTCCACTCCCTGATCACCTCGGTGATCGCCAGCACGACCTGCTCGCCGTCGCCGAGCACAGCGGCGTCGATGAAGTCGGCGATCGGCTCGGGGTTGAACGCCGCGTGCCCGCCGGCGAGCACGATCGGGTGCTCGTCCGTACGCTCGGCCGCGGCCAGCGGGATGCCGGCGAGGTCGAGGCCGGTGAGCAGGTTGGTGTAGCCGAGCTCGGTCGCGAAGCTCACCCCGAGCACGTCGAAGGCCCCCACCGGGCGGTGTCCCTCGACGGTGAACTGCGGGATCCCGTGCTCGCGCATGAGCGCCTCGAGGTCGGGCCACACGGTGTAGGTCCGCTCGGCAAGCACGCCCGGGCGTTCGTTGAGGATCTCGTACAGGATCTGGACGCCCTGGTTGGGCTGGCCCACCTCGTAGGCGTCCGGGTACATCAGCGCCCACCGGACGTCGGCACCGTCCCAGTCCTTGACGCACGAGTTCAGCTCGCCGCCCACGTACTGGATCGGCTTTTGCACCAGGGGCAGCAGCGGCTCCAGGCGCGCGAATATCGATGGAGCGGGCATCGCGGAAGCCTCCGGAGGCATGTACGGGATCGAGCAACCAGCCTACGCTCCGGCGCCGCCCGCCGCGTCACGCACCTCAGCAGGGGTAGAAGACCTGGATCGTGGCCTCATGCTTCTTCGCCGCTACGGCCATCTTGGCGTCACAGGTGACGAGCGGCACCTGGAGCACCTCGGCGAGCACGACGTACGCCGCGTCATAGCAGTTGAGAGTGGCGCGCAGGCTCCAAATGCGTTTCGCCATGCCGTCCGAGGCGTAACGAGTGACGTTCATGTCGGCGTACAGGTCATGAGCGTCATCGGCATCGGTCTCACTCAACACTCCGCGGAAGACCAATTTTCGCAGCACGCTGAGTACCTCTAGGTCGAGAAGATGCGGCGCGACCAGCTCGTGCCTGCTCATCTCGGCCATTAACTCGGGGGACCCGGCGTCGATGAGCGCGTTGATCATCGCAGCGGAGTCGACGACGATGGTCACCGTTCCGCGCGCCCTTCGTGGAGTGCGGAGACGATCTCGTCCGCCCCGACCTTCCGCCCGCGGCGAGCAGCCAGTTGAGCGGCTCGCTCGAGCACCTCGGCGTTGGTGGGGCGAGAAGCCTCCCTCTCGACGATCCGCAGCAGGAACTGCGAAATCGACATCCCGGCGGCCTTGGCACGAGCGGCGATCACGTCGTGCAGCTCTTCCGGAACATCTCGTATCTGGAGCGTGGTCACCATGATCGGAGGTTAGCATGCGCCATGCATGACGCATGTCATCTAGTCGAACGGGGTGCGGCGCAGGTGGACGGCTTGGAGGAGGCCGAAGGCGATCATATTGGCGAAGGTCGCCGAACCGCCGTAGGAGACGAAGGGCAGCGGCAGGCCGGTGATCGGCATGATGCCCACCGTCATGCCGACGTTCTCGAAGGTCTGGAAGGCGAGCCAGCAGACGGCGCCGGTCGCGAGGAGCCGGCCGAAGAGGTCGGCGGCCTGCGTCGCGATCCGCAGCCCGCGCCACAGGATCAGACCGAGCAGCAGCAGGATCACCGCGGCGCCGACGAACCCGAGCTCCTCCCCCGCGACCGTGAAGATGAAGTCGGTCTGCTGCTCGGGTACGAAATGGCCGGTCGTCTGGCCGCCGTGGAACAGGCCCTTGCCGAAGATGCCGCCGGAGCCGACCGCGATCCTGGCCTGCCGGGCGTTGTAGCCGGCGCCCCGCGGGTCGGCGGCCGGGTTGGCGAAGGCGGTGAACCTGGCGACCTGGTAGGGCTTCAGGATGCCGAGCGACCACACGGCGAACCCGCCGACCGCGCCGGCCGCGCCGAGCCCGATCATCCAGACCTTCCTGACCCCCGAGATGGCCAGCATGCCGAGGATGACGGCGGCGAACACGAGCGTGGTGCCCAGGTCGGGCTGCAGCAGGATCAGCACGGCCGGCAGCGCCGCCAGGCCGAGGGCGAGGAGCACGTCACGCTGGCCTGGCCCGACCTCGCCGTCCCTGGGCTCGCCGAGGATCATCGCGAGCAGCCCGATCAACCCCACCTTGGCGAACTCCGACGGCTGCACCTGGAACCCGCCGCCGATCACGATCCACGAGTGCGAGCCGTTGATCGTGGCGCCGAGCGGGCTGAGCACGGCGATCAGGCCGGCGCAGGCGACGGCGTACATGATCGGCGCGTACGCCCGCAGCAGCCGGTAGTCGAGCAGCGTGACGAGGCCGCCGAGCACGAAGCCGATCGCCAGGTTGAGCCCGTGCCGCTTGAGGAAGGCCTGCGGGTCGCCGCCCTGTTCGGTCAGCGCCGCCCGGGTGGCCGACCAGACCAGCACCGACCCCACGACGGACAGCGCGATCACGGCCAGCAGCAACGGCCAGTCCAGGCGGCGCAGCGGCGACTCGCGCGCCGTCGCCCGGCGGGTCCACGACCGGCGGACGCCATATCCCTCGATCACCGGCTTCTTCTCCCCGGCGTCGCGGTCACCGTCGGCTCGTCCGCCGCCGCGGCGATCGGGCCGAGCGAGTAGCCGGAGGGGGCCGCGACCGTCCCGTCCGGCCCGATCTTGGGGAGCTTGCCCGGCGGGGTGCCGTCCGGCAGGGCGGCCTGTTTCTGGTCGCCGAGACCGTAGATCCCCTCGTAGATGGCGCGCACCGCGGGGGCGGCGACCTGGGCGCCCTGGCCGGCCTGGGACACCATGACCACGACCGCGTACCGCGGATTGCGCGCGGGCGCGAACGAGGCGAACCACGAGGTGTCCTGCTTGCCGTAGACCTCGGCGGTGCCGGTCTTGCCGGCCACCGCGACCTTGTTGAAGTCGAAGCCGTTGAACGCGCCGGCCGCCGTACCGCTCCTGGGGACGTCGGCGAGCGCATCGCGGATGTAGGACAGCACTTTGCCGTTGACCGGCAGCCGGCCGGCCTTGACCGGGTCGATGCTGCGCACGAGCGTGCCGTCCGGCGCCACGATCGCGCGGCCGATGCGCGGCTCCCACAGGGTGCCGCCGTTGGCCAGCGCGGCGTAGGCCCTGACGAGCTGCAGCGGGGTGACCAGGACGTCGCCCTGCCCGACGGAGAAGTTGGCGGCGTCTCCGGCCCGCCACACGAAGCCGCCCGTGCAGTTCTCCGCGGCGATCGCCTTCAGGTAGGCGGCACGGGACGGGTTCTTGCGCTCCATGTCGGGATATCCCGTCTTGGCGTGCTTGCAGTCGGACTTCCTGGTGGCCTCCCAGTAGTCCCTCTTCCAGCCGCGGTCGGGGATCCGGCCGGCCGACTCGTTGGGCAGGTCGATGCCGGTGGGCTTGCCGAAGCCGTACGCCGTCGCCATCTTGACCATCGGGTCCTTGGGCTTCTTGACGGGGTGGATGCCGCCGTCGTGCAGCCACTCGTCGTAGGCGAACCGGTAGAAGATCGTGTCGCAGGAGACGACGAGTGCCTTGTGCAGGTTCATCCGCCCGCCGTGCTCACCCTCGAAGTTGCGGAACGCCCGGTTGCCGACCTTGTAGGACCCCGGACAGTCGTAGATGCCGTTCAGGCTGTTGCCGGCCTGCACCGCGGCGGCGACGGAAGAGATCTTGAACGTGGAACCGGGCGCGAACTGGCCCTGCACGGCGCGGGAGATCAGCGGCTGCCCGCTGGCCGTGCCGAGCAGCCGGTCGTACTGCTGCTGGGTCACCCCGCCGGCCCAGATGCTCGGGTCGTACGTCGGGTAGCTGGCCAGCGCGACCAGGCGGCCGGTCCTGACGTCCATCACTACGCCGGCGGCGCTGTCACCCCTGTGGCCGAGCGTGTGGGCACGGTGGACCGCGTCGGTGAGGGCCTTCTCGACGACGGCCTGCACCCGGGCGTCGATGCTCGTGACGAGGTTGTCGCCGGCCACCGGGGCCGCCTCGCGGGCGGTGCCGGTGACCCTGCCCTTGCTGTCCACCATGACGGTGCGGACGCCGGGCGAGCCGCGCAGGTCCGCGTCGTACTCGCCCTCCAGGCCGTCCCTGCCGATCAGGTCGACCCCGCTGAAGCCGGTCACCTTGAGGCCCTTGCGCTTGTCGAGTTCCTCCTGCGTGATCGGCTGGAGGTAGCCGAGCGCCTGCGCGGCGCCGGCCCCGGCCGGCCGCGGGTACTGCCGGACGGCCTGCACCTGCGCGGTGACGCCCGGGAAGTCCTCCTGCCGTTCCAGGATCTGCAGGGCCTTGCGCATCGTGACGCGGTCGTCCACCGGGATCGGCTGGTAGGGCGAGCCCGGCCAGCACGGGCGCTTGATGCCGGGCGCGCAGAGCCTGACCTTCTGCTCGAGCGTGCGCTGCGACGTGCCGAGCACCTTGGCCAGCCGCTTCAGCAGCGTGGTGCCGCCGTCGGCCTGGCGGGACAGCACCGTACGGTCCACCGACACGACGAGCGCGGTGCGGTTGCGCACCAGCGGGCGGCCGACGTCGTCGAGGATCTGCCCGCGCACGGCGGGCACCACGATGTCACGCGTGCGGTTCTCCGCGGCCACCCGCTGGTAGTGCGCGCCGTTGAGCACCTGCAGGTACCACAGTCGGCCCCCGAGCGACACCAGCAGCGAGGCGACCAGCACGTGCAGGACGAGGAGCCGGAAGTGCGATCTGCTGTTCATGGCGCGGTCCGCCGATCCACGGAAGCCGGCGTCATACCCGCTCCCGCTGCAGCGAGCGATAGCGGGTGGGTTCGAGCGCGTACCTGTCGTGCGCGCCCCGGCCGTCGGCGCGGCGGGTGAGCCGTAGCACGGCCCACAGCACGAACGGGCTGGCGAGCACGTCGTACAGCACCGCGAGCGGCACGATGTGCGAGACGATCGGCCAGGTGGCCCGCGGGTCGTCGAGCAGCATGCCGACCCCGGCGTACAGGACGGTGCCGGCGAGCGCGCCCGCCGCGACGGTCATGACCGGGACCACCGTGGTGCGGTCCATCTCCCCTGCGAGCAGCCCGCAGCCGTAGCCGATCAGGCAGTAGACGAGGGCGTAGCGGCCGATCGTGTGGTCGGCCGGCGGCACGATGTCGGCGGCCAGGCCGGCCCCGAATCCGCTGATCATGCCGAGCATCGACCCGTTGGTGAGGGCCAGCGCCACCACGGTGAGCAGCACCAGGTCGGGAGTGACCGAGCCGGGCAGCGGCAGCCGGTTGGCGACCGCCACCTGCACGACGAGGGCCAGCGCGGTGATGGCGACGGCGAGCAGGTTGCGCGACACGGTCACCTCCGGGAACTACGGGTCGGCTTGGGCGTCGCCGGGCGCGCCGTGGTGTTCGGCGCGGCGGTCAACGTGGAGGTGGGGGTCGGGGTGGGGCTGGCCGTCGGGGTCGGCCGGGGCGGCAGCACGGCGTCGTGCGGGTCGGTCTTGGGCGGCGCCACGACGATGCCCACCACGTCGAGCCGGCTGAAATGCACGAACGGTGTCACGAACGCGGTACGGGTCAGCGAGCCCGGGGTCTGCTCGACCCGCTGGACCACGCCGACCGGCACGCCGGGCACGTACGGGCGGTCGCCCTGGGAGCCGAACGTCACGATCCGCTGCCCGGGCAGCAGCGGGGCGTTGGAGTCGAGGAGCTGGAAACGCAGCGGCGTGCCGCCCCCGCCGATGCGGCGGCTGCCCAGGCCCTGGACGATGCCGATCTCTTGGGAGTCCTCGAGTCGCGCGCCGACCGAGGAGTCGGCGTCGGTGGCGAGCAACACCGTCGAGGTGGACGGGCCGACGCGGGTGATCCGGCCGACGAGACCGTCGCCGGTCATCACCGTCATGTCCGGGCGCACGCCGCTCGCCTTGCCGACGTCGAGCGTGACGGTGTCCTCGAAGCCCTGTCCGGCGGAGATCACCCGGGCCGCGACGACCTTGTAGCCGCCGAGGCCGGCCGAGCCGAGCAGCCGGTCGAGCTGGTCGGCCCTGGCCGCGTCGAGCTTTTCCGCGCGCAGCTGCTCGCGCAGCCGCTGGTTCTCCTTCTCCAGCCGGTCGGCGCGGCGCTGGGCGCCCGGGGCGTCGGCGAGGGCGCCGATGGTGTCGCCGACCGGATGCACCACCGCCGCGGCGACGCTCTCGATCGGACCGAAGATGGTCGCGCCCACGCCGCGCAGCCCGCGCAGCGGCGAATGGTGGCCGCCCCGATAGTCGATCGTGATGAGCGCGATCGCGAGGAGCAGCAGCACGCCGAGGACCGTGCGGGTCCGTCGGGTGTCGTTCACCCGCCTACCTCCGGGAGATCATCGCGGCTCAGCGTCGCGGTTCTGGGATGAGGACCTGCCGCAGGGCTTCGAAGTCCTCGACGCACTTGCCGGTGCCGAGCACCACCGAGTCGAGCGGGTTGTCGACCAGGTGGATCGGCATGCCGGTCTCTTCGCGCAGGCGCTCGTCGAGGTTCTTCAGCAGCGCGCCACCGCCGGTCAGCGCGACGCCGCGGTCCATGATGTCACCGGACAGCTCGGGCGGGCACTTGTCGAGCGTGGTCTTGACGGCGTCGACGATGGCGTTGACCGGCTCCTCGATGGCCCGGCGTACCTCCTCGGCCGAGATAATGATCGTCTTCGGCAGGCCGCTGACCAGGTCGCGGCCGCGGATCTCGGCGTGCGGCTCTTCGCTGAACGGGTAGGCGGAGCCGATGGCCATCTTGATCTCCTCGGCGGTGCGCTCCCCCAGCATGAGGGAGTACTCCTTCTTGGAGTGCGTGATGATGGCCTGGTCGAGCTCGTCGCCGCCGACCCGTACGGACTGGCTGGTGACGATGCCGCCGAGGGAGATGATCGCCACTTCGGTGGTGCCGCCGCCGATGTCGACCACCATGTTGCCGGTGGGCTCGTGCACCGGCAACCCGGCGCCGATGGCGGCGGCCATCGGCTCCTCGATGATGTAGACACGCCGCGCCCCGGCCTGGTAGCCGGCCTCCTTGACGGCGCGCTGCTCGACGCCGGTGATGCCGCTCGGCACCGCCACGACGATCCTGGGTTTCGCGAAATGCCGTCGTTTGTGGACCTTCTGGATGAAGTAGCGGAGCATCCGCTCGGTGACGTCGAAGTCGGCGATGACACCGTCCTTGAGCGGGCGGACGGCGACGATGTTGCCCGGCGTGCGGCCGATCATGCGCTTGGCCTCGATGCCGACCGCGACGATCTTGCCGGTGTTGGTGTTGATGGCGACCACGGAGGGTTCATTCAGGACAATCCCGCGGCCGCGGACATACACCAAGGTGTTCGCCGTACCCAGATCGACCGCCATGTCACGGCCGAGGAACGACAGCTTGTTACCCATGAAGAAATGAGGCCCTTCCCGGTGCGGCGGGCGGACAGAGAGGCCTGTCCATCGTAACGCGATAGCCCAGGTTGGCCAGGTACGGGGTCAACCCGCGTTGTCCGAAAACCGCGCCATGGAGTGGCAACTTACCTGCAAAAACGCACGCGGACCCAAGGTCGCGGCCCGCGCGTGTCAGTGGTGTCCCGTGCGGCTTCGTACGGTCGTTGAAAATTCCCCTAATCGCGCTCCCGCGGCCGGCATTCGAACGCTTCCCGAAGTGTTAGAACAGGTCCGGGAAGAACAGCTTGATCTCGCGCTCGGCCGACTCCAGCGAGTCGGAGCCGTGCACGATGTTCTCCTGGATCTCCAGCGCGTGGTCGCCGCGGATGGTGCCTGGCGCGGCCTTGACCGGGTCGGTCGCCCCGGCCAGCGCGCGGAAGGCCTCCACCGCCCGGGGCCCCTCGACGACCATCGCGACGAGCGGGCCGCCGGTGATGAACTCGACGAGATCGCCGAAGAACGGCTTGGCGCGGTGCTCGTCGTAGTGGCTCTCGGCCGTGTCGCGCGGCAGGGTACGCATGTTCATCGCGACGATCGTCATGCCCTTGCGCTCGATGCGCGCGATGACGTCGCCGACCAAGCCGCGGCGGACTCCGTCGGGCTTGACCAGGACAAGGGTGCGCTCGGACACGGAAATTTCTCCTCAAACGTTGGTGGTCGCGCGAGTCGTTGCCGCTGCGCGCTCGAACTGGACGCGCGCGCAGCTTACCCCCCGTGCCGGCCCGCCGCCGCGCCCTCCCCGCGCTTCCTCCGGCAGGCTCACCGCGCCTCACCCGCCGCGGCGTCCGCCGGGGCGTCCCGGCCCGCGGTGACAACCGGCCGGGCCCGATCCCGGCCGGCGATCGCCGCGACGGCCGCCAGCAGCGCCGCGAGCGCGCCGGCGATGACCAGCCAGACCCGGAACGCGGCGGTGAGCGCGGCGACGACATCGCCCGTGCCCCCGCCGTCGAGCATCGCCGCGCCGACCCTGTGCACCTGCAGCGGTCCGATCACCATGTAGCCGCACAGCACCCCGGGGAAGCACATCGTGAGGCCGAACAGCGCGCCGCCCTGGCTCGCGGCGCGCAGCGAGGCGGCGAGCGCGGCGCCGAGGCCGGCGCCGAGTAAGGCCAACGGGAAGGCCGCGGGCCACGGCCGCGACCACCCGCCGGACATGGCGGCGTCCATGCCGGTGTCCGTGGCGGTGTCCGTGGCGCGCAGCCACAGGACGGCCACCACGGCGAGCGCGTGGCCGGTGATCAACACGGCTCGCCCGCCCCCTGTACGCGACCGCGACGCGATCAACGCGGCGGCCGCCGCCGCCATCGCCGCCGCGGCGAACGGCGCGAGCGGCACGCCGCGCGGCCCCGGGTTGGCACCGATCAACCCGGCGAGCGGGGCGGCGACCGGCATGCCGAGCAGGCCGGCGGTGAACGCGACGAGCGCGAAGCAGAGCGGGGTGCCCGCGGTGGCGTCCCGCGACCCGACGACGGCGAGGCCGGCCAGGCAGGCCGCGCCGAGCCCGGCGAGGGCGAGCTGCGCCCCTGGCGTCCAGCCGTACGTCGTGACGACGGCGAGGAAGGCGAACCCCGCGGCGGGCGCGAGTGGCAGCAGGAGCTGCGTGCGTTCGATGCGCCGCACCGCCGGGGCGGCGGCCCGGGCGGGCAGCGGCCCGAACAGGGCGGCGACGCCGAGCGCCAGGGCGGCGAACCACGGGTAGGGCTGCAGCGCCGCCCGCCACTCGCCGGCGGCGGCCAGGCCGTACAGCGCGAACGGCATGGCGGCGATCAGCGCGGCGGTGAGCGCCCCGGCCCACAGGGCGGTCAGCGCGCGCCCGCGCGGCCCGTCGTGCCGCCGCGCGAGGACGAGCGTGGCGGGCAGCACCGCACCGGCGCCCAGTCCCTCGACGACGCGCGACACGCCGACCGCCGGCACCGGCCCGAGCACGGTAAGCCGGCCGGCGAGTTCGGCGGCAGCCTCGCCGCACAGCACCGCGCCGAGCCCGGCGATGAGCACCACGGCCGGCATCCGGCGGGCGAGCACGGCGGCGAGCGGGACGGCCGGCAGCAGGGCGGGCAGGGCAAGGCCGGCGGCGCGCACCATGCCGGCGGCCTGGTCGGCGGGCAGCCGCAGGTCGCTGACCGCCCGGGCGACGACGTAGGGCATCGTGTCGGGGACGACCATGACGGCAGCCGGCACGGCCGTGATCACGACGAGCGACACGCGGAAACGGGTCCACCACGCGGCCTTTCGACCATGGGCAGGAGGGGACGCGAACAATGAAGAAGCCGACATGGCCTTTCTCCTCCCGGGAAAGGCCCTAAGCCGCGCACCATAACCGCATATGTCCGCATTCGAGCGCAAATATGCTAACGGTCATCACGCGGCGGGACCGAGGGGTTTCCTACCTCTCGGAGATTAACGCGCTTCGGCGCGTTCGGCATGCCGTCCAAGCCATATCGCGGTAGCCCACAACGCGGCGAAGATGGCTCCGAGGAAGAACATCACGGAAACCACTATTCCGGTGGCGATCGCCAATATCTGGATAATCGCCCCCGCCACGTAAGCCCAGCGAAAGCGCAGCAGCCCGGCCACCACCAGGCAGGCCGCGACCAGCCCGCCCCCGACGATTCCCGCCCGCGCCCCGCCCGCGCCCTCGATCGAGATCGCCACCGGGATCGCCAGGCCAATGACGACCGCCTCGCACACCAGAACGCTGGCGCACAGCCGCCGCATCGCCCCCCTCATCGCCGGCCCGCCCGCAGCAGCGTCCTGGCGTCCCCGGCAGTGATCACCGACCCGGTGATCAGCACGCCCGAGCCCTGGTACTCCCCCGTCTCCTCGGCCAGCGCGATCGCCTGGTCGATGGCGTCGTCCATCCGCTCGGCCACGTGGACCCGCTCCGCGCCGAAGACGCCCTCGGCCAGCTCGGCGAGCTCGTCCGGCGGGAGCGAGCGGGGCGAGGAGTTCCTGGTGACGATCAGCTCCGCCAGCACCGGCTCCAGCTGATCGAGCACCCCGGCCACATCCTTGTCCTGGGCGATCGCCACCACTCCCACGAGCCTCGTGAAGCCGAACGATTCGGTCACCG
The DNA here is from genome assembly GCA_036378315.1 of Streptosporangiaceae bacterium. Taxonomy (GTDB): domain Bacteria; phylum Actinomycetota; class Actinomycetes; order Streptosporangiales; family Streptosporangiaceae; genus CALAED01. The sequence continues at coordinate 10,028 of DASUWU010000002.1, read as the reverse complement.
TCTCGACAGTGGCCGCCATGCCCGCCGGGTTGTGCGCCGCGTCCACCAGCACCGTCGGCCCTGTCCTGACCACCTCAAGGCGTCCAGGGGACACCGCCCGGGCGAACGCGGCCCTGACCAGCGCCGGATCGAGCTGTCCTGCGGCCCCCTCGAAGTCGGCCTCGACCACGGCTCCGCGCGTCACGGCGTCGAGGTCGGCCTCCCCCGGCGTCGCACCACCGGCGGCGAACGCCTCGACCGCGGCCAGCGCGCACGCCGCGTTGCTGGCCTGATGCTCCCCGAACATGGGGAGAAACACCTCCTCGTACACCGCGTGCAGCCCCTGCAGCCGCAGCAGCTGCCCGCCGACCGCCACGTCCCGTTGCAGCACCCCGAACTCGATCCCCTCCCTGGCGACCGTCGCCCGCGTCTCGGCGACCCTCCTGAGCAGCACCTCGGCGGCCGCCACCGGCTGCTGGGCCAGCACCGCGACCGCACCCGGCTTGATGATCCCGGCCTTCTCGGCCGCGATCTCCTCGACCGTCTCCCCGAGGTACCTGGTGTGGTCGAGCGAGATCGGCGTCACGACGGCCACCACGCCGTCCGCGACGTTCGTGGCGTCCCACACCCCGCCCATGCCCACCTCGACGACCGCGACGTCGACCGGCGCGTCCGCGAACGCCGCGAACCCCAACGCGGTCAGCACCTCGAAGAACGACAGCCTGACCCCGTGCTTCTCGTCGATCATCCGCACGTACGGGAGGATGTCGTGATACGCCTCGACGAACAGATCCTCGCTGATCGGCTCCCCGTCCAGCGCGATCCGCTCCCGCATCGTGGTCATCTCCGGACTGGTGAAGAGCCCGGTGCGCAGCCCGCGTTCGCGCAGCAGCGCGTCGATCAGCCTGGCGGTGCTCGACTTGCCGTTCGTCCCGGTCAGATGGATCACCGGATAGGCCCGCTGCGGCGACCCGAGCAGTTCCATCAGGTCACGGATCCGCTCGACCGTCGGGTCGATGTCCCACTCGACACCCCGCGCCCTGATCTCGCCGACCACCGCCCGGTAATCGCTCACGTCTCTCCGCCCGCGCCGCTGCTGGTACGTCTCGAGCCTACTGACCCGGGACGGACGACGTCGGGTGACCTCGCTGACCATGGGTAGGCTGAGCGCGTTCCTCCCAACGACAGGGCTCTTCGTCGCTTTGGCCGTGCAGCAGCAGACCCGGAAGCTCACTCCGTTCCGCGTGCGCCGCAACCCGCGTGGCGGGGTGCGATGAGCGCGCTCGGGGTCTTCTGGGCGGAGTGGGACAGCCGGGCACCCGGTGAAAGGCGCGACATCGAGCGCGCTCGGCGGCTCGCCGCAGCCTTGGGGATCGAAGATCCGAAGCGCCCCGTCCTCACCGTGGTCGGGTCGAAGGGCAAGGGCACGGCGGCGACGTACGCCTCCGCCTACCTGGCGGCGACCGGGTCGCGGGTCGTGACTGTCACCAGCCCGGGCCTCAGGGGGCCCGGAGACCGCATCCGGGTCAACGGCCGGTCGGTCGCCGAGAACGACCTCATGCGGCTGACGGAACGGCTCGATGAGGCGCGCCTGGGCCTTCCCGCGTACCGGAGCGGCACCGGATACCTGTCGCCCAGCGGCCTGTTCATCGCCGGCGGGGTGCTGCACGCGATGGCGGTCGCCGCGGACGTCATCGTGCTCGAGGCCGGGATGGGCGGGGCGTCCGACGAGGTGAGCCTGTTCGCCCCCACCGCCGTCGCCATCACTTCGATCTTCGAGGAGCACCTCGGCGTGCTGGGAGACACTCCGGCCGAGATCGCCGCCGACAAGGCCGGGGTCGTGACACCGACCACGCGGTGCGTGGTGTCGCTGCCCCAGGATCCGCCGGTCCGGAGCGCGATCGCCGGCCGCGTCGCCGCCGCGACGGGCGGCCTCGCCTCGGTGGAGACGGTCGAGGCGGGCGGCAGCGGCATTCCCGGACGGCTGCTTCCTCGCGGGCTCGGCCGGCTCAACGCGGAGCTCGGCTGCGTGGCCGCGCAACGCCTGCTCGATGTGACCGGGCGGCCCGCGCCGGCGGGTGATGGGCTGAGCGAGGTTCTGGCCTCGGTGGTCCTGCCGGGACGGGCGTCGTGGCACGACCTGCGCGGCACATCGAGTCGGCTCTTCGCGGACGCCGCGATCAGCCGCGCCGGAGTCGCCGCCGCGTTGACCGAGGTCTCGCGCACGTGGTCCTCGATCGACCGGGTCTTCCTGTGCATGCCGGATCACAAAGACCTCGCGGGAGCGATTCGCGAGTTGGCCGACCTGCCGGTCACCTTCGTGCGTCTGGACGACAAGCCGTGGTTGAGGTTCACCCAGGACCTCCCGCCCGGCTGGGAGGTCGCCGGGGTCGGCCTCGTCGATCGCGATTTCCTGGCGGCGCGGGGGCAGCGGCTGGTTGCGCTCGGCACGGGATACTTCATCGCCCACATCCTCGACGTGGTCGACGCCGACACCGAACGGACCTTTATTACGCCGAGCCTGGCTTGAGTCTTCACGGCTGATCTGGAACCACACGGTGGTGCGGCCCTGATGGTCCTGCCAGTAGCGGCGGGGCCGGAGGGGTCGTGGACGATCCACAGCCGATCAACGGCTAACTGTCGGCGGTGATGACTACATTCAGCACATGTCCGATCACAGACAGATGGTCACCTCGAACCGTTCAATCCCTGATGGCTACCTCGACCTGCTCGATGACGTCAAACGCGAGATCACCGGCGCGCGGCTTCGTACGGCCCTCGCGGTCAACACCGAGATGATCGCCCTCTACTGGCGCATCGGCCGCCTTATCGTCGACCGCCAGGCCGACGAGGGCTGGGGCGCCAAGGTCATCGACCGTCTCTCCGCGGACCTGAGGGCAGCGTTCCCCCAGGTCAAAGGCTTCTCAGCGACGAATCTCAAGTACATGCGGATGTTCGCGCTCGCCTGGCCGGAATTTGGTCCGCAGTCTGTGGACCAAATTCCGTGGGGTCACACAAGAACGCTCCTGGACCGCTTCGATGATCCAGAAACGATGAGGTTCTACGCACGGCGTGCCGCCACGGAGGGCTGGTCGCGGAGCATCCTCCTGCACCACATCAAGCTGCGATTGCACGAACGTGTGGGCATCGCGCCGACCACCTTTGACCGGTCCGTTCCGCCCGAGCAGCGCGAGGCGGTCGCAGGGTTGACCCGCGACCCGTACGTATTCGACTTCCTCAACTCCGACGAAGCGACGCACGAGCGCGACCTCGAATCACGGCTCCTCGCCCATATCGCTCGCTTCCTGCATGAACTCGGTGCGGGCTTCGCGTTCGTCGGCCGACAGCACTGTCTCATCGTGGGCGGCGAGGAGTTCTTCGTCGACCTGCTCTTCTACCATCTGAGACTCCGCCGTTACGTCGTCATCGAGCTGAAGGTCAAAGGGTTCGCGCCCGAGCACGTGGGCAAGCTGAGCTTCTACGTCAACGTCGTCGACGGCCAGCTCAGGGACCCGACTCATGACCAGCCCACCATCGGTATCCTGCTCGTCGCCGAACGCAACGACGTTGTTGTCGAGTACGCGCTCCAGACGGCCAACTCGCCACTGGCCGTAAGCAGATACGACTATGGGGCGCTGCCGCCGGACGTACGAGCATCCCTGCCGTCCGCCGACGAGCTGACCGACACGATCTCCAGCGCCCTCCACGACGAAGAATGAACCGATTCGGACGTGCGGATGACGCGGCTCCGTCCACGATCTCGCCCTGCGGGCGACGTCGCCTCGAGGGCGGCTCAGCAAGGGTGGTCAGCGACCTCGCCGCGCCCTCAACATGATTACGGGACGAGCATGCGGTCGAGGAGGGCTTCGACGGCGGCTTCGCCTTCGCGGGTGGCGCCGTGGGTGTCGTCGGCGCGGGCGATGACGATGGCGATCTCGTCGAGGGCCGCGAGCAGCATGTGGGCGAAGGGCGTGACCAGGTGGGCGGGCAGCCGGCCGGCGTCGGCGACGGCCTGGAGGGCGAGCTTCATCATGCCGAGCGCGTGCTGTTCCTCCCGCTCGCGCCAGCGCTGCCAGCCGAACACGGCCGGGGCGTCGATGAGGAGGATGCGCTGGACGACGGGGTCGCCGGCGAGCCTGACCCAGGTGAGGCTGCCGGCGCGGAGCGACGTCACGGGGTCGGGCGCGCTCTGGGTCGCTTCCTGAATCTCGCGATCTATGCGGGCCGCGACCGCCTCGTGGACGGCCTCGAAGAGGCCCTCCTTGCCGTTGAAGTGGTGGTAGAGGGCGCCGCGGCTGACGCCCGACTCCTGCAGGACGGCCTCGATCGAGGTGTCCTCGTAGCCGCGGTCGGCGAACAGCGGGGTCGCGATCTCTATGAGCTGCTCGCGCGTGGCCCGGCCACGCTCGACCTTCTTGTTCATGGGCCTTATTCATATCGGAAGGTTGACGTACCGACTGTCGGTATGCAAGCGTTCAAACCGACAGTCGGTACGGAAACTTGAGGAGATTGTGCCATGGAATCTCGCACGATCCATACGAGATCCGGTGACATGGCGTACGTCGAGGCCGGTCGGGGCAGGGTCGCGCTGTTCGTCCACGGCGTCGCGACCAGCGGACACCTGTGGCGCGGCGTCATCGCCGCGCTCCGTGACGAGCCTGGACGGCGCTGCATCGCCATCGACCTCCCGCTGCACGGCGCGACGCCGCCGCGCGACGACTACTCGCTGCCCGCGCTGGCCGAGGCGATCGAGGACTTCTGCGCCGCGCTCGACCTGACCGGGATCGACCTGGTGGCGAACGACACGGGTGGCGCCGTCGCGCAGGTCTTCGCCGCGCGGCACGGAGAACGGTTGCGCACGCTGACGCTCACCAACTGCGACGCGCACGACAACATGCCGCCCGAGCAGTTCAAGCCGACGATCGCGCTGGCCGAACGCGGCGAGCTCGCACCGCTCGTCGCCTCCGGCGACGCCATCCAGGTCGGGCGGGCCAACCTCGGCGCCGGCTACGAACGGCCGGAGGCGCTCACCGACGAGTCGCTCCGCGCCTACATCGAGCCGCTCATCCGTACGCCGGAGCGGGCCAAGGACTTCGAGCGGTTCCTCGTCTCGCTGCGGGCGGCCGATCTGCTCGAGGCGGAACCCGCGCTGCGCAAGCTCGACGTCCCCACGCTCGTCGTCTGGGGCACCGGCGACGAGTTCTTCGAGCTGAGCTGGGCCTACTGGCTGCGCGACACCATCCCCGGGGTCACCGACGTGGTGGAGATCGACGGCGCGAGGCTGTTCTTCCCCGACGAGCGACCCGCCGACCTCGTCCCGCACCTGCGCCGCCACTGGGCCGCTCACTGAGAACGAGCCGCCGGGCCGGCGCTCCCTTCCCGCGGCCGGCTGGTGGCGCTCGGGTCGACGCCGCGTTGAGGGGCCGCGGCGTCGGACGGGCGTTGCTGGTCGCCGGCGAACGCGAGGCGCGGGCGCTGCGATGCCGGGACATCCAAACACCAGCGCCCGCGCCCGCCTCGCGGCCCCGGCGGAAGTCCGCCCGAAAGCGATGTCATCGTGGGTGGCGGCGGAAAGGCCTGTTCCACCAGCGGCGGCGCCGCGTCGGCGTAGCGCCAGTCGCCGTCCGGTCGGGCGGCGCGGCCGGCCGTCCGGGATCCGTACGGCGGCTCGCCCGCCACTGTTCCACGACGCGGTCCTGGTCGACGGGGGCGACGACCACGCGGGGGCCGCTCGGGCGGCGGATCCAGACCGCGATCCGCCGGTTGAGGTCCCGCACGACGGCCTTGACCTCCTCTTCGGATTCGAGGTCGCGGACGGCGTCGGGCAACCGCTCGATCTCCTTACGCAGCAGGAGCGGTTCCGGCAGCATGGGCTCGGTCTCCAGACCTTCCCTGCGGGCCCAGTCGACCACCCATCGTTCGGTGCTGAACGGCCTGTCGAGGTCGGGCAGCGGCTTGCCGGCCCCGGGGAGGTCATCGAACGCGCCGCGCTCCTGCGCCTCCCTGATCTGCCGCTCCGCCCACGACTCGAAGCTCATGCCCGGCGGCTTGCGCTCGGTCATGCGACGGTCTCCCCCTCGACGTGCAGAACCCGACAAGCTCCACGATAAGCGCGATACAGGCCGGACGGCCGGGCGGCCCTCGGTTCAGGACGGGAGCGCGGCGAGCTGGCCCTCGATGCGGGCGATCTCCGACCGGGCCTGGGCCAGCCGCTCGCGGGTCTTGGCGACGACCGCCTCCGGGGCCTTGGCCATGAAGTCGGGGTTGTCGAGCTTGCGCGCGGACTGGTCGGCGTCCTTGCGGGCGGCGGTCAGGTCTTTCTCCAGGCGCTTGCGTTCCGCGCCGACGTCGATGACGCCGGCCGTGTCGAGCTCGACCGTGACCCCGTCCACCGGCAGGGACGCGGTGGCGGTGAAGCCGGCCGCCGGAGCTGTGAGCCGCAGCAGGGCGCGAATGGCCTCTTCGTGGCCGGCCAGCGGCGAGCCGCCGAAGTCGAGGGCCGCGGGGACACGCTGACCAGGTTTGAGCCCCTGGTCGGCCCGGAACCGCCGCACCTCGGTCACCAGCCGCCGCACCGACCCGATATCGGCCTCGGCCTGGTCGTTCACCAAGGTCTGATCGGCCACCGGCCAGTCGGCGACGACCACGGACTCGGCCCCGGTGAGCGCCGTCCAGAGCTCCTCGGTGACGAACGGTGTGAGCGGATGCAGCAGGCGCAGCAGGGCATCGAGGACCTCGCCCAGCACCCGCCGGGTCACCTCGGCCGCTGGCTCGGGGCCGGCCAGCGGAACCTTGGCGAGCTCGACGTACCAGTCGCAGAACTCGTCCCAGGCGAAGTGGTAGAGGGTCTCGCACGCCTTCGCGAAGTCGAAGTCGGCGAAGTACTCGTCGACCTCGGCGACGACCCGCTGGAGCCTGGACAGGATCCACGCGTCGGCCGTCCCGAGCTCGGCGGCCGCCGGCCGGTCGCCCCGCACGTGCGCGCCGTTCATCAGCGCGAACCGCGCCGCGTTCCACAGCTTGTTGCAGAAGTTGCGGGAGCCCTGCGCCCATTCCTCGGCCACCGGCACGTCGCCGCCCGGGTTCGCCCCGCGCAGCAGCGTGAACCGCGTCGCGTCGGCGCCGTACCTGTCGATCCAGTCCAGCGGGTCGACGACGTTGCCGAACGACTTCGACATCTTCTTGCCGTGCTGGTCGCGCACCATCCCGTGCAAGGCGATGACCTCGAACGGCGGCACGCCGTCCATCGCGTACAGCCCGAACATCATCATCCTGGCCACCCAGAAGAACAGGATGTCGTACCCGGTGACCAGCACCGATGTCGGATAGAACCGCCGCAGGTCGGGCGTGTCGCCCGGCCAGCCGAGCGTCGAGAACGGCCACAGAGCCGACGAGAACCACGTGTCGAGGACGTCGGTGTCCTGCGTCCAGCCGGGGCCTTCGGGAGGGGACTCGTCCGGGCCCACGCACACCGTCTCGCCGGCCGGCCCGTACCAGACCGGAATGCGATGCCCCCACCACAGCTGCCGGCTGATGCACCAGTCGTGCATGTTGTCGACCCACGCGAAGTAGCGCGCGGCCATCTCCGGCGGATGCACCCGCACCCGGCCGTCCCTGACGGCGTCGCCGGCGGCCTTCGCCAGCGGCGCGACGCGCACGAACCACTGCAGCGACACCCGCGGCTCGACGGCGGTCGCGCAGCGCTGGCAGTGCCCGACGGCGTGGAGGTACGGCCTGACCTCCTTGACGATGCGACCCTGCTCGCGCAGCGCGGCCACGACGGCGGGCCGCGCCTCGAAGCGGTCAAGGCCTTCGAACGGCCCATGAACCGAGATGACCCCGCGCTCGTCCATGACGGTGAGGGAGGGCAGCCCGTGTCGACGGCCGATCTCGAAGTCGTTGGGGTCGTGTGCCGGGGTCACCTTCACCGCGCCGGTGCCGAAGGAAGGATCCACGTGCTCGTCCGCCACGACCGGGATGCCGCGACCGGTGAGCGGCAGCTCGACCTCGCGGCCGACCAGGTGCCGGTAGCGGTCGTCGCCCGGATGCACGGCGACCGCCGTGTCGCCGAGCATCGTCTCGGCGCGGGTGGTGGCGACCACGATGGCGGTGTCGCCGGAGCCGTACCGGATCGAGACGAGCTCGCCCTCCAGGTCGGCGTGCTCGACCTCGATATCCGACAGCGCGGTCAGGCAGCGCGGGCACCAGTTGATGATCCGCTCGGCGCGGTAGATGAGCCCGTCGTCGTACAGCCGCTTGAAGATCGTCCGCACCGCGCGGGCGCGCTGGTCGTCCATGGTGAACGCCTCGCGCGACCAGTCGACGCTGTCGCCGAGCCGCCGCATCTGCCCCAGGATCCGCCCACCGGACTCGGCCTTCCACTGCCATACACGCTCCACGAAGGCGGTACGGCCGAGATCGTGCCGGGACAGGTTGTCCCTGGCCAGCTCCCGTTCGACGACGTTCTGGGTGGCGATGCCCGCGTGGTCCATGCCGGGCAGCCACAGCGTCTCGGCTCCCTGCATGCGCCGGCGGCGGACGAGCGCGTCCTGGATAGAGTGATCCAGCGCGTGCCCCATATGCAACGATCCGGTCACGTTTGGCGGGGGGATCACTATCGAGAACGCGGGACGGGCAGGGTTGCGGTTTGGATCTGCCGTGAAGAAGCCGGAAGAGATCCAGCGTTCGTAGAGCCTGCCCTCGACGTCCGCGGGTGTGTACTGCGGCGGCAGCTCTGCGCGCTCGATGGACTCGGTCACGGGGGGAGAGTCTACGAGGTCGACGGGGATGTACGGCGGTTGACTCATCCGGGTGGATATCGATCCTCGGGCGCGGCATCTGAGGCGGAACCAAATGGAGGACAATCGCCTCCAACAGCCTGATGGCTACTCGTACGGAAGCAAGTAGTGGCGGCCGGTTATCCGGCGACGCTGAGGAGACACGATGAGCGGTTGGAACCCGCCACCGGGCGGCTCGGGAGACTCGCCGTACGGCGGTGGCCCGGACTATGGTCAACAGCCCGGCTACGGCCAGCAAGGCGGGTATGGCGAACAAGGCGGCGGCTACGGCGACCAGCCGGGCGGCCAGGGCCAGCAGGGCGGAGGCTACGGCCAGCAGCAGCCAGGCGGCGGCCAGCAGCCGTACGGGCAGGGTGGCTACGGCCAGCAGCCCGGCTACGGGGGCGGGCAGGGCGGTTACGGCCAGCAGGGCGAGGAGTACGGGAGCCAGCAGGGCGGTTACGGGCAGCAGCCCGGCTACGGCCAGCAGGGCTACGGGCAGCAGGGGTACGGCCAGCAGCCCGGTTACGGACAGCCCGGCTACGGACAACCCGGCTACGGACAGCAGCCCGGGTACGGACAGCAGCAGTCGTACGACCAATACGGCCAGCAGTCGGGGATGCCGTCCTACGGGGCGCCGACGACGTACGGCAAGCAGAAGAAGTCGAACACGGGGCTCATCCTCGGCATCGCGGGCGGCGCCGTCGCCCTGGTGGTCGTCCTTGTGGTCGTCTTCGCCCTGGTAGGCGGCGGCGGCAGCAACACGAAGTTCGCGATCTCGACTCCCGACACCGCCGGCGGTATGACGCGCGACACGGCGGGCGAGCGCGAGCTGGCACCGTCCTTCAGCAGCCTGCAGAGCTCGCTGGAGCGGGAGACCAACACGAAGTTCAGCGACTTCAAGCTCGCCGTCTACCGGAGCGGGGAGACCCGGCTGCTGTTCGCCGGCGGCACGGGCAAGCTGTCGAGCCCCAACGTCTTCCTCAAGGGCAACCCGCTCGGCCGGGTGACCAACAGGAACGGGCCGAAGCTGAACAACGTCGACGCCGGCGGGGAGGGCAAGGCCATGTGCGCCGACGTCTCCACCTCGTCAGGCACGGCATCCATCACCATCCCCGTCTGCGCGTGGGCCACCCACACCTCGTTCGGCATGTTGATCGCGGTCCCGTCCGTCGGCACCGCCGGGGCGGCGACCTCCATGCAGAGCAGCCAGGTGGCCGACCTCATGCGCAAGATGCGTCCCGACGTCGAGCACGCGGTGTAGCGCGGCCC
>DASUWU010000001.1:0-24646 GCA_036378315.1 Streptosporangiaceae bacterium | reverse complement strand
TCGGCGATGCGGCCGGCGGCGCGGAGGTCGGCCTCGACCAGCCTGACCTTGGCCACGATGGCGCCCCTCACCAGGGCGTGCGCCACGTCGGCGCGCATCGAGACCTTGGCCTCCGACTTGGTCTTGCGGACCCGCCTGAGCACCGCGGCGGTGCCGGCGAGGATCTCCGGGTCACCCGCCGGCAGCTCGGCGGCCTCCGGCCACGGGGCGCGGTGGACAGAACCCTCCTGCCACCACGACCAGACCTCTTCGGTGACGAACGGCAGGATCGGCGCGAACAGCCGCAGCACCACGGACAGCGCCGTACGGAGCGCGGCGCGGGCGGAGTCGGCGGCCGGCCCTTCACCGTAGGCGCGCTGCTTGACCAGCTCCAGATAGTCGTCGCACAGGTCCCAGAAGAAGCGCTCGGTCCGCTCCAGGGCGCGCGTGTAGTCGTACGCCTCGAACGCGGCCGTCGCCTCCCGGACCACGCCGGCCAGGGTGGTCAGCATCGCCAGGTCGACCGGCTCGGTCACCGGTACATCGGGAGCGACCTCGCCGAGGCCGAGGACGAACTTCGAGGCGTTCAAGATCTTGATGGCGAGCCGCCGGCCGACCTTGATCTGGCCGACGTCGAAGGCGGTGTCCGTGCCCGGCCGGCCGCTCGCTGCCCAGTAGCGGACCGCGTCGGAGCCGTACTCTTCGAGCAGCGCGAGCGGGGTGACCACGTTGCCCTTCGACTTGGACATCTTCTTGCGGTCGGGGTCGAGGATCCAGCCGGACAGCGCGACGTTGCGCCACGGCAGCGTGTCGTGCTCCAGGTGCGACCGCACCACCGTCGAGAACAGCCAGGTGCGGATGATGTCGTGCGCCTGCGGCCGCAGGTCGTAGGGGAAGACGCGGCCGAACAGGTCGGGGTCGCGCTCCCAGCCGCCGGCGATCTGCGGGGTCAGCGACGACGTGGCCCACGTGTCCATGACGTCAGGGTCGCCGATGAAGCCCTCCGGCTTGCCGCGCTGGTCCTCGGTGAAGCCCGGCGGCACGTCGCTCGACGGATCGACGGGGAGCATGTCATCGGCGGGCACGATCGGCTCGTCGTAGCGCGGCTCCCCCGCGGCGTCCAGGCGATACCACACCGGGATCGGCACGCCGAAGAACCGCTGCCTGGAGATCAGCCAGTCGCCGGCCAGCCCCTCGACCCAGTTCTCGTACCGCGCCCGCATGAACGGGGGATGCCACGTCAGCTCGCGGCCACGGGCCAGCAGCCGCTCGCGCAGCGCCGCGTCGCGGCCGCCGTTGCGGATGTACCACTGCCGCGTCGTCACGATCTCGAGCGGCTTGCTGCCCTTCTCGTAGAACTTGACCGGGCGGGTGATCGGCCGCGGCTCGCCGGCCAGATCGCCCGACTCGCGCAGCAGCTCGACGATCCGCTCCCTGGCCGAGTGCACCGTCTTGCCGGCGAGCTGGTCGTACGGCCGGGCGGGTACGCCCGCCGGCGGCGGGGCGGCGAGCCGGCCGTCCCAGCCGATGATCGCCCGGGTGGGCAGGTCGAGCTCGCGCCACCACGTCACGTCGGTCGTGTCGCCGAACGTGCAGACCATCGCGATGCCCGAGCCCTTGTCGCGTTCGGCGAGGTGGTGCGCCACCACCGGAACCTCGACGCCGAACAGCGGCGTGCGCGCCGTACGGCCGAACAAACCCTGGTAGCGCTCGTCGTCGGGGTGCGCGACGAGCGCCACGCACGCCGGGAGCAGCTCAGGGCGGGTGGTCTCGATGTACACAGGCCCGTCAGGGCCGTGAAAGGCGATGCGATGGAACGCGCCCGGCTGGTCGCGGTCCTCGAGCTCGGCCTGCGCGACGGCGGTACGGAACGTGACGTCCCACAGCGTCGGGGCCTGGGCGGCGTACGCCTCGCCGCGCGCCAGGTTGCGCAGGAACCCGCGCTGCGCCGCGGTCCGCGCCTCGTCGCCGATCGTGGTGTAGAGCAGGGACCAGTCGACCGACAGGCCGACCCGGCGCCAGACCTCCTCGAACGCCTTCTCGTCGAGCGCGGTGAGCCGGTGGCACAGCTCGACGAAGTTGCGCCGCGAGACCGCGATGCCGCCCTTGTCCGGCTTTTCCGGCGGTTGGAAGTCCGGGTCGTACGGCAGCGAGGGGTCGCACCGCACCCCGAAGTAGTTCTGCACGCGGCGCTCGGTCGGCAGCCCGTTGTCGTCCCACCCCATCGGGTAGAAGACCTCGCGGCCGCGCATCCGCTGGAAGCGCGCCACCGCGTCGGTGTGGGTGTAGGAGAACACGTGCCCGACGTGCAGCGACCCGCTCACCGTCGGGGGCGGGGTGTCGATGGAGTAGACCTCGGCGCGCGGCCTGGTGCGGTCGAAGCGGTACGCGCCGTCGCTCGCCCAGCGGCGTACCCACGTGTCCTCCAGGCCGGCCAGCGAGGGCTGCTGCGGGACGTGCGCGGTACGCGGCTGTCGGTTCATGGCACAAGGATATTGACGGCGCGGGCGCGGCCGTACGCGATAACGCTCATGCCGCGCGCCATGCGGGGTAGGGCACTCCGTGCCGACATGAGTCCGATAGCGTCGGCTGGACGCGTCGCCCGTACGGTGCGAGGCACGCCGAGGAGCCCGGGGAGGATCACAATGGCGGAGAAGGGTGACATCGGCTGGCGGGTGATGGCGGCGGGGGCCGCCTTCGCCGGCGGCTTCGTGGCGCGCAGAGTGATCACCTTCGCCTGGAAGAAGACGACCGGCAAGGAGCCGCCGACCAACCCCGAGTCGCCCGAGACCCACATCGCCGAGGCGATCGGCTGGGCCGTCGTGATGGGCGTCGGCATGGAGGTCGCCCGGCTCCTCGCCACCCGAGCGGCGGCCAGGCGCTGGGCCAAGGGCACCGGCGAGCTCCCCGCGTCGCTCAGGGCGGCCGCGGAAAAGGTCAAGAAGTAACCCGGCGACCGGCGACTGGGTTATCCGAGGCTGGAGTTTTCCGAGGCTGGGGCTAACCGAGGCTCTTCGGGGGTGGGGTGGTGCCGACGACGCGGCGCAGGTCGTCGCGGACGCTGTCGGCCAGCCGCCTGGTGGCCGCCCGGTTGAGGGCCCCGCCGGCGACCGCGCCGGTGAGGAAGGGACCGAACGTACTGAGGTGGCGGCCGAGCGTGCGCAGCAACCGGCGGCGCAGCGCCTGCCTGGCCGCGAAACCGAGGGAGAGGGCGATGGACCCCGGCTTGAGCGGGTCGACGCCGCGCTGCTTGACCCAGGCCTGGAGGAAGATGCCCGCGCGCTGCGTGCCGCTGCCCGGCACCTGGATGCCGTACGCCTCGTGCAGTTCGGCGATCAGCTTGATCTCGATGGCCGACACGACCACCGTCTCGGCGACGAGCTGCGCGGGGGCCGTCAGCAGCAGGGGCGGCGCGACGAACTCCACGGCCGCCAGCGCGCCGCCGGCGGCGCCGACGGCGGTCGTGCTGAGCGCGGCGGACCGGACGAGCGAGTCGGCGAGGCGCTCCCCCTGCAATCCACGATGATGGCGTCGCAGCGTGTCCAGGTCCCGGATCGGGACGTGCGGCACCACATCGGTGACGATGTCGGCGAGCCACCTGCCACTCGCGAGGCCCCCGGCCCCGGCCCGGCGTGCGCTCACCGCCAGCAGGCGGGTGAGCCGGCCGAGCAGCCGGCCGCGCGTCTCGCGGTCCATCTCCTCTTCGCCGGACAGACGACCGACCAGCTCCCCGATTTCGGCGGGGAGGTCGGGGCCCGGGTCGTCGTCGTCCTCGCGGCGGGCGATGTCCTCAGACACTGGTCGCGGCCGCGGTCAGGCTGCGCATTCGCGGCAGATCAACTGTCCGTTGCGGTCGTCGGCCAACTGGCTGCGGTGGTGCACAAGGAAGCACCGCGAGCAGGTGAACTCGTCCGCCTGGCGCGGCACGACCTTGAAGCTGAGCTCCTCGTTCGAAAGGTCAGCACCGGGTAGCTCGGTCACCTCACCGGCGTCCAGGTCCTCGTCGATGATGCTCGCGGCCTTGTCGGCCCGGCGAGCCTGCAGCTCCTGGAGGCTGTCCTCGCTGAGGTCGTCATCTGTCTTACGCGGGCTGTCGTAGTCGGTAGCCATCTGCTATCTCCATCCCCCTCGGTCCCTTGTCGGCCCCATTCGCGCGGGTCTAACGCTCGGGAGGCCCGTCTTGTGCCCGATCCGGGCGGGAAATTCTGTCACGTGCCGTGACCTGAGGCACTCCAGTTCCGGTCTGCCTCAGGCGTCGCCCTCGTCACCGCTCGGCGGGCGGCGTCGGATCATACCCGCCAGGAGTACGGCTTGCCCGCCTGACGGCCCGGTACGCGGAAGAATGACCTCGCGTTGAACCAGGCTTTGGAGCCGAACGTCGGAATTGACGCGATACTGTGCCCGCCTGGTGCCTCGCAGGGGGCCGCGTGTCGCAGTAGCGTAGTCGCCGGTTGCGCGCCATGGGCGGTCAACCGGGCCGATCGCATGAGGGGGTCACCATGCCGGTCGCCGCTCCGCTGGAGCGAGGGGATCCGGCGTCGCTTGGGCAGTACGAGGTGATCGGCCGGCTCGGCTCGGGCGGACAGGGGGCGGTCTACCTCGGCAGGATGCCAGCGGGCGAGCGCCGTGCCGCGGGCGCGCCGGAATTCACGTACTGCGCGATCAAGCTGCTGCACGCCCAGATGTCCGCCGACTCCGCGGCCCGGGCCCGGTTCGCCCGCGAGGTGTCCGCCGCGCAGAAGGTGGCGCCGTTCTGCACCGCGCGCATCCTCGAGTACGACGTGCACGGCGACCGCCCGTACATCGTCAGCGAGTACATCGACGGGCCCTCGCTGCACGACGTGGTCATGCGGGACGGCCCGCGCGGCGCGGCCGAGCTGGAACGGCTGGCGATCGGCACGATCACCGCGCTGGCCGCGATCCACGAGTCCGGCATCGTCCACCGCGACTTCAAGCCCAACAACGTGCTGCTGGCCGACGACGGGCCGCGGGTGGTCGACTTCGGGATCGCCAGGCATTTCGACACCCAGGAGAGCGCGGTCACCGCGACGGGCATGGTGGTCGGCACTCCGGGGTACCTGGCGCCCGAGCAGCTCTCAGGGCAGCCCCTCGGCCCTGGCGTGGACATCTTCGCGTGGGGCACCACGATGGTGTTCGCGGCGACCGGCCGGTCGCCGTTCGACGCCGACAGCCTCCCGGTGATCATCAACCGGATCCTCAACCAGCAGCCCGACCTTTCCGCGCTGCCCGGAGTCCTGCGCCGGCTGGTCGAGCGGTGCCTGCGGAAGGACCCCGCGCGGCGGCCCACCGCCATCCACCTGCTGCAGGAGCTGCTCGGCCATGTCGGTGCGGCGCCGGCCCGCGACGAGGGCGAGGCGTTGCAGGAGGGCACCCGGATCGCCGCCCAGCCGGCCGTGCCGCCGCTGATCGCCGGTGGCGCCGCGGCGGGTCCGGCGGCCGGGGAGAGCCCGGAGATCCCGGCCACCCACGGTGCGCCTCCGTTCGGCGGCCGACCGCCCGGCACGCCGCCACCGCACGCGCCACCGCACGGGCCGCCGCACGGGCCGCCGCACGGGCCCCAGAACACGCCCCCACCGATGCCGGCCCCGCCGCCTCCGCCGATGCCGCGGAGCCCGATGGCGTACGGGCCGAGCACGCCGCCGCCGATGGCCGCTCCCATGCCGCCCGGCCCGCACACACCGGTGCCGGTGCGGATGGGCCCGCCCGCACCGCCGCCCCGCTCCGGCTACCCGCCGCGGCCTCCACGCGCCTCGTCCGGCACCAGAGGACCCATCCTCGCCGCGGTGGGCTGTTCCGTCGCGTTCGTCCTGGTCATCGTTATCGCGATCGTCCTGGCCTCGCAGGCCAGGTCGGGCAGCGACCGCCCCGCGCCGACGGACGCGGCGAGCACGTCGCCGACCGGCACGCCCACCTCGGCCGCCACCGCGATCACCCCGGCCTACGAGGGCTCCTGGGCGGGCACCGGCTACCAGACCAGGCCCCGGGCGGCGCATTGGGACGTCCGCATCGTCCTCGCCGCCGGCCTGCGCTACGGCACCGTACGGTATCCCCAGTGCGCGGGGCTGCTTCGGATGGTGTCGAGCTCGGTGGACGGGCTCGTGTTCCGCCAGACGATCACCACGGGCCGGCAGAACTGCGCGGCCTCCGGCTACGTGACCCTGTCCAGGCCCGGCACGACGTCCAGGACCGGCACGACGTCGATGCGGTACCGGTACGCCGACGTGGCGGACGCCGCGACGCCCGACGCCACGGGGACGCTGTACCGGCAATGACCCACCCGAACCCGCTCGCGCCGCCATGCCGGCCATCGCCCAGCCGGTCTCCGCGACTCCGCCATCACGCGGGTCCTGCTGGTCGACTCCAAGAAGTTCGTGGGTCTCGAGCCCGACTACGACGGCGACCCCACGCTGGCCACCGCCGCCCTGAAGTCCTGAGGCGACGCTCGCCGCGCTCAGCCGGGCGCCGCCGGCAGCCGCACGGTGACGATCAGCCCGCCGCCGGCCCGGGGAACGGCGACCACGCCGCCCCGGTGTGCGTTCACCACCGACCGGACGATGGACAGGCCGAGCCCGGCGCCCTTGGCCGACTCGACGCGATCGGTGTTCAGCCGCCGGAACGGCTCGAACAGCCGGTCCACCTCGTAGACCGGGATGACGGGGCCGGTGTTCTCGACCTGGCAGGCGGCGAAGCCGTCCAGCAGCCCGGTGCGGACGAACACCTCGCCGTGCTCGACGTTGTGCTTGATCGCGTTCCCCACCAGGTTGCCGACGAGGTGCTCGAGCAGGACGGGATCGCCGATCGTGCGGGCCGGGGTCAGCTCGGTGGTGATGGTCACCTCGGGGAAATCGTCGCCCTTGCGCGCGGAGTCGAGCACCGTGGTCGCCACCTCGCTCAGGTCGACGGGCGTGCGGGTGGTCAGCTCGCGCTCGGTACGGGCGAGCAGCAACAGCCCGTCGATGAGGCGTTCGTGCCTGGCGTTCGTGGCGAGCAGGGTGCGGCCCACGGCCTTGAGATCGGCGGACACCTCGGGATCGGCGAGCGCCACCTCCAGCAGCGTCCGGTTGATCGCGAGCGGCGTGCGCAGCTCGTGCGACGCGTTGGCGACGAACCGGCGCTGGGAGTCGAAGGCCTGGCCGAGCCGTTCGAGCATCGCGTCGAACGTGTCGGCCAGCTCCTTGACCTCGTCCTCCGGTCCCTCGAGCGCGATCCGTTCGTGCAGGGTGCTCTCCGAAAGCCGGCGTGCGGTCGCGGTGACCTTCTGCAGCGGGCCGAGCGCCCGGTCGGCCACGAAGAACCCGAGCACAAGAGCGAGTATCCCGACGCCGATCAGCGCGAGCGCCGACCGGCCGAGCATCATGTGCAGGGTCTGTTCCTTGAGCGAGCCGGCGTCGAGGACCCGTCCGGTCTGCGGATAGACCACCCGCCCCCCGGTCGGGAACACCGAGTTGAGGATCTGGCTGACGATCAGGGACGCCAGGATGAGCAGCACGGTGCCGGCGACGAAGAACATCCCGCCGTACAGGACGGTCAGGCGCAGCCGCAGGCTCATCCTGCCCGGCAGGCCCCGGAGGTCGGCCAGGACCGACTCGCCGGCCCGCCGGCCGTCGGGCGGGGGCACGCGGGCGCCGGACGGCGGGAGCGACCCCTGGCCCGGTTCGCGCCCGGCCCCGGCGGGCCGCTCGGATCCCGCGGGCCGATCCCGATCCGCATGTCCGGCCTGGCCGGCCTGGCCGGTGTGCCGGTCGTCGTCGCGATGGCCGATGTACTCGGGACGGGAGTACCGCGACTCGGTCACAGCCGGTACCCCACTCCGGGCACCGTCTCGATGACGGCCGGCTCACCGAGCTTCTTGCGCAGGGTCATCATGGTGACCCTGACCACGTTGGTGAACGGGTCGATGTGCTCGTCCCATGCCTTCTCGAGCAAGTACTCGGAGCTGACCACGGCACCTTCGGCCCGCAACAGTACCTCGAGCACGGCGAACTCCTTGCGGGTGAGATCGATCGGCACGCCGTCCCTGGACACGACCCGGCGGGCGGGGTCGAGCGTGATGCCCGACCGCTCGAGCACCGGCGGAAGCGGCGCGGCCGCCCGGCGGCCGAGCGCCCGCACGCGGGCGATCAGCTCGGCGAACGCGAACGGCTTGGCGAGGTAGTCGTCGGCGCCGATGGACAGGCCCTCGACCTTGTCGTCGAGATCGCCTGCCGCGGTCAGCATCAGGATGCGCGCCGGGTTGCGCTCCGCGACCAGCGTGCGGCAGACCTCGTCGCCGTGCACCCTGGGCAGGTCGCGATCCAGCACGACCACGTCGTACTCGTTGACGCTGGTCCGCTCCAGCGCGCCGGCACCGTCGTAGGCGACGTCCACGGCCAGCGTCTCGCGGCGCAGGCCGGTGGCTATCGCGTCGGCGAGCACTCGCTCGTCCTCCACGACCAGAACTCGCACGCGACCTCCCCCTCGTTCGGCCGGACCCCTCGTGATCACGTCCGGCGCGCTGGACCGGCACTTCCGTTATGCCACACCCGGTGTAAACCTCTAATAAGCATGCTTCCTCGCGGACGGTGGTCTCGCACGCGACGTGAAACGCTGCGTAACCGAGGTTTACCGATGCCACTGGTATGGGTAGGGCTTGCTCCCCGGAAGGCCCGTTTCCCTTTCCCCGGAAGGACCACCATGGGCGAGCTCGCCTCGATGATCGAGCAGCGGATCGCGGAAGCGTCTGAGTCGTTGCGCATGGCGCGCGCGGAAGGCGACGCGTTCCTCGTGGACGCCCGAGAGGCAGAGATCGACGATCTGCGGCGGATCGCGAACGACCACGGGATCCGTTCGGTAGACCCGGACGGGGCCTGACCGCACCGGCGGCGACCCGCCTTCGTCAGGCGTGCCCGCGCCCGGGCTCCATGGTGTACGGGGTGGTACGGGATGGCCCAGCCGGGCGCGCACGAGGTGTTCGGTCACCGGAGTGTTCAGTCGTGCAAGGGGTCGAGGGCGGCCAGCAGGTCGTGCAGCGGCTGGAACAGGTCGGGCCCGGCGGCGATGGTCAGCTCCGGGCCCGGCTGGGCGCCGGCGAGCCCTTCGACCCGGCCCCCGGCCTCGCGGACGATGAGCGAGCCCGCGGCGATGTCCCACTCCTGGTTGCCGCGCTCGTAGAACCCGTCCACCCGACCGGCCGCCACCGAGCACAGGTCGACGCAGCATGACCCGCCGCGCCGGATGTCACGCACGCGCGGCAGCACGCCGACCAGCACCTCGGCCTGGTGGGCGCGGCGCGCGGCGAAGTATCCGAACCCGGTGGCGACCAGCGCCTGGTCGAGCGGCACGCCGGCGGTGCAGCGCAGCCGCCGCGTGCCCGCCGCCGCGTGCATGGTCGCGCCCCCGCCGCGTACGGCCGTGTAGGTCTCGCCCCGGTGCGGGATCTCGATTACGCCGGCCTCGACCTGGCCGTCCACCTCGGCCGCGATGCTGACCGCCCAGTCCGGCAGGTCGTACAGGTAGTTCACCGTCCCGTCGATCGGGTCGATGATCCACCGGACCCCGCTGCTGCCGGTGCTCGAACCACCTTCCTCGCCGAGGAAGGCGTCGCCGGGACGGGCGGCGCGGATCCGGTCGACGATGAGCCGTTCGGCCGCGCGGTCCATCTCGGTGACGACGTCCGTGGGGCTGCTCTTCGTCTCCACCACGTCGGGGCCGGCCGCCGGCCGCTTGTCCAGGAGCATGCGACCGGCCTCGCGCGCGGTGCCGGCGGCGAGCTCGAGCAGGTCTGCGGGGTTCGCTGAGGTCACGACCTCACCCTAGGCTCCGCGTCGCCGGTCGCGGCGACGGGGTCACGTCACAGCAGGTCCGGTCGTTTCCACTCCTCGCCCCGCACGTGGTGGGCGAGGAAGGCGAGCACCGTCTCGTACCACACGGTGATGTTGCCCGGCGTCAAGATCCAATGGTGCTCGTCGGGGAAGTACAGGAACTTGGCGTCCACCTCGCCGCGGACGAGGTCGAACCACTGCCACAGCGCGTTCCCGATCGGCACGCGGTAGTCGCGGTCCCCGTGGATCACCAGCATCGGCGTCCGGATCCGGCGCGCGTGCACGTGCGGGGAGTTGCGCCGCCACGGCTCGATGTCGTCGGCCGGATCGCCGTACTCCCTGATGAAGTGGTCGCCCGCGTCGGCGGTCACCTTCAACGGAAGGTGCCACAGGCCGGCGTGGCTGATGATGGCGCGGAACCGGTCGGTGTGCCCGGCGATCCAGTTGGCCATGTACCCGCCGTACGAGCCGCCCATCACGGCGGTGCGGGTCTCGTCGATGTCGTCCCTGGCGACCACCGCATCGGTGATCGTCATGAGGTCGGCGTACGGCCGCGGCCCCCACCTGCCGTGCCCGCGCCTGATCATGTCCTGGCCGTATCCGGTGGACAGCGCAGGGTCGGGCATCAACACGGCGTACCCGTGCGCCGCCATCACCCACTGGCTCCACCGCCAGTTCCAGTCGTTCCAGCTCAGGTGCGGCCCGCCGTGCACCCACAACAGGAGCGGCGCCGCCGACCCGGACGACCCGCGGGATTCGGGCGCGCCGGCGCCCTCAGGCAGGATCAACCAGCCGCGCACCTCGACCCCGTCGTCCGCGGTCGCGCTGACCTCCTCGACGCGCCCCGGCAGCTCGACCGGGGTCCCTGGACAGCGCAGGAAGGCGACCGCTCCGGTGGCGGCGTCGATCCTGACCGCCTGCGGCACGGCGCCGACGCCCGACCGGATCGCGTAGACATGCCGGCCGTCCGGGGACGGCTGGAGCTGCGCGTACGCGGCGTCGTCGGTGGTCAGCGCGGCGACCTCGCCGGTGGCGACGTCGACGCGGAACACCGGGCGGCGGCCGCGCCGGTCGGCGACGAAGTACACGGCCCGCGAGTCCGGCGACCACGCCGGGGCGTCCGGCCACAGGTCGAGGTCGGGGAGCAGGTCGCGCCCAGGGCTCGCCCCGTCGAGCGGCACCAGCCACAAGGTGACGTCACGCGGCTCCCGCATGTCGCCGTGCGACCGGCGCTGGCACACCACCGTACGGCCGTCCGGGGAGATCCGCGGCGTCTCGTGGTCGGCGTGCGGGTCGGCGAGCAGCGTGCGGTGCGCGCCGCTCGCCACGTCGATGGCGACGAGCTCGACGTGGCGGTCGCCGCGGGCGGCCGGCACGGTCCAGCCGGTGACGACCGTGCGGCCGTCGGGGCTGATCTCGAAGGACCGCTCGTCGAGCGCCCGGCCGGGCCGCGGGGTGAGGTCGCGGGGTTCCGGCGGCCGGCCGCCGGCGGCGGCGCCCACGCCCTCCGGGGGAACCGCGAACAACCTGAGCTCGGCCGGCCCGAGGTCATGGTCCCAATGCCGGATCGGATAGTTCTCGTGCAGGATCGCCGACACCTTGGCGTCCTTGCGGGCCCGGCGCCGCTCGGCGTCGTCGTCGGCGGCGCCAGGCAGGGTCGGCGCGGCGAACACCACCGTGCCGGCCCGCCGCGCCGCCGCGACGTCGCGGATCCCGCCGGGGCGGCTCGCCACCAGCCGGGCCTCCCCGCCGCCGGCGGGCAGCAGCCACAACGCCGCCTTCTCGTCGGATTTGTCGGATTTTTCGTCGGCTTTGTCCGGGTCGGGGCGGCGCGACGTGAACAGCACCGATCCGTCCGGCAGGAACGCGGGGCCCGTCTCGCCCGGCGCCGAACGGGTGAGCCTGACCGGTTCGGCCGCGCCGGCCGGATCGAGCTGCCACAGCGCGCTGACGAACCGCGTCCCGCTCGCGCTCCTGGTCTGCACGGTGGCGACGAGGCGGTCCCCGGCCGGGGCGAGCCTGATGCCGTACAGCCGAGGCATGTTCAGGTAGTCGCGGATGTCCGCGAACGGGTTGCTCGCTGTCACGCGGCACCGGTGCCTTCGAGGAACAGCTCGCGCACCATCGCGACGAACCTCGGGTGAGTGCCCGGCGTGGGCACCCTGGCGACCCGCAGGCCCAGCTTGGCGGCCAGCTCCGCGGCCTCGACGTCGAGGTCGTACTTGACCTCCATGTGGTCGGACACGAAGCCGATCGGCACGATCGCGGCGGCGGAGACGCCCGACCGGTGCAGCTCATCGAGATGGTCGCAGACGTCAGGCTCCAGCCACGGCTGCGCCGGTGGACCGCTGCGACTCTGGTAGACGAGGGCCCACGGCCGGCCGGGCGCGGCCCGATCACGGACGGCCCGCGCGACGCGGGCGAGCTCCTCTTCGTAGATCTCCCGCCCGGGCTGGGCGAGCGGCACGCTGTGCGCCGTGAAGACCAGGCGCGCGTCGTCGGGCAGCCCGGCCAGCGCGGCCCTGGTGGCCTCGACGAACGGCTCGACGAAGCCCGGATGGTCGCAGTAGACCCGGAGCTTGTCGATCTCCGGCGCGTCCGTCACCTCATCGCGCGCCCGTTCGATGTCCTCGACGTACTGCCGGCAGCACGAGTAGCAGCTGTACGCGGACGTCACGAAGGCGGCGGCGCGCCGCACCCCGTCGTCGCGCATCCGCCGGACCGCCTCGGCGAGGTAGGGCTTCCAGTTCCGGTTCCCCCAATAGACCGGTACGTCCAGACCGTGCGCGGCGAAGTCGGCCTCGATCGCCGCCTTGAGCTCCCTGCACTGTTGGTTGATCGGGCTGACCCCGCCGAACTTGTAGTAATGCTCACCCACCGCGGCCAGCCGGTCGCGCGGGACGTTGCGGCCGCGCGTGACGTTCTCCAGGAACGGGATCACATCGTCCGGCCCCTCGGGACCGCCGAAGGACACCAGCAGCAGGGCGTCATAGGACGAGGGAGACATGACACCCATGAAACCAGGCGATCAGGCGTAGCGCTGCGCGTAGGCCCTGGCCAGCGCCAGCACCTGCCGCACGTACCAGTCGGCGTGGTTGTAGTGCCAGATCGCCGTGTAGAGCTGGCGGCCGCCGTGGCCTGCGCCGTTGGCGCACAGGTACCGCGCCGCCGCCGGGACGGCGTCGTAGGGGTTCATGATGTCGGCCCGCCCGTCGCGGTCGCCGTCCACCCCGTACGTCTGCCACGTCGAAGGCAGGAACTGCATGGGGCCGAGCGCGCCCGCGCTCGACGGGCCGGCGTTGCGGCCGTGGTCGCTTTCTATCTGTCCGATCGCGGCGAGCACGGCCCACGACAGCCCCGGGCACAGGCGGGCGCCCTGCTGGTAGAGCTCCAGGTAGCTGCCGGCCTTGGCCACCTGGTTCTTCTTCGTGTGGAGGTTGAGCACCTGGGCGTGCCGGCCGAGGATCTTGCGCAGGTACGGGACCAGCTTGGCGGGGTTGGCGCCGGGCGCGTTGACCATGACGGCGAGGTTGGGCACGAGGCCGATCTGCGCGCCGGTCCTGCGGCTGACCAGCATGTCCACGCCGGGCAGGCCGAGCGGCCCGGAGCCGCCCATGGTGACGAACGGCGTGCTGCGCGCGACGATCGGATACTGCCGGCCCTCGAGCAGCCCGAGCGACTTCTTGGCCCGGTCGGAGACGACGAGCCGGTTCTCGGCGAGCGCCGCCCACAGCTCCTGGCGCTTCGCCGTGCCGGGCGGCGTCCACGAACGGAACCGCGACGGATCGACGGCGAAGGTGTTGACCTTCCTGCCCTGCAGCTGGACCGCTCCCGCGTCCACGACGATCACGTCGTGGATCTTCGGCAGCCTGGAGATCCTGCGGGCGGTGTCGTCGCTGACCGACGACGTCGCCACGGCGAGCAGGTCCGGGAGCACCACCCGGCGCAGCGGGGCGAGCGCCGCCCGCCCCTGGAGCCCGGTGAAGAACGGGCCGGACGTCCTGGCCGGCCCTGGCGCCCCGGCCGCCGCCGGCGCGGAAGGAACCGGAGCCCGCTCCGGGCCGGAGATGCCGCCGTCGGCCACGACCACCGCCACACCGCCGGCCGTCGTGGCCCCGATGGCGACCGCGATCGCGGCGACCACAGGGGCCTTACGTCTCACAGCGTCTCCCGCGCATCTCCTCGGCGCGCGCCGGCCGCGCGCTTCCCTCCTCGCCCGTACCTCGCTCCCGCACGCCGGCGGCGCGCGTTCACAACTCTCCCAACGACTCTGCCGTACGCACGGTTGCCGCGCGGGCACCGGCGGCGCGAGCGCGGCGATCGCGACCGCCCGTCCCGAACAACGGATCGTACGACAGCGCGAAGGCGCGCAGCCGTACGCGCCGCGTCCGGCGGGGCGCGCCGCGACGATCGGAATCGGACGCCAGTAGAGTCCTCCCATGTCCACGACGAGCGGCACGTGGCGAAACTGGGCGCGAAACCAGCAAGTGACCCCGATCCGGGTGGTCACGCCACGGTCCACCGACGAGGTCGCCGCCGCGATCGGCGAGGCGGCCGACGCGGGGCTCCCCGTGCGCATGGCCGGCACCGGGCACTCCTTCACCGGCGCGGCGGTCGCGCCCGGGGTGCTGCTGCGCCCGTCCGGGCTCACGGCGCTGCGGTCGGTCGACACCGCGAGCGGCCTGGTGACGGCCGAGGCCGGCATGACCCTCAGGCGCCTCAACGAGCTGCTGGACGACCATCACCTGGCGCTCGCCAACATGGGCGACATCCATGAGCAGACGCTGGCCGGCGCCATCCAGACCGGCACCCACGGCACAGGGCGCGACGTGGCCGGTCTCGTCTCGCAGATCGCCGCCCTCGAGCTCGTCATGGCCGACGGCGGCGTGGTGACCTGCTCGCGGGAGGACGACCCCGACCTGTTCGACGCCGCCCGGGTGGGCGTCGGCGCGCTCGGCGTGGTGACCGCCATCACCTGGCGTACGGTGCCGGCCTTCCTGCTGCACGCCAGGGAGGAGCCGATGCCATGGGACGAGGTGCTGTCGCGGCTCGAGGAGCTCGCGGCGGACAACGAGCACTTCGAGTTCTACTGGTTCCCGCACACCGAGGGCTGCCTGACCAAGCGCAACAACCGCACCGAAGGCCCGCCGCGGCCGCTGCCGCGGCTGCGGCACTGGATGGACGACGAGTTCCTGTCGAACACCGTCTTCGGCCTGACCAACCGGGTGAACCGGCTGGCGCCGTCGACGGTCAGGCCGGTCAACGGCATCGCCGCCAGGGCGCTCGGCGCCCGCACCTACACCGACACGTCGTACAAGGTCTTCACCAGTCCGCGGCGGGTCAGGTTCAAGGAGCAGGAGTACGCGATCCCGCGCGAGCGGCTGGCCGGGGCGCTGCGTGCGCTGCGCGCGCTGTTCGACGAGCGTGACCTGCGGATCAGCTTCCCGGTCGAGGTCAGGCTGCTGCCGGCCGAGGACGCGTGGCTGTCCATGGCCTACGGCCGGCCGACCGCCTTCATCGCGATCCACGTCTACCACCGCGGCCCGCACCAGGAGTACTTCAGGGCGGTCGAGGAGATCATGACGGCGGCGGGCGGCCGGCCGCACTGGGGCAAGCTGCACACGCGCGACGCCGGCTACCTCGAGAAGGTCTATCCGCGCTTCGCCGACTTCCAGCGGCTGCGCGACCGGCTCGACCCCGACCGCCGCTTCGCCAACCCCTACACCACTCAGGTCTTCGGCCGCTGACCTGCGGCCGGTCACGGTGCCGGAGTGCGCGGCGCGGGAAGCGACGGCGCCACCGGGAGCGTGGTGGTGGGCGTCGTCGGCGGCGTCGTGGACGGCGCGGTGGTCGGCTGCTGTGACGGCGCGCTCGTGGGTTGGGACGGTACGGCCGACGGCTGGGTCGACGCCGGCGGCGTCGCCTGGGAGGTCGACGGCACGAGGGGCTGCGGGCTCGGCGCCGGACCGCCGTCGCCGAACGCCCGGCCGAACGACGTGCCGGTACGGTGCGAGCTGCCGACCATGGCCGACAGCGGCTTGTGCGCCAACGCCTCGACCAGCGTGACACCTCCCATGACGACGGCGAAGACGGCGACCGCCGCGCCGGCGAGGACGTACCACCGCAGCCGGCGGGGGCGCGCGTTAGGCGCCGGCTCCTCCGCGCTCGCCGCCCGCTCGCCGGCGGCGCCTTCCTCGGCTCCCTGGTCGGCGGCTCCCTGCTCGGCCGCTCCCTGCTCGGCGGCGCCCCCCTCGGCGGCGCCCTCCTCGGTCACCGGTGGCCCGGCGTCGGCCGCGGTCCGCCCGGCATCCGTCGCCGGCGCGGCGTCGGCGGGGATCGGCCGCGTTTCGGCCGCCACCTCATCAGTTCCCTCGCGCGGATCCTGGAGGCTCACGGTCCGCTCGGCCGGATGCGCGGAATCCACAGAGGTGGCGCCGGCCTCCGCCGGCGCGCCCGGCTCCCGGTGCGAACCACCGCGCCGATGCTGCCGGATCTCGGTGCTCACCACCGTGATGGTGCGGGTCTTGCCGCGGTCGAGGTAGTGCTTGTAGACCGCCGCTCCCGCGGTCGTCGCGACGCTCATGAACGCCGCGCCGGCGATCGTGCCGCCCACGCCCAGAAAGGACGTGGCCACCGTCGCCGTCGCGGTCGCCAACCCGCCGGAAACGAGTTGTGTGGCGCTCAGCTCGGGTCCGCCACGCTCCGACATGGTCCTCCTTTTCCTTCGTCCTCTTACGTCCGAAATCGAGCTGTCGTCCCAACTTTATGAACCTCCCGACGCGGCGCCGGGCGCCGGGGGCGGGCACGGCGCGGGCGCGCGGCGGCCGGGCGGCAGGGAAAAGGATCCACAAGAATCGGAAAGGCCGACCCCGCCGCCCTTGCCGGGGCGGCAAGCTGTCCAGATAGCGCTCAGCAGCGCGGTCATGGCCCGCTGAGAGCGGCGATGTTCGGACATGCCGGGTACGGTGCTGGCAGCAGACGTGCCCGCAAGAGAGACTCGGGAAACCCGGGGGAGGGCACGCATGCGCCCTGGGCAGGCGTTGAACAGTCCCAGCCTTCGCGCAGCCGCGGCGGTGGGCTCGCGAGCGGTGTGGGTTGCTCGGCGCCTTCCGGCGCCGCAGCAGGACTGGGCACGAAAGGACACGCATGCAGGAGCTGCGCCTCGTCGCGGTGAGCGAGGACGGTTCGTACCTCGTGTTGGCCACCGCGGGCCGAGGCACCCGGTTCACGCTGCCCGTCGACGATCGGCTGCGCGCCGCGGTTCGCGGGCATTTCTCCCGCCTCGGACAGTTCGAGATCGAAGTGGAGAGCCCGTTGCGTCCTAAGGAGATCCAGGCCCGCATCCGCGCCGGCGAGACGGCGGAGGAGATCGCCGAGACCGCCGGAATTCCCGTCGAACGCGTCCGCTGGTTCGAGGGCCCGGTCCTGCAGGAACGCGAGTACATGGCTCAGCAGGCCCAGCGGGTGGTGGTGCGCCGGCCGGGCGAGACGAGCCCAGGCCCGCCGCTCGGTGAGATCGTCACCGACCGGCTCGGCCGCCGCGGCGTCGATCTGGAAGAGGTCGAGTGGGACTCCTGGAAGTGCGAGGACAGCACCTGGCGGGTGCGGCTTTCCTTCTTCCTCGACGGCCGTCCCTATGCCGCCGAATGGACGTTCGATCCGCGCCGCCGGCACGTGTCGGCGCTCGATGAGGAGGCCGCCCGGCTGTCGTCGCTCGAGCTCGAAGCCGCCGAGGTGGTCACGCCGCTGGTGCCGCGCCGCCCGGCCATGAAGATCGTGTCGCCCCCGGCCGACGACGTTCCCGCGACGTCCGCGCCGCCGCGTCCGCCGGCGCCGCCCGCACCACCGGCGCCGCCGCCGCCGGTCCGCGAGCCGCGCGACGACGTGCCGGCCAGGGCCGCCGAGCCGGCTTCGCCGCCGGAGGACGACCTCGAGGAGATCGTCGCGGCCACGCGGGACACCCCGCCCGCGACCGAACACCGGGCGGCCGAACACCGGGCGGCCGAGCCCCGTCACGACGAGTCCGGCCCGGTGGAGCCCGAGCCCGCGGCGTCTCCCCCGGCGGACCGGCCCATGGAGTCGCGGCCTGCGGAGAGCCGTCCCGCGGAGAACCGACCCGCGGAGAACCGTCCTCCCGAGAGCCGGCCCGCGGAGAACCGACCCGAGGAGCGCGCCGACGACGAGGAGCGCGAGGCCGCCCCGAGCGTTCCGGCACCTTCGACCGCTCCGGCCACGACCGCTCCCGCCGCCGAGCATGTCGCCGCGGCGGCGGCCGGCGGCGCGGTCTCCCCGGCGACGAAGAGCCAACCCGCCCAGCAGAGCCGCAACCGCCGCAAGAGCTCGGCGCGCGGCAAGCGCGCTTCGGTCCCGTCGTGGGACGAGATCATGTTCGGCGCCCGCCGTCCCGACTGACGCCGCCCGTCAGGGCCCGATCACGAGCCGATCGCCGGCCCGACCCAGTGCGGAGTGATGCGCCTGGCGAGGGCGACCGCGTCCGCGGCCGCCATGTCCATCGCGATCACCTCGCCGTTGCCCGCACCCACCGCGGCGACGAGGGTGACCAGGCCCAACCGCCGCTGGAACACCGTCTGCCGCAGCTGCCAGCCCACCACGGCACTCCGTTCGACGATGATGTGCCGGCGGCGCAGTGACCCGGTCCGCACGGCCAGGTACACGTCGTCGGCGGCGTGACCGAGCTGGCGGTACCGGTCGAGGCCGAGCGGTACGCCCAGCACGGCCAGCCCGAGGCATCCGGCCAGCAGCCAGCGCGGCCCGAAGAGCCCGGCCACCGCCGCGGCGGCGAGCGGCGGAACGACGGCGCGCACGATCCGGCGGACGCGCGCCGCCCCCGGGTGCCGGACGAGCGGCGCAGGCGGCCCGGCCGGCGAGCCGAGGACCCGGCCGGCGATCTCCTCGGCCACCGCCCCCGGGGACGCGGGCAGCAGCGTGCCGCGGTGGGCGGCGTCGGCGAGCCCGGTCACGAGCGCCCGGAGCCTGACCACGCCGGCGAGCCGCTCCAGCGGGTTGGCGATGAGCTCGACCCCGCGGATCCGGCGCCGCTCGAGCGTCACGCTGCGGCGGGTGAGCAGGCCGCGCTCGGCGACGATCGCGCCGCCCCGGCACGCCAGCGTGAAGTTCCAGTTGAACATGGCGAACACCACGACGGACGCGACCGGCATGGCCACCACGAGCACGGCGAGCGCCGCCACGCCGGCCAGCACCGGCAGGCCGGTCACCTGCCTGCCGAACGACTCCACCCGCCGCTGCGTGATCAACCCGAAGTCGTCGCCGAGGTTGTAGATCCCGCCGAGCACGCTGCCGATGAGCGCGAACGGCGTGAGCAGGTAGGCGCCGCTGAGCGGGGCGTACAGGTACCAGCGTGGGCGGGCGCGGACCAGCTCCCCGACGGCCGGCCCGCCCTGGCCCGGTCGAGCCGCCGGCGCGACGTCCCCGGCGCCGGCGGCTCGCCCGCCGACCAGCTCGCGGCGCAGCCGGGCGGCCTCGTCCAGCGAGATCGCGTTCAGCACGGCCTCGTCGGCCTTGCCGCTCCCCGCCGCCGCGTCGATATGCACGACGGCGAGCCCGAACAGGCGGTGCACGGGCCCGGCAGTGATGTCCACTCCCCTGATGCGCTCGATCGGGATGGTCTTGATCGACCGGCCGACGAGCTGCCTGCGCAGCGCGATCCGGTCGTCGTACACCCGGTAGCTGAAGGTCGCCCACCGCACGACGTGGTGCACCAGGCCGAGCGTCACGCCGACGAGCGCGAAGTACGCCCCGGTCGTCAGGCCGCCCACGGCGAGCCCGGCCGCGCCGGCCAGCAGCAACGCCGACGTCTCCCTCGCCGCCCCGAGCGCGATGGTCAGCGGGCTCAGCCGGCGGGCTCTCACGTCGCGTCGTCCCTGAGGTCGTGCGCGCGCTTGGCGAGGTCTTCGGCCAGCCAGACCGCCATCCCGACGGGCAGTCCGGCCAGCTTGGACGAACCGGCGTGCGAGGCGGTGGCGATCTTCAATGTCGCGAGGCCGAGCGCCCGCTCCAGCCAACCCTGCTCGGCGTCGACGGTCTGGATGCGGCTGACCGGCACCAGCAACCAGTGCCTGCTGAACCAGCCCGTACGGGTGTAGACGACGTCGAAGCTCGCCTCCCACCTGTGCACGCGGTAGCGCCATACCGGCGCGACCACGGCGCTGACCACGGCGCAGCCGGCCACGGCCGCGGGCAGCCACCACGTGTGGACGGCCAGCGCGTGCGGCAGACCGGTCCAGTCGGTGCTGTCCGCCCATGCCGCGAGCCCCCATGTCACCGCGAGCACGACCCCCCAGCCGAGGAGGTACTCGACGGCCCACTGGATCATGGCCCGCGCCGACACCCGGTGCGCGGGCGGTCGGAGCAGGCCGCCGGAGGTCACGACTGGAGTCTAGGCCGCGGGTGCCCGCCGTCAGTGATCTGTCAGCCGGGTGCCAGCGAACTGTCAGTGCCTCGGGAGAAACTCAGTCGCGAAAGGGGTCGGACGCCGACAAACTGATGTGAGGTCTACGGGGGCCGGCGCCACTTTGTTCCTTGCGAGGGAGACATCCATGACGTACGCGATCCAGGCCGAGGGCCTGGTGAAGCGATTCGGGGAGACCGAGGCGCTGGCAGGCGTGGACCTCGAGGTCCGCCAGGGCACGGTTCTCGGCCTGCTCGGGCCGAACGGGGCGGGCAAGACGACCGTCGTGCGCATCCTGGCCACCCTGCTCCGGCCCGACGCCGGCACGGCCAGCGTCGCCGGGCACGACGTGGTACGCGACGCACACCGGGTGCGGCAGCTCATCGGTCTCACCGGGCAGTACGCCTCGGTCGACGAGATGCTGACCGGCACGGAGAACCTCGTGATGATCGGCCGGCTCCTCGGCCGGTCGCGCCGCGAGGCCAGGCAACGCGCGGCCGAGCTGCTGGAGCGCTTCGAGCTCTGGGACGCGAGGGACCGCGCGGCCAAGACCTACTCGGGCGGCATGCGGCGCCGGCTCGACCTGGCCGCGAGCCTGGCCGGCGACCCGCACGTCCTCTACCTCGACGAGCCGACCACCGGCCTCGACCCGCGCAGCCGCGGCGGGCTGTGGGACATCGTCCGCGACCTGACCGACGACGGCGTCACGGTGCTGCTCACCACGCAGTACCTGGAGGAGGCCGACCAGCTCGCCGACGACATCGTGGTGATCGACCACGGCAAGGTGATCGCGCAGGGCACGCCGGACGGGTTGAAGACCCAGGTCGGTGGCTCGGTCCTCGAAGTGCGCCCGGTGACCGCGGCCGACAACGTCACGGTGGCCCGGGTGGTCGGCGAGCTGGTCGGCTCGCCGCCGCAGGTCGAGGAGGGCCTGGTCAGCGCCGCCGTCAAAGACCCGGCGGTGCTGCCGGCCATCGTCCGGCGGCTCGACGACGCCGGCGTGATCGTGGGCGAGCTGTCGCTGCGCAAGTCGAGCCTCGACGAGGTGTTCCTGTCGCTCACCGGCCACCGCGCCGAAGAGCAGGACGGCGACCAGGACGAACTGGTCGCGGAAGGGAGCGTGGCATGACCGCCGTCGCCGCCACCGTGCCCGCCCCGGCGCTGCCCAGGCGGGTCAGCCCGATCGAAGGTCTGCGCCACACGCTGACGCTGACCTGGCGGGTGCTGGTGCAGATCAAGCACAACCCGATGGAGCTGATGGACTTCAGCGTCCAGCCCATCATGTTCGTGCTGCTGTTCACGTACGTCTTCGGCGGGCAGATGGCCGGCTCGCCGTCGGCCTACGTGCACTACATGCTCGCCGGGATCATGGTGCAGAACGCCCTGTTCGCAACGCTGAACACCGGCATGGGGCTGAACCTGGACATCACCAAGGGCGTCTTCGACCGGCTGCGCAGCCTGCCGATCGCGCAGGCGGCGCCGCTGGCCAGCCGGATCCTGTCCGACTCGGTCAAGCAGGCGTGGTCGATCGTGCTGATCCTCGGCATCGGCATGCTGATCGGGTTCCGTCCCGACAGCGGCCTCGGGGTCGTGGAGGCGTTCGCGCTCGTGCTGGTGTTCACGCTGGCGTTCGCCTGGGTGGCGGTGCTCATCGGGCTGGTCGTGAGCGAGCCGGAGAAGGTAATGATCTTCGGGTTCACGACCGTGTTCCCGTTGAGCTTCACCAGCACCGCGTTCGTCCGGCTCGAGACGCTGCCGGGCTGGCTGCAGGCGTGGGCGAAGGTCAACCCGGTGTCCAACCTCGCCGACGCCACCCGGGGCATGCTGGTCGGCGGGCCGATCGCCAGCCCGGCGCTCAAGTCGCTGCTCTGGGCCGCCGCGATCATCGCGGTGGCCGCACCGCTGGCGGTCCGCACCCTGCGGCGCCGCGTCTGACGGGGCGCGCCCGGGACCGGGTCAGATACGGAACGGAGCGGGGCGGTCGACGCCGACCCGGGCGAGGACATCGTCCAGGGTCAGCCGGCCGCCCCGCTCGTAGGCCTCCGCGTAGCCGGCGCCGCCGAGCTCTTCCTCCAGCGCCTCGATGAGCCTGACCACGTCCGGCACGGACAGGTCGGGAGCCCCGCGTACCCGGTCGGCCGCGCCCAGCAGCTCGGCCGCGCCGGCCGGGTCGCCCTGCCGCCAGGCGAGGTCGGCGAACCCGCTGACGGCGACGGCGATCACCGGTCCGTCCATCGTGGACACTGCCACCGAGAGCGCCTCGGCCCGCCAGCGCCTGGACGCCTCGAGGTCGCCCTCGGCGGCAACCAACTGCCCCCTGCCGGCGGCGATGATGGACGGCATGTGCCCGGGCCCGGTGAGGCCGGCGGCCACCTCCCACGCCCGGTCGTAGCGCAGGCGCGCCTCGTCGTAGTCCCCCTGCTGGCGGGCGAACTCGCCGAGCATCATGTTGACGTAGGCCAGCACCTCGGGCTCACCCGATCGTTCGGCCGAGCGCGCCGCCTGGTCGATCAGCCGCTGCGCCCGGTCACGCTCCCCCAACATCCACAGCTCGTGGGCGAGGCGGATGCCCACGTACGGCACAGAGTCGATGGTGCCCATCTCCGTGAGCAGCGCCATCGACTCCTCGTGCAGCGCGGCGGACCGCCGGTGCTCGCCGCGCCAGGCGGTCAGCTCGGCCTGCGCGGTGAGGGTGAACCCGGTGCCCCACCGCTCGCCCAGCTCCCGGAACCCGGCCAGGGCGAGCTCCAGATGCCGCTCCGCCGACTCGGCCCGGCCCAGGTTGAGGTCGACCTGCGCGTGCATCATGCGGGCGAACGCGCGCAGCCACGCGTCGGGATCGTCGAAGAGCGCGGCCAGCTTCTCCGCGGCGTACACGTCGCCTTCCCCGCCGAACAGCGCGAGGAACGGCTCGATCGTGCGGAGGATGGGGTGCAGGCCGGCCTGCCCGGTGCGCTCGGTGATCTGTCGCGCCGCGGTCAGCCACGCCTTGATGTCGGCAATGTCGCGGGACGTGCCGACCGACGACATGGCCGCCATGGCGTACACCAGGGCCGCGTATCCGTCGTCGGGCAGGCCGGGCATCGCCAGCGTGGCGATGGCGGCCTCCTCGCCCTCGGCGCGATGGCCGCACAGCCACCAGTACCAGCCGAGCGCGGCGCACAGCCGGGCGGCGACCGGCGCGTCCCCGGCGCCGATCGCGTGCCGCAGCGCCGCGTGCAGGTTGTCGTGCTCGGCATTGAGCCGGCCGAGCCAGCGCAGCTGGTCGCGGCCGCGCAGTTCGGGCTCGGCCGTCTCGGCCAGTTCCAGAAAGTGCCTGGCGTGCCCGGCGCGGACCCGCTCCTCGTCGCCGCGCTCGGCCAGGCGTTCCAGGCCGTACGCGCGGATCGTCTCGAGCATCCGGTAGCGGCCGTCATCCGACGCGATCACCAGGGACTTGTCGACCAGGGCGATCAGTACGTCGAAGACCTCGTCCGGCGCGATCCCGGACACGGCCTCGAGCGCGTCCAGCGTCGCGCCGCCGGCGAAGACGGACAGGACGCACCACAGGGTGCGTTCCGCCTCGCCGAGCAGGTCCCAGCTCCAGTCGACGACCGCGCGCAGCGTCTGGTGCCGTGGCAGCGCGGTACGGCTGCAGCCGGTGAGCAGCCGGAACCGGTCGGCCAGGCGCGCGGCCACCTGGTCGGGTGACAGCACTCGCAGCCTGGCCGCGGCCAGTTCGATGGCCAGCGGCATGCCGTCGAGCGCCCGGCAGATGCGCACGACGTGCGCGACGTTTTCTTCCGTCACCGAAAAACCAGGGCGCACCGCCCCGGCCCGGTCGGCCAGCAGCCGGACCGCCGGGTAGCTCGTCGCGTCCGCCACCGCGGTGTCGGGCGGCGGCAGCTCCAGCGGTTCGACCGTCCACAGCGTCTCGCCGGTGATGCCGAGCGGTTCCCTGCTGGTGGCCAGGATCCGTACGCCGGGACAGTCGGCGAGCAGGCGCGCCGCGAGCCGGGCCGCGGCGTCGATGAGGTGCTCGCAGTTGTCGATGAGCAGCAGCAGCCGCTTGTTCGCCAGCGCCGCGGCCAGCCGGTCGAGCGGCTCGGCGATCTCTCCTGGGTTGGGCACCCAGCCGCGGGCGCTCGCCAGCTTGGCCACCTCGCGGAGGCCGAGGACGGTGAGCACGGCGCTGGGCACCTCGGCCGGATCCACGACGGGCGCGAGCTCGACGAACCACACACCGTCGGGCATCCGCCCGGTCAGCCTGGCGGCCGACTCGAGCGACAGCCTCGTCTTGCCCGAGCCGCCCGGCCCGGTGAGCGTCACGAGGCGGGCCTCGTCCACCAGCTTGCCCACCCGGGTGAGGTCGCCGTCGCGGCCGATGAAGCTGGTGAGCTGGGCCGGCAGGTTGCTGCGCGGCTCGACGAAAACCGGG